>JBBIOB010000104.1:0-1550 GCA_037443565.1 Armatimonadota bacterium | reverse complement strand
GGTGGCTGTCCGTAGGGTGTCCGGAACGCGAGAAGTGAAACGGGGCGAGGGCTGGAACCCTCGCCCCGTCTGCATTTGCGATGGTGGGCGCTGCAGGACTTGAACCTGCGACCTCCTCTGCGTCAGAGAGGCGCTCTTCCTCTGAGCTAAGCGCCCGAGCACCCCTGATTATAGGTTCGGCACGGAGGCGCCGCAAGGCGCGGCGCGACCCGGCCCCAGCGCCGCCACGTAGATCGGGACCGGATGATCCGGGCGGGCCTCGAGCTCGAAGGCCTCCACGGTGAACACCCGACCCCGCATCGACACGCGCTCGCCGGCAAGCACCGCGCGCACGATCGCGACGAACTCGCGCGCCGCGATCAGCGGCTCCCGAAACGGGACGCCGTAGCCCTGCCCGATGATGGCCGGGTGCCCGGCACCGATCCCCAGGATGAACCGACCGCCGCTCAGGCTGGCCAGCGTGGCCGCGGCCATCGCGACGAGCGCCGGCGGCCTGGAGTACAGGGGCAGGATCCCCGTGGCCAGCCCGAGGCGTGTCGTCGCGAGCGCCATCGCGCCGAGCATGCTGCCGAGTTCTCGGCCGCGGCCTTCGGGCACCCAGACGCTGTGGTAGCCCAGCCGGTCGGCGAGCGCCGCCAGGTCCACCAGCGCGCGCACGGGCAGCAGTGACCGCGGCCCGGCCGGCGGCAGCAGGTCTCGCAAGACGACGGCTATCGCCCGGCCTTCGCCCATCGCTCCAGCGCCCGCACCCCCATCGAGCCGATCAGGGTCATCATCAGGTAGAGCAGCGCCACCATGTTGTAGGTCTCGAACGCGCGGAAGGTCCGCGCCGACAGCAGGCGGCCGGCCTGGGTCAACTCAGGCACCGCGATCGCCGAGGCCAGGGCCGAGTCCTTGAGCATCGCGATGAGTTCGTTGCCCAACGGCGGCAGGACCACGCGCAACGCCTGAGGGAGGATGATGAACCGCATCGCCTGACCGTAGCTCATCCCCAGCGACCGTGCGGCTTCCATCTGGCCCTTGGGGATCGACTCGATCCCGGCGCGGTAGATCTCGGCCAGGTAGGCGCCGTAGCCGATGGCCAGGCCGAGGATCGCCCGGTTCACATCGCTGCGGATGAACGCGGTGATCCATCTGGCGACCCAGGGCAAGCCCGCGGTCAGCGCCGCGCCCGCCAGCGCCTGCGAGACGAGCGGCGCCGCGACGAACGCGATGTAGATCAGCAGGACGAGCAGCGGGACGCCCCGCACGACCTCGACGTACAGCGTGCTGATCGTGTAGAAGACCGGGTTGCGGGAGAGGCGCATCAGCCCCGCGAAGAGCCCGAGGATCAGGGCGAGCACATAGGCGGAGACCGTGAGGCGCAGCGTGAGCACCACACCGCTGCGTAGGAACACCAGGGTGTCGCGGTAGATCGGCGAGGCCGCGATGCGCAGGGCGGCTGCCAGGCCGGCGATGGCCAGGATGAGGACCCACCAGGGGAGCCGCTCAAGGGGGATGGGCACGAGGCGTCCGCGGCCGGCGGCGTCGTCGCCGGCCGCGGACGGTTG
>JBBIOB010000103.1:0-2121 GCA_037443565.1 Armatimonadota bacterium | reverse complement strand
GCTGGTGCTGCTGGGGTTGTACCTGGTCTGGATCTGGCGGGCGCTGGGCATTGCGGCGACGGCCCGCGACCGCCTGGGCGCGCTGATGGCTACCGGGATTGCCGCCATGATGTTGTTCCACGTCGTTGTGAATGTGGGCATGACCGTGGGGTTGATGCCGGTCACCGGTATCCCCCTGCCGCTGATGAGTTACGGAGGATCGTCGCTGTTGACCACGCTGGCCGGGACGGGCGTGCTGCTCAGTATTCGACTGCGCTGGAGGTCGGCGCACTGACCGGCCGGGTCGAGGAGTTGTGCCATGGCACGGGAGATCATCGCGAATATCGAGGCGGCCGAGACCCGCGTGGCCGTCATGGAAGACGGCGTCCTGGTGAACCTGTTTGTGGAGCGGTCCGAGCCGGTCGCCGGCAACATCTACAAGGGCCGCGTCAACAACGTCCTGCCGGGCATGGAAGCCGCGTTTGTGGACATCGGCCTCGAGCGCAACGCGTTCCTGCACGTCGCCGACATCCGCGCGACGCCGCTCGCGGGCGAGGAGATCGAGGACTGGGTGGGCAAGGGCGCGATCACCGAGCGGCTCCGCCCCGGTCAGGAGATCCTGGTGCAGGTGACCAAGGAGCCCATGGGGACGAAGGGCGCGCGGGTGACCACGTACATCGCCCTGCCGGCGCACTATCTGGTCCTCATGCCGACGGTCAACTACGTCGGCGTCAGCCGGCGCATCAGCAGCGAGGCCGAGCGCAAGCGGCTCCGGCAGATTGCCGACCGCGTCCGGCCCGACGGCATGGGCGTCATCGTGCGGACCGCGGCGGAGGGCGTCGAGGAGAAGGTGCTGGCGGACGATGTGGCGTTCCTGCGGCAGATGTGGCATCGGGTGCTGGAGCGGGCGCGGGCCAACCGCGCGGCGGCCCTGGTCTACCAGGACCTGCGCCTGATCCGCCGCATCGTCCGCGACCTGTTCACCGACGACGTCGAGCGGTTCGTCGTCGACTCGGCCGAGGAGTTCAGCCGCATCTCCGACCTGCTCGCCTCGTTCGCGCCGCACCTGCGCGACCGCCTGGTGCTCCACCGCGAAGACGAGGCGATCTTCGAGCGCTACGGGGTGGAGCGCGAGATTGATCGGGCGCTGCGCCGGCGGGTCTGGCTGAAGTCGGGCGGCTACCTCGTCATCGACCGCACCGAGGCGCTCACGGTCATCGACGTGAATACGGGCAAGTACGTCGGCAAGACCGACCTGGCCAGCACGATCCTGCGCACCAACCTGGAAGCCGTCGGTGAGATCGTGCGGCAGATCACCCTGCGCGACATCGGCGGCATCATCCTGGTGGACTTCATCGACATGGAGAAGGAAGAGCACCGCCAGCGCGTGCTCGACGCCCTCGATCAGGCGGTGCAGCGCGACCGCGCGAAGCTCCACGTCATCGACCTGACGAGCCTGGGGCTGGTCGAGATCACCCGGAAGCGCGTCCACCAGGACCTCGAGGAGATCATGCGAATCCCCTGCCCGTACTGCGAGGGCCGGGGGCGCGTGCTGTCGGCGGAGACGATGGCCAGGCGCGTGCGGCGCGAGGTCCGCCGGCTGGCGCGCGAGTCAAAGGCGCCGGCCATCCTCATCGAGGTCCATCCTCAGGTCGCCGGGACGCTGTTCAAGGACGGCGCGGGCTGGGTGCGCGCCCTCGAGGAGACCAGCGGCAAGCACCTGCGCATCAAGGGCCGCGACGGGATGCATCTGGAGCGCGTGAACGTGACCGAGGCCGAGTCGATGAAGGAGCTCGAGGCGCCGTCCCAGGGCGCAGGCAAGCGGATGCAGTACTGGATGGACCGGGAGCCCGGCGAGGTCCTGTCGCTGGCCGAGCCCGACCCGTTCTACGAGATGGCGCTGGCTATGGTCGAGGCACGGCCGGCCGAGGCAGGCTTTGCGCGCCGCGTCTGGCGCCGGCTGCTGGGCGGTCGGGCCGGAAACTATTGATGTTTTCGTAATACAGTGACATATGAGGCATCAAAAAAGGCCGGTGTGCCTGAGAAAGCCCCGGCCGAGCCGTGGCCGGCGGCGGACCCGCTGGGCGCCGGTGTGGACCTGACGGCGCAGACGGCGCACATCCTCGGCCGGCGTGTTGGCCA
>JBBIOB010000102.1:0-2235 GCA_037443565.1 Armatimonadota bacterium | reverse complement strand
ATCCGGGCGCAGCATGGAGACCACCTCCACCTCCACGCTACGCCCGGCTGCCGGGCGGCACATCAGGCAAGTCCTGCCCCCGCTACTGGCACAATCTCCAGACGGGCCGGGTGGAACGTCCGATCCTGCCTGCGCTGGAGCCTGAGCAGACACGGGCGGAGACCTGATCGTGTGGGGGGCGGTGATCCTCCCAATGCCGGGGGCTGAGAGGCCTGAGAGGGGTAGGGCACCCCAAGGGTGGGTGACCGCGGCGGAGGGCGGGGCGGGCCCCTGGCTCGGCCCGCGGCCCCCGGAATCAGGCCCCTGCTCGATACACCTGTCGGACTGCCCCCCATACCATTAGAGGTGTAGTGACCCCCGTTGTGCGGCCGGCCGTTTCTCTGGCACGCCGTCGAGCCGGGGGATGTCTCGACCGATCCGGTCAACAAGGAGAGACGATGCAGGACCAGTACGGCCGCGACCTCCGGGATCTCCGGGTTTCGGTCACCGACCGGTGCAACCTGCGCTGCGTCTACTGTGTGCCGGCGGGTGTGGCCGAGTTTCGCCAGCCGGAGGGGCTGCTCCGGGACAGTGAGCTGCTCCTGCTCATCAACGCGGCCGCTGAACTGGGCGTCCGAAAGGTGCGCCTGACGGGCGGCGAACCGACGCTCCGCCCCGGCCTCGTGGAGCTCGTGCGCGCGATCCGCGCGATTGGCGGCATCGAGGACCTCGCCATGACGACCAACGGCTTGCTCTTAGACGAACTGGCGCACCCACTCGCCGCGGCCGGAATGGAACCGATCAAGGTCAACGCCGTCGTCGTCCGCGATCTCAGCGACGACGTCGTCCCGCTGGCCGCCCTCACGCTGGAGCGGCCCTGGGAGGTACGGTTCATCGAGATGATGCCCGTCGGCACTGTGGCCAGCTTTGCCGAGACCAGCGTGGTGACGACGAGGGAGACGATGGCCAGGATCGAGGCGGCCCTCGGCCCGCTGACCCCGACCGATCTGTCCGGACGCGATCCGGCCACGACCTACCGCCTGCCCAACGCGGCAGGGACCGTGGGGTTCATCAGCCCGGTGAGCCAGCCGTTCTGTGCCCGGTGCGGACGCCTCCGCCTGACCGCCGACGGTCGGTTGCCGCTGTGCCTCCTCCGCGATGTGGAGGAGGACCTGTTGACCCCGCTGCGCAACGGGGCATCCTACGAACAGATCAGGGACCTCTTTCGCGCCGCCGCCTTCCACCGCCCGGCCGGACATCTGCTGGCCGAAAGGGCATATCCCCGCACCAGGGTCATGATGCAGATCGGTGGGTGAGCGCACATGGCGAGGATCGCCGTCGGCAGCGACGGACGCATCACCCTTCCCCCGGACTTCCGCGGCAGCGAGGTGGTCGTCGAGCGTCGAGAGGGCGGCCTCGCCATCTGGAGGGCTGAACCCGACGTGCGGCGGGTCTACATCGAGGTCACCACCCGCTGCAACCTGGACTGCGCTATCTGCGTCCGCCGGGTCTGGCGTGACACGATCGGTGAGATGACCTGGGGGACCTTCAGCATGATCGCCGACCAGCTCAAGGCCTTTCCGGCATTGAGGGAGATCACGCTCGGTGGCTTCGGGGAGCCGCTCGTGCATCCTCGCATTCTCGACATGGTGACCCGGGCCTCTGCTCTGGGCGCCGCGGTGTCGCTGACGACGAATGGTCTGCTGCTGGACCGCTCCATGACGGAGTCCCTGGTCGCCGCCCGGCTGGGAACGGTGGTGGTGTCCGTCGACACGGCGCATCTCCAGGCCTACAGAGAGGCCGGCGTGGCAGGCGGTCTGGACACGGTGCTGGAGAACATCCGGGGTCTGCGGGCCATTGCGAGGCAACGTGGCCTGATGGCGCCCCGTATCGGACTGGAGTTCGTGGTTACCCGCAGCAACATGGAGGATCTGGCTCGTCTCCCGGGGCTGACAAGAGCGCTGGGAGCCTCCTTTGTCCTGGTCACGCATCTCCTCCCCCATGCGCCGGATCAGGCCGATGACATCGCCTACGACCGCGGCCAGCCCCTGGCAGTGCCCATGGGCTGGCCGGTGGCCGGCGTCGACTGGGTCACGTGGGGCGTCGCCAGGCTTCCCCGCGGGAAGTGGGGCGCGCAGCGGCGCTGCCGCTTCGTGGAAGACCGCGCGCTCGTGATCGGCTGGGACGGCAGGGTCAGCCCGTGCTACGCGCTGATGCACTCCTATCCCTACTATATCTACGGGAGACGCAAGGACG
>JBBIOB010000101.1:0-2414 GCA_037443565.1 Armatimonadota bacterium | reverse complement strand
CACGAGACCGTCGACGTGCGCTTCACGGCGACCACGGTCGAGATCTTCCACCGCGGCCAACGCGTCGCCGCGCACCGGCGCAGTGACGTGCGGGGCGGGCACACCACCATTGCCGCCCACATGCCCAAAGCCCATCAGGCGCACCTGGAGTGGACGCCGTCGCGGATCCTCGACTGGGCTCAGGAGATCGGCCCTGAGACGCACGCGCTCGTCGATGCGATCCTCAAAGACCGGCCGCATCCCGAGCAGGGGTATCGGTCCTGCCTGGGGCTGTTCCGCCTCGGCCACCGGTACGGGGCAGCGCGGCTCGAGGCCGCCTGCGCGCGGGCGCTGGCGGTGGGCGCGCGGTCCTACCGCCAGGTCGATGCCATGCTCAAGCGCGGGCTCGATCGCGTCCCGCTGCCGGTGCAGACCACGCTGGTCCCTACGCCGGCGATCTCGCACGAACACGTGCGGGGTCCGGAGTACTATCAATAACGCGCCAAGGAGACGCCCATGCTGACCAGTCCGACGGTAGACAAACTGCGCACCCTCCGGCTCCACGCCATGGTCGCCGCGTGGGAGACGCAGCAGCAGGACCCGAGCATCACGTCGCTGGCCTTCGATGAACGGCTCGCGCTGCTCGTCGACGCGGAGTGGCTCGCCCGGGAGAATCGGCGACTCGCCCGAGCCCTGCAAGAAGCCAAGCTGCGGCCGAGCCACGCCTGTCTTGAGGCCGTGGACTATGCCTCACGCCGCGGGCTTGAGCGCAGCCAGATCCGACAACTCGCCACCTGTCGATGGGTCGCCGAACATCAGGCCGTGATCATTGTCGGGGCGACCGGCACAGGCAAGAGCTTTCTCGCCTGCGCCTTGGCCCACCAGGCCTGCCGGAAAGGCTATCGAGCGCTCTACTGGCGCACCTCGCGCCTGCTCCACGAGCTCACGCTGGCCCGGGCGGCCGGCACCTATCCCCGTCTCCTGATCCGGCTCGCCCGGGCCGATGTCCTCGTGCTCGACGACTGGGGGCTGGCGCCGGTCGGGGACCAGGAGCGCCACGATCTGCTCGAAATCCTCGAGGACCGCTACGATACCCGGGCCACCATCATCACGAGCCAGCTCGCGCCGGCCCTCTGGCATGACTATCTGGGGCATCCGACGCTGGCCGATGCCATCTGTGATCGGATCGTGCACCATGCGCATCGCATCGAACTGAAGGGAGAGTCGATGCGGAAAGTCCGCGCCAAGCCGTCACCGGAGGGGTAGCCAGATGCCTCCCCGCCCTCACGACATGCCGCTACGGGCCTCCCAGGGGCCTGGTCTGGACGTCGAAGGCGCGCATCGCCTCTTCCATGACGTTCCGTGGTCCACGCGCGCACCGCCAGGACCCAGACGCTGATGCGCGAAGCGAAGGAACGGCAAGGGACTCTCATGCTATCCAGAGGGAGGTGATCGTCGCTCGTCCGGCCCAGCGTCGCGCTGCTCCGGGATCGTCGCGCCGCTCCGATCACGATCACCGAAACGAGTGATCACGATGGAGCGGAATGACTGATCACGATGAGCGAAATACGCAGATTGCCGCCGGAAGGGCGAACTGGGTGCCGTGCCATGAACTCACGAAGGCACCCGTTCAGGGTAGTCCACTTGACCTCAGGAAGGCGGAGGCATGTTCGCGCCGAGCGGGCGACCTGCAGTATCAGGCAAACATGCTCTGGTTCCGGGCTGCAGCAAAGGGCGCTCAGGTCCTGACCATCGAGCAAATTCGGTGGATGGAAGCGCACTACGCCCGTCTCCAGAAAGAGATTGAGGATGCCAGCGGCAATGGGCCGTGAGCAGAACGATCTAGGGGCACGAGGAGGGCTGGGGCTTCATCCAGCCCTCCTCGCATTTCTCCAGTCAATGCAAGCTCCGCGGCCACCTGCCGCCGTTCTGGAGCTCGGCTGTGGTGATGGTGGCAATGCCCTCGCACTCGGCGAGCGGGGCTACCGGGTCACAGCGATCGATCTGAGCGAGCTCGTCTTCGGAGAGAGCCAACGAGTGGCAGCGGAACGCCAGCTCCCGGTGCAGTTTCGGGAGATGAACATCTTACGCGTCGACACCTTTCAGCCAAGCTCTTTCGACGTAGTGATCGCCGTGGCGTGTTTGTGGATGCTCCGCGACGAGCAGTGGCCACGACTCCTGGAAGGTGCGCGCAGGGTGCTTAGTCCTGGCGGGGTCTTCCTTGTCTCGGACACCCCGCTGATTCAGCGACTACGACCGGATCAATACGGATTCGAGACCGTGGCTGGTCAAGGATACGTAGTCCTTCGGCCAGTCCAGGATCGGTTCACGTAATTCCCCCGGCGGAGACCCCGCCGGGGTGCTGTTCTTGTTATGGTACATGTAACCTCTTCGCGTTCTTCCCCGGGCCTCTTGACAATCACTTAATCAATTAT
>JBBIOB010000100.1:0-3125 GCA_037443565.1 Armatimonadota bacterium | reverse complement strand
CCCCCGGGAATTGAGAGATCAACGCGTCGTCGGCCCTAGGGCTCGAAGATGACCGTCCAGTATCCGCTCCATGCCGGGGCGGCCCGGTTCGCGAACGTCGCGCCGACGCGCCAGCGGTACGTCTCGCCGCACAGCGCCGACGATCCCGGTACGGTGATGCTTGTTGCTGGCGGCTCCCCCGTGAGGACCGCCTGGAAGGCCACGACGCCCGTCGCGTCGACCACGAGCTGGAAGATGTACTGCACCGCATTCGGCACGGCCGTCCAGACGAAGATCCATCCACCGGCAGGATCGGTGAAGCACGGCTGTGTGCTCCCGTTCGGCGGCGAGACGAGCTGTGGCGCCCCGCTGATCACGAAGCCACACCCCGCCACGAGGATGACCGCCAGGAGGAGAACCGCGGGGAGTCGCAGGTGTATCATAGTCCGATCACTGCCTCCTTTCGGATCACCCACGCCCGTCTGCGGGGCGAAGGCACCACGGTGACGCACTCATCCACGCGGCAGGCCGCCGCCCTCAGGGGCTGGGCCTCGGCGCGGGCGTGGGCAGCGGCGGCGCGGGCTGGCCCGCCGCCGGCAGCACCTGCATGGTCACGATGAAGATGACCTCGCTCTCCCGGCGATCGGTCGTGGTCGTCCGGAATAGGGCACCGAGAATTGGGATGTCGCCCAGCAGTGGAACCTTCAGGACCGTCCGGCGCTCCTCGGCGCTGATCAGGCCGGCCAGCACGATTGGCGCGCCGCTGCGCGCGGTCACCATGGTGTTCGCCTTGCGCGTCGCGATCCTGGGGACCGGTCCGGACGCGGTCGGCAGGAACTCGATGACCGACGACACCTCAGGCGCGATGCGCGTCGTGATGAGCCCGTCGCGGTTGACCTTCGGCAGGATCTTGAGGAGCACGCCGACAGGCTTGAACTCGAAGGTCAGCCGTCCGGCGGTGTCGATGGTCGGGATTGGGATGTCCTCACCCAGGTTGACCTCGGCCTCGTTGCCGTCCACGACCGCGATGCGCGGCGCTGTGATCACCCGGGCTTTGCGGTCGGTCACCAGGGCGTCGAGCCGTGCGAAGATCGCGAAGTCGGCCACGCCCACCGTGATCTGGTTGGGGAAGACGCCTTCGATGCCGATGATCGGAATCTGCGTGAGGCCCCAGCTCAACCCGAGGTTGCGCAGGTCGGACATGCTGATGTCCACCACGCGGCTCTCGATCATGACCTGCGTGAGCTGGATGTCGAGCCCCGCCAGGATCTTGCGCACCTCTTCGTGTTGCGCGGGGGTGGCGACCACGACGATCGCGTTGGTCCGGACGTCATGCGTCACCCGAATGCCCGGCACCGCCGCGCGAATCGCGTCGGCGATCTGCTGGGCCGTCCCGAACCCGACAGGATAGGTAATCGTCTCGGGCGCCTCCGGCGGCGGCGCAAGCCGCGCCGCGGGCAGGATGATCAGGTTGCGGCCGATCCGGCGAAAGCCGAGGTCGTTGGCCTCCAGGATGTAGCGCAGCGACTCGTCGCAGGTGAGATCGACCAGCCGGACCGTGATCTGGCCGCGCACCGAGGTGTCGGTCACGATGTTGACGTTGCACACCTTCGCCAGCGCACTCAGCACATCGGCGATCTCGGTCGCCCGGAACTCCAGGGTGATGCGCCCCGGAGGCGTGGCCGGCACCTGCGCGACCGGCGCGTCTGCCGGAGCAGGTGCGGCAGGCTGCGCGGGCGCCTGCGCCTCGATCTGGCGCTGGCGCGCCGGCGCCGCCGCGGGAGGCGCAGCGGCCATGGGCGCGACCGCGCGCGTTTCGAACTTGGCGACGAGCACGCCGGGGGCGGTCGTCGCCAGCGTGAACGGCACGGCCGTCGCCATGTCAACGGCCACCCGTGCGATGGCCGGCCGTGTCTGGAACTGCCCGGTCCGGATCCGCGCCACGCCGCCGCGCTCGACCTCGATGACCGGCGGCACCGATGCGTCAAGGACGGCGCCGGGAAGATCGATGATCAGCCGCGGTGGATCCGAAAGCCGAAGCGTGCGATACGTCAGCGTACCGCTCCCGACGATGGCCAGCTGCAGGGTCTCGCCGAACGTCTTGACGCCAACCTGCGTGATGCGCACCGGCTCCGCCTGCGTAGCGGCAGGTGCCACCAGGATCAGGGAGAGCGCGACGACGACGGCCAGCCCGGCCAGGAGTTTAGATGATGCGCGTTGGTGCAGTCGTGGCCACATTCGCTCCCCTCACCTCTCCCAGTGTCAACTCGAAGCGTTCGCCTTCCTGCTCGAGGACCACCAGTCCCCGCGCAACATCGATGAGGGCGACCTTGATCTTCTCAAGAATGAGCTCGCCCACAGCGACGATGTGCGTCTTCCCGTCGAGACGGACGATCGCCACCGCGCCGCTGTTGCCTAGAATCCCAACGAGTTGGACCCGGCTGGCCTCCTTGGGCGGGGGCGGAGGCTCCGGAGTTGGCATGGGGGCGGGCACACCCGGCGGTGCACCCGGGAACAATGGTGGCGGCAGTGGCGCGGGCGGCGGCACAGGAATGCCGATCGGCTGACCGACCGCGGGCCGCACGAGCGGTGCGAACGGATCCGGACGCCCCGCGTCCACTGCACCCGGCACCGCAGCTACCGGCGGGGGCGCAGGTGTCGGCGCCGGCGCTTCCGTAGGCGGAGGTGCCGGCGGGAGCGCGGGCGGCAGCGTGGCAACAGGAGGGGCTGGAGGTGATACCGTCGTGGCCGGCCGGGTCGGCCACGGGCGCATGATCAAGATGCCAACGAGCCCAATCGCGATCGCTATGGGAATGACCGGATGGGCCCGGAGATAGTCAATCGCCTTCCGCATGAGGCCCCCTAATCGTACGTTGATAGGAGTCCGAGCGGAGCCCCGGCAGGCCCCAAGTCCAACTGTCAGACCACGGCTACCTTCAACAGATTGCCCCAAAGTCCTGCTCTGTAGACCTCCCAGGCGCAGGCAGGACTACAGCCAGCGCCCGCCCCAGTACCACTCGACGATCGCACCGCCCCAGAAGAGGCTCACCAGCCCGCCGGCCGCCAGCGCCGGCCCGAACGGAATCGCATCCTTGCGGCCGCGCAGTCGAAGCGCGAGCAGCGCCACGCCGACCACGCCGCCGGTC
>JBBIOB010000099.1:0-3456 GCA_037443565.1 Armatimonadota bacterium | reverse complement strand
CCTGCGCGTTCTGGACAGCACAAGGCCTAGAGAGTGTGACCGAGCGATATGGCTGCCTTCGAGCGGCTTGGTGATGTGTCAGACCCGGACCCGCACGTGCGGCGCTATGGAGGGGAGGGAAGGTACCTTCCCTCCCTATCCGGTGAATTCGCGGCAAAGTCGTTCCCAGACGGTGCGCCTCGCTTGCGTTTCAGACGTTGGGCGCGGCCTCCGGAGCAGAAGCTCAGGGTTCAAGTTCCTCCGGAGATGCCAGGTTTAGCACAGGAGTCAGTACCCGCATTGCCCATGCGAGTGGCCCTCATGGCCACTCGCTCCATGCTCGTGGCCGTCCGGCGTTTCGAGCACGCGACGAAGCTCGGCTATGACCCCCGAAAGTTGGACGCCCCAGTGATGTGGAGTTGACTTCTCGAACGCGTTGGGGTCATGGTTGGGCCTGAACTGAAGGGGGGCCGCAGCCATGAGGAGCACGAAGCGCCAGCTCTCGCCGAAGCTGAAGTTCCAGATTGTCGTGGAGGCGCTCGCGGGGACGAAGACGCCGGGCCAGATCGCTAAGCTCTACGGGGTCCATCCCAATTCGGTGGGCCTGTGGCGGAAGATCTTCCTGGAACGGGGGCCGGAGATCTTTGCCCGCACCGCGGCCGTCAGCGAATATGAGCGGCGGATCGCGGAGTTGGAACAGTTGCTGGGCAAGAAAGAAGTCGAGGTCGCCCTTTTAGAAAGCTTCTTGGGCCAGAGACCTTGAGCACGGAGCAGAAGGTGGCCCTGGTGACACGCGTGCTGCCCGAGTACGACCTGGGCACCGCGTTGAGCGCCGTGGGGTTGCCCCGCACGCCGTGGTACTATCATCGCGCCCAGCGGCGGAGCTATGCGGAGCGATATGGGCACCTGCGCGAGGTCCTGGAGGCGAATCGCCCGGGCGCATCCGGAGTACGGGTATCGGCGCACAACCGCAGAACTGCGGGAGACACACGGGTATGCCCTCAACCACAAGGTCGTGCAGCGGCTGCACCAGCTGTGGGCGTTGCCGTTGTTGCGCACGACCCGACGACCACGCCCCAGCGGGATCCATCGGGCGATCACGACCGCCGGCTCCCGCGCGAACCTGCTCGCGGGGCTGGACGCCATCGGGCGGTTTGAGGTCCTCTACGCCGACTTCACCGCCGTGCTCTACGCCGGCGGCCACCAACGGGCCTTCCTGATCGCGCTCTTGGATCACAGGACGAAGGTCGTCCCGGGCTGGGCCGTGGGTGCCCACCCGACGACGACGGTCGCCCTGCAGGCCTGGGCGCGAGCCGCCCAGACCCTGCGGGGGCGGGGGGTTGGTCTCGGTGGCGTCATCGTGCACCATGACCAGGATCCAGTGTTCACCAGCTACGCGTGGCTCACGCGTCTGCTGCGCGAGGACGGCGTACGCGTCTCGTACACCGTGCGGGGCCCGCAGGATAACCCCGAGATGGAAGCCTTCTTCAGCCGATTCAAGACGGAGAACCGCTCGCTGCTGCTCGATGCCCAGACGTTGGCCGACCTGGCGAGCGTCGTGGATATCCGGATGCGCTACTACAACTGGGAGCGCAGGCACTCTCAGCTTGGCTACCGAGCACCGATGATCTATGCTGACGAACAGCAGTCTCAACCGTGACCTGCACAAGTTCGAGGGGTCGACACTGTCCAACTTTCGGGGTGCACTTCCTTGTCGCGAATGTCCCCCGGCCGACCCGGCTTCGGACCCAACCCCGCTGCTCTAGACTCCTTGACCGCCTGTCTCGTTCACGTTTGAGTCATCTTTTCCAGGTGTCACGCAGCCACCAGGTGCGCCTCTAAGCAGACACGGTTGATCTCCGCCTCCAGCTTCTCGAAGGCAATCCGGAGAGGTGCACCGATGCCCGGCGCGTCCGGCAGGATGGAGGCCATCCCCGGTCGCAGGATGCGCGCGTGGACCTTGAGGAAGAACAGCGCGGTGCGAAACCCCTCGTCGGTCACCCGATAACGATGGGAGTGCGGGATCCGCTCGATCAACTCCCGCAGGCGCAGGCGCCGCAGGTCGTACGTCATGCGGCCGCGTGGGAAGGCGTCGAGGGCCACCCCCAACAGGGGCGCGACGTGTGCGCGCAGCTGGGCGTTGGTGAAGCCGGTCGGTAGCAGGCGAAACAGCACGAGCGCGCCAAACAGGGCCATCACGCGCGGATCGGCAAACCGCAACGCCGGGGAGCGTTGGCCCCCGACCACCACAGGCCGGGTCACGGCCCCCAACGCCGCCTCGCCCAGGGCACAGTCGTGGCTCAGTCGTTGGACGTCCAACAGACGTCGGTTGGCGGAAAAGCCGACCTGCCGCAGGGCAGGCAGGTTTCTGAGCCGCCGTCCAATGCCAAAGTCGCGCGTGTCGTTGATGGTGGTCTCCGTGCGCAGGCCTCGGCCGTCCTTGTGGTACTGCTTGATCCTCGAACGCTTGTAGTCGACGTGGAGCGAGGGCACCACGCCCGGGGTCAGGACCCGGGTGCGGAAACGCCCCGGCGTCCGCTTGGTGATACGGCGCCCGAAGATCAGTTGCACCTGGTCCGGTCGGCCGAGGTCGAGGTGGTCGCGGATGATCTGCTCAAAGAAGAGCCGCCCCGTCTGGGGCCGGTCCAGCACCTGGGTCAGCGAGAACTCCGCCTGCAGGATGGACAGCTGGTAGCGATAGCCGGCGGCCCGGTCGGCCGCAGGATAGGGATGGGGCAGGCGGGCCAGCCACTTGCGAAAGAGCCGCTCGATCTTCTCGGCTGTCAGCCCGTCCGCGATCCGCTGCAGACGGCGTGGGGCGGTACACGAGAGAATCGCATTGTCCAGCGCCTCAAAGCCAATGCCGGCCTTCGCCAGCTGGCGCTTGAGATACTCATGCCCATTCAGGCAGACCTTCACCGGATAGGGGAAGTAGGAGCCGAACTTGATGAACAGGGGCCCGAAATCGGCGTCCACCAGGTAGAAGTAGTACTGGTTGACCATCGCCGTGGTCCGGTAGATCCAGGGGTACGTCTTCCCGGTCACCGGGTTCCGCCGCTTGCGCGTCCGAAAGGTCCAGGTCTTCTCCTGCGCCTTGCCGACCAGGTACACGCCCTCGTCCCCGGGAAACCGCGCCAGGTAGTGCGCCGCCACCTCATCCTTCCGCTGCCCTTTCTCGAACGTCACCAGCGGAATCCGCTCGGCGTCGGCGAACCGCTCAATGGCGCGGACGAACGCCGTGCTGATCGGGTCCATCAGCGCCGACGAGGCGAACGGCTGCCCGCGATGCTGGCGGAAGAAATGCACCACGCCCCCCTCGGCCTGCAGCCCCGGGACATACCCGTTGAGGTAGAGCCGGTCGATGCTCTCCACCTCCAGGGTGACGTGCTCCTTCAACAGGGTGGCGACGTTCAGTGGTATACTCATGACGAGGCTCCGGTCGTCAGTGGCCTTCGTGGCCCACCGACCGCTTGGCGG
>JBBIOB010000098.1:0-3996 GCA_037443565.1 Armatimonadota bacterium | reverse complement strand
CGACCACATCCTGATCAACACCAGCAAGGGGCGGGTCAAACTCCGCAACCTCCAGCGGGATCCGCGTCTTGCGCTGACTGTTGTCGATCCTCAGAACATGTACCGCTACGTCCAGGTCCAGGGCCGGGTCATCCGAGTCGACGAGGCCAGCGGCGCACGCGATATCGACCGGCTCTCTCAGCGCTACGTGGGCCGTCCCTACTCCTACATGGGCGGCAACCGGCCAGAGAACCGCGTCAGCCTCCTGATCGAGCCGCTCTCGGTGAGCGGGATGGGACGCGCCTAGGCGCCGATCTGTCTCGGGCGTCGATCCGCCCGGCCGCCCACCGCCACAGCTCGATCAGGCTGTCCACCACCAGATCCGGATGAGGCGCATTCGGCGGCCCGGGACGCACCGTCGACACCCCGCTTTGCACGTGCACCGTGAACGTGCCTGCGGCCCGACCTGCGGCCACATCGGTGATCACCTGGTCCCCCACCATGACCGTCTCGTGCGGCCCCGTGCCGGTCCGCGCCATCGCCTCGCGCAGCAGCGCCGGTTTGGGCTTGCCGAGGACGACCGGGCGGCGGCCCACCGCATACGCCAGTGCGGCGACCAGCGCTCCAGCACCGGGCACCACGCCGCGCTCGGTGGGGACCAGCGGATCCGGGTTGGTGGCGACGAACAGCGCGCCGCCGACCAGCGCGGCGGTCGCCGCGGAGAGCTTGCGGTGGGTCACGCGGCGGTCCTGCCCGACGACCACGGCCGCAGGGCGGTCCCAGGAGGCGACGAATCCCGCCCGCTGCACGGCCCGCACCAGCCCGGCTTCCCCGACGACGCCCACACGGGCGCCCGGCGGCAGGCGTCGCCGCAGGTAGCTGGCAGCGACGCTCGATGAGGTGACGATCCGGCGCTCGGCCACGCGCATGCCCATCGAGGCCAGATGCCGGACGTACTGGCGCGGAGTCCGGGTGCTGTTGTTCGTGACGAGCGCGTAGGGGACCCCGGCGCGCTCGAGCGCGGCCAGGATGGCCCGGGCCCCGGACAGGGGCCGGCGGCCGCGGTACAGCACGCCGTCCATGTCAAACAGGAATCCTCGAACGCGCGGGGTCCGCACGTCCGTCGTCTTCTCCACGCCGCGGGTTGACACCTCGCGGCGCCGGCGGATACCATGGGCGTGGAAAAGGTTTTCCATCCTACCCCGAGGTGAGTCATGGCATCCGCGCACGACGCCTACTACCGCCACGATGTCCCGACGTCCGGTCGCAAGCGCAATCTGCTGGCCCTGTCGTTTTCCGAAGTGGCCGATCGCCTGAAGGAGCCGGGTCAGGACGTCATCCTGGTCCCGCTGGGCTCGACCGAGAAGCACGGCGCCCACATCCCGCTGGGGACCGACAGCTACATCACCATGACCGCGGTGGTCATGGCGTCCGAGATGGCCGACGTGCTGCACACCCCACTGATGCCCTTTGGCTACTCGCCGCACCACATGGGCCGCCTGCTGGAGGGCGCCGGGACGATCACGCTGCAGGCCGAGACCTATCGGCGCGTCATGCACGACGTGGCCCGCAGCCTGATCTTCCACGGGTTCAAGAAGATCGTGTTCGTCAGCCATCACGGGTCCAACACCAAGCCGATCGACGAGATCCTCCGCTCCCTGCGCTATGCGACCGGCGCGTTCTTCGCGTTCTACAAGACGCCGACGGAGCGCGAGGTGAATGTGCTCCACGGCATCTTCGAGAATCCTCCCGAGGAGACGCCCGGCTGGCACTCGAGCGAGCTCGAGACCTCGTGCCTGATGGCCGTCAACGAGAAGCTCGTGGACATGGGGAAGGCGGTCTCCGACCGCGCGCACGCCCCGCGGTGGATGGGGCCGGCGTTCTCCAAGATCGACGGCACGGGCACGGTGAAGTTCCAGGAGACGGAGAATATCTGGGTGCCGATGGAGCACCACGAGTACTGCGACACCGCGGTCATCGGCAACCCCTTCCGGTCCACGCCGGGCAAGGGCGAAGAGATCTTCCGGCGCATGGCGCGGCACATGGCCGACTTCGTCCAGGAGGTCCGCGCCTTCCCTGTGGAGATCACCCACCAGGACTACCCTGAACGGGCGTACACACCGTGAGGCCATGACCGACGACCGCCCGCAGGCCACCGTGGCGCAACTGCGTCAGACCCTCGTCGCGCTGTGCCACCGGGCCTACGCCTTTGGGCTCACGCCCGGCATCAGCGGGAACATGAGCGTCAGGGTTCCCGGCCAGGACCGCGTGCTGATCAAGGCCACGGGGTACTCGCTGGGGGACATGACCGAGGCCGAGGTGCTGCTCGTCGACCTGGATGGGCGCGTGGTGGACGAGAGCGCCGCCCGGCCCTCCAAGGAAATGTACTTCCATCTGGCGATCTACCGTCGCCGGCCGGATGTGGGCGCGATCGTCCACCTCCACCCGCCCTACACGCTGGTCTTCGCGGCCACCCGGACCCTGCCGCCGTACCTGACCGGCGCCTCACGGGCGTTCCTGGGCAAGGGCCTGGTCCTGGTCCCTCCGGCGCCGTCGGGGTCGGCGGAGCTGGTCAGACTGGTGGACGAGGCGTTTGCCGATCCCGTCGTCTACGCCGCGATCCTTGCCGAGCACGGCAGCCTCACCGTGGGCGCCGACCTCTACCAGGCGTTCTACATCACCCAGTACCTCGAGGACGCGGCGCGGACCGCGATCCTGACGAAGCAGTGGCGCGGACAGGATCTGTGAGCTGACCCTCGCGGGTGCCACGTGGCCGAGTCCAGAACCGTCGCGGTCATCGCCACACTCGATACCAAGGGCCGTGAGGCGGCCTTCCTCAGGGAGTGCCTGCTCCGCCAGGGGCTGACCGCGCGGTTGATCGACGTTGGGGTGGGCGATGCGCCCCAGTGCGCGCTGGCACAGGGTGACGTGCCTGCCGCAGACGTCGCGGCGGCGGCGGGCACGACGCTGGAGGCCCTGCGCGTCTCCCGGCGCGACGAAGGGATGGCCGCGATGGGCTTCGGAGCGGCCGCCGTCCTGCAGGGCGCGGCGGCGGTCGGCGGGTTGGCGGGCGCCATCGGGCTCGGCGGCAACCAGGGGACTGCTGTCGCGTGCACCGCCCTCAGGTCGCTGCCGCTCGGCGTCCCCAAGGTCATGGTGTCCACGGTGGCCTCGGGCAACATCCGGCCGTACATTGGCGCCAGCGACATCGCCGTGGTCTTCAGCCTGGCCGATCTGCTCGGAGGGCCGAACCGGATCACGCGGGGAGTGCTGGCGCGGGCCGCCGGCATGCTGGGCGGGATGATCGACACGGTCGGCGATCAGGAGACGACCACGTCCGAAGACAGCCGCCCGGCCGTGGCGCTCACGGCGCTGGGGAACACACACGCGGCCGCGGTCCGCATCATGGAGGCGCTCGCGGCGCAGGGATTCGAAGTGGTACCGTTCCACGCCTCCGGCGCCGGCGGCTCGGCGATGGAGCGCCTGATTGACGCCGGGGCATTTGCCGGTGTGATCGATCTGACCACCCACGAATTGCTGGGCGAGCTGTATCCGGACGACATCTACGCTCCGGTGGGGATCCGCCGGCTGACCGCCGCCGGCCGCAGGGCGCTGCCCCTGGTCGCCGCGCCCGGCGGGCTCGACTACTTCATCTTCGGACCGCCGGAGAGCGTACCGCCGCCCCTGCGCGACCGGGCCACCCACCATCACAACCCTTACAACACGAACGTGGTCGCGCAGGCCGCGGAACGGGCCCGGGTTGCAAGGCTCTTGGCAGAGCGCCTCAACGAGGCGCAGGGCCCTGCCGCGTTTCTGTACCCGCGCCGCGGGTGGTCGCACATCGGCCGCGAGGGCGCTGTCATGTGGGATCCCGAAGCCGGGGAAGCGTTCCGCCAGGCGCTCAGGGACGCCCTGCGCGCCGACCGCGTCCGGTATGTGGAGGTGGATGCCGCCATCAACGATCTGCGATTTGCCGATGAAGTCGTGCGCGTGTATCTCGAGCTCAGCCGCGCGGGC
>JBBIOB010000097.1:0-4203 GCA_037443565.1 Armatimonadota bacterium | reverse complement strand
GATCGCTCATCCCGGTTCCCCTCCTCGCAGCCAAGGGAACCGCTCTGAATCACACCACCCCGCGTCGCTCAAAGAACCTTATGGGTCCGAACCCTAGGGGGGGCGCGGTGATCCACCCGGCCAAACGGCGGGGGATGGACCGTGTCGCGCTTGTTCTGGCTAACCAAGTGCAGTAGCAGCGATCGAGTGTGCGGTGGCAGCGATCGAGTCGGACCTGCGGATGGTCCGCACCGGACCGCGGCGCGTGGACGGCCGGCGGGCGATCAGCGGCATTGTCCGTCGGCCGCGCGAAGGCTGCCGGTGGCGTGCCCTGCCGCGCTCGCGTCGCCGCGGCCTGGCCCGCCCGGAGGCCGCGGGCCGATGATGGCGCCATGATCCCCGCCGCGGCCGAGGCGAGCCGGGGCGCCGGCCTGCGCTCCTTGCCGGACAGGGCAGGGCGCTGTCTTCATCGCCGTCGATCGCCACTCCGCCGAATGCGTCGGCATTGACGCCGTGCTGCGTGCCGGCCGTTTCGAGACCCCCGAGCCGCTGCGCCCGGGCGTGCGCTGCCACGCTGGCCCCTTCGCCGAGGACATCCCTCGCCGTCCCGCACGGCGCTGCAACCACGACAGCCAGGACATCGCCGACGACCTGCGGAAGGAACTGCGCTTCCCCGGCATCGCAAGCTCGTCCGCCTTCGTCCGCGCGCCGGGGAGGAGCGGCGGCGACGAACGCGTCATAAGCCCCTGAAGGAGAACATCCTCTGGACGCGCAGCTTCGACACCGTCGAGGATCTGCATGGGACGCTGCGCGAATTCAGCACGAGCTACACCGCGACCAGGCTCATCGAACGCTACAGCTTCCGGCGACCAGTCGCCATCGGGGCCGACCAATTCCAGCCTGCAGCCCCGCCGCGGAGCCCTCAACCTGGTGCCTCACAAACCGCAGGCGGTATGAAGCCTCCAACGTCGGAGCCGAATACGGCTTCGGCTCCTCATGCACGATGCGAGGAGGGAGCTACATGCCTTCCCCCTGCCTCGTCTCGTATCGGTGGCGGGCTTCCGCGATCTTCGCCTGATTGGTCTCCGTCCAAATGACCAGCGCCTGGACCGCTTCGTGCAGGGAATTTCCGAGGGGTGTGAGGTTGTATTCCACCTTCGGCGGCACGGTCGGATAGACGGTTCGCTCCACGATCCCGTCGCGTTCGAGCTGACGCAGTGTGGTCGTCAGCATGCGCTTGCTGACGCCCTCGATGCTTCGCAGCAGCTCGGCAAAGCGCATCGTGCGCTTGTCGAGCAACGCGATAACCAGCAGCGACCACTTGTCAGCAATCCTGTCGAGGATTTGCCGTACTTCGCAGCCTTCCCGCACGTCCCACTGCAGCACGTCGTAGTTCGAGGTGAGCCGGCAGTTACCCGGTAATTCCACAGTGCCTTCTTTCATGGGGGCGCACCCTGCCGTATCGCTCCGCGGGTTACAAGAGGGAACCTGGCAATAAAAGGTTCCCTCATCGACCATGACGCTGAATGAGGGCACACCCGCATGACATCGACCGTTTCGAAAAAGTCATCATATGAGCCTGAACGCATGAGTCTCCGCGAGAAGGGGGCGCTTCTTGTCCTGTGTGGCGCGATCTTCCTGGAAGGTCTCGACATCGCCATGCTCAACGTGGCGCTTCCGCACATTCGCGCTGATCTCGGCCTCTCCACCACGACGCTCAGCGCGGTGGTCAGCTCCTACGTGATCGGCTACGCCGGCTTCATGCTGCTCGGTGGTCGCATCTGCGACCTCTACGGAAGACGCCGTGTCTTTCTGGTTGCCCTCGGCGTCTTCGCCGCCTTGTCGGGCCTCGGGGGGGGCGCGGCAGAAGGCTGGATGCTGCTGGCTGCCCGTTTCATCGCCGGACTGTCGGCTGCGTTCATGACGCCGGCCGGCCTCTCGCTCATTACCACCAACTTTCCCGAGGGACCGCGGCGCAACAAGGCCGTTCTCATCTATGCGGGCGCTGCCTCGGCCGGATACTCCTTGGGTCTGGTGGTCGGCGGTTTGTTGACGGCCATCAGTTGGCGCTGGGTCTTCTTTGCCCCTGCGATCATGGCGACCGTGATCCTCCTGTCTGCCCTGAACCTCATTGCTGATGCCCATCAGCCGGAGTCACGTCGCACGTTTGACCTTCTCGGCGCGCTGGTGCTGACAGCAGCTATGCTCGCTGCCGCCACCGGCATCGCACGCCTTGAGCACCCGGAGGAGTTTCAAGCCGCGCTCGTCGCCTGTGCTGTGAGCGCCGTCCTGTGGGTCATCTTCGTGCTCATCGAGCGCAGGAGGAGCGAGCCCCTGATCCGCCTGGGTATCTTCAGATCCGGTTCACTGGTTCGCGCCAATCTGTCGATGTTGCTCTTCGGCGGATCGTTCTTCGGGTTCCAGTTCGTGGTCACGCTCTATCTGCAGGAGCTATTGGGATGGACCCCACTCCAAACAGGTCTCGCCATCATCGTTGTGAGTATCGACGCGATCCTCGCACCGACGCTGACACCCATCCTGGTGAACCGCTTCGGGAATGTCAGGGTCATCGTCGTCGGGTTGATCCTCGCCGCAATCGCCTACGCGCTGTTCCTGCGCCTCGGCCTGGACTGGACCTATGCAGCCATGTTCCCGACCATGCTGGTCCTTGGCGTGGGGTTTGCGCTTGCCTACGGCCCGCTGACCATCGTCGCCACCAATGGCGTCGTCGAGAATGAACAGGGTCTTGCGAGCAGTCTCGTCAACACCTCCTTCCAGTTTGGGGCCGGGCTCGGACTCTCGGCGGTCGGTGCACTTGCCGTCCTCAGTCTTGGCGGAGATGGCGGGGTTGAAGCCAGGCTCGAGGCGCTGCGCAGCGCCATGCTTGTGCCCGTTGCGACCGCCGCGATCTCCGCCTTCGTCATGATGATGCCGACCCCTGAGGAACGGGGCCGATGAGGCCGGTCGCAGAGGACGATGGACATGATGCGCCAGGGCTGATCGACGAGGTGGTTCCAGTGGTGGCAGCAGTGCGCGACGATGTCGTGGTGATCGCAGCCCCCCTGTTGGAGAGCCAGTTGTACCGCCCTTCGGGCGTTGCCTCCGGCTCGGGCACGGCGAAGTCGCCAGAGAGATGCCAGCCGGCCTGGTCGAGCAGCAGCAGGGCATGCTTGCCGGGACTGACCATGGTGCTGATCTCGACGGGCTGCAGGTTCATCGCCGCGGTGTTGCAGACCGGCAGGACCAGGGCTGCCCCCTTGCCGTCCTTGGGGCAGGCGGCACCGAAGAGGTAGGTCGAGGCATGGCGCTGGTCCTGCGACGCCGAGGGTCTGGTCCCGCGCCGTGCCCATCGGCGGGTGATGCCGTTCTTCTGGCCGACCTGTCGGACGCGCTGCGTCCGACCGTCGGCGAACCAGATCTCTACCGCGTCGAGGCCGAGGCCCCGCTCGCGCGCAATGCCTGCCAGCGTGGCAGGGAAGTTTTTTGAACGCCTCGACGGCGCCTTCGGCCTGGGCGTGATGCTTCGGCCGGGCCGAGAGCTTGCGGTAGCCCATGGCGCGCGGGGTCCGGCTCAGCGCTGCATCGACACCGAGACGCGGAACGCCTCCCACAGCCATTGGCCGAGATCGCTGAGCCGCCAGTGCACCACGCCGTGGATCGCAGGGTTCGGCCTCTCGTCGATCCGTGCCGCCAAGGCCCGGCGGTGCTCCGCGCTCAGCCTTGGCCTGGCGCCAGGCGCCGTGCGATCGAGCAGCCCTGCCGGCCCCTCGGCGTTGAAGCGCAGCACCCAGTCCCGCCCGATCTGCAGGGTCACGTTGTCAAGCCGCGCCGCCTCCGAGCGCGTGCCGCCGTCGTAGATCGCTGCCAGGGCCAGCAGACGACGGGCCTGGCCGGCGTTCCTGCTGCGTCGCGCAAGGCGCCGAAGCTCAACGTCGGTGAAGTCGGAACGCAGGGGAATGGCACGCGCCATGGTGAGCCTCCGATGCTCACCAGCGTGAACCACATCAGTCCCGCGGCGGGGAATCCCCCTCGTGAGTCACGGCCTGCGGGTGTTCGTGTGAATCACCGCGCCGCACCTACGTCCATCGGGTACAGATTCTAGGGTTCGGACCCATAAGGTTCTTTGAGCGACGCGGGGTGGTGTGATTCAGAGCGGTTCCCTTGGCTGCGAGGAGGGGAACCGGGATGAGCGATCTGTATTGGCTGAGCGAGGCGCAGATGCGG
>JBBIOB010000096.1:0-4486 GCA_037443565.1 Armatimonadota bacterium | reverse complement strand
CGCGGGCGTGCGCCCGCAGCCCCCCGTGTGAACGTCCGGAGGAGCGCAGCGACGATGGCAATGAAGAAGACGGTCCGCGACGTCGACGTCGCGGGGAAGCGCGTGCTCGTGCGGGTAGACTTCAACGTCCCCATGGACGGCCGCAAGATCACAGACGACCGGCGGATTCGGGAGTCGCTCCCGACCGTCCACCATCTCATCGAGGGCGGCGCCCGGGTGGTGTTGTGCTCTCACCTGGGTCGCCCGAAGGGCAAGGTCGATCCGGCCTTCACGCTGGCGCCGGTCGCGGCGCGGCTGGGCGAGCTGCTGGCCGCGCCGGTGCCGCTCCTGCCGGACTGCGTCGGTCCCGAGGTCGAGGCCGCCGTCGCGGCCATGCGGCCGGGCGACGTGGTGCTGCTCGAAAACCTGCGCTTCCATGCCGAGGAGGAGGCTAACGATCCGGCGTTTGCGGTGCGGCTCGCGGCGCTGGCCGACCTGTACGTGAACGACGCGTTCGGCACCGCGCACCGCGCGCACGCCTCGACCGCCGGGGTCGCCGCGCACCTGCCCGCGGTGGCCGGGTTCCTGATGGAGAAGGAGCTGGCGCATCTCGGCCGCGCGCTCGAGGCGCCGGCGCGGCCGTTCGTCGCCATCCTCGGCGGCAAGAAGGTCTCGGACAAGATCGCCGTCATCCGGCACCTGCTGACGAAGGCCGACGCACTGCTGGTCGGCGGAGGCATGGCCTACACGTTCCTCAAGGTGAAGGGCCGCGAGATCGGCGGCTCGATCCTCGATGCCGAGCGCCTGCCGATGGCCGGTGAACTCCTGGCCGACGCGTCGCGCCGGGGGGTGCGCTTCGAACTGCCGGTGGATGTCGTGGTAACCACGGTTGTGGACGGCAGCGCGCCCTCGCGGGTGGTGGAGGCCGGTGCCATCCAGCCCGGCGAAGTCGGCGTGGACATCGGTCCGCGCACCGCCGAGGTGTTCACCGACGTGATCCGAGGGGCGGGCACCGTGCTCTGGAACGGTCCCATGGGAATCTTCGAGGTGCCCGCGTTCGCCGGGGGCACCCGGGCCGTTGCCGAGGCGATGGCGGCGTCCGCGGCGATCACCGTCGTGGGCGGCGGAGATACGGCCGCGGCCGTCGAAGAGTTTGGATTGGCAGACCGCATGACGCACATCTCGACCGGCGGCGGCGCGTCGCTCGAGTTCATGGAGGGGCGCGAGCTGCCGGGCATCGCGGTACTGCAGGACGCTTGAGCGGGACACGCTCGGGACGAACGAGAGACGGAGGACTCATGCGCGTACGCCTGATCGCCGGCAACTGGAAGATGCACAAGACGGTCCGCGAGGCTCGCGACCTGGCCGCAGATCTTCGGGTCCGGCTGGATGGGGTCGGCGGGGCTGATGTCGTGGTGTGCCCGCCGTTCACGGCCCTGGCCGAAGTGGGCCGGGCGCTGGCGGGATCGGCGATCGAGCTCGGCGCGCAGGACGTCCACTGGGAGGCCAGCGGGGCGTTTACCGGCGAGATCTCACCGCCGATGCTCTGGGACCTGGGGTGCACCTATGTCATCGTCGGGCACTCGGAACGCCGGCGGTTGCTGGGCGAGGACGACGAGACCGTGCGCCGCAAGGCGGCCGCCGCGTTAGCCGGCGAGCTGATCCCGATCCTCTGTGTGGGCGAGTCGCTGGACGAGCGCGAGGCCGGCCGCACCGAGCGCGTCATCCAGGCCCAAGTGCGGATTGGCACGCTGGACGTCACGCCCGACCACGCGCCACAGCTCGTCGTCGCCTATGAGCCGGTGTGGGCGATCGGCACCGGCCATCCGGCGACCGGCGAAGAGGCCAGCCGGGTGTCTGGTCTGATCCGGGGATGGCTGCGGGAGTGGTTCGGCGACGCGGCGGATGCGATCCGGATCCTTTACGGCGGGAGCGTCACCGCGGAGACAATCTCCGAGTTCGCCGAGCAGCCGGAGATCGACGGCGCGCTGGTCGGAGGCGCCAGTCTCGACGCCGACGGGTTCACCGGCATCGTCCGGCAGGTCGCGGCGGCGTCGCCGTAGCGCGATCGGATCGTCCGGTCACCGGCGCACGGCCGGCCTCAGAAGCGAAACCCTCAGCCGCCACCCGGCGCGCACGAGTCGCCGCCCGATGATGAGCGGCCGCCCCCAAGCGCCGCAAACGCAGAGATCTTGCGCCTGACGTGCGCGCTGCCGCAGTGGGGGCAGACGACCTCATCGACTTCACTGGCGCTCCAAACGAGCTCCTCAAATGGCTCGCCGCAGGCCTGACAGGCGAATTCGTAGATCGGCATTGTATGATGGCTCCCCGTGACTGATCCCCAACACATGCCCCTTCCGGCGTCCGCCCGCTATCGCAGCATGAGGAAGACCCGGCGGAGCCGGTCCATCCCCGCCTGCCCCTGGGGTTTCCCGTCCACGTCCATGCGCACACACTTCTCCATGCCCGCGGCGATCAGGTCGATCGCCACCCGATCGAGCGCGGCGCGGGCGGCAGCGACCTGCTGGGCCACGTCGGCGCAGTCGCGGCCCTCGGCCAGCATCCGCTGGAGGCCCTGAACCTGTCCTTCCACCCGCCGGAGCCGGCGGACGATCTGCCCGACCTCAGGGTCCTTGAGCTGCAGGGTCGGCGTCACCACGAATCCTCCGGCTGCGCTGCGGCCAGGATCTCGGCCAGGAAGGTGGCTTCAGGCCGGGCGCCCTCGAACCCTCGGGTCTCGTTGACCACCACCTTGGGCACGCCGTAGACGCCGTACCGGGCTGCGAGTTCTGGGAACTCCACCGCCTCGATGACGTCGGCGCGCACGCGCGGTGACTCCTGCGCGAAGGCGTGCGCCATGCGTGACGCGCGGGGGCAGTAGGGGCAGGTGGGGGTCACGAAGACCTTGAGGTGGATGTCGTGGCCGAGCCCGGCGAGCGCGGCGCGTGTCTCGGGCGCCAGTCCGCTGTCACCGCGCGAGACCGCGACCAGGTCGTCGAGGAACGCCGCGAACTCAAACCCCGAGGGAATGCCGTAGTACCGGAGGTTGCTTTCGCCGTTGCGGCCGATCAGGACCGCCGGCAGGCGCTCGATCCCCAGCGCCTCGGCCGTGGCCGGATCGCCGGCGGTGCTGTGGACCTGCAGCCGCACGCGCGGATCGAGCGCGGCGACCTCCTCGAGCAGCCGCTGTGTGGGCTCGCACGTCTCGCAGGCCTGACCCGCCACGGTCAGCCCGCCGATCGCGTTCACAAAGAGCCGGACAGTCACCTCGCCCGCCAGTTCGGTTTGCAGCCGCCGCCGGACCTCGTCGGTCTGCTTGGGAGTCATCAATCCCATTTCGTGTCATCTCCTTGCGCGGGGTGTCGGGCTTGTCCCGAGTGCGATATAACCATACCCTGTACGGTATACTATCATGGCGGCGGATTGCCTGTCAAGCGGGAAAGCGACCCGCAGCCTTCCTTCGCCGATCCGGGTTCGGTGAGTTGTGCCAGCAGCGCGGCGGTGATAGGATAAGCGAGGTTCCGGAGCTCCGGGCTCCGGGTTTGCTGTCTGGAGGGGCTGTCATGCAAGACACGATCCTCATCCTGCATATCGTGATCTCGCTCTCGCTCATCGGGATTATCTTGCTCCAGGGCCCCAAGGGCGAGGGCCTGGGCGCCATCGGCGGCAGCGCGCGGATGTTCCACGGCCCGCGGCCGCGCGAGACGCTGATGACCCGCGTCACCGCCGGCGTGGCGATCATGTTCGTGCTCACCGGCGGCGCGCTGGTGTTCCTCCAGATCGCCCGCTGAGCGCGGAAAAGCGCACCCCGGCGGCGCATATGCCGAAGCCGCGAACCCCGGCTGGGGATTCCCGCCGGGGTTCGCCGTCGGAAGTGGGCACAGGGCGCAGGCCTCGAGGCCCCTGGTGAAGGCCGATGTGGATGACTGCCGGCTTGTTGTCCTTGATGCTTGCCGCGGTCTCGCCGACGCCTCAGCCATCGCCTCAGTGGAAGGCAGTCCACACGGGAGTCTATGGGGTGACCGTCGAGCCTGGTGAGACCAGGGCGTTCGGGTTTTCCGTCCCCCAGAACCTGACCAAACCTCCGCGGCAGATGACGTTCGCCTGGACCGTGGTCCGGCCCACGCCGGTGCCTGCCCTGGTGGCGTTTCAGCAGTGTCCTCAACCGGAGGTGTGCTATCCGATGCTCATGCGGCCGACGGGGCAGGGGAGCGGGACGACGCAGACGACCTTCCGGATCACGAACCGCGCCACACGTCAGCTCTACGTGGAGTTCCGGTACACGGTCTGGGAGCCACGATAGGCTGTCAGCGGAAGTGCGCGCTGTTTGACACCCCGGACAGCGCGTTCCTATAATGAGGTGCGCTTCTCCCGACGGCCTCGGTCGGGTCCACCAAGAGCGTGTCATGCCGGGATGGCGGAATTTGGCAGACGCGCACGCTTGAGGGGCGTGTGGGGTTTCCCGTGGGGGTTCAAATCCCCCTCCCGGCACCAGTCGTTTCGAATC
>JBBIOB010000095.1:0-4536 GCA_037443565.1 Armatimonadota bacterium | reverse complement strand
GAGCGTGCTCAGCACGCAGATCGGCGATCTCACGCACCGGCTGAAGAGCCTGGGGATCTTCGGCCGGGCCCTGACCGAGGCCTCGGACCTCTCGGTCGCCATGCAGGAGATGGCGGGGGGCCTGGCGGCCGTCGTGCGCGCCGACGTGGCAGCCATCTACCTGTGCGAGGAGGGCCGGCGACTCCGCCTGGCGCACCAGTCCGGCGCCGCAGTCCTGCCCAAGGTCATCGAGCCCGGTGACGGCAACGTCGGCGCGGCGGTGCTGCAACGCCGCCCCATCCAGAGCACGTCCCCCGATCAGACGGTTGACCGGCCGGACCACCTCGAAGCCGTGCTGGCCGTGCCGCTGCTGATCAAAGAGCGGCGCCTCGGGCTGCTCGTGCTCGGGCGCCGGGCCGCCTGGCCGTTCGTCGACGCCGACATCACGCTGCTGACCGCGATTTCCGATCAACTGGCCACGGCCATCGAGAACGTGCGGCTCTTCGAGGAGGTCCGGACCAAGGAGGCCGCGCGCGGCGAGCTCCTGAGCAAGTTGATCAGCGCCCACGAGGACGAGCGCCGGCGCATCGCCCGCGAGCTGCACGACGAGGTGAGCCAGTCGCTCACCGGATTGATGATCAACATCACCTCGGCGGAAGAGGTCCGGGACCCCGTCGTGCTCCGTGAGACGCTCACGCGCATGTACGGTGCAGCTGAGACGACCCTGGCCGAGGTGGGCAAGATCATCCACGACCTCCGGCCGACGGCGCTCGACGACCTGGGGCTGGTCTCCGGTGTCCGGGTGCACGCCCGCAATCTGCTGGAGGCCGCGGGCGTCAGGCTCACCTTTGGGGCCTCGGGATTCGGGCACCGGCGGCTGCCCCCAGCGGTCGAGTCCACCGCGTTCCGGGTGGCCCAGGAGGCCATCACGAACATCGCGCGCCACGCCCACGCGTCGTCGGCGGTGGTGACGATGCGCTTTGCGGGCGGGACGCTCACGCTCGTCGTCGAAGACGACGGTGTGGGGTTCGACCTTACTCAGGCGCTGGGACGCCGGGCCGGCCTTCTGGGGATGCAGGAGCGGGCCGGCCTGATCGGCGGCACCCTGCGGATCGACTCCCGGCCCGGCGGGGGCACCCGCATAACGCTCACGGTGCCCGTAGAGGGAGGCGGCTGAGATGGCGGAGATCCGGATCCTCGTGGTGGACGACCACGCCTTGGTCCGCGAGGGAATCAAGTCCCTCTTGCAGGCGCTACCGCAGATCACCGTGATCGGCGAGGCCGAGGACGGGCTGGACGCCATCACCAGGGCCAGGGAACTGCGCCCCGACCTGGTGCTGATGGACATCGGGATGCCGCGGATGACCGGCGTCGAGGCCACGCGCCACATCCGGCAGGAGATGCCCGGCGTCCAGGTGGTGGCGCTGACCATTCACGAGAGCGAGGAGTACCTGTTCCAGATGCTCCGCGCCGGCGCGGCCGGTTATGTCCTCAAGAAGTCCCATCCGTCGGAGATGCTGGCGGCGATCGAGGCCGCGATGCGCCAGGAGACCTACCTGACCCCGTCGATCGCCAAGGGGCTGGTGACCGACTACCTTCGGCGGGTCGGCGAAGGCGAAGAAGAGACGACCTACCGCGAGCTGACCGACCGGGAGCGTGAGGTGCTGAAGCTCATCGCCGAGGGCTACACCAACCCAGAGATCGGCAAGCTCCTCCACATCAGCGTCAAGACCGTCCAGGCCCACCGCAGCAACATCATGGAGAAGCTCGACCTGCACCGGCCGGCCGCCCTGGTCCGGTACGCGATCCGCAAGGGTCTGGTCGAGGCCGAGGGGTAGGTCAGGACCGTGCCCGATGCCCCTCGGGTGTTCGTGCTCCGCTCCACATGTCCACAGGGATCCGCTTCCCGGTCTCTGACAGGTCGTAGCCGCCGAGTCCGGCCACGGCGTCCTTGAATGCCGGGCTGTCAAGAATGGCCAGCACGCGTTCGATCAACGGGGAGCCCAGGTGCTCGAGCGGCACCGCGAGATCGTACCGCTCGCGTGCGATCGGGATGAAGTCCAGGCCCATCGCCCGAGACGCGGCCAGGATGCCCAGTCCGGCGTCGGCCGCGCCGCTTGCCACCGCCACCGCGGTGGCCATGTGCGTGTAGACCTCTCGATCGTAGCCACGGATCCGCTGGGCCGCCAGGCCGGCGCGCCGCAGTTCATAGTCCAGCAGCAGCCGGGTCCCTGCGCCGCGCTGGCGGTTGATGAACCGCACATCGGCCCTGGTCAGGTCGGCGATGCCCCTGATCCCCAGGGGATTGCCGGGCGCGACCAGCAGCCCCTGCTCCCGGTGCGCCAGGGTGACGAGCATCACCGCGCGGTCGGAGAGATGCTGGCGCACGTAGGGTACGTTGTACTCCCCCGTGGCCTCATCGAGCAGGTGCACTCCCGCCAGATGCGCTTCGCCGCGGCGCAGCGCCAGGAGTCCTCCGAGACTGCCCACATGCGCCGACGCCAGGGCGGCTGATGGATCGGCACGCCGGAGGAAGTCGCCCAGGACATCGAGGGCGACGTCATGGCTGCCCACGACGACGACGGTAGACTCGACGGTGGTTCGGGGACGGCGGAGCTCGATCTCCACCTCGGCCCCTGCCTCGATTCCTTCGCTGGTGCGCGGAATGACCAGCCAGCCATCGGCGCGGACCAGCGAGGTCACAACGCCCGCCCCCCGGGCGAGCGGGGCGATCACGAGCCGCTCGCCCACCCGGCCGGCGGTGACCCGCAGGAACTCGTCGACCCCGAGCGTGGAGTGGACCTTGCGCGCGAGCGTCCCGCGCAGGCGCTCCCGCTCCGGCGGCGCCAAGCCCAGCAGCGCGTAGACCACGGGTCTGGCGAACAGGTCGAAGGTGAGCATGGCGGAGACCGGATACCCGGGGAGGCCAATGGCCGGTCTGCCCCGCACGATCCCCAGGATGACAGGCTTGCCGGGCCGGATGGCGACCCCGTGCACGACCACTTGGCCTAGCCGGCCGAAGACCTCAACGGTGTGATCCCGCTCTCCGGCCGAGACACCGGCGTTGACGACCAGGAGGCCATGCTCGGGCGCGCTCGTGAGCGCCTCTGTAAGCCGATCCGCATCGTCGGGCATGATGGGATGGCGCAGCGGCATGCCTCCCCAGCCGGTCACCTCCGCGGCGAGCATGGCTGAGTTGAACTCCGGAACCTGGCCCGGGCAGAGGTCCCGAGACGGGTCTACCACTTCGTCGCCGGTGGGGACCAGGAGGACCCTGGGGCGGCGCCGGACCTGAACCTGCTGCACGCCGGCGGCCACCAGCGCGCCGAGGTCCACCGGCCGGATGCAGTGATTGCTGGGGAGGAGCAATTCGGTCGCAACGACGTCCTCGCCGGCAGGCCGGACGTGCTGCCAGGGGACGGCCGGCGCGATGATCTCGATGGCGCCGTCGACTTCGTGGATGTCCTCGATCATGATGACGGCGTCGGTGCCGTCTGGCAACGGCTCGCCCGTGTCGACGGGCACATAGCGGTCACGCGTGAGCCGGATCGGGGCGGTCTCCGAGGCGCCAAACGTGTCCGATGCCCGCACCGCAACCCCGTCCATGGCGGCCGCGTGGTAGTGAGGGACCGACCGCGCCGCCGCGACGACCTGTGCGGTGATGCGGCCGCAGGCCTCAATGACTGAAACCGGCTCCCCAGGCAGCGGCTCCAGCAGGCCGCGCTTGCGCAGCGCATCGATCCAGCGTGCGCGTGCCTCCTCCAGGGGCAGGTCTGTCAGGTAGACCCGTCGGCGGGTGGATCGGCTCACCGTTTGAAGATCTCCACGGCCACCTCCTGCCCGGTCTCTATCCCTTCGACCGCCTCCGGAATGACCGCAAGCCCGTCGGCGTCGACCATCGTGGAGATCAGCCCTGACTTGCCAAGGACAGGCACAGCCCACAGTGTCCCGTCGCGGGACTCGAGCCGCACGCGGAGGTAGTCTCTGCGCCCCGCCGCTGATGCGACGCGCCGCGTCAGGCGGGCACGAGCCGTCAGGGGGAACTCCAAGTGCTGACCCAGCAGGCGGGCGATGATGTCGCGCACGAAGACATGGAAGACCACCAGCACCGTGGTGGGATGGCCAGGGAGTCCGATCACCGGTATACTCCCGCACAGGCCGAGCACGGTTGGCTTGCCGGGCCTCATGGCGACGCCGTGCACCAGGACACCTGGCGGGCCCAGGGCCCGGATTGCCCGGCTCACCTCATCCCGCAGGCCGATCGAACTGCCGCCCGAAACCAGGATGACGTCTGCGCCGGCCTGCGCGGCCCGCAGCGCATTCAGCAGGGGCTCGAACTCGTCCACCACGATCCCGCAGAAGAACGGCTCCCCGCCTTCGGACCGGACCGCGGCGCACAGCGCCGGGCCATTGATGTCCCGGATGCAGCCGGCCTCAGGGCGCTGCTCCGGGGGGACCACCTCGTCCCCGGTCGAGATCACCGCGACCCGCGGTGGGGCCGCCACATCGATCTGGGTCACTCCCAGGCCTGCCAGCAAACCGATGTGCGCAGGCCGC
>JBBIOB010000094.1:0-5071 GCA_037443565.1 Armatimonadota bacterium | reverse complement strand
CGTGCTGGGGTCGGTCGTCCAACTGCATCCTAGCACGCGGGCGTTTGTGGGCCCTGCTGCTTGCCGGCCAGCCTCTCCAAAAGCGAAACGCGCCCCGCTCCCAGACAGGGCGCATCTTGGCCTGATCAGCCGTTCAGCTATCGCTTGCGGAATCCCTGGTCCCGGCGAGCTGGTCCACGACCATCTCCCGTGCATTGAGGGTCGAGATGTCATAGGCCCTGCTCTGTCCCCCGATGCTGATCCCCAGGACCAGTTCGTCGTCGCGGTAGCGGGCCGCACCGACCGTCACGAAGCGCGGCGCATAGATCGGACGGATCGCGTCGCGGGCGAGGACCTGACGCATCTGCGTCCAGACGGCAGCCTCGGTACCGTCCTCTGCCTCGGGCGGGACCGCAGGCCATACCCGAACGAGCCATGCGCCCACCAGGACCGATACCCAGCACTGCCGTCCAGGCGACTTTCGACATTTCACAGGGCGTCCGGGATCGATGGAGATCACTACCACGATACCGCCTGGGACCAGTTCGCGCAGTGCGCACGCATACAGATTCGGCGTGCCGGCCGTAGAGTACCTGAGTACCGGTACGAGGTTCCGGCCAACTGGGTACCCGTGTCCGTAGACGGTCGGACCACCACAAGGTACCCTGGCACTACTCCAAACGGGAGGCCCTGCGATGCCAAGGTTGCGGGTGGTGTTGGGCGCGATGGCGCGGATCCTGAGGCAGATCCTCCGGGACCTGGTCGACAGGCAGCCCGACATGGAGGTCGTGGGAGAGGTGAGGACGCTGGCCGGACTTCCCAAGGCCATCGAGTCCTGCCGAGCCGAAGCCGTGATCCTCACCCTCCCCCCACTCGACGACGCGGACATTCTGTGCGCCCTGCGCCGCGACCATCCCGGGCTCACGTTCCTGGCCATTGCAGGGGATCACGACCGGGCCGCCGTCTGGCCCGCCGGCGAGGACCCGCGGCCGATCGAAGTATCGGCGGCCGGCATCCTGATCGCCCTGAGGCAGGGCCGGCCGAGCCCCCAGCACGTGCACTGAGCGCCAGCCTCTGGAGCGATAGGTCGGGGCTTCAAGTCCCTCCGGGGCGCGCCAGCAAATCACTACCACACAAGGATTTTCAGCCGTCGCCCCTTCGGTAAGCTCCCGGCCCAGGTCCCGTCTGGATCATCGCCGCCGGGGCTCTGCCCAGGGCGAGGCGACCAGCCACCCCTACTACGAGCCCGAGAAGTACCGTTTCGTTTGACCGGTAGAGGCAATTGTTCCGCCGACCAAGATTCTGGTCCTTTGACCGGAACATGCAGTCGATGATGATACGGAAGGCCGGACGGCGCCAGGGGGGACGAAAGGACCGCTAGAGACACTGCTCGGTTCCAAGACGCGAGCAGCGCTCCTCACGGTGTTCTGCACGCGCCCGGCAGAGCAGTTCCACTCTCTTCGCGTTCCCGGAGGATGTCAGCAAAGGTCGTCTGCGCCAATGGTCTCCTCCTATCAGCCGGGCTCGGCGGGCCCGGCTTCATGGTACACCTAACTTCTGGCCTTGTGCTGCAGGGATTCCGGCGACTTCACCAGGTCCGGACGAATCAGGTCAAAGCGCCATTCAATCGGGACCGCCTCGGGAGGCCAGCAGACGCGATCGTCGCAGGCCTGCAGGCGGCATGTCCCCGTCAGGGTCAAGCCCTGCCCTGCTTCCAGGAACGCGGCGAGTTGCTGGCGCGTGCCCAACGCAACGTCGATCTCCACGCGCAGATGGTCGGTGTAGCCGGTCAGGGTGGCGTACCAACACCATCCGGGTTCGAGGCAGATCCCGGTGATCCCGCAACGCTCCGGGCGGAATCCACACCGTCGGCAGGGTGCCGGCACGCTGCAGTCGGTTGAGGCCCCGCGCATCCAGCCGATCCGTCTTGTTGAGCATCCCCAGCATCAGCTTCGCCTTGCGCGCGTGCACCAGCTTCGGCTCACAGCCCGCCGCTTCGATCTCGTCCACGATCCAGTACCAGTTCCCCAGCGCTTCGACGGCAACCGGAGAGCCCGGCTCGCAGCCCTCCAGGAACCGCCGCAGAGCCCCGCGCTCATGGGGGATACGCTGCTCACGGACGACCCTATCGCATCTATCCTGCCGCTCGACCACTGCGAGCGTGTAGCGTTTGTGCGCATCGAACGCGATATACTGCATCTGCTGCGCCTCCTCATCTGCGGGTGGCTCCCGCGGGGTGATTCCATGCGCAGGATACGTCCCTGCGCACGGAGGCGCAGCGCTTTCACAGCATCAAGCCCGCAGACCGGACGAACAGGATGACCGCGCCGCGCGGGCCCCGGATCGACTCGAACGTCTGGAAACGACCATGCTGATCCGGCGCCTCGAACGCTGGAATGGGCTCGCCGATGTCAGGTCCCATGCCTCACAGAACGGCGGGCGCAGGCCACGTATGCCCGACCGCGCCGAGGAGCGCGCACACTCCAGGCAGAATTTCCAGCCCACCGAGGCGGCCCCGGGGTTCTCGCAGACGGACCATCCAGAGTCCCACCGCACGTTCTCGGCGTGAATGTCACGCAACTATTGTAGGCAGGCCGTATAATAGTCAGGCAGCCATTCATGGAGCGGTGCAGCATGGCCTTAGTCCTGCCCGACCCATCGCCTGGACGGTGAACGGTGGACGAAACACTCGGATCCAGCCTCCTGATCGTCAACCGCCTGGCCGGGGGCGGGAGCGCCGGACGGGCGATCTCCCGCGTCGCCCGGGCGCTCGATAGGCAGGGCATCCCCTTTACCCTGAGTGTCGCCGATGGGCATGAGCAGGTCGTCCGCCAGGTGGCCGAGGCAACAGGCTTCGCGCGGATCATCGCCGTCGGCGGGGACGGCACCGTCAACGCCGTCGTCAACGGGCTCATCACCTCCGGCCTCGACGTCCCGATCGGCATCGTGCCCTTCGGAACCGGCAACGAGTTCGTGCGGGCGCTGGGCATCCCCCGGCGCGTCAACCAGGCCGTGACGGTCCTCGCCGCCGGGATGGCGCGGCGCATCGACGTCGGCCGGGTCAACGGGAGGGTGTTCCTGAACTCCTTTGGCATCGGGCTCGACGCGCAGGTTGCCGACGCCGTGCGGACATGGAAGCGGCGCCGCTGGCTGCGAGGACGGGCGATCTACTATCTGGCCGGGCTCCGCGCCCTGGCGCGCCGGATGCGGGCCGAACAGGTCGAGGTGCGGGCCGGCCACCGGCGCCTGGTATGCAAGGCGGTCATGGTGAGCGTGGTCAACGCGCGTCCGTACCTGGCGAAGGGCCTGGCGGACGGCTCCCTCGAAGACGGGCAACTCGACCTCTACCTGGTCGAGCCGATGAGGGCCCTGCGCGTCCTGAGGGGCCTGACGTCGCGGGCGGGATGGACCACCCAGCCCGAAGTCAGGAGCATGCAGGGCGCGAGACTGCAGGTGATGTTCCAGCACCCGGTGATCGCGCACACCGACGGGAGCCTCCTGCCGCCGTCGCCGGTGTACGACTTCGAGGTGCTGCCCGGTCGCATCCGCATGCTCGTCCCTGAAGCCACGCTCGCGGTGGTCCGCCGAAGCCACGCCCCGGGTAGCAACGGGCACACAGCCGCGGCGGCGGATCGCGCGCATCCCATCGCGTGAGCCAGCGCACGCCTGACACCCCATACATCGCGGTCTTCTCGTGCAACTTCGGGGGCGGCCACAACCGTGTGGCCGAGGTGCTCGCCCGCGAACTTTCCGCACGCGTTCCAGACAGCCGCATCGAGGTGTTCGACTACGTCGAGCAGTTCGTCGGCCACGCGTCGAACGTCGTCTCCACGCTCTTCTACACAGCGAGCGTCCGACGGGCGCCGTGGGCATGGCGGTGGTTCTACCAGGCGACCAGTGCGATCCCGTACAACTCGCCCACGCAACGCGCCCTGAACCGTCTGGGCAAGACCAAGCTCGAGACCTTCCTGACCGCCCGGCGCCCCAGCCTGGTCGTGTGCACCTACTGCGTACCGGCCGGCGCGATGTCGGATCTCAAGAGGGAAGGCCGCACAGCGGTGCCGTGCGTGACGGTGATCACCGACCACGCGATCCACAGCCAGTGGGTGCATCCCTGTGTGGATCGGTTCATCGTATCGAGCGAGTACGTCCGGGACGGATTGATCCAGCGCGGCATTCCCGCCGGGCACGTCGCGGCCACGGGGATTCCGATTGACCGGCGCTTCGCCGAACCGACGGACCGCGAGGCCCTCCGCCGGAAGCACGGCGTGGATCCCTCCCGGCCGGCCATCCTGGTCATGGTCGGTGCCGTCAATCTGCTGCGCGACGCCCTGCGGATCTATCAGGCCCTCGCCGATCTTCCCCGGGACATTCAGGTGCTCTTTGTCTGCGGGCGCGACGAGACGCTGCGCAGGACGCTCGATGCCCGCGCATCAAGTGCCCGCAACCCAGTGCGGGTCTTCGGCTTCGTTGACCACGTCCACGAGCTGATGGCGTGCAGTACGCTGATGGTGTCGAAGGCGGGCGGGGTGACAACCTCCGAGGCCCTCGCCGCGGAGTTGCCCGTGGTGGTGGTCAACCCGATTCCCGGTCAGGAAGAAGAGAACGTGCGCTTCCTGGAACAGGAAGGCGCCGGGGTGCGGCCGCGGGACGTCGACGACCTGGTCCGGACGGTCGTGCGCCTGCTCGACGAACCTGCCCGCCTGGACGCGATGCGCGCAGCGGTGCGGCGGCTCAAGCGCCCCGACGCCGCCGCGCGGGCCGCCGACGTCGCGCTCTCGCTGGCCGGCCTGGCGGTCCGCGAGCCCGCAGCCAGATGAAGCGCGGGCTGATCGGGGCCGCAGCCGTGGCCGGCATCGCGCACACGTTGGCCGCGCATCTCCTTGCCTCGTCCGGCCTCGGAACAGTCCACCGCGGGCCCGCGACGCGCCGCGCCGTTGCGCTCACCTTCGACGACGGGCCCGACCCCGCCAGCACCCCGCGGGTGCTCGAGACGCTCGACGGCTTCGGCGCCCGCGCCACGTTCTTCCTCATCGGCGCGCGTGCGGAACAGCATCCGGAGATCGTCCGGGCCATCGCCGACGCCGGCCAC
>JBBIOB010000093.1:0-5292 GCA_037443565.1 Armatimonadota bacterium | reverse complement strand
ATGGCGATGAGCGGGCTAACTCGTGATTACACTGACCAGCCTAACACCCCTCCTGCGTCAGCCTAGCACGACCGTGGGGCAGGAAGCTCTGCCGCCGCAACCCCGCGCCAGGCCCGCGTCTCCGCCATTCGGCGCGCCCCCCTTGTGGGGCATTATACTGCCCCGCCGGTCAGCGTAACAAGCCAGGGGGTCAACCTCTCACGGAGGCACATGAAGGCGAGCGTGGCGTTGCCGGCGTAGTATCCAACCTGCGGTGGGGAGCCTCGGACCCGACCGGGTTCAATGCATGGAGGTGCGGGCATGAAGCGGATGATCGGGATGATGATTGCGTGCCTGGTCGCGATGGTGTGGGTGCAGGTTCCGGCGGCGGCCCAGGCGATCCCCGGCTGGGAAGAGGTGACCCCCGGCCCATGGGCAGTGTGCAGCGACGGCTCCCCCTTCAAGTTCTATGTGAGCGCCGGCAGCGCGAAGCGGCTGGCGATCTTCTTCCAGGGCGGCGGCGCGTGCTGGGATGCGGGTACGTGTGCCGGCGGGATCCACCGGCCACGCGTGGAGGGTGAAGAGCTGGCGGCCGGGCAGGGCGTCTACGCCCGCGGCAACCTCGACAACCCGTTCCGCGGCTGGACCTTCGTCTGGGTCCCGTACTGCAGCGCGGATATCTACTGGGGCGATGCGCTGCGGACCTATGCGCCCGGAATCGTGGTGCATCACCGCGGGGCCACCAACGCCCGGGCGGCCCTCCTGTGGACCTACGCCCGGGTGCCGAACCCCGAGGTGGTGGCGGTGATGGGCCGCAGCGCCGGTGCCTACGGCTCGCTCATGTGGGCGCCGCACGTCATGCGCCGCTACCCCCGCGCGCGGGTGGTGCAGGTGGGCGATGTCGGCGCCGGGGTGATGACCGAGGGCTTCGGCCGGGTTGGATTTGCGGCCTGGAATGTCGCCGGAGCCTTCCCCGGGTGGATTCCCGCCATGGCTGGACTGCGCGATCGAGCTGAGGCGCTGAGCGTGCCGCAGGTGTATGCCGAGATTGCCAAGGCCTATCCCCGCAATGCGCTGGCCCAGTACAACACGGTGCTGGACAGCGTCCAGATCTTCTTCTACGCCCTGATGAAGGGGGAACGCGCGCCCAGCCCGGCCACGGCGGCGGAATGGTCGCAGAGGATGCAGGTCTCGGTGCGGCAGATCAAGACCCAGGCGCCGAACTTCTTCAGTTACACGGCGCCGGGCAGCCGGCACGGCATTCTGACCTTCCCGGAGTTCTACACGGAAACGGTCGGCGGCGTGCGCTTCGTGGATTGGCTCAGGCAACTGGTGCGGGGCGGACGGCCAAGCGAGGTGTCGCCGCCGTAGGCGCCGGATCGCGACGGATGGCGTGACGCTCCGCCCCGAGGTTGACGCGGGCCCGAAGTACGGTTACACTGGCAATAAAGGGCATTATCATCATAATGGTCATTAAGATGAAGCACCAGGAGCCGCGGATGGACAGGGTGAGCATCGTCGAGGTGAAGCGCGACCTCTCCCGAGCGGTCAACAAGGCCGCCTACGGCCACGAACCCGTCATCATTACCTCTCGGGGCCGGCCCAAGGCGGTCCTGATCGGCCACGAGGACTTCCTGCGCCTCGTCGGAACCGGCCCTCGCAGTATCGTGCGCCTCGGTGGGCTCTGGGCAGGCACGCCGGACGTATCCGCGCGTGACCTGCGCGCGGTTCGCGCGCAGGTGTGGGGAAGGCTGGCCGGTCGTTAGCCCCGAGTCATGTACACTACCGACAGCCATGGGCTCATCTGGCATCTACAGGAGACCTCCCGGGACCGGCCCAGGGGGCACAAGGGGCGGTTGGGGGCCCGGGCGAGACGCATCTTCGCCCTGGCCGACGAGGGCCGGGAGGTCATCGCCATCCCGAGCATCGTGCTGGTGGAACTGGTCTACCTGAGCGAGCGGGGCGTCATTCCGGCAGCGCTCGTCGGCCGCCTGCTGGCCGACCTCGCCAAAGGCCCCGAGAACTACCGCGTGATCCCGCTCGGTCTTGAGGTGGTCGATCAGCTGCGTGCCATCCCGGCCACCAGCATTCCGGACATGCCCGACAGGATTATCGCCGCGACGGCCAAGACGACGCGGTCAAAGCTCCTGTCCCGAGATGCGGTGTTCAACAGGACTCCGGACATCGAGGTGGTGTGGTAGGCGTGGGCTGGATCAGGACCTACGCCGCCTCGCTCGCCGCCCGCATGCTCCCCCGGTGCAGGTGCCGCGCCGCCACGAACGACAGCCCGCGCTCGGTGAGCGCACGGGCGGTGGCGTTCACCGCGGCATGCTTGTCCATGTAGTTGCGCTCCAGCAGGGCCATCTGCCCGCTGGCCACGATCTCGTCCTTCTCGCGGAAGTAGTCGAACACATCCGACGGATGCTCGCGCGTCCGCTCGACCTCGGGATCGCCCCCCTCGTGCTTGGCAGAGATGTTGGGCACGCGGCCGGCGATCTCCATCAGTTCATCCCGCCGGTTGCAGGGCTGGCGCACGATGCTCTTCGAGGTCTCGGTGACGTGGTGCTCGAAGCGCACGACGGTCTCGAAGTCGAGCGCCCGGCGCGCCTCGGCGCACAGCTCGATCGTCTCGTTGTTCACCGAGTTGCTGAAGTTGAACCCGATGAGCGGGCTCGTGCCGTCGGGCCGCGAGAACAGCTTCGCGCCGATCAGGGTCCACAGCACCGAATACGGGTTGTCGTTCCCCATGAACACCGAGATCTTGAACTCGATGTCCACGCCCAGTTTGTGGAGCAGGGTAGCCCAGCAGCACGGTGCCCGGATTGATGTTGAGCATCTGCGTGACGCCGTAGGTCGTGAAGTAGCACAGGAATTCGTCCAGCCACATCAGCGCGTGGTCGTTGGGCTGGCCGATGCCGCCGAAATACCCCGTGATCGTCTCCGGGCCGCCCAGGTGCACGTTGGAATTGTCGGTCCCCTTGGTGTCGAGAGTCCCCACGTAGCTGGCGCCCATGATCTGCATCGCCGCGGCCACGGCCGGCAGGTCGCCGCCGTCGGATTCGGACTCTTTCATCTTGCGCACGCGGATGAAGCGGCCGGGCATGAGTTCGCCGTTCGCGATTGCCTGCCGCGCCTCGGTGATGAGCCACGGGAAGTACTGCAGGGCACTGATCTCCAACGTCACGGCGAAGTCGTCGGCGAAGGTCATCGCGTCGGCGCGCGGGCCGAGCACCCGACGGCGGTAGTCATCCACGCTGACAAACGCCCCGCGGTCCCGCTGCTCCATCAGCCACCGCAGATCAGTGAGATTCGGGGATCCCATCGCCTCCAGCCGCTCCAGCAGCGACGGCAGGTGGCGGGCGGCAGAGGCCTTCTGGTTGATCTCGTCGGGAGTTCCGTACTTGCCCACCACATCGAGAACGGCGCGCGCAATTTGGTTATTGGGATCGACGAGCAGGGCGTTGATCGCGCTCAGGCTGGCCTCCGAGATGGCCAGCCGTTCGTGCAGCACGTCTGTCATGAGGATCCTCCCCTCGCGTCGCGCTTGCACGAACGCGGCGGCCTCACATCGCACGGCGCCATCGCCGCCGGCCTGCTCTACCTGGTCTGGGCCGCGCGGCGCTACGGCATCTCGGTGTGGACCTTCGCCGACGCCTTCGACTGGACCAATCCGATCGGCAACGTCTTCGTGCGGATCGGCAATTTCATCAACGGCGAGCTCTACGGCAATCCCACGGCACTGCCGTGGGGCGTGCGCTTCCCCACCTCTCCTGATCTGCCCCGTCAAATGGCCGACTTGACCGTGTGTAACTTTTGAGTTACTCTTCTGTGAGACAATGGAATCGGAGACTGGTGCATGGGAGATCGTATTCTACGGGACTCCCAGGGGTCGCGCACCTCCGACGCAAGCTCTGGGAAGTGCGCGTGGAGCAGGCCGGGGTCCAGCGGCGTCTGCTCTACTTTGCGGCGCCAGATCGGAAGTTCGTCATGCTGCATGGCTTCGTCAAGAAGACTCAGAAGACGCCATCAAAGGAGATAAACGTGGCTGAGGAACGGATGCAGGATTACCTGGCACGATTGGGGAGGCAGTGAGATGGCTAGGCTCGGTCGGCCTTGGAAGGAACTGAAACAAGATCTCCTCCGGGACCCCGAGTTCCGAAGAGCTTACGAAGAGCTGGAGCCCGAGTTCCAACTTGCTCGGGCGATCATCGCTCTTCGCGCCATCAAGGGGCTCACTCAGGAAGAGATGGCTGAAAGAGCCGAGATCAAGCGGCCGATGCTCAGCCGGCTTGAGGGGGCCAAGGACGTTCCCACACTGCCCACGCTCGCCAGGCTAGCCGCTGCCATCGGCGCCAAAGTGGAGGTTCGCTTTGTCGATCGGAAGAACCGTGAACTCCGTCGTGTCCCGCCGATCCGGGTCAGGGTCAAGGGCGCGCGAGGAGCCTCAGGTTTCCGCCGCCAGAGCGTTGCCGTCTCTTGAAGCCGTCGGGCAGCTGGAATCCTTGGCTGTGCACAAATTGTGCACATACTCGCCGATAGGTTGTGACCCTTTAACGTATTGATAAAAATAGACGGTGGCATGCTATCGTCTTCCATGAAGGAGGAGGACGATGGCCAAGCGCGCCAAGACACGCCGTGGACCCAAGCCCAAGTTTCGTGACGTCGCCTGTCCCAATCGCCGCTGCCGCCTCGTGGGCAAAAAGGGCCAGGGCAATGTGGTCTCCAATGGTACCTATACCTATCGCACCCGTAGCACGGGGAAGGCTCGTCTCTTTCTATGTCGCGCTTGTGGCAAAGCCTTTTCCAGTCGCGTCGGCACCGCGTTCTTCAACCTCCGCACCCCGAAGCGGCGGTTCTTGTTGGCCCTCCAGTTGTTGGCAGAGGGGCTGGGCCTGCGAGGCACCGCGCGGGTGCTCCATGTCAAACTGGACACCGCCCGCGGCTGGCTGGCGGCCGCCGCGCGGCACTGCGAGGATGTCAGTCGCCTCCTCATCCGCGACCTCAAGCTCTCCCAGGTCCAAGTGGATGAACTCTGGACCTTCGTCAAAAAAAATCGACATGGGCCGTCGGCCCACCCATGCACGATGAAAATCGGCTATCATCGCGATGTGCCGCGCGCTCGATGACGTCGAAGCGTTTTGGTATCGTGAGTCCGCAAAAGAATTGACGTGGGAGCTTCCGGAACCTCGCATTGTTGCCTTCGAGCACGCCGAGCAAAGTCGTGATGAGGATGCTCCTCCGGGCGCCGGCGCGACGTCTCAAGGAGGTGGCGCCATGGAGCGGGTGATCGAGCGAGGCTGCGGGCTGGACGTG
>JBBIOB010000092.1:0-5343 GCA_037443565.1 Armatimonadota bacterium | reverse complement strand
GCCCGTGGCCTGTCGTCTCCACCTCGATCAAGTGGAGGTGGGGCGATGACATTCCTGGACCTGTGCCCGAGAAGTACGAGCGGCGCGGAGGGACGGCCGGACGGTTCGTCGAGGCGTACCTGCAGGCCGACCCCGAGAAAGTGGTGGACCACATCCTCGATCACGACCCGGAGGGCGTGCGAAGTGCGCTGATCGTCGCGGCCATAACCTACCGGGATACCTGCCGGACACACTGCGACACGCTGGTCGCCCTGCTGCAGGAGGGCCGGGCCGCGATGACCTACGAGCGGTTGGCCGCCGATCTGCCGGAGCTCCCGGAGCCGTTTACGGGGATTCAGAACTACGACGTGGATTGGGCGGTGGACCGCCGCGACCTGCTCAATTGGGTGAAGTGAGCCGACCGCCGTCGTGCGAGCACGCACATTCGATGTGGGAGGGATACGCGATGGAACAGCAGCCACGGCCGCAGATCTTCCGGTACGTCACCAAGGACAAGGTCCTGGACGTCGGGGACCTGCTGGATCCCGAGCGGAAGCGGTCCAAGGTCCGCTTCATCCTGCTGCAGTTCGGGCGGGACTTCAAGGCGACGACCCGGGCGCTGCACTACGCCGACGCGGACGATCTGGAGGTGGTCTGCTGGGACATCCTGCATGGGACGTTCCAGGAATGGGTGGACCACAAGGGCTCGATCCGCGAGGGGACCTGCCAGGCCCGCGTCCTGAGCCTGCGCAAAGACTCGAAGTACGAGAACCCGTACATCCTGCAGATCCGCAACGGCCCGGGCCAGGTCATCGGTCAAGGGGCGGTCAAGCTGATCAAAACCGACGTGGCCCTCAGCCTGTTGCTGCCGGAGTTCGACGCCCGGCGGCTGAGCCTTGCGGTGCTGGACTACATCCGGGCGTGGAAGCAGGTGCACTTCGCGGACCTTGCAGTCGCACGGGTCACGGCCGGCGAGCGGGTGCGGGCCCCGGCCCCGGATCACAAGCCCTTGCCGGCCTCTGTCGGCGCAGCGCACAGCCCCACGTTGCCGAGTCGGCCAGGCTCCCCGCTGGAGCGGCCCGGGGTGCCGAGTCGCAACGGCCCCCAGAATCCCACGCCACGGCGCCATCGCCCGTCGGGGCACGTGGCCACCGACTCACAGGTGGCATTCCTGCTCGAACTGGCCGCCGATCTCGGCCATCGCGGTGAGCGTGGACGGCTGTGGCTTGCCGAGCAGTGCGACGAGACACCGGTGGAGCGTCTGCCGCGAGCCCAGGCCAGTGAGCTGATCGAGCGGCTGCTGGTGATGCGGGAGGGCGTGTCCAGCGGGTCGTTACCCTGACCCGGCGCCTGCAGGATGCTGGCGGGATGCCGGGCGTCGAGATCCTCGACCATTTCCTCATCGGCGCCGCGACATCGTACGGCGCCGATGCTGGAGGCGTCGGGGGCGTACCCGTGGTGAGTGGGTGGAGCACCACACGAAGGGAGGCGGTGAGGATGGCAGAGCAGGAGACGCGGCTGGTCCTGGAGGTCGGCCTCTCCGAGGCGCTCGCGCGGCGGCTGGAGCGGCTGTTCACCGACGCGCCCCACGACGCCAAGGAAGAGACGATGCTCCTGGATGAGGCCTGGGCTGAGATTCACGCGGCCTACGAGAACGGGGCGGCGCGGCTATACCGGTTGACCAGAACTGGGTTGGTGGATGAGCCCGCGCGTGTGCTGCTGGCGGAGGCGGTAGACAGATGGTCGCAGTTCGACACGGACGAGCCGGTGGACGGCGCCGACCTGGTGGACTGGTTCGCCGAGTGGAGGCGCCACGCGCGGGAGGTCCCGCGGAGCGAGTCGGTCCTTCCGGCCGTGTTCGTGGGCGTCGAGGGTGGGCTGGCGGACTATACCGCGTTCGGCCCGGTCCGAGTCGTGCTGGTGGACTGGGACGCCATCCGGGACGCCTATGACGACGAGGAGGCCCTGGATCATATCGCCGCGTACCGCAAGGAAATCGCGGCGCTGCCGGACGGCGACTTCAAGGCGGGGCTGGTCGCCGCGCTGGACGAGTTGGAGCGGCGGTATCACGAAGGGTCCGAGCAGACGGTGCTGGAGATAGCCTCGAGATGATCAATTGCCCGTCGGGTTGGCGGCATCCCTCGGGGCGATCCCGGGCCGAGCGGGGACGATCTGCGCATCGCAGCAATAGCCGGAATGTAACCACATATGGTAAAATGTAGGTTCGAAGGAGGGCGTCTCATGAGAGAACGTAGCGTTGGCATCCGTGAACTCAAGACTAGGCTCAGCGAGTACGTTCGCGACGTGAGAACGGGTGCGACGATCGTGGTCACGGAGCATGGGCGGCGCGTCGCGCGGCTCGTTCCTGAGACGCATTCGCTGGACGAGCGCCTCAGCGTCTTGCGGCGCGCGGGCGCCATCTTGTGGAGCGGGCATCGACTCGGTCCGGCGACGCGTGGGGTCCGGCCGCAGCGGAAGCGCACGGTGGCTGAGATCGTCGTGGAGAACCGCCGGTGATTCTGTACCTGGATGCCAGCGCGCTGGTCAAACGATACGTTGCGGAACCCGGCTCCCGCGAGGTGATCGCGCTCACCGCCGAGGCAGCCGCGGTCGCCACCTCTCTGGTCAGCCGCGCTGAAGTTGGGGCCGCGTTCGCCCGCGCCGTGCGCCTCGGCATTCTCGACGACCGCGGGGGCAGGCGGGTCCGGCGGAGATTTGCCCGCGAGTGGCCCGACTTGATACGAGTCCCTGTCACGGAAGCCCTGGTGTCTCGGGCAGAAGCCTTGGCCTGGGATCACGGCCTGCGCGGGTACGATGCTGTCCAACTCGCGGCGGCGCTCACGTGGCAGGATTCGATTGGACAGGATGTCGTGCTGGCCACATTCGACCATCAGTTATGGGAGATCGCGCCTCACGCCGGACTGCAGGCCTGGCCAGAGAAGTGGCCGGGTGATGACGCGCACTGAGACCACCACTGCGGTCGAGCGCGTTGGGGGGCTGGCCGCGTGGCCAAGTGGCTCCTGGCCCAGGGCCACGATGTTGTGCGCCGCCTTCAGGCAAAGATGGATCGGGGGATCAGACAGCCGCGGAGTCGGGGGGGTGAGGAGATGGCGAGCCGGGGCGTGAAGGTGGTTTCGGTCCCGGCCCCAGATTGAAATCGGCGTGCAGTTCGAGCGACCAGCCGACGTCGAGGACAGGGTCAGTGGGCGGGTACTCGTCGAGTAGGGCGATCAGGGCCATCTGCGGCGGCCGACGTCCCAGGGCGGAGTATCGCGATAGGCCAGATCGAAGGGATTGCTCGGTCGGTCGGCCTTAGACATGCTCATGCGCTTGGGATAGCATTCGACAGACGCCCGGTCGAGGTGGTCTTCACTGGCGTTTCGGCTGCTCGCGATTCGCGTCAAACAGCTTCTGGAGGCCACGCTCGATGGCCGCGGCTGTCGCCCGATAGACATCGAGTTCCTTGTTGTAGGGGTCCGGGACATTCAGCACTGCGACCCTTGACGGCTCAACCCCTCCGCGACGTATGTCTTGGGCGATTGTCCGGGTCAGTGCGACCACCAGGTCAAAGTCCCGAAGGTTGAGCGTGCTCAGCGAGCGGGACCGATGGGCGCTGATATCGAGACCGCGTTCCCGCATCGTTTGGATGGCGTCACTTGCCGCCGAAGCGCCGTCAACTGCGGAGATTCCCGCACTCTCTACCTGAACGGTTGCGCCGAGGAGTTCTTGGGCAATGGCCGCCGCCATCGGGCTCCGGCACGTATTGCCCGCGCAGACGAATAGGATGCGGCGCATCTCGGGTGGGCTATCCGGCATCTTGCCTTCCTCCAACGCCAGACTGATGACCAGGCCGGGGAGGTCATCTGCGTGCCAGCATAGCACGACGCCAGTTCATCGGCTGAACGCCAGCCTCCCTCATGCGTGCGAGCTATCCGTGCGAATCCCGCGCCCTCTTCCACCCTGCGTGCGAGTTCCTCTTGGGCAAGTTCAAACACTATTGGCCAGTAGCCCCTCCGGCCCGGCCCGTCAAGCCCAGAACGCTTGACCGCCCGGGCCTCCGGGGCTTGCGTCCCCCGGCGACTCTCTGAAGGAAGGGAGATGGTCGCATGGGGACGGGTGACGCATGGCCCAATGGCGAGCAGCCTGAGCATGGGAGCTGTGTTGCCGGTCGGGAGACCGCGGTCGAGCAAGTCGCGCTCTGGCCGGATGAGACTCCGGCGGAACGACTGGCCGAATCCGGCGGTGCTGCCCTGTCGGTCGGAGAACTTCTCGCGGTCCTACTGCGCGCGCGGGGGCCGCGAAATGGCGTCGGGGCGCCTTCCGCGCGACTGATCGCGAGATTCCCCTCCGTGGCGCAGCTCGCGCAGGCCGGTCTGCCGGACCTCGTCCGCGAGGGCGGGCTGTCGCTGCGGCAGGCCGCGGTGGTGATCGCGGCGCGCGAGTTGGGCCGCCGCCTCTACGCCGCGCCGCCTGCGCGCCGGCCCACGGTCCGGACGCCGGCGGATGTCGCGGCGCTCGTGGGGTCGGACATGCGGTACCTGGACCGCGAGCACTTCCGGGTGGTCCTCCTCAACACGCGGCACGACGTGCTCGCCGTCGAGGAGGTCGCCGTCGGCGGGCTCAACAGCGCGGTGATTCATCCGCGCGAGGTGTTCAAGGCGGCGATCCGCTGGAGCGCGGCGGCGGTGATCCTCGTGCACAATCACCCCTCGGGAGACCCTGAGCCCAGCGGCGATGATCTGCGCATCACGGCGCGACTAGCGGAGGCCGGGCGCATTCTGGGGATTGAGGTGCTGGACCACGTGGTGGTCGGGGACGGGCGGTACGTGAGCCTGCGGGAGCGGGGACACCTCACGGCGCTCCCGCCCGGCGACAAGTAGAGACTGTTGGTTTGGGAGGATACCACAATGACGAGCGCTGAGGTACGGCGGGAGGCGTTGCGCCTGGTCAACGGCGCGCGGAAGGCGACTGAGCGTCAACAGAGACGCCCTACATACCGTTGGGCGGGGCCTTCGTTTCGGCCTGAGCTTCAGCGTCTGGCGGCCTTCGGATCTTCGAGCTGTACAATCCTCTCTGTAGAAACACGATGTCCGTTATGAGCCTGGAGAGTAAGCGCTCTGCCGCCGTCACGTCACCGTGCAACCACGTCATGTGATCGAGCACGTCTGCTCGCTTGCCCGGCGGGGTAGGGTCTTCCAAGAACCTGCGAATGGGATCGAGATGTGAATAGGCCAGCTTTGCGTTCTTCTTTATCTCTTCAGCATCGTCGACGAGATTGTCCAATCCCAACTGCACGAACGCTTCTAACGTTGCATTCCTGCGATTCGCGATCACAGCGTAGATATTTAATCAGAGCATAAAATG
>JBBIOB010000091.1:0-5423 GCA_037443565.1 Armatimonadota bacterium | reverse complement strand
AGCAGACGCTGGCGGAGGTCTGGGCGTCGGTCGAGTACGTCACGTTCCGGGCCAGGGTCCGGGACTTCCGCTTTCCTTCGTGCGTGGACTGCAACGAGGCCTGCGCCTATGCGGCGCGCAACGAAGACTGCTGGGCGAACGTGCCCTCCTGCGCCGACTGCCTGTGGGCGCAGGACATCATCCGATGCCCATGAGCAGAACCGATGGTGGCCGGCAGGCGGTCCTGACCGCGAAGCCCTCCCGCATCACGATCTTCCTTATTGCCATGGCCGCCGGCGCGGTGCTCGTCGGGCCCTCCGAAGGTGGACCTGCCAAGACCGGGCGACTCATCCTGGCCACCACCACGAGCCTCGCCGACTCAGGGCTGCTCCGTATCCTTCTTCCGGCGTTTACCCGAACGCACGGCATTCGGGTCGATGTCATCGCCGTTGGGACAGGACAGGCCCTCGCGATGGCGCGGAGGGGTGATGCGGATCTGGTCATCGTCCACGCTCCTGCGCTGGAACAGGAATTCGTGCAGGGCGGCTATGGTGTCATGCGGAGCTGCATCGCCTACAACACGTTCGCCATTGTCGGCCCCGCAGGTGACCGGGCTCAGATTGGACGCGCACGGAGCGCGACCGAGGCGTTTGCCCGCATCGCCCACCGTCGCATGCTGTTCGTCTCACGCGGCGACGGCTCGGGAACCGAGATCAAGGAGAAGGAAATCTGGAAAGGCGCGGGTCTGAACCCCCGGGGCGAAGACTGGTATCTGGTCTCCGGGGCCGGGATGGGGATGACACTGGTACTGGCCCACGAGAAGCAGGGCTACACGCTGACGGACCTCGCCACCTACCTGACGATGAGATCTCGCCTCCACCTGGCACTCCTTTATGAGCGCGATCCTCTGCTCGTGAACCAGTATGCGGCGATCGCCACGAATCCAACGAGAGTGCCCGGGGTCAACTTCGCCGGCGCCGCAGCCCTCATCAACTATTTGGTTTCTCCTGCGGCCCAGAGGACGATTGCCGACTTCGGCCGTGGGCGTTTCTCCCGGTCCCTCTTCACCCCCCTCCAAGGATGGTGCCCGGAATGATCGAGATTGTCGCACGGACACTCCAGGTCTCGTCGTCGGCGGTCATCATCGGCGCGACGACTGGCATCCCCCTGGGGACCTTCCTGGGCATGAAGGAGTTTCCGCGCAAACGCCTTGTGCTGATCGGCCTGTACACGGCCATGGGCCTGCCTCCGGTCGTGGTCGGCCTGGTGGTCTACATGCTCCTCTCCAGGCAGGGTCCGCTGGGCCATGCGGGCCTGCTCTTCACGCCCTTGGCCATGGTGCTGGCCGAAACGATCCTCGTCACCCCGCTCATCGCCGGAGTGACAATGGCGGCGGTGGCAGGCGTCGACCCCGCGATCCGCGAGGCCGCGGTCATCGACGGGGCCAGCCCCGGCCGCGTCGGCGTCATGCTGTTGCGCGAAGCGCAGTTTGGAGTGGTTGTGGCTGTTGTGGCCGGTTTCGGAAGGGCGATCTCGGAGGTCGGTGCCGTCCTGATGGTGGGCGGCGACATCGAGGGGCTGACGCGGGTGATGACGACGGCCATCGTCCTGGAGACCAGGAAAGGGAACTTCGAGCTGGCTGCCGCCCTGGGCGTCCTGCTCCTGGGGCTCTCCTTCGCGGTCAACGTCGTGCTCCAGTTCCTGCAGCCGGCGCCTGACGCGTCTTCGCTCCGTGGGTGATGACGGACACCCGTGTCATCCATGCGTCGAGCTTCCCGCAGACCGGAGGGGGGCTCTCTCCTGGCAGGAGGAGTCGCAGCCTCCTGGGCGTAACTGTAGCAATGAGGGCAGAGACGTCTCCGATCCGTGTCGTCCTTCCGGGACGCGCGGGCGATAGGGTGAGGGGAGCAATCCCCTCGCCTGCCGGTCAGCAAAGGAGGCGACCCGCGGGGTCGCCTCGTGTGTTTTTCATGAGCGAGTGTTCCTTCGCGAGGGAAACGTCCCATGAGGGAGGCGAGAGTCCGATGAGCAGGCTACTGCGGGTGAACATGACCGACCTGACGGCCACGTTCGAGGAGGTCCCTGAGGCCTACCGGTACTGGGGCGGGCGCGGGCTCACCACCATGATCACCGCCCGCGAAGTCCCTCCCACCTGCCACCCCCTGGGTCCCCACAACAAGCTGGTCATAGCGCCCGGGATCGTCAGCGGGACAGCGGCGCCCACATCGGGCCGCACGTCGTTCGGCGGCAAGAGCCCGCTGACCGGCACAATCAAGGAAACCAACACCGGAGGGCTGTCCTCCCAGTGGATCGCCCGGCTTGGCATCAAGGCGATCATCGTCGAGGGCCAGCCCAAAGAGGCCGGACAGTACTGGTTGCTCAAGATCACAAAAGACGGGCCCGAGTTTCTCCCGGCGACGGACCTGGTGGGCAAAGGCATGTACCAGGTCTGCCGCGTGCTGTGGGAACGACACCGCCAGAACAAGGACATCGCCATCATCGGCATCGGGCCGGCCGGTGAGCACCGCATGGCCGGCGCCGGCATCTGCATCAACGACATGGAGAACACCGCCGGCCGCTACGCCGGGCGCGGGGGCATGGGCGCGGTGATGGGGTCCAAGGGCCTGAAGGCCATCGTCATCGACGACACCGACGGACCCGGCGTCGCCATCGCCGACCAGGAGAAGTTCCGGGAGGCCATCAAGAAGCTCACGGAGGCGTCGCTCAAGCACGACGTCACCAAGAAGGACGGCGCGCTCAACACCTACGGGACCAACGTGCTGGCCAACATCATGAACGAGGCCGGCGGCTATCCCACGCGGAACTTCCGCACCGGCCGGTTTGAGATGACCGGGCAGATCAGCGGCGAGGCCAAGCGCGAACTCATCCTCAAGCGCGGCGGCGCCGGCGTGCCCGGGCATCCCTGTCACCCCGGCTGCATCATCCAGTGCTCCAACGTCTTCCCCTATCCCGACGGGAAGTTTCACGTCTCGGTGATAGAGTACGAGTCGGTCTGGGCCCTGGGCGCCAACTGCGGGATCGGCGACCTGGACGATATCGCCGACCTGATCTGGGCATGCAACGACGTGGGCCTGGACACCATCGAGATGGGCGCGGCCATCGCGGTAGCCATGGACGGGGGCCTGTTGAAGTTTGGCGACGCCGAGGGCGCTAAGAAGTTGCTCCATGAAGAGGTGCGCCGCGGCACGCCGCTGGGCCGCATTATCGGCAACGGCACCGAGTTCACCGGCCGGGCGTTTGGGGTCGTGCGCGTGCCGACGGTCAAGGGGCAGTCGATGCCGGCCTACGAGCCGCGGGTGGTTAGAGGGATCGGCGTCACGTACGCCACCACCACCATGGGCGCCGACCACACCGCCGGCTACACCATCGCACCGGAGATCCTGGGCGTGGGCGGCAAGGCCGATCCGTTCAAGCCCGAGAAGGCGGAACTCTCCCGCGCGTTCCAGGCGTCAACCGCGTTCATCGACACCTCAGGCTACTGCCTGTTCGATGCCTTCGCGGTGCTCGACATCCCCGAAGGCCTGGAAGGGATGGTGGAGTCGTGCGCCGCGGTGCTGGGCACGACCTGGACCGTCAACGACATCGTGCCGCTGGGCCTGGAAGTGCTCAAGGCCGAGCGCGGCTTCAACGAGGCGGCGGGGTTCACGAAGGCCCACGATCGTCTGCCGGAGTTCATGAAGTACGAGCAACTCCCGCCGCACAACGTCGTCTTCGACGTGCCGGATGAGGAGTTGGACAAGGTGCATGCCTATTGATTGAGGTGCATCTGTACGGGCTTCTGCGCCGTCACGCTGCGCGGTCGAGCGTGCACGAGCCCTCGATCGCCTGGGTGGACCTGCCGGAAGGCACGGTGGCTGAGGTGCTCGAGGCCCTGGGCGTCGAGCGCCGGGCGGTCAGCAACGTGTTTATCAACGGCCGTTTCGATCCGGCGGCGCTGGAGCGCACGGTGCGCTCCGGCGACCGCGTTGGGGTCTTTCCCACCAACATGCGGATGCTGTATGTGTGACGATGCGGTGGAGGTCTTCCTCTACGGAGCGCTGGCGGGCCGGTTCGGGGCGACGTCGGCCCTCCGGCCGGGCCGCCGGCAGATCGCGGCCAGTCCCAGGGATCGCATCCAGGACGTTCTTGCGGCCATGGGCGTCACCATCGAGGAGGTCGGCCACCTCTTCCTCAACGGGGAGTACTCGGGTCCCGAACGCCGCGTGAAACCCGGGGACCGGCTCGCGGTGTTCGGGCGAGACATGGCGTTGATCTATCGCCAGTACTTCCCAAGGGTGCGGGATCCCGCGTGAACATCACGGTCCGCCTCTACGCGACGCTGCGGGAACTGGTGCCCGAGCGGAAGCGAGTCGTCGAACTCGACATCCCTGAGGGCACGACCGTCGGCGAGGTCATCGCGCATCTGGGCATCCCGCCGGGGACGGTTCGGAAGGTATTCGTCGGCGGCATCGCCCAGGAGGAGTCGTACGTCCTGCAGCCGGGCGACGAGGTCGCGGTGTTCCCGCCGATCGCCGGAGGGGCGCCGGTCCAGGAGTTCCTCAATATCAGGAGCGTGGATGAGGCGCGTGTCCGGTTCCAGGCCGCATGGTCACCGACGCCTCCTCGCACCTCGGTGGCGGCGCTCTCCCAGGCCTGCGGCCGCGTGGTAGGAAAGGACATCGTGGCGCCCGAGGACCTTCCGCCCTATCCGCGTTCGGTGGTGGACGGGTACGCAGTGCGCGCCGCCGACACCTTCGCGGCTGGTGAGGGACTGCCGGCGTATCTCGCGGTGACCGGTGAAGTGCCGATGGGCCAGGCACCCCGGCTCTCGATCGGGCCCGGCGAGGCGGCACGGATTCCGACCGGCGGAGTGCTTCCTCCCGGCGCCGACGCGGTGGTCATGGTCGAGCATACCGAAGCGCTCGCCGGCCCGGTTCCACCTGGCGGGCCGGGAAGTCCCGCGCCGGCTGCGGAGGGCATCGAGGTACGCCGACCCGTCGGGCCCGGCGAAAACGTCATCCGGCCCGGAGAAGACGTTCGTAGCGGCGCCATCGTCCTTCGCGCCGGAACCGTGCTGCGGCCTGCGCACATCGGCTTGCTGGCAGGCCTGGGAGTGACCCAGATCGATGTGGCGGTCCCACCGCGGGTCGCGGTGATCTCGACCGGGGACGAGGTGGTCCCCCCCGAGCAGCGCCCTGAGGCCGGCTGCATCCGGGACATCAATGGCCCGGCGCTGTGCGCCGCCGTCCGGTCCGAAGGCGGGGAGCCGTTCTTCTGCGGGATCGTGGTGGACGAGTTCGAGCCCCTGCTGAATGCGCTGCGGGCCGCGCAGGCCGGCGCAGACGTCATCCTGGTTTCGGGCGGCAGTTCGATCGGCCTGCGGGATGGGTGAGCCGGGCAATCCGGGCCCTGGGCCCGCCAGGTGTCCTGGTGCACGGCGTCGC
>JBBIOB010000090.1:0-5568 GCA_037443565.1 Armatimonadota bacterium | reverse complement strand
CCCGGCTGTGGGGATCGGTGGCGATCCCAGCGTGGGACCGTCTATACGCCCCGAAAGACCGCTCCAATCGCGACCCCAGGTCCGTGTCCACCAGCCTGCTACAGCCCCAAACCCCTCGGCAGAGGCGGTGGACGGGGTCCCCTTGCTGCCAATCTGCGAAATCGCTGTGATCACCAGGCGATGGCTTGACGGTGGGTGTCGCAAATGCGACACTCTCTGGTGGAGACCGCAGCTCGTGCCATGGCAGGTGAGATGTGAGATGCCGGTCACGACCCTGAAACCGCGAGCTTGGAAAGGCGCGACGATCCGCAACCTGCGACGATGGTTTGAATTGAGCCAGGAGGAGTTCGCCAACGCGATCGGCGCCCACCGCGCCACCGTCATACGATGGGAGGGCCGAACCAGCGGCCCGTCGCCCGGTAGTGCGGAAGCTGCAGTCATGTCGGCGCTCAGCGACATTCGAGACCTGCTGGAGCGAGGGCGCGGGTCCCGGGCCAAGAGCTGGCTCGACGCGCAGATCCCCGCCCTGGGCGGGAGGACCCCGAGAGAGAGCCTTGCCAGCGGGCCGCGCGGCGTGCTTCGTGTGCGTGACGTCGTGCACGAGGACTGGGAAGGCGTGTACTAGCCGAGCATGGAGGGCCCGCGCGAGGCTGTCACCCCACCAGGGTGGCAGCCTGTTCGCTTTCAAGGCCGAGTGATCTACCGCCAGGTTCTGCGAGCCCAGAGTCCCAGGCGTTGGCTGTACTCCACATACCCCGGCCGCTGGAATCCGTCGTTTCCCGCTCTGTACACGTCCCTCTCACTCGACGTCGCGCTCGCCGAGCGCCTCAAGCGCACTGGCACCGACCTCACTGATCTCACGGTTGGGGTTGGCGACGTGGCGCTGGAGCGCGTCGCCGACCTCACAACTCCGGCAGCGCTGACACGATGGGGCATCGGCCCGGAAGACGTCGTCCTGGATCGCGACTACCGAGTTCCACACCGCATCGCTGCCACGCTGCACGCCGAAGGGGCCACGGGGCTTCTCGCACCAGCGGCGCTGTCGTCTGTTTCACGGCTTCTGCCCCGCTTCGTGCTCCGACGCGACACCCACGAAGAAACGCGCCGGACGCCCTCTTCAGGCGTCAACCTGATCATCTTCCCTGCCAACGTGCTCTATCTGGTGCCGATCCAGGAGACCGACTGGTTTGACTGCACCATCTGGGGGCTGACCGCCTGACAGACAAGCCCAACCGCACGCCAGCAGTTCCTTAGCCCCACTATGAGCCTCGGCGTGCGGCTCCCCCATGCGCTTCGCGCCGGGCACGGCGAGATAGCCGAATCCACGCTGAACTTCACCCCGGAGACGGGCGCGCTCGACGACACCCCCTACCACCGCTCCATGCGGCTGGGAGGGGCCTTCACGGTCGGCGTCACGGCCCCAGTCGTGCTGTACTGTCGCCTCCACGGCCGGTACGAGGCTTATGAGACCATCGTCGGGCTCTGCCTCCGCAGCCGCTCCGCGCAAGAGCTGGTACGGCTACCTCGAGGCGATCGCGCGGCCTGCGCCCATGCACGACGGCCTGCGCCGGCTCGCGGCCATGCTGCGGCCCGCGGTGCCCGCGCCGCCCCCGCTCGCGTCGGTCGGCGGGTTCACACTCAACACCACCGCTGGCGCCATCATGCCCGGGCCGAGCGTCGGCAAGCACCTGCCTGGAGGCGGGGCGCCGGTGCATGCGCGGGACCTACAAGGCGCGTGCATGGGCCGTTCTCCGGCCCGGCGGCTTGAGCGGTGGTTTGTCTTCCGCGACGCCAGACAGCACGACCGGGGGCCGGTCGGGAAACTCAGCGACCAGAGAGAGGTTCCCGCCCATGGCCTTGACCGTCTTCCGGAGTGTGGACAGCAGAAGATCGCTACGTTTCTCAAGGCGCGACACGCTGTCCTGGGTAATCCCGAGCGCCTCGGCCATCCGGACCTGCGTGAGCCGGCGGGCGCGCCGCAGCTCGCGTAGGGTCATTTCTTCGGCAATCAGCTGGGCGGCGCGGGCTTCGACCTTCTTGCGCCGGGCGGAGCTCAGCTTCCTGATCTTGGCGTTGACGTTCACAGCCATGGCTACTTCCTCCTCCTCTTCAGCCGAGCGAGATGGGCGTCGAAGCGATCATCGGCCTTCCGGACCAGTTCGCGATAGAACCGTGCTTCGCTGACGCCCGACCTATCCCCAGCCACCAGCAGGATCGCCTTGCGCCTGGGATCGAAGGCGAACGCCACTCTCCGCTCGCCGTCCGCCGCAGCGAAGCGGAGTTCCTTCATGTTCGCGTGACGGGATCCCTTCAGCGTGTCAACGCGGGGCCGCCCCAACTGCGGTCCAAATCGCTGCAGCAGGCGCGACAAGGCCAGAATCTCCGTCTGCACCTCCTCGTCAAGACCGTCAAACTCCGGCTCGAACTCATCGCCGATCTCAACAACCCAGCCCACCCCTACAGTATGATCTAGAATCCATATGATGTCAAATCCATAGCCGCCACTCATCGAGGGAGCGCACAAGAGGCTCGGGACCTTCCCAAGCCTGTGGAGCTGGCTGCGACCAAGTTCGGGGCGGCCTGGGGAGATGCGGATTCGAACCCCCACTACCGGGTCAGTCGTCCATCTATCTCCCAGACGCCGACCCCCGGCCTTCCCGGTCTCTCGTCCCACAGGCCGGCGCCAGCATCGACGAGCTCGCCACCGGCGAGCCGTCCGGACAGCGGCGTTCCCCGCGGCGGCTCCCCTGCGCGCCTGCGGCGCGAAGCCCCGGCGGAACCTCACCGTCTGGAGGCGCGGTCATGAGTGTCATCACCCGTCGTGAGGACATCGCGCGGGCGCTGGGCGAGGATCCGAGGCAGCTGCGCGAGCTCAAAGCCTCGATCGTCGACCGGCTCGTCCGGGAAGGCGTGCTGGTCCGCGTGCACATCGGCCGGTGGCGCGCCATGCACCGGCTGAGTCCGCAGGACCTGGGCCTCGACCCCGAGGCGGCGCGCCATCTGCTGCAGCAGATCGAACTCGGCAGCAAGCTCCTCCTGCCCCGGCGCGTGCTGGCGGACCTCGACCGGCTGGAATCCCGCGGTCGGGCGAATCTGGTCAGGCACTCGCTGGACACGGCGCTGGGCCCGTTTGTGCCGGCGACGGCGTTCCGGTCCTTCAAAGAGGCGCATGAGGCGGCGCGGAGCCAGTACTTCGCCATCCGCGATGAGATCCTGGTCCGGCTCCCGGAGCTGCGCGGACAGGTCGCGGCGGCGTTCCGGCAGGCGGCCCGGGACCTGTGGCCGGCAGTACAGGCGCGCGCCGAGATGACGCAGGACGCGTTCACCCGGGAGTACGTGGAGCGCGCCATGCAGCTGTATCCGGCCGCAGACGCCATCGGCCACTCGTTCCGCTTCGACTATGAGGTCCACTACATCCCGCTGTCCAGCGAGCTGCTCGCCGAGGAGGTCCGCCGGGCCGAGCGGTGGACCTCGACCCGTTCTTTGAGGACGCGGGCGTCGTCCGGCGGCTGCGCGACTGCGACAGCGCGCTGCGCGGCCGTCAGCAGACCCTCGTAATCCTCAGCCCGCGGCTGGTGCTGCCCCCGCACCTGACCAAGGCGCTACACGTCCTCGATTTCCCGCTGCCGGATCGGCTGGCGCTGGAGGCGCTGGTGGACGGCGCGGTCGAGGCCGCCCGGTTGCAGCTGGCCGCGCAGGGCCGGGGCGAGGACCCGACCCCGACCCCCGAGGTGCGGGGGGAGGTCGTCCGCCAGCTCTCCGGCCTCACCTACGACGAAGCCGACAACATCATCGCCAAGAGCCTGGTGCTGCGCCGCAGTCTCGACCCGATGCTGGTCGCCAACGAGAAGAAGGCGGCGATTCGCAAGACCGAGGTGCTGGAGATCGTGTCCACCGATGATCGGCTCGAGCATGTCGGGGGCACGAGCGGCTCAAGCGGTGGCTGGCCGAAGCGCAGCTCTCGTTCTCGGACGACGCGCGGGTGTTTGGCGTCGAGCCGGTCCGCGGGGCGCTGTTCGTCGGCGTGCCGGGGACGGCGAAGAGCCTGATCGTCAAGGCCACGGCCAATGACTGGCGGCTGCCGATCGTCCGCGTCGATATCGGCCGGCTGATGGGCAGCCTGGTGGGCGAAAGCGAAGCCCGCGCCCGACAGATGACGCAGATCCTGGAAGCCAGCGCCCCCGCGATCGCGTGGATGGATGAGATTGAGAAGGGCCTGGGCGGCGTCGCCAGCTCCGCGCACAGCGACGCCGGCACCACGGCGAGGGTGTTTGGCCACCTGCTCACGTGGATGCAGGAGACGACAGCGCCCACCCTGATCCTCAGTACCGCGAATGACCTGTCGATGCTGCCGCCGGAGCTGCTCCGGCGGTTTGACGCCGTGTGGTTCTTCGACGTGCCCACGTTTGAGGAGCGCGCCCAGATTTGGACCATCCACCTGCGCAAGCGCGGACGCGATCCGGGAAGGTTCGACTTGGACCGCCTGGCCCTGGGGTCGGAGAACTACACCGGCGCCGAGATCGAGAAGGCCACGAAGCAGGCGCTGCGGCGCGCGTTTCTCGACGGCCGGCGCGCGATTACCGAAGAGGACCTGCTGGGGATCCTCCGAAGCGCGGAGGCCCTGGCCATCAGCCACGCCGACCGCATCGAACACGCCAGGAAGGCGCTCGGCGGACTCGCGCAACCGACCAGCCTGCCCCGCGCGGCCCACAGCAAGGCCGGACGGACGGTGGAGGCCGACGGGACGCGCAGACTCGACCTGGGATAGGAGGATCCCCGTGAGCCACTTCACGATCATCACGCTCAAGATCACCGACCAGCAGTCGCTGCTCGAAGCCCTCCAGCAGATGGGCTACGCGGACAAGGTGGAGGTGCACCCCGCGCCCGTCGCGCTGATCGGCTACGACAACCAGCCCCGCGTGATGGACGGGAGGACGGTGACCGCTGAGATCGCTAACCGCCGCCAGCACCTCTGGGCTGCGGCCAACGACATCGGGTTCGCGCGTCAGGCCGACGGCATGTACATCGCCTACATCAGTGAGTACGACCGCCGCGTGCAGCCAGACTGGCACCTGCGGCTCCTTCAGGAGTACGGGGTGGCGAAGGCGAGTAAAGAGCTGCGCGCCAGGGGGTGGAAGGTTAAGGTCCAGCGCAACCAGGCCACCAGGCAGGTCCAGGTGCTCGGTGTGCGCTACGCGTAGGAGCGCCGTGATGGAGGAGTGCGTGCTAGTCTTCACCCTTGACGGGGTCGCCGTCGGCGTCTACTCGGATGCGGTCCCCTGGGAAGCGCTGGGGGCCATCGTCGCGATGCCTCGCGCCAGCCGCGTCGAGTTCGACGTTACCCGTCAGCGGTGGGTTGCCTGCGATGTGCGCACCGGCGAGGAGATCGCGTCTGGCGCGCGTCGCGAGAATGTGCTAGCCAGTTTCCCATGAAATACGACGGCGGAGACCCGCGTCAATTCGGGGTTTCGGGCTCATGTTGTTGGCGAAATGACAGGGATTCCCGGTCCGCACGGCGAATCGAACTGACGAAAGCGCAACCCGTCGCCTGTCCGAGACACCGGGGAG
>JBBIOB010000089.1:0-5591 GCA_037443565.1 Armatimonadota bacterium | reverse complement strand
GGCGAACGCGCCAAGAGCCTGCGGCAGGCCGCGAGCCTCATCGACGCGCTCGGCAAGGAGAACTTCACGCGGGCGGACACCATCATCGCGCTGGGCGGCGGCGTGGTCGGCGATCTCGCGGGATTCGTCGCCGGCATCTACATGCGCGGCGTACGCCTGGTCCAGATGCCGACGACCCTGCTGGCGCAGATCGACAGCGCCATCGGCGGGAAGACGGCGGTCAACCATCCGCGCGCCAAGAACCTGGTGGGCGTGTATCACCAGCCGGCGCTGGTGATCGCCGACGTGGATGCGCTGGCCTCGCTGCCCCCCGGCGAGCGGCGGGCCGGACTGGCCGAGGCCGTGAAGTACGGGATGGCGCTCGACGCCGACCTGTTCGATCGGCTGGAGCAGGGCGAAGCGGCGGCGGCGCTCTCGGGTGCCCCTGCCTCGCTCGAGGAGATCGTGTATCGTTGCGCGGCGCTGAAGGCCGGGATCGTGGCCAGCGACGAACGAGAGCACGGCCCGCGGGAGGCGCTCAACTACGGCCATACCGTCGGCCACGCGATCGAGGCCGCGCTGCCCGGCCGCTACGTGCACGGCGAGGCGATCAGCATCGGCATGCGTGTCGAAGCCCTGCTGGCGGTCCGCCTGGGCCTCCTCGACCCGTCGGCGGCGGAGCGCCAGCAGGCCCTGCTGGCCAGCCTGGGGCTGCCGGTCGTCATCCCGCCCGATGCGCCGCCGCCGGGGCTGCTCGCCGCGATGCAGCTCGACAAGAAGCGCCGCAGCGGGAGGATTCGCTGTACGCTCCCAGAAGGCATCGGCCGGGTGAGGCTCGGGGTCGAGATCCCCGACTCTCTGATGGAGGAGGTCATCGAAGCGTGCCGAGGGTCCTCGTGATATACGGTCCCAACCTGAACCTGCTGGGTGCCCGCGAGCCGCAGATCTACGGACGCCAGCCCCTCGAGGACATCAATGCCCGTGTCTGGGCGGCGGCCCAGTCCCTGGGCGTTGACGTCGAGTTCTTCCAGTCGAATCACGAAGGCGCGCTGATCGACCGCCTCCACGAGGCGCGCACGACGTGCCAGGCCGTGGTGCTGAACCCGGGCGGCCTGGCCCATACCAGCGTGGCGCTGCGCGATGCGGTGGCGGCCATCGACATCCCCGTGATCGAGTGCCACCTCTCCAATCTGGCCCGGCGGGAGGAGTTCCGGCAGCGATCGCTGGTCAGCGCGGTCTGCGCAGGGGTCATCTTCGGGCTCGGCGCCGAGAGCATGGTGCTGGGCCTGCGGGCGGCGCACGCGATTCTCCAGCTCCAGGGCGGGCGGTAGCCGCGTATGCACGTCCGGGGTGTCCGTGGCGCGACCACCGTGGCCGCCAACGCGCCGGACGCCATCCGCGACGCCGTGCAGGAGTTGCTGACCGAGCTCGTTCACGCCAACGACATCGCCCCGCACGAGGTCGCCGCGGTCTTCTTCGCGGCCACGCCGGACCTCACCGCCGCGTATCCCGCCGAGGCGGCGCGCAAGATGGGCTGGACCGCGGTGCCGCTGCTGTCGTTTGCCGACATTGCCGTCCCCGGCTCGCTGCCGCAGTGCCTGCGGGTGCTGGTCCTCTGGAACACCCCCCGCGCGCAGGAGGAGATCGTGCACATCTATCTGCGCGGCGCCACGGCGCTGCGGCCCGACCTGAACAGCCGCTCGAGCGGCTGACCGCCGGCACACCGTGGCGCGTGGTCCCGACGTGTACGCGATCGTCCCGCTCGCGGCGCCCCCCGACGCCACCGTGGCGGTCCCCGGATCGAAGAGCCTGACCAACCGGGCGCTGGTGCTCGCCGCGCTGGCCCAAGGGACGACGTCCCTGTCCAACGCGCTGTTCAGCGACGACACCGTCGTTGTGATCGAGGCGCTGCGATCCCTGGGATTCTCCGTGGACGCCGACCCGGGCGCGCTCCGGATCACCGTCCAGGGGCGGGGCGGCGCCGTCCCGGCCGCGACGGCCGAGCTGGATGTCGGCGGTGCCGGGACCGCGGCGCGCTTCCTCACCGCGATGGTCAGCCTGGGTGCCGGCCGCTACCGGCTCGACGGCACGGCGCGGATGCGCGAGCGGCCGATCGGGGATCTGGTGGACGCCCTGCGCCAGCTGGGCGTCCGCATAACCGCCACCGGAGGCACCCTGCCTGCGCTGGTGGACGCGCACGGCCTGCACGGTGGACGCACGGTGGTCCGGGGCGAGGTGAGCAGCCAGTTCGTCTCCGCGCTCCTGATGGTCGCCCCGTGCGCCCGTGATGACGTGGAGATCGTGGTAGAAGGACATCTGGTCGCGGCGCCCTATGTCGAGATGACGCTGGCCGTGATGGCCGCGTTCGGCGTGGCGGTCGAACGCGAGGGGCTGCGGCGGTTTGTGGTTCGGGCCGGGCAGCGGTACCGGGCCCGCGAGTTTGCCGTCGAGCCCGATGCCAGCAGCGCGGCCTACTTCTTCGCCGCGGCTGCGGTCACCGGCGGTCGCGTGGCCGTGCCCGGGCTGTCGGTCGCGTCGCCGCAGGGCGACGCGCGGTTCGTGGACGTGCTCGAGCGCATGGGGTGTCGGGTCGAACGCCTCCCCGACGTCCTGGGGGTGCGAGGGGGAGCGTTATCCGGCCTCGACGTGGACCTGGGCGCGATGAGCGATCAGACGATGACGCTGGCGGCCATCGCGCCGTTCGCCCGCGGCGCGACGCGCATCCGGGGCGTCGGGCACATCCGGCATCAGGAGTCGGACCGGATCGCGGCTGCGGCCGCGGAACTGCGGCGGCTGGGACAGGACGTGGAGGAGTTCGACGACGGCCTGGCGATCACGCCGCGGCCGGTGCGGCCCGCGGTCGTGCAGACGTACAACGACCACAGGATCGCGATGGCGTTTGCGGTCGCCGGGCTGCGCGCGCCGGGGATCGCGATCGCCGACCCCGGGTGCGTCGCGAAGACGTTCCCGGACTTCTTCGAGCGTCTGGAGCGGTTGAGGACTAGCTCGCCTTGGCCTCAGCGGGCTTGAAGGTGAACCGGGTCCCACACTCCTTGCAGCGCCACTTCTGCTGGCCCTGCTCGTCGACGCCCTGGTACTCGATGTGGGTGCTCTTGCAGCCAGGGCAACGAGAGGCGCCTTTCATCCCCATGGTCGTCCTCCTCCCCTGACGCGCCATTCCCTTTCAATCGTCCCCGCTGGCGCCCGTTCGCGCATCAGGTAGAGACCGGATACGCGCCTCCGCCACCAACGGTCAAAGGTAGTGCGGGATCGCCTCCCGCCACAGCGGCCAGTCGGGGGTCTTGCCCCACCAGATCGCGAGTTCGTTCAGCACGCCTTTGGCGGTGAGCGCCTCGGAGATGAACCGGGTCGGGGCCAGCGCGATGTCGTGCTCGCCCGCCAGGAGGACGATCTGCATTCGGCGCATGGGCTCGAGGTAAGCCTCGTCGGTCAGGCCGGGCAGGTAGTCGAGCGGTGAATTGTAGTGCACGTCGTCGTCGTGGTAGCCGTCCAGGAGGCCTCTGATATCGTAGCGGCCGGAGAGGGCCACCAGCTTCACGAACAGCCGCGGATGGCGGAACGCGAGGTTGAGTGCGTGGTAGGCCCCAAACGACGTCCCGGTGACAATCAGCGGCCGCGGATTCCGCTCGCGGACGAACCGCACGTACTCCGTGAGGATGTACCGCTCGTAGTCGAGGTGCCGCTGTACGCGTTGCCGGGGTAGTACCGCTCTGTTGTGCCACGACTCGGCGTCCACGCTGTCCAGGCAGAAGAGCTGGATGTAGCCGGCCTCGATCTTCGCCTCAAGGGCCGCCACCATGCCGAAGTCCTCGTACTGGTAGAACCGGCCCATGGTCGCGGGGAAGACCAGGACTGGCGAGCCGGCGCGGCCAAACACTAGGGTCTCCATCGACCGGCCGAGGGCGGGGCTGACCCAGTGGTGGTACTCGCGGTTCATCCCACTGGTGAGCCTTGGCTGCCGGATGCGGCAATCCTGCTCAGGCCGGCTCCCCGAGTCATAGCCGGCGCTCCAGGACGATCGTGGCCGGCTGCTTGGCGAAGCCCATGGCTTCGTTGATTCGAAGCATCGGCCGGTTCCGGGCGTCGTTCCAGGTCCGGATCTCCCTGTACCCGTGTTCCAGGGCATACCGGACCGTCCGCAGCTTCAGAGCCATGGCGATGCCCCGGCCGCGGTACTCCCGAAGAACGCCGGTCAGGCCCTGGTAGAGGACGCCGGGCTCGGCCAGCGGGCGGTACATCCCGCTCATCCCAATGTACCGGCCGCCGTCTGTGGCGATGAAGAACGCGTCGGGCACCGCGTTGGGCGACTCGACCGCGTGGGCCAGGAAGTGGTCGAACGAGGTCTCGGTGACCGGATCGGCCGACGGCACGTCCTGCTCGCACGCCATGGTCAGCGCGTACGCCTTCTGCAGCGCCTCGCCGTCGCGGGCGCGCTCCTTGGCCAGGGTGGTGAGCGAGATCCCCTGGGCCGCCACCCGATTCCCGGCGGTCGCGAAGGCGGAGAAGTCAAACGCGGCGACGTCGAGCACCGACCGCCAGCCCCGCTGCACCTCCATGAACCCCCGGCGCGTCAGGAAGCCCAGGGTCTCGGTATCGGTCTCCCTCGGCACACTGGCGCGCGCGGCCAGGGCATCCCTCGCCGCCAGGATCTCGATGAGCCGCGCGTAGAGCGCGCCTCCGATGCCCCTGCGGCGGACCGCGGGGTCGACCGCGGCCTGCAGCCAGTACTTGTGGGGGTGGAACTCGTCAGGGATGTGGTTGACCACACCCGTCCCCACGACGCGGCCCTCCACAACGGCGACGACGCGCTGCTTGACGTAGCGGCTGTGGTCCCAGATCGCGTCTTCGTGGCGCGCTTCCTCCACGGACCAGACATAATCCGGGAACGACTGGTTGACGATCTCGATCAGCCGCGGGTAGTCATCCTCCCCGAACGGGCGGACCTCGACCCGCAGGCCGGTCGTTCGTGATTCAGGCACGACTGCCACTGCTCTCTCCTCCCCTGAGCGTTGACACATGCGCGCGGTGTCTGTAGCGCCGTTACGCGACAGCGCGGCGGGCCCCCGCGGCACGGCGATGCCCACCAGAGAGGCGACCGGCCACGGGACTCCACCCGTGGCCGCAAGGTCATGGTAAACTGTCAGGCAATCAGGTGACGGGGGGCGCGGCAGACGGGTGGACGCGAACGGCGACACTGGCCGTAACCGTCATGGGCATCGAACCGTCCACCCCTTCCGAAGAATGTCGTGATACCTCGCTCACTGTAGGCATCTCTGCGGTGCCTGTCAAGGTGCGATTTGTGCCGGGTGTGAGGAGGCAATGCCAGCGGAAACAGCGAAGAGGACCTCGCTAAGGAGGGATACCTGATGCGAAGCTTGATTGCAAGTATTGTCGCCGTCATGCTCGTTGCCGGCGGCGCCACGTTGGCGGTGCCGGTGTCCATGGCTCAGGTGTCGGCCCCCGAGACCATCGCCCAGGCGGGGCGTACGACGGTCGAGTTCTGGTATGGGCTCACGCGACCGCTGGCCGACATCATCGACAGCATCGCGGCCGAGTTCAACAACTCCCAGACCCGGTACCGGGTCAACGCG
>JBBIOB010000088.1:0-5753 GCA_037443565.1 Armatimonadota bacterium | reverse complement strand
TCGCCTCCGGACCGCCGGGTCCGGAGGCGCCTAGCGTCGGGTCTGGGCGCCGGTTGCCGGACGCGTCCGGCTCACGTATCGAAACGCCAGCTTGCGCGCGACGAGCAGACGCACGACCGCGGCCACATGCTCGATCGACAAACCGGTCATCGCCGCCACATCATCCAGCGTTCGTGACCCATCGAGGTGCGCCAGCGCTGCGATTGCCGCGTCACCGGCCGTCGCCGCGATCGCGGCGACGACGTCCTCGGGTGGCGACTGGGCCACGCTCGAGGCGACGACGAACCGTTCCCCGCTCGATGGTGCGACCGCGCTCGGCTGCACGGGGGCCGACGTTTCAGAGAGCGGCGGCGCAGGCGCCGTGGCGCGCGATGGTGCGGCCGCGGGATGTGCCGTGACATCGCCGGCCGTAGTCTTCACATCGGCCGGCAGGACAATTCGGCCCGAAAACTGCAGGATCCATCCGCGCGCGTCGCCTGCCACCGCCACAGCGGGCGCGCCCGCCCGCGTACGCGGCTCCAGAACCCACAGGTGTCCATCGGCTGCCACGATAACCGCAGGGCGCTCACCCAACACCACGAGAGCGCCGCTGGCGCCCTGCGCGCCCAACCGCTCGACCACCAGGCCCAGCCGGACGAAATCGGTGTGCACGCCGCCCAGGGTCAGCACGAGGGGCGCGAGTTGATCGGCCAACCAGTCCGGCAGAGCGAGGGTCGTGGTCTTTGCGCCGGCGGGCGGCCCATCGGGGAAGATCTCCCGGGGCTCGCCGCGGCGCCACCCGTCGGGGCCAAACACCGCTGCCGACCGGCTGGCGGCGCCCTCCACCACCGCCGCAAGGCCGCCAGGCCAGGCGTGGACCGCGATCACCCGCTACGCCTCCTCCTGCACGGTACGCTGCCACAGCCCGCCGGCCGCCAGGAGCACGAAGGCGGCCACCCACAGCGCGTTGATCCCGTGCACGTCGGAGTAGAGATTGTACCAGATCAGGAACGCGTAGCCGAGGCTCGCGCCGGCCAGGCACAGCCCGGCGGCCGCGACGGCCAGCCACGAGTACGCCGACCGGCCTCCGCGGAATCCGAGCGCCGGCATCAGCCCGGCTGGAACCAGCAGCACCGCCGCCGTCTGATAGAACGCGGCGAGCAGCTTCTCGATCGGCGCGGCGGAACTGGCCATGATGGGCCCGAGGATGAGCAGGATACTGCCGATCCATCCCGCGGCGCCGGCCGCCAGGAGGAACAGGCGTCCCGGTCGCTCGACCAGCGGCAGCACGAGCCGGATCTCAAGGAGCAATGCCGCGGCGATGAGCACGTAGAACGCGACAAAGAACCCGTCGGCAAGCGATGGATACGGCAGCGCGATTCCGCCCACCCACTGGTAGGCCGCAAAGATCACGCGCCCTATGGTCCACGCGAAGGCGGCCGCTGCGCCGATCGCCCACACCCGACCTTCGCGGTCACCTGGCGCGTAGACCCGCGCCGCGGCCAGACAAGCCAGGCCTGCGGCCAGCGGGGCCAGGATCTGCAGGCCCGTGGCCACGACGTGCCGCAGTATGCGGTCGTGCAGGGGGTTGCCCCCGAATCCGTACGCGTAGAGGGTGGCCAGGACGATCCCGGCCAGCATCCCGGCGGGTGCCCACTTCCGGTTCAGCTTCTCCTTCACGGATGATCTCCTCGACGATGGCTGAGGTCTCCGGCCGCGTGCTCTGCCGCGGCGATCGTCCGGTCGACGAACGCCCGACCGGCCACCGCCGCGACCGGTGCGCAGGCCGCTTCAGCGACGTCTCGCCAGGCGGCCTCGGAAAGCGGTGGGGCCACAATGTGGCCTCCGTCCGCGCTTCCGCCGTGTTCGCGCAGCGCCTCAGTGAGCGCGGCGGTGAACTGCGCGGCGAGCTTGGGGCCGCGGTGCCGCGCGACGCGCGCTCGGACCTCGGCCAGGATCGCCGGCCAGCGCTGCGCGGGCGGCATCCACCCGGGCTGCGGGCCTGCGGCCGCCCCGGAAACCTCCGGCCGGACGGCGGCCTGCTTGCCCGGCGCCGGCATGGCGGCGGCCGGAGGGCCCGCCCCGTCGACCGGCATGCGAGGCTCGACCGAGATCGCCGAGACCGTGGTGTCCACTGCGGCCATGGGGCCGGCGACGAACAGCGACGCCGCCGGTTCACCTGTTGCGGATGAGAAGCGGGCAGTCAGCGCGTCGGGCTGCGTGCCCACGAACACGCTGATCGCCCCGCCCCGCGCTGCGATGTCCAGGAGCAGGTCGCGGCTCGACGTCATCGGCAGCACGGCCTCCTGCCCGGCGGCCTCGAAGAACCACGTCTCACCCGGCTCACCCTGCTGGATCCACAGGAGCCCTTCGAGGGATCCGTCGGTGACGTGGATGCCGCCGTCGATTCCGCGCTCAACCAGGTGCGCCGCAAGCGCGTCGAGATCCACAGCCTCCCCGGGAAGGCCGGCGAACAGCGTCGGGCCTTCCCGGAGCGTGTCGAGGACGAGGCGACGGCTCTGAATCATGCTACTTGATCCCATACTGACGGTAGTAGCGCAGCGCGCCGGCGTGCGCAGTAATCGGCATGCCGCGCCGCGCCGACTCGGTCGTGATATCGCGCCCGCGGGCGTGCGCCGCGCGCAGCTGGCCGACGTTCTCCCACAGCGCCCGGGTCAGCGAGTAGATCAGATCGGCCCTGACATCCCGCACGGTCACGAGCATCGCCATGACGGCCACGGTGTCGACCTGCTCGACCTGCCCGCGGTACGCATTCGCGGGAATGGTCACGGCGGTGTAGTACGGGTACGTCCGCCGCAGCCGCTCGACGACCTCACGGGCGATGGGCACGATCTTCACGTCGCGATGGGCGGCGACGTCGGTTACGGCCGCGGTGGGATGCCCGGCGGTGACGAATGCGGCATCGACGACGCCGTCCTTGAGTTGGTCGGCGGCTTCGGCGAAGTTTAGGAACTCGGGCGTCACGGCCGCGTAGGTGAGGTCGTGCATCTGGAGGATCTGCCGTGCGTTCACCTCGGTTCCGCTGCCCGTCGCGCCCACCGCGACGCGCTTGCCACGAAGATCCGCGATGTTGTTGATGTGCTTCTCACGGAGCGTGACGACCTGAACGGTCTCGGGATAGAGCATCGCCAGACCGCGCAGGTGCTCAATCGGCTGGGCCTTGTTCGCGGCCTGGTCTGCGAACATCTCGATGCCCTTGAAAGCGTAATAGGTGATGTCGTTCTGCACAAATGCGAGCTGAACATCCCCCTTCTGGAGCAGACGGATGTTGGCCACCGACGCGCCGGACGTCTGGGCGGTCGTCTGCACGTTGGGCACCCTCCCGTTCCACAGCTCGGCCAAGGCGGTCCCGAGCGGGAAGTAGACGCCGGCCGTCCCGCCGGTCGCTACCGAGAGAAAGACCCGCTGCTGCGCGCCGGCGGGCCAGACCGCGGATGTAAGGACCACAACGGCAATCAGGATGGCGAGTCGATGACGCATGATCGTTCCCTCCAGTCGTGTGTGAAATTCACCGCCGAACGACTTCGAACGCGCCTCCCGCGACCTGCGCGATCGCGACGGGACGATCCGGCCCGCCCCACCGGCCGAACGTGATCTCGCCGGTCGCCCCCGGAAACCCCCGCAGCCCCTGCAGGGCCGCGCGGATCGCCTCCGGCGTCCGGCCCCCGCGGCGGACGGCAAAGGCCAGGATCTTGGCCGCGTCGTACCCCTGGGCCGCGAAGTGGTCGGGCGTCTGACGGTACTTGCTCCGAAACCTGCCGACGAAGTCGGCCACGGCCGGAAGCGGCTGGGAAGCCACGAAGGCCGCGGGGAGGAACATGCCCTCCGCGTCCTCCGCCCCCCATTCGAGCAGGTCCGAGGAGTAGAGGGCATCGGAGCCCAGGACGAGCCCCGCGAACCCGTGCTCCCGCAGCGCCCGCAGTACCCGGACGCCTTCGTCGGCGTACCCGACGATCAGTACCGCGTCGGCCTCGTCGGCCGTGACGCCGGAGGCATGCCGCGTGAAGTCGGTCTCCCCGTCTCGGTAGAGCCTGGTCCCCACGATGTCGCCGCCGAGGTCGCGCAGCCGCTGGGCAAATGCCAGCGCGACCGCCGCGCCGTAGTCGTCCCCCTGGTGGATCATGCTGACGGACCGCGCGCCCCGGATCCGGACCGCGAAGTCGGCAAGGGCGTGCGCCTGCGCCTGGGCGGGCAACGATGTCCGGAACACCGTTGACCCGGCGTACGGGATCGCGCCGGTCGCCCCGGGAGTGATGATCGGCACGCCAGCGCGTTCTGCGACCGGCGCAACGGCGATGGCGGTTTGGTCGGTGAGCGGGCCGATCACGGCGACCACCTGTTGCTCCATGAGCCGTCCAAACAGCGTCGCGGCGACTTCGGGGATCCCTCGATCATCCTCGACCATCAAGACGATGTGAGCCGCGCCCGCACCCGTACTCTCGGCCGCGGCCAGCTGCGCGCCGCGAAGCGCCGCGCGGGCCGCCCCCGGCATCCCGCTGCTGAACGGGAGCAGCACGCCGAAGGTCACAGACTCCTGGGCCCGCAGCACCGGCCCGCCGCACCCCGACGCCGCAACCGCGGCGACGATCAGGGCGGCGATGGCCAGGCTCCGGACGTCGCCCATCGTCATCACCTCTGCAGAGAAGCCAACACGCCTTCCGGCCTCAGACCGAAAGGCGTGCCACGACCACCTCTTCGGCAACCCGGCCGGCCGCGGCCCGCGCCCGCGCGCGGCTCCGCGCCCCCGTCGGCTTTGCGTCCCCACCTCGCGGTAGGTTTGCCCGTTCGGAGGGTGCTATGCAGTTGTGCGCGCAGTCACGCACGCTCCGCCGGCCTTACCGCCGGGCCGGCTGGATGCTCACGGTACTTCCACTATTCCCCGCCGAGCCTTCGCCTAGTCCTCCCTCAATCCGCCATGACGCGACGGTGGAGTTCCGAGATCCTACCCCTGGCGCCGGATGGCCAGGAGCCTCCGGTAGAGGCCGCTCACGTTCGTCACATACCACCGCGTCTCCGCATAGGGTGGGATGCCCTCGTACCGCTCCACGGCGCCGCGGCCCGCGTTGTAAGCCGCGAGTGCCAGGTGGGCATTGCCGTAGCCGAACCGATCGAGATTCCCGCGCAGGTAGCGGATCGATCCATACAGGTTCTGGACCGGATCCCAGGGATTGACGCCGAGCGCGCGGGCGGTCGCCGGCATCAACTGCCCGAGTCCCATCGCGCCGGCCCGCGAGACCGCTTGAGGCTGGAATCCAGACTCCACGACCACCAGGGCGACCACCAGGCGCGGGTCGATGTTGAAGTGGTGACTGTAGGCCAGGAGCGCCTCCCCGATGCGCGCGGCTTCGGCGGCGGAGAGGCGGGGGTTGTAGAAGCGGGCGATCTCGCCATAACTCGCAACGTCGAGGACCCACGCCGGTGCCGCAGGCGGCGCGAGCCCCAGCCGGCGATCCCCGTCCGCGGCGGCCGGCAGCGGCAGGGGCCGCAGCACCCGAAGCGCCTGCTCGGCCGCCTCGTGGGCAGTGGCGTTGCCTCGCGCTAGCAGCGCGCGGTTGAAGACCGCGACCGCGTCGTCCGGGCGCCCAGTTTCAACCAGCAGATGCCCCCACCACACCAGCACGGACGCGTCGCGCGGCGCGAGGCGCGCCGCCCGGGCGAATGCCCGCTCGGCCTCTGTGGGCTGGTGCCTGTGGAAGCGCACAACGCCCAGCCACAGCCACGCCTGGGCGTCCGCGGGCCGGACGGCGACCGCG
>JBBIOB010000087.1:0-6243 GCA_037443565.1 Armatimonadota bacterium | reverse complement strand
AAGGCGCGATGCCGTCCCACAGAACTGCGACGCAGGCAGTCCATCGTTCGCGTCCACCTGGAGCCACGCCTCGGACATATCCCACTAGCGAAACTGGCTCCGGCCACGATTCAGGAGTACGTCACCGGCCTGACCTGCCGGAGCGCATGGCATATCTTCAAGGTTCTCCGGGCCGCCCTGAATCATGCTGTCCGGATGGACCTGATTCTTTCCAACCCGTGCGATAGAGTCACGGCGCCGAGGCAGCCAAGGCACAAACCGACGTTCTGGACCGTTCAGGAGACGGTCAGGTTCCTGGCCGAATGTCGGCGCAGTTCCCCGCGGTGGTATCCGCTCTTCATGACGGAGGTCTCAACGGGCCTGCGTCTCGGCGAACTGCTGGCATTGCAGTGGCGAGATGTGGACCTTGACGCTGGCAGGCTGTATGTCACACAGGGACTGGATCGGCCACAGGGCGGAGGCTTCACGTTCGGGGAACCGAAGTCCGAGAAGTCTCACCGCACTGTGCGCCTCTCTCAGGAAATTGTGGAAGAACTGCGCGCGCTACGGCGTCGGCAGGTTGAGACGCGGCTCAGGCGCGGCCTGTGCGCGAAGAACGGCGAGTGCCGGGATCAGCAGTGCGCCCTCTGGCACGATCACGACTTGGTGTTCTCCCAGCCCAATGGCAAGCCCCACCATGGCCACAACCTGACGCAGAGAGTCATGCGAGGAATCATCGGACGGGCTGGGGTCCCGCGGATCAGGTTCCACGATCTCCGCCACGGCCACGACACCCTGCTGGCCGAGTCAGGCGTGAGCCTCAGGGCCATCATGGAGCGGAGCGGGCACAGCAACGAGGCCTTCACTTTGGCGAGGTACGTCCACGCCACGCCGGATATGCAGGAACAGGCTGCCCGCGTGGTTTCGGAGCGATTGTTGTCTAATCAGTCTCTAATCAATCCAGGTCGTTCCGGGGACCCGTCGGCGAACGGAGCAAACGGCTAAGATGGTCATCCTGACTGCGTTTCAACTGGCGGGCCCGGAGGGAATCGAACCCCCGACCAGAGGCTTAGGAGTCCCCTGCTCTATCCACTGAGCTACGGGCCCGCGCGATATCCGTCGGGCACGGTCTATTCTACCGCAAAAGGCCGGCCGGTTCCTGGTCTTGTTGGGCAGCGCGTCAACACAGTACAGTATACGCATGAGGCTGACCATCGACCTTTCGTCCGCCCAGGCCGAGCGGCTGCGCGAAGCGGCGGCACGACTCGGGCTTGCGCCCGAAGATCTCGCCCGCGCTGCTCTCGCAGATCTGCTGGCAAACCGAGACGACGATTTCAAGGCGGCTGCTGAGCGGGTGCTGCGGAAGAACGAGGAGTTGTATCGCCGCCTCGCCTGATGCGGTATCTGACTCTCGGAGAGGTGGTGGAACTTCACCGCCTCATCCACGAAGCGACCGGCGGCGCCCTGTTGACGCGAGCGAGGGCCCGACGGAACCGCTTCTGATGCGCAGCGTCGCGGGCCGGCGAGATCACCAGACATTCCCCGTCGGTGGTGACCTCTCCACGCTGGGCAGGCGTCCGCTCGATGACCCGCCACGTGTCAGGCGCCTCAGAGGCTTCGGATTCCCACTCTATCGCCTACGGTCCGGGCAGGGGTCGGCATCCTGGGCTCACGTCCTCCCAGAGCAGCGCGTGGACCGCCGAGTGGTCCAGGTCGCCTCCGCCCTGGGCGATCAATCGCTCGTAGAGCGCCACCGTGCTCGTCAGGTGAGGCAGCGCGACGCCGGCCCGGCGGGCCAGGTCGAGCGCGATCTTCAAATCCTTGAGCTGGGCCGCGGCGCGACCGCCCGGTGTGTAGGTCCGCTCGATCATCCGCGTCCCGTGGAGCTGCAGGATCTTCGAGTCGGCGAACCCGCCGCGCAGCGCCTGCTGCACCAGCCGCGGGTCGATGTCGCACTTCTCCGCGAGCGTGAGCGCCTCGGCCACCGCCTCGATGGTCAGTCCCACGATCACCTGATTGATGGCCTTCACCGTGTGCCCGGCGCCCGGACCGCCGACGTGCACGACCGTGGCGCCGAGCGCGTCGAGCACCGGCTTCGCCCGCGCCACGTCGTCCGCTGATCCGCCGGCCATGATGGCCAGCGTCCCGGCGGCCGCGCCCTCCGGGCCGCCGGAGACCGGCGCGTCGACCCAGTCGATCCCGCGCGCGGCCAGCCTGGCCGCGTGGGCCTGCGACCGGGCGGGCTGAGAGGATCCCATGTCCAGGACCAGGTGCCCCGGCCGCAGGTGCGGCTCGAGGCGCCCGAGCACCGCGTCGGTCGCCTCGGAATCGGCCAGCATCAACAGGCACACCTCCGCGCCCGCGGCTTCCTCCAGGGTGTGGCACAGCGGGATGCCGTCCGTCAGCGACGGCCGCAGCGGCGAGCGGTTCCACCCACGGACGCTGAACCCGGCGGCGGATAGCCTCCGGGCCATAGGCCGGCCCATCAAGCCGAGTCCCAGGACCGCGATGGCTGGCTGTCGGGGCATGGCTCAGGAGGCCGGCTAGGCCAGGATCTGGGCCAGCCGGCGGTTGAGGCCGTGCAGCGTCGCCTTCACGGCAGCAGAACCGAGGTCGCTCTCCACGGCGCAGACCCCGGTGTGGCGCTCTGACGGCACTCCGACGCCGCCCAGCAGGCTGGTCACCACCACGAGCGTGTCAGGGGGAGCCTGGATCACACGTACCTGATCGACCGCTCCCACCCAGCCTTTGGGCAGCACCTGGTTCACGGCCCGCACCGTGGCTTCGGCCAGCAGCCGCAGCGGGACCGTGCCCAGGCCGGATCCCTGCACTTCGCCCGCGACGCGCTGTGCTCCGAGGCTCACCTCTACGGTCGCGGTCGCGTCGGTCCCCTCGACGGCGAGGTCCCAGCGCACGAGGCGCAGGCGAGGCTGTCCCGCCGGGCGTACCTCGGGCAGAGGGGCCAGGCTCCGCGCCTTGGCGATCTTGGCCTGCGTGGACTGCAGGCTGGCCATCGTGATCAGGTCGTCGATGGTCGCGGCGGAGTGCACCTCGTGCCGTTCGGCGGTTCGCTTGCCGCCTGCGATCCCCAGCGAGGCCGACAGTGTTGTGTCGCTCTGATCGCCGGGCACCCGGACCGCGGCGATCGCCTCCAGCGCCCGAAGGGCGAGCGCCTCGGCCTCGTCCCGCGCCCGGGTCGTCAGGATGGCGAACTCGTCGCCGCCGTAGCGGCAGAGGAGGTCCCGCGACGAATCCACCGTCTCCCGCAGCACGCCCGCGACCGTCTCGATCAACTGGTCACCGGTCACGTGGCCGAGCTGCTTGTTCACCAGGCCGAAGTTGTCCATGTCGAGAAAGATGAGCGCGACTTCCTGCCCGGTACTGAGCAGCTGCTCTGCCCGCTCGCGCAGGGCCGTTGCCCAGGGCAGGTCGGTCAGCGGGTCGATGGGCCGGCCTAACTCACGCAGCGCGTCCTCCCGGGTAATCAGCCCCACCAGCCGGTCCCCGTCGGTCACGGGGAGCTGCCCAATGCCGTGGTCCTCCATAATCGCGTAGGCCCCGGCTATGGGCATCTCGCGCGACGTCGTGACGACCTCCCGGGCCATGATCTCGGCCACAGGACGGTAGGGGAGCGCGCGGAGCAGGTCGCGGAGGGTGATCAGGCCGACGAGCCGCTCGGCGTCGGTCACAGGCAGCGCGTTGATGTCCTGCCCCGATACGATGGCCACGGCCTCGGCGACGATGCGATCAGGGCCGATGGTGGGAACATCGCGGCGCATGACCTGCTCGACGGTCTTCATCCGGCGTTGGACCGGGGCAGGCCGCGTCCGGTCTGGACGCTGCCAGGCAAGAACGGTGCCAAGCTACAAAGATTCTGACCCGGGGCAGGAGTCCCTGCTAGTCTCCCCACAACCCGCGCCGGGCCTCGCGGGCTTCGCGCTCACACGCGCGCAGCAGGGCGGCGTAGCGGACGTTGGGGGGGACCGTCATGACCTGCGCGTAGCCCTCGGCGACGATCAGGCGGTTGAACAGCACCCCATCGGAGGTCCACGCGTACGCCAGCAGCCGCCCGTACAGGTCGCGAGGCTGGACGTCGAGCTCGAGCCCCACGGTCTGCCGGTCGAGATGGCGGCGGGCAAACGCGGCCGCCCGTCGTCCCATCGCCAGGATCGCGGCCCGGGAACGGTCAGCGCGCTGCGCGTCGCGGTCGAGCATCGGGTCTGGTCGCACCTCCGGGGCGTCGATCCCGATCAGGCGAACGCGCTCGAGGCCGCCCTGGGATGGCTGCACGCGGATGGTATCGCCATCGATGACGCTCGTGACCCGCCCGGGGGCGAGGCGGGGCGGCGGCGGGTCCTCGCAGCGCAGCCGCTCGGCCTCGGGCGCGCCAACGAGAAGAAGGGTCGCCGCACACAGCCACCACGCAGGGGGACCCGGCCCGATCCCGCACGGACGGGTACCGGCGAACCACGGCGTTGCGGAGGACGGTGCCATGCGTACACACGAACTCGTCCTGGGCGGGCGACTGACGGCGATCTCGCTGCTCATCCCGCTCTACTTTCGTGGGACCTTTCAGATAGTCATTCCTACGATGCAGGCCCCCATCGGCATGGCAACTCTGCCGTGTGCCGCCAGGGCGTTCCCGTATCTTGACCGGGGGAAAGACCACGGGCGCCGGCGCCCGCCCAGGTTCGTGCGCGTGACGGTCACGGCCGATGTCTGTAGAGGGACGTGGATCCCCAGGAAGCCGTGGGGCTGGCAACCGCATGCTAGAATCTGGTTACACAGAGGGAGGAGGCGTTCCGTGGCCATCAGCCTCAAGCTGGCTGCACCGCCGAGCGACCAGGAGGTCCTCGAGTTGTCCCGGCGCAACCCGGGGCTGCAGTTTGAACGCCAAGCCGCCGGGGACCTGGTCGTGACGCCTACGGGAAGCGAGTCCGGCCGCCGTGAGGCGAAGCTTGTGGGCCAGCTCGACCGGTGGGACTCTGCCCGTGGCGAGGGCGTGGTTTTCGGTCCGTCTGCGGGCTTTCATCTGCCTGACGGCTCGCTGCTGTCTCTACTCGCCCGATCAGGACCCGCGCGTCCTAGAGCCCGCCGGGCCGATCTCGCTGGATCCGGTCCTCCAGGGCTTCACGCTTGATCCCGAGCCGATCTTCTCGTAGGATGAACCCCTGCAACCCAACAGGGAGGTGATCCGCATGATGCTATGACGGCCCGAGGAGGGCGCATCATGCGACGCTGGCACGAAGAACGGTCCATCATGGTGGCCCGGTGGCGCGCTCAGCAGCGGCGTCATCGGGATCTTGTATGTGTCTCCCCCCAAGACGCGCGGCCCCGCCACGATCAACCCGGCTATTTCCGAAGACGCCGGCCCTTTGGTTGTGGACGGCCGCGGTGTCATCTCTGTCACTGGGGAAAGCTGACCCGTTACCGGCCGCAGAGTGAGGCGACGCGGCGCGGCCGCCAGAACGCTCTTCGGGAAGCGCTTCGCCGACAGGCAGGAGCGTGGGACGACGAGTGGTGGTAGGCACAGGGGTGGAGACGGCGAACTGCTCTGTGTGGCTACTCCCCCTCTAAGGTGACAGTGCGATGTCTGGGATCGAACGGTCCGTCGTGTTCGGGCTCGTGACGCTGGTCGCAATCGGGCTCACCGATTTCGTCCGGAAGATCGCGGTCTCCTCCGGCGCCCCTCCCGCCAGCTACCTGTTCGTCGAGAGCTTCGCGCTGGCCGTGGTCATCCTGGGGGTGGCGATGGCAGCGGAGGGCGGGATCCACGTGGCGGCGCCGGCGATGTGGCTGGCCCTCGTCTCCGGCCTGCTGGTCGCGGTCGCCATCGGGAGCCTCCTGTACGGGCTGCGGCTGGGGGAGGCCAGCATCGTGGTCCCGCTCGGCCGCCTCGGTCTGTTCGTCACGGCCCTCCTCGCCATCATCTTCCTCAAGGAGAGCCTGACGGCGACCAAGTTGCTCGGGATCATCTGCGCGGTCCTGGCGGTGATCCTGCTCTCGCGTTCGTCGTAGAAGCGTCCGCGGGTCTCATACCACATGACCTCTGTACGGTGTTGAGCCCTTGGGAGGCGGCCAGCGGGTGGCCTTGCCCGGGATGCGCCGGCCCCTCGCACACGGTACCTGCCATGCCAAATACCATGTGCGTCGTTAAGGAGTCTGGGAGTGGGGAGGGAGGCCCAAGAATGCACCTGACTGGGGATTCTGGCGCGCCCGGCGGGACTTGAACCCACGACCTTTGGCTCCGCAGGCCAACGCTCT
>JBBIOB010000086.1:0-6350 GCA_037443565.1 Armatimonadota bacterium | reverse complement strand
CAAGTACGCGCTGAGCGTGCGGGAGGTCAGCGATCTCTTCGGCAAGCGGGGTCGGATGCTGCTGCGCCAGCGTCTCGACGAGCTGCCGCCCCAGACGGCTTATTACTACTGTGTCATAAAGTCTAGACACCGCCGCGGGCGGTGTGGGATCATGGGGGTATGGCCCACACCTCCGCTGCCCCTGACCGCCGGTTTCGCGCGTACCTTGAGCGTCTTGGCCACGCCCTCGGCCACCGAGATCGTCACGAGCCCCTGCGCGCGTACCTGACGGGGCTCTGTTTGCCGGGCGAGCGGAAGAGTATCGAACCGATGGCGGCCCGCGTGGACCCTCGGCACGTGCAGGCGCGCCACCAGTCGATGCACCACTTTGTCGCGCACGCCCCCTGGGACGATGCGGCCGTGCTCCGCGTCGCGCGTGACTGGGTCGTGGAGCCGATGGAGCGCCACGGCCCCGTGGCCGCGTGGATCGTGGACGATACCAGCATGCCGAAGAAGGGCCGCCACTCGGTCGGGGTCGCCCGTCAGTACTGCGGGGCGCTGGGCAAGCCGGAGAACTGCCAAGTGGCGGTGACGCTGAACCTGGCCAATGAGGCGGTCAGTCTCCCGGTCGCCTACCGGCTGTATCTGCCGGAGGGGTGGGCCGACGACCGTCGGCGGCGGCGCGCGGCGGGCGTGGGGGACGACGTCGCGTTCCAGACGAAGTGGGAGATGGCCGTGGAGGCGATCACGGCGCTCCAGCGCGACGGGCTGCCTCCGGCGCCCGTCGTGGCGGATGCGGGCTATGGGGTCGTCACGGAGTTCCGCGACGCCCTGACGCACCGCGGGATTCCCTACGTCGTCGGTGTGAGCGGGGAGACCACGGTGTGGCCGCCGGGCCTGGCGCCCCTGGGGCCGCGTCGGTGGCGCGGGCGGGGCCGGCCTCCGACCCGGCTGCGGCGCACGCGCCACCGTCGCCCGGTGTCCATCACGACGCTCGCAGCGCAGCTGGCGCCGACGGCGTGGCGCACGATCACCTGGCGGCAAGGCACGCGCGGATTCATGCGCTCCCGCTTCGCGTGGCTGCGCGTGCGGCCCGCGCACCGCGATGAGCACCGTCACCATCCGCGTCCGGTCGAGTGGGTGCTCATCGAGTGGCCGAAAGGCGAGCCCGCACCGACCAAGTGTTGGCTCTCCACGCTGCCGGCCGAGGTGGCGCCCGCGCAGCTGGTCCGACTCGCCAAACTCCGCTGGCGGGTCGAGCGTGATTACCAGGAGCTCAAGGACGAGTTCGGGTTGGATCACTTTGAGGGCCGGAGTTGGCGTGGGTTCCACCACCATGGGTCGTTATGCATCGCCGCCTACGCCTTCTTGGCGGCCGAGCGGGCTCGGCTTTCCCCCCCTGAGCCTTTGTCCTTCCTCCGCCCCGCTCGGCTACCCCGTGGTTTCACGCCGCGGGGCGCTCCCCGTGCGGCCTGAGCGCCATGTCCCCGCCTCGCTTGCGACCATGCTCCGCCTGCGAAGCCGCGCCCTCCTGCAGCACCTCCCCTGCACCTGGTGCGGCCACAGCGTGAGGGTCGGGATGCACTTTATGACACAGTAGTACTAGCCTGGAATGACGGGGAGGAGCAGGTAGGACCCCCTCGCCCCGCCGCCGTAGACCGTGACCCTGCCGCCGTAGATCTCCGGCCGGCGGTCCCACGGGTGATCGTGGACGAACGGTCCTGATCCGCGAAGCGCCGCCCACGGGCCCAGCCCGCCCGTCGAGTGATCCCGCTCGAAATCCCTGCCCAGGATGGTCAGGGTGAGGGTGTATCCCTTTGGGACCACGATGGACGTCGGCCAGATCTCGACGTGGACGTCCACGACCTCGCCCGGGACGAGCGGCTGGATCTCGTCATGGGTGTGATACGGACGGAACTCGGTGCTGAGCCGCGCGTCCAGCTTGCGGTGCGAGGCCCGCAGCCAGCCCTGCGCGATCGGCGCCCGCGGCTCGACCGCGCCCGCGAAGGTGACCTCTTCGCCACGCGGGTCGAACAACCGGATGACCAGAAAGAGATCGGCGTCGGTGGTAGACGACGAGACGAAGAGCCTGGTGGCGACCGGGCCGGTGATCTCCGTCTCCTCCCCAAACGGCGGCGTGCGGAACGTGGCGCCGCCCCTCGACGCCTCGTATTCCACCCGACCCTCGCCCGCGACCGGTTCCGGGGTGAGGGTGCCCCCGGTCGGGTCGAGGTAGAGTCTGGTCCAGCGCGTGCGCGCCAGAGGCCATTCGCGCTCGTTGCGCGGCACGAACCTGTCGACGTGGCGGACGTTCAGCAGAATCGGCGGCTCTCGATCCCAGCCGTTGTCGATCCCCTTGAGGAAGTGGTCGAAGAAGCGCTTCTGGAGATTGAGGCCGTAGTTGGTGTAGAAGTGGGTCCAGTGCTCGAGCCCGTGGATCTCCAGCCACTTCTGAGTCGAGGCGGCCCGGACAAACGCTTCGACGTTGCCGCGCAGGTGCAGGCCGTGGCCCCCCCAGTTGCCGGCCGAGAGGAAGGGGACGGTCACCCGCGACCAGTCGGCGGATCGGTCGCGGTACCACGGATCGTCCAACTCACGGAGCAGCGCCTGCTGCGCCGGGTCGACGCGGCGTTGGGCCAGCTCGTCGTCGGCCAGCGTCTCCGGCCCCGCGACGAGGCCGCCCGTGATGGGATCGATGGGTCCCCGCGCCCCGATGCCGTGCTGGATCGTCTCGACCTGGGCCTTGAACCACGAGGCGGTGAAGGTGCAGAGGATCCCGCCGTGGCGGTGCCAGTCACGATAAAAGTCCGCCGCTCCCTCCCAGGCGCACATCGCGGCGAGGTGGGGCGGCTGGAGGCCGGCCACCAGCCACTGGTTGATCGCGTAGTACGAGATGCCGCTCAGGCCGACCCTGCCGCTGCTCCAGGGCTGGGCGGCGGCCCACTCGATGCACTCGTACAGGTCGCTGGTTTCACGGGGCGAGAAGATGTCGATGACTCCGGGTGAACGCCCGGCGCCCCGCGAATCGACGCGCACGCACGCGTAGCCGTCGGGAACCCACTTCTCGGGATCGACGACTTCCCAGTTCTGGTACCTGCACGTCGACCCCGCGGCGACTTCCGGGAAGGTGCGGATCATGATGCCCCACTGGTCGCGATACCCCATCTGGAACGGCAGCCCCTTGCCGTAGGGGCCGTAACTGAGGATGACGGGGTGCCGGCCGTCGCCGACCGGGCGGTAGACGTCGGCCCGCAGGACGACCCCGTCGTCCATCACGATCGGGGCGTCGTAGTCGATCTGCATACCGTCTGCAACACCTCCAGGCACAGGCCGCTCGTACCCCATCCGCTGCCCGCTCATCTCTCCTCCAGAGGCCCTTCATGAGGCCTTGACGCGATAATGTATACACTGTAATCTATAATATAGTGAATGTCCAGGACGGTGACTCCTTCCGTTCCCTGGTCGAGGCCACGGCGCCCGGGCCTCGCAGCACGCCCATGTTCGTGGCCGACGTGCTCAGGGAGGCCATCCTCCGCAACATCCTCATCGCAGGCCAGCAGCTTCGGCAGGACGAGATCGCCCGACAACTCGGCGTGAGCCACACGCCGGTGCGGGAGGCGCTCAGGCGCCTCGAGGCGGAGGGACTCGTGCGCCTGCAGCCCAACCGGGGCTTCATGGTGTCGGCGCTCTCACCGGAAGAGGTGGGGCAGCTCTACGAGATCCGCATCCCCCTGGAGTGCACGGCGCTGCGTCTTGCCATGCCGCACCTCGCGCCCGAAGACCTGGCAGGGGCCGAGCAGATCCTGACCAGCATGGATGCGGAGACCGACCCCGCGGCCTGGTGCGAGCTCAACAACCGGTTCCACGCCGCGCTGTACGCGCCCGCCAGGCGGGACCGGCTGCTCACCCTCATCCGCACCCTGCGCACGAATGTCGAATACTACCTGCGCCTCTACATCGCGGTCATGCAGCGCAAGCAGTTCTCCCAGCAGGAGCACCGGCGGATCCTCGAGGCGGTCCGGCGTGGGAACGTCCCGGAGGCCGTCGCGGCGCTGGAAGAGCACCTCGACATCGCGAGTCGCATGCTGGTCGATCACCTGCGTCGCGAGCAGACGTCGTGGGTGCCGGCGGCCCGGGGGCCCGCCGGGCGAGCGTACGGAAGTCCGCCACGACCGGATGTCCATGCCAGTGGAACTCGTGCGCGATCGCGCGCAGGCGCTCGTGCGGCCACCCCACAGGGTGGGCGGGGACACGCGGGGCACGCAGGCGGGCTCCGCGGAGGCTCGGGCAGCTGAAGGAGGCCACCATGCCGTTCTTCGACTTGGATGCACTGCAGGCGGAGTACGTCACTCCCAAGTACTCCAAGGCCTTTGGGCCGCTGGTGAGCGGCGAGCAGATCGAGGTGGGCCGCCTGCGCTTCGGCGCGGGCGAGGGCGCCGTCCCACACAGCCATCCCCAGGAGCAGATCATGGTAGTCCTGCGCGGCCGGCTCCGGGTCACGCTGGGAGACGAGACCCGGGAGTTGGGGTTAACCCCAACTCCGGCTCGATGGGGTTTGGGCTGGCCGGCGGGCTGGGGGTGCAACTGGCCCGGCCCGAGGACCGCGTGGTGGTCCTGGCCGGTGACGGTGGATTCCTGATGACCGCCCAGGATTTGGAGACGGCGGTGCGCGAGAACCTGCCGGTTGTCTGCGTGGTGCTGAACAACTTCGCGTTCGGAAGCATCAGCACCCGGCAGAAGGCCTACTACGGTGGCCGTCAGGTCTGGTCGCGTCTCCAGAACCCCGACTTTGTTGAACTGGCGCGGTCCTTTGGGGCGTGGGCGACTCGGGTGGACGAACCGGGGGCGTTGCCAGAAGCCCTCAGGTCAGCCCTCGCCTCGCGGAAGCCTGCGGTCCTCGAGATCCGCACGGAGGACCGTTCCGATGAGAGCCCGCTCCTCCAGAACTGGTGGGAGAGCGGGAAGGCTGAGCTTCTGCTCGGCCATGCGATCGCGGTTTAGCACCGGCTCGTGGGCATTCTCGGGCACCCGCTCTGGTACCACTTCCACCCGGCGACCGGCGACCGGAGCCGGGAGCTCGCCGCCCGATTGTTCCAGAGCCGCGTGACCGTCCCAGGGTCCGAGACGGCAGTGAGATTGCGTGTCCTCCCTGCAGAGCACCGGCGCCTGAGCGGATTGATTTGTGGGGAGAACTCCAACCCGCTAGCGATCTCCGCGCTGACCGCGCAGCGTACCATGGCGGCGGGAGATGACCGGAGGCTCATCCGTCAGGTCGCGGGGACAGGGGTTGAGCGGAGAAGGGGCGTGCGACTCCTGCAGGCTGAGAAGGCGCACTCAGGCACGCTGCGCGGGTGGGGAGCGTTGCTGCCGTAGGGAAGGACTCACAGCACTACTACGTCGAACTATCGCTCGGGGCACATATTGGATACGTTATACAATTCGACCTGCATCATGGTCCGAACTCACGGCGCGCACCCCGCAGCCCGGGTGGCCGGCCAGCCCGGCGGCCCCGGCGGCAATGCAGAGTCTCGCTACAGGCCGACCTGCGACTTCAGCATTCCCCACCGCCGCTCGAAGACCATATCGGAGGAATCGACATGAACCGGTTCAGAGTCGTTGTCACCGACTACGTGTTCCCGTCGCTCGACATCGAGCGCTCCATCCTGGGGGCGATCGACGCCGACGTGACGGCGATGCAGGCGGCCAAGGATGAGGAGTTGCTCGATGCCGTTGGAGAGGCCGACGCCCTGCTGGTCTGTTACGCGCCGGTCACCCGGCGCGTCATCGAACGCGCGACACGGTGCCGCATCATCGCGCGCTACGGCATCGGCGTGAACAACGTGGACGTTGAGGCCGCCTCTGCCCGCGGCATCATTGTGACGAACGTGCCTGACTACTGTATGGAAGAGGTCAGCGATCATACGTTCGCCATGCTGCTGGACTGCGCGCGCCGCATCACGTTTCTCGACCGGCGGGTACGCGCGGGCCGCTGGCAGGCGAAGGACGCCGTGCCCGCGTTCCGGTTGCGCGGCCAGACGCTCGGGCTGATCGGGTTCGGCAAGATCCCGCGCCTGCTGGCCCAGAAGGCGGCCGCGTTCGGTCTGCGCGTGCTGGCGTTCGATCCCTATCTCGATGCCGGCGTCATCGAGCGGCACGGCGCGACGAAGGAGGACTTCGAGTCTCTGCTGGCGGCGTCCGACTACGTGTCGGTGCATGCGCCGCTGACCACCGAGACGACGGGGCTCATCGGCGAAGCGGCGCTCGGGCAGATGAAGCGCACCGCCTACCTCATCAACACCTCACGCGGGCCGGTGGTAGACGAGACCGCGCTGGCCCGCGCCCTGCGCGACGGGTGGATCGCCGGCGCCGCG
>JBBIOB010000085.1:0-6451 GCA_037443565.1 Armatimonadota bacterium | reverse complement strand
ATGCCGCCAGTCTCCATCATGCTTCAATGGGGCCGCCGTCTCTCAACGGCGGAAACAGACCCTCCAGGGAGACCGCGTCTGACAAGGGCTGCAGACGATCACTGCGAGCACCGACTGTCCCAGGGCCGCACAGCGCCCCCCGCCCAGACCCTTCGTGCGGAATTCCCCGCGTTCTGCCTGCACTACCGACTAGCGAGCGGTCCCCGGGAATTGGTCGATTACCTCGCCGCTCGCACGTCCTGATAGAGCATCCGGTTGTCAAGGTGCACTTCCCGAATAGGGAACGATCAGACGACCCGGTGACGCTTCGGAGCGTCCAGCTGCCGGTTGCCAAGGCTGCGAATCCTCTTCAAGCCCCGCCCACGGGCCGGCCCAAGGTCTATGATGTGTACCCAATCCTCCGGCAACCTGACCACCCTGCTCAGCGCGTCCTCCATGAGCAGCCGCTCCGCATGCGAGAGATCGCATACGAAGACTGAGTACTGTAGAGGATCGCCGTAGCCCAGCATGGTCTCGTACGTCCGGCGAAGCCGCTTGGGCTCCCGAACATCATAACACACCACGAACCGGTGCCGCTGCGTGTCGATCATCTCGTCGTGAACGCCTGGTAGCCCTTGAGCTCGCCAGAAACCACCCGCGCCAAGAGGCGTGCCTGTACCTCCAGTACCCGTCGGTAGCTGATCGAGTAGCCGAACAGAGGGTGGGTAATGAGCGTCCCCGTCCTTGCCTCGTAGGCTTCAACGACGCGCCGCCGCGCGGGGTCCTTTAGTGCGCATGCCGGACCGCGTTGGACGAAGTCACCCTCGTTCACGATCTCGTTGTTGATCACCGTGAGCACGGTGGAGTCGCTGATCAGGGGTCGAAACTCTTCCGCCAGGTCGAGCGCGAGCGAAGGGCGCCCATAGTGGACTTGGTGAAAGAAGCCAACATATGGATCGAGACCAACCGCCATGATGGCTGCCACGCAGTCCTTGAGCAGAAGTGCATACAAGAAGGAGAGCAGGGCATTGACGGGATCTCTCGGAGGGCGTCTGTTCCTCTCGCGAAAGTCAAAGGCCAGATCGGGGCGCAGCATGCCCGAGAACAGCGAGAAGTAGATGCGGGCGGCGGAGCCTTCAACCCCGAGGAGGTTTTGGATTGTCTCGGCCCGGTGCACGCCCCTGGCCAGCCTGGCCAGTTCATCGATTGCGGACTGGGGTCGTTCACGATGGTTTCGTCGGAGCAGCGTGCGCTGGTTGCGAATCTTACCCCACACAAACGCCCGCGCGAGAGCCAGCGCTCCGTTCGCGTCATCGGCAAGGCGGTGCTGCGCCACACGGAGGAGCACGTTGCGCTGATCTGGTCCGGACGTGACGGCGGACAGCCATCCGCCATATGTGAAGTGCAGGAGCAGAGCGCCCCGAGCGGCAAGCCCCCGGATCGCCTGGGCGCTCACCTGCACATTGCCGACCACCGAGACGTGCGATACGTCAATGAGTCGCACAGGTGTCTCGGGCTCATCTCGCGTACGGACGACAAGGCGCTCCCCTTTCTTCCCAACCGTCGCACCCTGGCTGACGACGTAGAGCGGTCCCGCCTCATCACGCGCGGGAACCAGACGACGAACGCCGTCCGGCATCACGCCGGTCAGCAGATTCACCTCGTCTGGGAGGCAGATGCCCACCAGCGAGCAGCGCGGGCACTTCGGGCTATCCACCAAGGGCGGGGGCGGCACAGGCCGACCCGCCACCTCTCGAAGGGCACGCACCGCGTCGAGCGCCTTCGCCAGCAGTGCGTCGTCAAACTGGACGGCGAAGCGCTGCCTGGTCGCCGCGTAGTAGATGTAGCCCTCCTCGCAGCGATAGCCGTTCTCCCTGAGCACGAGGGCCTGAACACACAGTTGCGCGAGGTCCGGCTGCCACGGCCCCTCGCGCCCCGGCGATCCCTTCTTGTAGTCGACCGGCCGCACCAACCCGTCCGCGCCCTCGAGGAGGTCGATGCGCGCGATCAGCCCGAGGTCGGGGGCCGACACGAGCACGCCTCGGGCCGCGACCCGCTCCTCGGGACCGAGCTCGGTGGCTTCCGGCAGGGGCCCCTGTTCCTTGTCCACGCGCTTGTGGACGGCGGCGCCCTCGAGGGTATCGGCGCTGTGGGCAAACTCTCCCTGCACCCATTCCAGGTAGAACAGCCGAGGGCAGTACACGAACTCGTTGACCATCCTGGCGGGGATGATCTCGAGGGGATGGTGCGCTGGCGAGGGTGCAGGCTCGCTCATGGCAACGGTTGACGGGGGCGCGCCAGCAAGACGATGTTCATCTATGCAATAGTTCTTATGCACACTGAGCGCCTCCGTCAGACCCACGCGGATCGTGTTGCCGGGCGGATGGAACGGTGGGGCGGGAGACGAGCGGTACTTCGTTCAGGTGCCTGAACTGATCGTGCACGCAAGTGCAGGCGTCATATGGGCCGAGCGGGGCTGAAGTTCAGCTTGTAGTTCGCACCGGTTGGGGGAACCCTGATACGGCGTGCCCGAAACGCTCCTACAAGTCCCCGCGCGCGCAGTGCGGCATGATCAGGACGCGGCAGCGCCAACTCCGGGACCGTGAGAAGAGAACTGACGGTTTCTATATAATAGGAGCTCGACCGCAGTCGGCTCCGGACCCCGTCTGCTCATGCGGCCGACACCTCGCGTGCTCCTTCAGGCGCGCTCACGACGAACTCGCTCGCGTACCAGTCACTGAGTCTGAGAACCGCTTCGAGGTACGCAAGGCCCCACCAACCGTGGCGCCGGACGAGGCGCCAGAACCGGTCCGTGATGCCCGAGTCGAGACGGTGGGCCGGGGGCAGCGCGGCGCGATCGACCGTGCTGATCGTGATCGGCGTGCCATCCCATTGCGCCACAATCGGCGGCGGAGCCTCGTCAGGACTGACGGGGCGAAGGGTCGAGCGTATCCATGGTGACTCGCAATCAGGTGCAGGAACAGGTCGGCCGCCTCCCCGTCGTCCGGTGCCAGTACGCAGCGCTCGGCAATCTGCGACGAAAGCATCTCATGCCGGAAGTCGGTCGGGAGCCCGCACGCCTCCCGGATCAGGCGACGACGCGCGGGCGAGGCCGGGACCGACGGCGACTTCGCGAGAGCCGCCGGCGCGGCGAGCGCGGTGATCTCATCCCCCTGGTGCAGGAAGACCTGAAACCGCTCGTCGAGCTTGCCAACGTCGTGCCAGCTCCCCGCCCGCCGAACGGTCGTGTGGTATTGGTCTGGCAAACAGAGCCCGGCGATCCTGGCGGCGGTACGCTCCACGAGGCCCGCATGGTCTTCGAGGGACACCTCCGCCCCCGTAGCCGAGGTCAGGTCGTCGTCGTCCGCAGACAGATCGGGTTCCGCCCTTCGGCGCACCCTCGCAGCGCGGGCAAACAGGATTACCCCTCCGGAAGGATGCTCCTCCATCCGTCCGGGCCAGACCCCCCGCAGCAACTCACACCACCAGACCGGCGGTGGCGGGGCATCGCTGTCCGTGGTCGGTCGGTACGCAAGGACCTCCTCTACGGTCTTCGCGATCTGATCGCGGTTGCGGTCGGCTCCCTCGACGAGGCGGATGAGCTCCGCCAGGGGGGGACACGAGAGCCACGGCGCCAGCACCGCGCGACTAAGGCGGACTGCCGCCGGCCTGCCGGCAGGTTCGAGGACTCGTTCCCAGAGGTCTACGCCCTCGCCGCCCAATCCGGCTTCAACCGCCGGCTGCCCCAGCGGTTCGACGCCGTAAGACGCCGGCAATACCACGACGTCGTCAGGCGCGATGAGGTGCGGGTTGCGCGCAACGCTCGACCGATCCCGCCCGCGCCAGAGGAGAAAGGACCTCGACCGGGCCGTGCCCTCGACCGCCGTCTCCGGCACGCCTTCGACATCGCCGGTGTCCTCGCCACGTTCGCCAGCAAGGTGGGCGCGCAACCGGTAGAGCGGCACCGACAGCATCTCCCCGCCGACCGGTGGACAGAGCGCCACGGTCTCGACCCACGGCCGCGTGTCCCCGGGCACCAGATCCGCGCGCCAGACGACCTGAGCCTCCTGCGCACCCCGGTCTTTGCCGTGAAGGTAGAGTTGCACGTCCGGCTCTGGCTCTGGCCGTGGCGATGTCTGGCAGAGCAGATCCAGATGCGCGGGCAGCAGCACCGGCGCATCGGGCGCCGGCGCGAGGTATGGGGACAGGTCGTCGATCTGATCGATAGCCGATTGCAGCGCGTTCACCCCGAAGTCGACGAAGTTGTCTGCAGCGCAATCCTGGAGCAGCTTCCAGGTGTTCGCCAGCGCTGTTCCGTAGATGGGGTCCGATTCTACATTGTCACGCTCTACGTCTCGGTCGCGAACGAGGATGGCTGCAGGGGAGACGCCAGCCTCGCCCATCCGGTCGAGCCTCCCGAAGCGTTGCCGGAGCGCGTCCAGGCTTGCGGCTTCTGTGACCAGCGCATCGAAGCTGAAGTCCGCTCCGACCTCCAGGCACTGGGTCGAGACTAGGACGATCGGCCTCGGGGGATCCTCCGGCGCCTGCGCCTTGAGGAAGGGGCTCCACCGCTCGACCAGATGGTCCCGCTCGAACGGGCGGAGCCGTCCGGTAAGGAGCACGACATCGGCCTCTTTGGTCAGGTTCTCCTGCAACGCCGCCGCGATCGCCCGGGCCGTTCGGACCCTGTTCACCATGACCGCAACGCGTCGCTTCCCCTGTTTGAGGTAGGAGCGTGCCCGGTCCACGGCCTCGGCAATCCATGGGTCCGCGGTCCCGGCGCGCCTGGTCTTCACCTCCGCGAGGACGGCTTGCTTGGACGCGCGGAGCCGCTGGCGCAGCACCTGATGGTCGAGCGCCGGCTCTCGCGCCGCCCCGGGAAACACAGCGTCGGTCGGCACATCTCCAGGCGGCGTCGCCGAGAGCGCGATGAACGCGAACAGCGCCGAGACCGGCGCCTCGGCCCACTTAGGGCCGCGAAACCTCTCGACCGCCCGCAGCGTCTGGAGGAACGGCACCGAGCAGTGCGCTTCATCGAGCAGGATGAGGCTGTCGTTGGCAGCCAGCCCGGCGAAGATCGGCGCGGCCAGGAGGCTCCGGCCGTACCCCCGGAACATGAGGCGCGAACCGAGCTGGTCGACGGTGGAGGTAATCACGGCGGGCTGCGACGGAAGCCGTGCCCAGCCGTCATCGCGGAAGACGCCGCCCCGCAGGCGCGCGACGGCGAGCGGCCGCTCCGTTCCGGAGACCTGACGCAGTCGGTCGGCGACCTGGGCGATGGGGCCCGTGGACGTCTGGCTGAGCCTGGCCGCGATCTGCTCGGCGCGCGCGAACGCTTCGTCAATTACGATCCGGCGGTCCACGACAAACCAGATCCGGCGGGGGGCCGTCCGTTCTGCCGTTGGCCGATCCGCCTGCGCCGCGAGAGCGTAGAGTGCGATCTCGATGCACGCGGTCTTGCCGGAGGCGGTGGGCAGATCGAGCGCTTGAGGCCATGTGCCGCCCGGTGCCCGCTCGGCAAGCATGGACTGCCAGGGGAAGGGCTCGTAACCCCAGAGGGAGCGAAACCAGGCCGAGAAATCAGGCATTGAGTTCATCTTTAGTCACCGGACCCCCGCCGCACTTCCCCAACTCCGGGCAGAAGTGCCTCTTGCTACAAGGTGCTACATCTGGTACTGTATCCGGTGATGCGGACCATCTCTCAGCGCGAGCTTCGAAACGACTCCGGCGCCGTCCTCCGCAAGGTGCAGGCGGGGCAACGCCTGATCGTGACCCGTAACGGCGTGCCGGTGGCCGAACTGCACCCGATTCAGCGCCAACGGTTCGTGGCGCGGACGGTCATCGGCGACGCAGCCGCGAAGGCGCCCCGCATCGATGCGGCTCGATTCCGTACCGATCTGGATGCCGCCGTAGACCAGGCCCCCGATGCCTGAGCCGACGCGCGGCGTGTTGGACACCTCTGTCCTGATCGATATCGGCGTCATTGATCGCACGCGGCTGCCCGATGAATCCGCAATCGCGGCGATCACCCTGGCGGAACTTGCGGCAGGGCCACATGCCACAAGCGACAGACAAGAGCGGGCGCGGCGCCAGGACCGACTGCAGTGGGCCGCGGCCACCTGGGACCCGCTGTCGTTCGACGCGGAAGCGGCCCGCATGTATGGTAGAGTATTCGCCGCCGTGCGCGCGGCACGACGGTCTACTCGACACCGCTTTGCTGATCTGCTCATCGCGTCGACCGCGGCGGCGAACGGCCTTGCTCTGTACACGAGGAACCCTTCCGACTTCGCCGGTCTCGAGAAGTTGGTGACGGTCAAAGCCGTGTAGGGGCCGTGACGCCCGGCGGGCATGCAGCCGCCGACTGTAGCTCAGGATCAGCCCGTACACCACGACGCGGGTAAGTGCGCTGCCCAGCGGCACCGTGTACACAGACCAGTCGAACTGGCTCTGGACGCCGGGTGGGGTCTCGAAC
>JBBIOB010000084.1:0-6488 GCA_037443565.1 Armatimonadota bacterium | reverse complement strand
ATGTTGGTAGAGGCCGGCCTGAACCCGGAGCGCGACCTGCGCACGATCTTCGCCGGATCGCACGACGCCGCCATCGTCGCGGTCTACAAGCGGGACGTGGACGCCAGCAGCACCCACGACAACGCCATTCCCGACGCGAAGCGCGAGTTGCCCGATGTCGAGCAGGTGGTGAAGGTGCTGGCGTTCAGCAGCCCGATCCCCAACGACGGCGTGGCGGTCCGCCAGGGCCTGCCGGAGGACCTCGTGGTGAAGATCCAGGACGCCTTCATCGACCTCGGCAAGAGCGCCGATGGGGTCCGCCTGCTCGAGGCCCTCTACAATGTGGTCGGGTACGCCAAGTCCGACGGGTCCGAGTTTGGCATCATCCGACGGACGTATACGATCATGCGGGACAAGATCCGGATTTGACCGCTCCCCAGATCGAGCTCCGTGGCGTGCACGTCGCCTTTCCGGGCGGCGTCCAGGCGCTCCGCGGCGTCGATCTCGCGGTCAGGCGCGGCGAGTTCGTCGCCGTCGTGGGGCTGAGCGGCGCCGGCAAGTCCACGCTCCTGCGCACGATCAACCGTCTGGTCGAGCCCACCGCCGGGACCGTCTGGTTCGAGGGCGAGGACCTCACCAGGGCGTCCGCGGACCGCATGCTGGAGGTCCGCGGCCAGATCGGCATGATCTTCCAGACGTTCAACCTGGTCAGGCGGTCCTCGGTCCTGCGCAACGTACTCGCGGGCCGGGTCGGCCGGCTGTCCACGTGGCGCGCGCTGCTGGGATGGTTTCCCCGGGACGACCTCCTGATCGCCTGCGAGGCGCTGCGCAAGCTGGGTATCGAGGACAAGGCCTTCGTGCGCGCCGACGCCCTCAGCGGCGGGCAGCAGCAGCGGGTTGGGATCGCCCGGGCGCTGGCCCAGCAGCCGAAGGTGATGCTGGCCGATGAGCCCGTGGCTTCGCTCGACCCGCCGACCTCGCATGTGGTCATGCGGGACCTGCGGCGGATCAACGACGACGGGATCACGGTCCTGATCAACCTGCACTTCATCGACCTCGCACGCGAGTACGCCGGGCGGATCGTGGGGTTGCGCGGCGGAGAGGTCGTCTACGACGGTCCGGCGCGCGACGTGGACGACGCGATGTTCGAGCAGATCTACGGCCGGGCGCTGAAGGCCGATGATTTCCGCGGAGCCGAGGCTGAAGGGTAGGCTGACCCTCGGACTGCTGGCCGCCGCGGCGCTGTACCTCTGGAGTACCGCCGCCATCGGCGCGTGGCCCGGCGTCATCTGGGAGGGGATTCCAAGCTTCGTCCGGCTGGTGCGGGGGATGTTCCCGCCGAACTGGGCCGCGCTGCCGGTCCTGGTCGACCCGCTGGTCCAGACGCTCCAGATCGCGGTGGTCGGGACCATCCAGGGGGCCCTGCTGTCCATCCCGCTGATCCTGCTCGCGGCCCGCAACGTGACGCGGCAGGGCTGGATCTACTACGCCGCCCGGGCGCTGCTGAACCTGCTGCGCACCATCCCCGAGCTGCTCTACGCGGCGATTCTCGTGGCGGTCGTCGGGATCGGACCGTTCGCCGGGATCCTGGCGCTGACCGTGTTCTCGGTGGCCATCATCGGCAAGCTGACGAGCGAGAGCCTTGAAGCCATCGACCCCGGCCCGATGGAAGCGCTGGAGGCGGCGGGCGCCAACCGTCTCAAGACGATCCGCTACGCGGTGGTCCCCCAGATTCTCCCCGCGTTCCTGAGCTACACGCTGTTCGTCTTCGAGATCAACGTGCGCGTCTCGTTCGTGCTCGGGCTGGTCGGCGCGGGCGGCATCGGGCAGCTGCTCCTGACCGCGCTGAATCTCTTCCGCTATCAGAGCGCGCTCGTCATCATCCTCGTCACGCTGGCCGCGGTCATCGTGATCGACGCGGTCAGCGTGCGCGTGCGCCAGGTGCTGGTGTGAAGGCGCGTCTGGCGTCCAGGATGCGCCGATGAGCGCCTCCGGGTCGACCCCGGTGGGTCCTCTCGTCGAGCCCGGCCGGTGGAAACTCTGGGTCGGGACTGGTCTTGTCCTCGTTCTGTACCTGCTTTCGCTGCGGGGCGCGGAGGTCAGCCTCCAGCGCCTGCTCGAGGGGATCCCGCTGCTGGTGCGGATCCTGGGCCTCATGCTGGTCCCGGACTGGGACTGGGCCGGCCGGTCGCTCGCGGGGATGGTCGTGTCGGTGCAGGTGGCGCTGCTCGGGACGACGATCGGGATGGTGCTGGCGTTTCCCCTGGCGTTCCTGGCCTCGCGCAACATCAGCCCCCACGCGGTCTCGAGCTATGCCGGGAAGCAGGTGCTCAACCTGGTCCGGACGTTTCCCGAGATCATCCTCGCGATCTTCTTCGTGGCCGCCTACGGTCCCGGGGCGCTGGCGGGCATGATGGCGATCGGGCTGCATTCCACCGGCAGCCTCGGCAAGCTCTACGCCGAGGTGGTGGAGACAATCGATCCCGGTCCGCTGGAGGCGCTGCGGGCCGCCGGGGCGAACCGCGTCAAGGTGTTCTGGTACGCCGTGCTACCCCAGGTGCTGCCGGAGTTTCTCGCGCTGTCGCTCTACCGGTTCGAGATCAACTCCCGCGCGGCGACCGTGCTCGGCCTGGTGGGAGCCGGCGGCATCGGGACCATCATGGTCCAGGCGCTCCAGTTCCGGCGCTGGGAGGTGGTGGGGATGGCGCTGCTGGTCGTCATCGTCGTGGTCACGCTGATCGACACGGCCAGCGCCGCCATCCGCCGGCGGCTGGTCTAGGGCGACGACAGGGACAGAGTCTGGGCGCCCCCGTGCCCATACCCGAGGTGTACCATGTGCAACCTGGCCTTTCGAAAGATCGCACTCGCGGCCGCCTGCGTCATGCTTGGAGCCATCGCCGCGCAGCCCACGGCGGCCCAGGCCCCGGTCGCCGGCGGGCACTTCCGGCGGCTGTTGAGCAGCGACCCGGCCAACCTCGATCCCGCGCAGACGAACACGGTGCGGGCCATCGCGGTCAAGATGAGCATCTTTGATCCGCTTCTCGACCCTGTTGGGCGACGGGATCCGCGATCTGCTGGACCCGCGGATGATGTAGCCGCCTGCCAGGAGGGACAGGGCCTTCAGGCCAGGAACGAGGTGAGGAGGCGCCGCTCGAGCTCGCGGTTCACCTCGGTCAGGTCCTTCACCGTATCCACCGTGTGCCAGTAGTCGCGGGAGCGGTACGCAGCCAGCCGCCTCTGTTCGGCCAGGCGAGGGAAGGTCGTGGTCTCGTGGTCGCCGACGTCCGGGAACATCTCGACGGCCTCGCGTGAGAGGACGTAGATGCCGGCGTTGATCCAGTACGGCAGCGTGGGCTTCTCGTGAAATGCGATCACGTGGTCGTCGGCGTTGACCTCGACGAGGCCATAGCCGCTGACGTACGGCGTCAGGACCACCGTGGCCAGCGCGCCGCCCTCGCGGTGTTGCGCCAGCAGAGGCGGCAGACGCAGGTTCGTGATGATGTCGCCGTTGGTGGCCACGATGAGCGGCGGGGGCTGGTCGAAGAGGCTGTAGGCGCGCTTGATGGCGCCCCCCCGGCCCAGCGGTTGGTCTTCAACCGAGTAGGCAATTCTCAACCCCCACTTCTCGCCCGTGCCGAAGTAGTCGCGGATGACCTCGTGGCGGTACCCGCAGGCCATGACGATGTCGGTCGCGCCCTGCGCCTGGAGCCAGTGGAGCTGGTAGGCCAGGATCGGGACGCCCAGGACCTCAACCATCGGTTTGGGCCGGTCTTCGGTATAGGGGCGGAGCCGCTCACCCTTGCCTCCGGCCAGAATGATCGCGTGCATCGGCTGGCTGTCGCTCCTCACGTCGTGTCGTTGGACCTCGCGCGTGGGTAGTTCGCGCCGATCCGGCGGGCTTCCTGGGCGCGATTTGACAGCAATCGCAGAGGGCCGGTACAATTCAGAGCTAGGCTCGCCGCATTTGCTCAGCCCGGCGACGACGGGAAGAGTAGGTCCCGGACCTTTCAGAGAGAGGGCGCGCAGGCTGCAACGGCCCTCAGGCCACCCGGGGCCGAACGACACCCCCGAGCCGGCGGTGTGCGACGCGGTTCGCGTCATGCACCCGGGTTCGCCCGAGATCGCGATGAGGGTCCGGTTGGCGCCCTGACCGACGCCGCCGGGAACCAGGGTGGCACCGCGGGAGGCCGTCCGGCGCTCCCGTCCCTGTGGGACGGGAGCGCGACTCTTTGTGGTGAGCGAGGCCGAGGGAGGAACGGACGTGACCGTGATCCAGGCGCCGAGAGGTATGCGAGACATCCTGCCGGGCGAAGTGGAGCGCTGGCAGGCGATTGAAGCGCTTGTGCACGAACTCGCCGCGCGCTTCGGCTTTCGGGAGATCCGGACGCCCGTGGTCGAGCACACCGAGGTCTTCCAGCGCACCGTCGGCGAGACGACCGACATCGTCGAGAAGGAGATGTATACGTTCGCCGACCGCGGCGGCCGCTCGCTGAGCCTGCGGCCCGAGGGGACGGCCGCGGTCGTGCGAGCCTACCTGGAGCACGGGCTGCGGCAGCAGCCGCAGCCAGGCAAGTTCTACTACCTCGCCCAGATGTTTCGCTACGACCGGCCGCAGAAGGGGCGCTACCGGCAGCACACCCAGTTCGGCGCCGAGATCATCGGGAGTCCGGAGCCCGCGGCCGACGCCGAGGTCCTGACGCTGCCGATCCGTCTGCTGCAGGCCGTCGGGCTGACCGAGGTGGAGGTCCACCTGAACAGCGTCGGCGACGCGGTCTGCCGGCCGCGCTACCTGCAGGCGCTGCGCGCGTACTTCGCGCCGCGGGCCGCGGAGCTGTGTGACGACTGCCGCAGACGGCTGGAGCACAATCCCCTGCGGATCCTGGACTGCAAGCGCGAGGGATGCCATCGGATCGCCCGGGGAGCCCCGCCGAGTATCGAGCACCTCTGCGAGGCCTGTACCGCGCACCTGGACGGCGTGAAGCGGTCCTTCGACCTGCTGGGCGTGCGCTATGTCATCGACCCCTCGATCGTGCGCGGCCTGGACTACTACACGCGCACCGCGGTCGAGGTCTACTCGGGCCGGCTCGGCGCTCAGAACGCCATGTTTGGCGGCGGCCGCTACGACGGCCTGGCCGAGCAGCTCGGCGGGCCGCCGACACCAGGGGTTGGATTCGGGTTCGGGCTCGACCGCCTGCTGCTCGTCGCCGAGGGCGAGGGGCTGGTGCTGCCGCTGGACCGGTCGATTCAGGTGATGGTTGTGACCGTGGGCGAGAGCGCCCGCCACGAGGGCGTGCGGGTGCTGGACGAGATTCGACGTGCCGGAATACGGGCCGACGGCGACCTGCTGAATCGCGATGCCCGCGCCCAGTTCAGGTACGCGGACCGGGTCGGCGCGCGCTGGGCGCTCGTGGTGGGCGATGATGAGCTCGCGGTCGGAGAGCTGACCGTTCGCCGGATGTCGACGGGCGAGCAGCGCCGCGTGCCCCGTGCCCAGATCGCGGCGTGGTTAGGGTCGCAGATCGAGAACGCGGCCGCGACGACGTCTGCCGCCGGTGGTGATGCACGATGACGGCATATCGCTCGCATCTGTGTGGGGAGCTCCGCGCCGAGCATGGCGGGCTGAACGTCCGGCTGGCGGGATGGGTGCAGCGCCGCCGGGATCTCGGCGGGCTCATCTTCTTCGACCTCCGCGATCGCGAGGGCGTCGTCCAAGCGGTCATCAACCCTGCGGACCCCCAGAGCGCCGAGGCGGCAGGGGTGGCCGAATCGATCCGCAGCGAGTACGTGGTGCAGGTCGAAGGCCTGGTGGCACAGCGTCCCGAGGGCACGGCCAACCCGCGACTCGCCACCGGTGAGGTCGAGGTGCGCGTACGGACGCTCCGGGTGCTCGCGCCGTCGCTCACCCCGCCCTTCTCACCGGGCGATGACGTCGAGGTCGACGAGGCCCTGCGGCTGAAGCACCGGTTCATCGACCTCCGCCGGCCGCGGATGGTGCGCAATCTGGTCCTCCGGCACCGGACCACCATGGCCGTGCGTCAGGCGTTCGACCGGCTGGGGTTTCTCGAGATCGAGACGCCGATGCTCATCCGCAGCACACCCGAGGGCGCGCGCGACTTCCTGGTGCCGAGCCGGCTGCAGCCGGGCCGGTTCTACGCGCTGCCGCAGTCGCCGCAGCTCTTCAAGCAACTGCTCATCGTGGGCGGGGCCGACCGGTACTTCCAGATCGTGCGCTGCTTCCGCGACGAGGACCTGCGCGCCGACCGGCAGCCCGAGTTCACGCAGATCGACGTCGAGATGGGTTTCGTCGACCAGGACGACGTGCTGACGACGATCGAGGCGATGGTAACGGAGGTCGTCGAGCGCGTGCTGGGGCGCATGGTGTCGAGGCCGTTTCCGCGGATCTCGTACGCCGAGGCGATGCGGCGCTACGGATCGGACAAGCCAGATCTGAGGATCGACCTCGAGATCGTGGATCTCACGGATCTGGCTGAGGCCAGCGGGGTGGAACG
>JBBIOB010000083.1:0-7223 GCA_037443565.1 Armatimonadota bacterium | reverse complement strand
GTGATGGCAGGGGGGCATCGGTGGGTGGGCTGCCACCGGGCAGGTCCCTGTCGAACTAGTGCACCTGCTAGTGCACCTGACAGACGCCGACCTGCACCCGCATCAGGTGCGGTACTGGCGCCATGCGCTGGCCGAGGAGCACAACCTCCAGGCCCTGGGACGCCCCAGTCCCGATCTGCCCCCGGTCCCCGGCTACGCCCTGCGGCGCGATTGGGAGCTGCCGTGGAAGATCCGCTGCGTGCACCGCATCCTGGACAATGGATCCTCGCACATCGCCCAGGTCACCCGCCAATGGGTCGCCGCGCAGGAGGGCCTGATCCGATTCTACTTCACCCCCGCGCACGCGTCGTGGTTGAACCAAGCCGAGTTGGCCCTCAGCGCCTTCAGTCGACGCTACCTGCGCGATCGGGTGAGCGAAAGCCGTCCGGACCTGATCACGCATATCTACCGCTCGCTCGGCGAGTACAATGCAGTATACGCGCCGAACTTGGGCGACGGTGCACTAGGTTCTGAACCGAGTTCTTTGCGAACTAATCTGCGCCAGATCCAGTGATGCCAAACTCAGGAATTGTGAGCCCGACCCCCGGAAAGGAGGCGTGCTCCGGCCGATAACAGAGTCAGAACACACGCGCATGAGCTCGAGTGAGCTCGAGATGAGTTCGAGCCCTGCCATGAACGCGGGTCCGGACCGGAGCCCCAGCTCCGCCCTCCTTTCCGCGGCGGCCAGGCTCTCGGACGCCGAGCTGACCGCCCAGGTGAAGCGCCTCGCCCGCACCGAGCGCGAGGCGACGGTGGCGCTCATCGCGCACCTGGCGGAGATCGACCGGCGGAGACTCTACCTGGCCGCGGGGTACTCCTCGCTCTTCACGTACTGCACGCGGGTCCTGCATCTCTCGGAGCATGCCGCCTACCGGCGCATCGAGGCGGCGCGCCTCGCCCGGCGACTGCCGATCGTCCTCGACCGGTTGGCCGAGGGATCGGTGACGCTGACCACGATCGGCCTCCTGTCCGTGCACCTCACTCCGCAGAATCACCTCGACCTGCTCGACCGGATCAAGCACCAGAGCCGGCGCGAGGTCGAGACGCTCTTGGCCGCGCTGCGGCCTCGGCCCGAGGTGCCCGCGCTGCTCCGCAGGCTCCCGACCCCAAGCCAGGCCGCCCCGTCTCACGCGACCCCGAGCCAGGCCACGCCGCCCCAGGCAGACGGGGGTGTCGCGGCGACGTCCGCGCAGGCGCCTGGCTCCGGTGTGCAGACGGGAGCAACGGATCCGCTGGCAGCCACGCTGGTGCCACCCGTGGCCGGAGCCACACCACCGGTGCAGCCCGTGCAGCCCGTGCAGCCCGTGCAGCCCGTGCCGCCGGCTGCGCGCCCGGCCGTTGTCGAGCCCCTTGCACCCCATCGGTACAGGGTTCAGGTGACCGTCGACGCCGAGACCGTCCAAAAGCTCAGAGAAGTACAGGCGCTCATGCGCCACCAGATCCCCGACGGCGATCTGGCGAAGATCCTCGACCGGGCCCTGACGCTGCTGCTCCGGGAGCTGGCCCGGCAGAAGTTCGCGGCGACCGACCGGCCGCGGCCGAGCCCCGGCGGCACGGCCGGATCACGCCACATCCCCGCGGAGGTCAGGCGGGCCGTCTGGGCGCGCGACGGCGGACGGTGCGGCTTCGTGGGCAGCTACGGCCGCCGTTGCCAGGAGCGCAGCTTCCTGGAGTTCCACCACGTGGTGCCGCACGCGGCGGGTGGGCTGTCGACCATCGACAACATCCAGCTCCGCTGCCGCGCCCACAACGGCTACGAGGCCGAGCAGTACTTCGGCCCGATCAGGCCGCCGCCCGTCCGCTGAGGTGTGTGGCACTCAGCGCCCCAGCGCCCCAATCGTGTTTGACGTCACGCGGCGAGAGCTGTACTGTATATACAGTCTATACAGTATGAGTCTGACCGGCTGGTGGATCGGCACCATGGCGCGCGGGAAGATGATCTATGTCTCTGAAGAGGCGCACCGCCGTCTCAAACTGTTGGCGGCCCGGCAGAATCGGCCGATGGGCCGGATCGTAGAAGACCTGATCGCATCGGAGATGGCCGACCTCGCGCAGGCCTGGATCTCGCCGGAGGGTTTGCTACTCCAGCAGCGCGTGTTGGCCGAGGTCTGGGACGACCCCGCACTGGATGTCTACAACGATGACTGACCTGGCCCGGGGCGACGTCGTGCTCGTCGCGTTTCCCTTTGTGACACCTGGGCCTGTCGAGCGTAAATACCGACCTGCGGTAGTCGTCCAGGCCGACCGCTACAACCGACGGCGCGCCGCAGTGATCATCGCCGCCATCACCAGCGCACGTGCTCACCGGCATCTGCCCAGCAAGGTACTGGTGCCGGTCGAGAGCCCTGCCGGTCAGGAGGCCGGACTCCGGCTCGACAGCGTGGTGGACTGCCAGACGCTGGCCACCGTCCCTCGCGAGCAGATCACGCGCCGCCTGGGGGTCTTTCCCGCCGAGATCCTGCGCGCCGTCGATCGAGCCCTCCACGACGCCCTGGGCCTGGACTGAAAGCTGTCTACACGATCCGGGCCCTGGCGAACAAGAGCTGGCGTGCGAAGAGGGCGACGAACCGGGGGCCGCCCACCAGATACCGGCGCCAGAGCCGGCGAGGCTCAGAAGCGAGCCTGAAGAGCCACTCCAGGCCGGCACGCTGCATCCACCGGGGCGCCTGCGGCTTGCTGCCCGCGAGGAAGTCGAAGGCCGCGCCCACCGCCAGCATCACCGCCCGCACGCGGCCCAGATGCGCTGAGACCCATTGCTCCTGCCTGGGACACCCCAGCCCCACGAACAGGATGCGCGCGCCCGAGCGGTCGATGCGCTCGACGGCCCCGGCATCTTCTTCGGGCGTCAGCGCGCGGAACGGCGGGCTCTCGGCGAACACGACGCGGAGCGCCGGAAACCGGCGCTCCGCGGCCAGAACGAGCCGCTCCAGCACCTCGGGCGAGGCGCCGTAGAAGCCCACCGGGATCCCCTCGCGCGCCGCGCCCTCCAGCGCCCAGACGCTCAGATCCGGGCCGTAGACGCGCGTGGCGTCCGGCACGCCGAGCCGCCGCAGCCCCCAGACCAGCGGCATGCCGTCGGGCGTGATCAGGTCGCACCGGTTGACCGCCGCGCACAGCGCCGCGTCGTCGTGCGCCTCGATGACCATGTGCGCGGTGGCGAAGCAGACGCCGCGCGACTCACCGGCCCGCGCCCAGTCGAGGATCTGCGCGGTGGCACCGGGGTAGTCGGTCGCGTCGACGCGCAGGCCCAGGATGTGGCGGCTGTGAGGGTGTCGTTCAGTCATCGACGACGCCGACAGGCCCGGCTTACGATGGACGGTCCCGCCCGCTGACGTCGAGGAACTGGTCCGGCGGCTGGCCGCTCTCCTGGACGCGCACCCCGCGCCAGACGCCCTGCGAGACCAGGTGATCTTTCTGCTATAGCTTCTGCTTACTGAGGTAGATCACGGCGTTCCCAAGATCCCGTCCAGACCGAAGCAACCGGTCGAGAGCTCCGGCCATACCTGCAATGTCCGTCCTTCGGAACGAGCGGGCATGGATCAGGATGACGCCCGCATGGGCGCGGCTTCCGCGGGCCAGCTCGCGCGTGAGCTCCACGAAGTCCACCACGTTGAACGTCACGAGCACCCGATCCTGCCGGAGCGCTTCCCGGAGCAGCTCCACATCGCTCAGTGACTCCAGAGCCCGATCCCCAGAGGCTGAAACCACATCGTGGCCGAGCCGTGCGAGCGCGCCCGCCAGCGCGGGTGGGGTGTCCGCGTCCAGCAGAAGGCGCGCCCCCAATCAGACCTCGACGATCTCCACGTGGGGGAAGTCGCGCTGCAGCACCTCCGGCGAGCGCGCGTTGAGCTCCAGAAAGGCGTTGACCTCTTCGGGGTACTCGTTGGCGTAGGTCTGCGCGACCTGGATCGTGGTCAGCGTCAGCCGCGGGAAGCCACGCAACGCGGCGTCGGGAGACCCGTACTCGCGCACCAGCCCGACGACTTCCCACACGTCGAGTCCGGTCCCGGCCAGGTGCGCCCGCCTGCCCGCAGGCCCCTCCACGAAGACCAGCCCCGGAAACCGCCTCGACCGCAGTGCCTCCTCCAAGAGGTCGTTGATCACCTGCGCTGCCGGGCGTCGGGTCTGCCGTGCAAGGCCGCTGATCGCTTCCTGGAGAGGCCGCTTCAGCCGCACGGAGAGCGGTTGTGCGCTTCTCTCTCTGCTCATCTGGGACTGATTGTAGTGTGAAGGCTACAATGTAGTCAACCGACCAGCGCGCTATTCCACGCAGTCTCCGCATGGTAGGCCGCAATATACCCCTCCTAACCTCTGGTGTCGGGTGGGGGAGGCGGTTCAGCGATGCTTGCGTGCTCGAGGAACCAGCGATAGGTCTGCTCGATCCCCTGCCGCAGGGAGATCTTCGGCGTCCAGCCCAGCGCGGCCACGCACCATCTCCGCCAGCTCGCGGATGGTGAGATCCTCGCCGGCGCCCACGTTGATGATCTCCGGGCTGTCGTAGCGGTCCATCAGGAACCGGCACGCGTCCGCCAGATCGTCCACGTGGAGGAACTCCCGCCGCGGACTGCCGGTGCCCCACACCACGACGCGGTCCGCGCCACCGACCTTGGCCTCATGAAATCTGCGGATCAGCGCGGGGAGCACGTGGGACGTCTCGAGATCGAAGTCGTCCCCGGGCCCGTAGAGGTTCGCGGGCATCGGGCAGATGGCGTTGAAGCCGTGCTGGCGGCGATAGGCCTGGCACATGGCGATGCCGGCCAACTTGGCGACCGCGTACGCCTCATTGGTGGGCTCGAGCGGCCCGGTGAGCAGGTGTTCCTCCTTCATGGGTTGCGGCGCAAGCCTGGGGTAGATGCAGGACGACCCCAGGAAGAGCAGCTTGCGCGCGCCATGCCGCCACGCGGCATCTATGACATGGGTCTGGATCACCAGGTTCTCGCGGATGAAGTCGGCCGGAGAGGTGGCGTTGGCCACGATCCCGCCGACGCGCGCCGCGGCCAGGAACACGTACTCCGGCCGTGCATCGCCGAAGAACCGCTCCACCGCCGGGCGGTCGGCGAGGTCCAGCTCGGCGCGGTCGCGGACCAGCAGGTTCGCGCACCCTTCTGCCCGCAGCCGGCGCACTAGCGCAGAGCCCACCAGCCCGCGGTGCCCGGCGACGTAGATACGGGCGGATCTATCCATGCCCGCTGCGCACGCCTCTCAGGAAGATGTCATGCCCGGCTTCCCTCAGCGTCTTCTCCTGGTGCGCGAGGTCCAGGTCGTGATCCACCATCATCCGCACCAGCTCGCCGAACCCGACCTTCGCCCGCCACCCGAGCTTCTCCCTGGCGCGGCTGGCATCGCCCTGCAGGTGGTCGACCTCTGCCGGGCGGATGTAGCGGGGATCCACGAAGACGTGCTCGCGCCAGTCCAGGTCCAGGGTGCCGAAAGCCGCTTCGAGGAAGTCGCGCACCGCGTGGGCCTCGCCGGTCGCGACCACGTAGTCATCCGGCTCGGGCTGCTGCAGCATGAGCCACATCGCCTCGACTGCATGATGGAGTGATTCGGCCAGTATGCGCTGTAGTCTATTGACCTTCATCGGCCTTCAATGTACTCTCTTGACTGACGCACGAGCGGCCGTTCTCGACCGCGAAGATGGGGGAAGAGCTCATGACTACCGTTCAGAAGAGCCTGCGCGTTCCCGGGGATGTGGCCAGGGAGATCGGGGACCTGGCTGAGGCCTCGGGACGGGATTTCTCGTCGATGGCCAACGAGCTGCTCGCCGAAGCCGTGAAGGCGCGACGGTGCCCTGGGGTTGTCTTTGCCGACGGCCCCTCGGGACGACGGGCGCGCATCGCCGGTACCGGTCTGGATGTGTGGGAGGTCATCGCGACCTACAGGAGCCTTGACCGCGACCTCGACCGCGTGCGCCAGGCCTACCACTGGCTCTCCGATGCCCATCTCCGAGCGGCCCTTGGCTACTATGCTGCCTACCCTGAAGAGATCGACCGGCAGATGTCCCGGAATGAGGCCTGGACCCCGGACCGCCTTGCCGGCCGACACCCGTCGCTCGTCGCGGAGCGGCGGTGAAGTACTACCTGGATGAGGACCTCGGCCAGCGGGTCGCTGAGCTTCTCCGTGCCCGAGGCGTCGATGCGATAAGCGCGCATGAGGTGGGGGCCGAAGGGCTCTCCGACCGGGAGCAGCTTGAGCGGGCCGCCCAAGACGGCCGCTGTCTGGTCACCCGGAACCGGGACGATTTCATCCGCCTCACTCTCCAGTTCCTTGCCGACCACCGTCCCCACCTCGGGGTCCTCGTTGTGCCCCATACTCTGCCTGCCGACCAGTTCCACCGGCTGGTCGAGGCGCTGGCCGCGTACGCGACCTCGCATTCCGAAGGTCTCCCTGCCTATGCCGTTGACTTCGTGTAGGTGTTTCATTTCAGCAGGTGTTGACAGAAGATGGAAAGTGGACTATTCTCCTTTCTAGGGATTCCGACTTTCGGATGCACGAAATCCGGAGGTTTCGCGATGGCCAAGAATGAGCCCGTTACGAAGCTGGTTCGGCCCCTTGCCAAGGGGCAGGTCACCATCCCCGTGGAGTTTCGGCGCCGACTAAAGATCGACGCCGGCACCCTTCTGAGCCTGACCCTGAGGGAGGGCACCATCGAGATCGTTCCCCTGCGCCCGCTTGCCCCGGAGGAACGCCTGCGGGAATACTCGGACGACGAGATCGAGCGGTTCCTCAGGGAGGACCGACTCGATCCGGAGACGGCGGCTCGGGTCCGTCGGCTCCTCGGGCGGGACGGGCCCGCGTGACCGAAGGGCCCCGCCTCTTCCTGGATGCCAGCGTCCTGATCGCCGCAGCGGGCTCCCCCACCGGGGCATCGGCCCTGGTCCTGGACGTGTGCCGGCATGGCCAGGCTTGGGCCGCAAGCAGCCGCCTCGTCCTGTTGGAGGCCGAACGGAACATCCGGGCGAAATTCGGGCAGGACACCCTGCTCCGGTTCTATCAGCAGATCGCCGGTCTCGACCTGGACCTGGTTGAGGCTCCAACCCCTCAGGAGATCGCCGACATGCAAAGGATCATCCACCCCAAGGATGCCCATGTCCTGGCGGCAGCGGCGAAGGGGGGCGTCGAGGTTCTCCTCACTTTGGACCGCGCCCATTTTCTTTCCCCGCTGGTCCTTGAGGCCGGCCTGC
>JBBIOB010000082.1:0-8439 GCA_037443565.1 Armatimonadota bacterium | reverse complement strand
CCCTGAGGTGTCAACGAAGGTGCTCATGGTGTGACCGGTAGGCTTCTTCAAGATGCGCATCGTGCTCCACGCTGGTGTCGCGGTGGCCGGACGCGAAGCGGCCAGCCGCCTGGAGCGCGCGGCGACAGCGCTCCTCCCATGGGATGTCGCCGCCGGAGCGCACCATGACGTCCACCGCCTGGCGGATGAGCTCAGCCATGGATACCCCGCGTTTCGCCGCCAGTTCGCGCAACCGGCGCATCTGCTCCTCGGTGAGCTGGACCTGTGTGCGTATCATCACGCAAGCTCCACGTTCTCAGTGAAATCATGGTAGCATAATTGCCGTAATGATGTAAGCAGTGACCGGCAGGTCAATTCGACTGTAGACTTCAGCCCTGGGCAGCCTCCAGGAACCTCCGGGTCGCCTTAAGGTGAGCGTCGGCCGTCTCAAACCCCGCCCGCATCGTCGCAACACAGAGGTGCGTGGCGCCGAGCCCTCGCCACTCGCCCACCTGCCGCCGCCAGTCGTCGGGCGTGCCCTGGTGCACTGATACCCGCGCCTCGATGCCCATGGACTGCGGATCGCGACCCGCCGCGCCGACGGCTTGGCGCAGACTCTCCACGAGCTCGCGCGGGCTGCGCGCCGGCGGCCGCCTGAACGGGTTCGGGAGGCCGCCGCCGTACATCCAGCCCTCGGCCATCCGGGCCACACGCCGGAGCACCACGTCGGCCGCTCCGCCCATCCAGATGGGAATCGGCCGCTGCACCGGCATCGGGCTCAAGCCGGCCTCGACGATCGTGTGCCAGCGGCCGCGGAACGTGACCACCTCCTGCGTCCACAGCGCCCGCAGCACCTTGATCTGCTCGGCGATCCGGGCGCCGCGGTTCGAGAAGTCCATCCCCAAAGCCTCGTACTCGACCGAGTTCCAGCCCAGGCCCACGCCCAGCCGCAGCCGGCCACCGCTCAGCGAGTCCACTTCCGCGGCCTGCTTGGCGACCAGGGCCGTCTGTCGCTGAGGCAGGATGACGATGCCGGTGGTCAGCTCGAGCCGCGTCGTGCAGCCGGCCAGGAACCCGAAGAGGACGAACGGCTCGTGGAACATGTCGTCCCTGGCATAGCCGAGCCAGCCGGGCCGGTTGGCGGTCTCGGCGCCGAGCACGTGATCGTAGACCAGCAGGTGCTGGAAGCCCATGCCCTCGACGGCCTGGGCGAAGTCGCGGATGACGTGCGGGTCGCTGCCGATCTCAGTCTGCGGGAAGACGACGCCGAGTCTCATGCGTTGTGCCTCCATCGGAGCGTAGTGACGCCGCACCCAGTATAGCGCGGCGGCCGCGGGCCCCCCGCGGCCGGGCCATAGAGGAGACCCCCCAGCGACACAGAACATGCGCGGCATGCCGCACGTCATCCTCGACGTCGTGTTCGAAGACGGACTGCTCTACTTCGCCGTGCGCAACATCGGCACCCGGCCCGCGCTGTCGGTGTCGGTAGCCTTTGACCAGCCGATCATCGGCCTGGACGGCGCGCGCGACGTCTCGGCGCTTCCCCTGTTCCAGCGGCTTGCGTTCCTGGCGCCGGGCCGCGAGATCCGCACGCTGCTCGATACGAGCGCCTCGTACTTCGGCCGCGGACAGCCAGAGCGGATCGCCGCCCGGATCAGCTACCGCGACGCGCGGGGCCGGCGGCGCTCCGCGGTGATCCGCCATGACCTCAGCATCTATCGAAGCCTTGCGTACACTCCAGCTCGGGAAGGAGAGCGATGATGGCCCAGCGACAGGATCCCTATCGGGACTTCAACTTCATCGTCGAGATCGGCGGACAGGACGTGGCCGGGTTCAGCGAGGTCGTGCTCCCGGCGGCGTCGGCCGATGTGATCGAGTACCGCGAAGGCGCCGACTTCCATGCGCGTAAGCTGCCGGGACGCATCCATTTCAGTAACCTGGTTCTCAGGCGAGGGATCACGACGTCAAACGAACTGTACCTCTGGTGGCGGACTGTCGAGAACGGGCAGACCGAGCGGCGCGACGTGCGGGTGACCCTGCTTGACGAGAGCCGCGCCCCGGTGAAGCGCTGGCGGCTCCACAACGCCTGGCCGGTGCGCTACCAGCCCTCCGCGCTGAACGCATTGGGACACGACGTGGCCGTCGAGACCCTGGAGATTTCCGTGGAGGGGATGGACGTCGAGTAGGCTGCGCTACTGCCGCGGCTCGATGGCGACGGTGGCGGTCATGTTCCAGTACAGCCGCGGATCCTGGCGGTCGAGGGTGATCACGACCGTGTAGACGATGTCGCCCAGGCGGTTCTCGCCGAACGCCTTGATCTGCCGGACCGCACCGTCGATCTCGAGATCAGGGATCCCGTCGAACCGGACCTTCGCGCGTCCGCCTTCACGAATGTTCACGATGTTCAGCTCGGTCAGGTCGATGGTCTCGACCTGCCAGGTGCCCAGCTCCCCCATGCGCACGACGGGGAGACCGGGTCCGACGAACTCGCCCAGGCGCGGACCGATCCACGCGATCGTGCCGTCGAAGGGCGCGCGCAGTTCAGTCTGCGCGAACGTCACCTGCGCCTGCCGCACCGTGGCCGCGGCCGACGCGACGTCGGCCTCGGCCACGGCGATCGTCTGCGGCCGCGCGCCCGCGCGCAGGAGGTCGAGCTGGGCCTGCGCCCGCCGGATCTCGGCCTGCGCGGCATCGAGTTCCTCGCTGCGCGCCCCGGCCTGCACCAGGCTCAACTGCTGGCGGACCTGGACCACCTGCGCGTCCGCCGCGGCCTGCTCCGCGCGGGCCGCATCCAGGTCGGCCCGCGCCGAGACCACCGCCGCCCAAGCCTGATCCACCGCCTGCTGGGCGACGGCGCGCTGCGCGAGCAGCTGCTCCAGCCGCCGCAGGTCTTCCTCTGCTAGCCGCACCCTCGACTCGGCCTGCACCACTCGCTGGCGGGCCGACGCCGCGCGGTTCTCGGCCTGTTCGACCGCGGCCTGGGCCTGAGCGCGCTCCTGCTCCCGCGCGCCCGCCTGGAGCTGGTTGTAGCGGGCCTGCGCCGCTTGCAACACCGCCTGCGCGGCCGCGATGTCCTGCGCTCTCGCGCCTGCCCGTAGCTCGGCCAGCCGCGCGCGGGCGCCCTGCAGCGCCGCCTCGGCCTGGGCCACGGCCGCCGCGGCCTGCCGCGCGGCCTCGGTGCGCACCAACACCTCGCCTTCTCTGACTGCCATCCCCTCGGCGACCAGGATCTCGGTGATCGTCCCGCCAGCCGGCAGGCTCAGCGTTGCCCCGCGCACCGGCACCACGCGGGCCTCGGCCACGACCTCGGTGGCCGCCCTCACGGGCGGCAGGTCCGGGACCTGCTGGGCCTCGCGGGCCGCTCTGTTGCGGGCGATCAGCGCGTACGCCGCCCCTGCGACGACCGCCACGAGCACGATGCCAATGAGTACCTTCCGCATGCTGTCCTCCCAGATCGTTACTCGTAGGCCAGGACGTCACGCACCGTGAGCCGGGACGCGTTCCACGCCGGCAGGAAGCTGGCGACCGCGGCCAGGACGGTGACGATGGCCAGCCAGATGATGACCCCCAGGGTCGAGAACTTGAACGCTGGCGGCGCATTCAGGAACGACTGTCCCACGGCGTTGCTCAGTCCCAGACCCAGCGGGAACGCCAGGACCGCGCCGATCAGCCAGCTCAACGTCCCGATCAGGATCCCTTCGACCATGACGATCTGCACCACGGCCCGATCCGAGGCGCCGATGGCGCGCATCACGCCGATCTCCCGCGTCCGCTCCAGCACGTTGATGCTCATAGTCCCCATCAGGCCGAGCCCGCCGACGACGGCCAGCAGCACGGCCATGATCATCAGGAAGAAGATGATGACGTTGAACTGGGCGGCGATCATCCGGCGAAGCTGGGGGATCGTCAGGTTCGAGCTCATCCGCAGCCCCAGGTCGCGGAAGTGCGCCTCGATCGCCCTGGAGACCGCCGTGACGTAGGCGTCGTCGTGGCGTTCGGTCACGACCTGCAGGCGGTCGGCCCGGCCGTACGTCCGGATGGTGCGGGCGGCGTAGTCGTAGTTGGCGTAGGCGAAGGGGCCCGACAGGATGCCCTGCACCAGCCCGACCACCGTCCAGGTGATCTCCCGGGTCCCGACCTTGAGCACGAGCTCGTCGCCGACCCTGACGTCCTTCTCACTCTTGGTCAGGTCGGTGTTGACCACCACCGCGTTCTCGTCCTCGGACAGCAGCCAGCGACCCTCCAGCAGGATGGGCTGGAGCATCTTCGTGTCCGCCGGCAGGGCGATGAGGAAGATGCCCTCACTCTCGCTGCCGTCCGGCCGCACCCGCTGCGAGGACCGGAAGCTCCAGCTCTCGGCGGCGGTCACGCCCGGTACGCGCAGGGCCTCGCGTTCGAGCTGCTCGATCCGGTAGGAGCGGCTGAAGTCGAGCTGGACGTCGTAGTTCCAATACTGGAAGAGGCCGTCGAGCACCCCGATCAGCGAACGCTGCACGCTGAGGATGCCGATGAAGATCGCGCCAGCCAGGGTCAGCGTGACGAGCGTCAGCGTCAGGCGGGCCTTCCGGCGGAAGGTGTTGCGCAGCGACAGCAGGACCGGACGCGAGACCCCACGCACGCGCTCGATCACCCGATCCAGACGACCGCCTCCACTGCCTTCCTCGGCCAGGCCGTAGGAGCTAATCGCCTGACGCACCGTGGTGCGGACGCCGCTGAGCACGGGATAGAGCGCCGCGAGCACCGGGACCAGCAGCCCGGTGGCGACCTGGAGCGCCAGGACGCGGGGCGAGAGGCTGTAGCCGGTGATCTCGAAGTTTAGCAGATTGCCGGTAAAGCCGGCCAGCGCCCGCGCGCCGATTACCCCCAGCGGGACCGCGACGAGCAGCGCGAGCGCCCCGAACCCCACGATGGTCGTCAGGTACATCCCGGTGATCTGCCCGGCGCGCCCGCCGACGGCCTTCATGATGCCGACCTGCCGGATCTGCTGCGTCAGCAGCGAGCTCACGGTGTTGACCACCAGGAACCCCGAGAGCAGCAGCGACAGGGCGCCGAGCACGCCCAGGATGAGCGTCATCGCCTGCAGGGAGTTGTCCGCCCAGTGCTTCCCGGGGTCGAAGATGAACGTGAACAGGACCGCGCGGCCGCTGCCCTCGATCTTGCTGCGGATCAGCGCGCCCACCTGCTCGACGTGGGCCTTGTCGGTCTGCCGCTCGGCCACGGTGAAGTCGACCTGGTTGAAATCCCTGGTCTCCCCCAGCCACTCCAGGGTCTCCATGCTGATGTAGCCGTACGCCACGCCGCGGAAGAAGCTGGAGATCTGGCTGAGGTCGTGGACGGTGCCGGCGACGCGCATGCGGCGCTGCCGCCCGTCCGCAGTCTCGATCAGCAGCTCGTCGCCCACCTTCGCGCCGACAACGGGGACCGCCGAGCGCTCCAGCAGCAGCTGCCGCGCCGGCGGCGGATAGACGCCGGCCATGGACCTGAGTGTGTTGACGCGGATGTCGCGGTAGTCGCGCAGTGCGATCAACTGGATGCTGCGCCACTCCTGGGGACCCGCGCTGTAGCGCGCCCAGACGGTCCGGCGGCCCTCCGCGTCGGCCACCGGCCGCAGGCGGCGGATCGTCTCGACGAGACCGTAGCCGAACGAGTCCTGGGTGAGGATCTGCCCGCTGGAGGGGCGCGTCGCCGCGTATTGTGCCCGCAGGTCGCGCGTCATCACCTGACCGGAGCCGGCGATCATGCCTACCGCGAAGACGCCCACCGCGATGGACAGCACCACCAGGACCGTCCGGCTCTTGTTGCCCCAGAGGTCGGCCAGGACCTTGCGCCAGCGGGGACTGATCATCCGGCCGTCGCGCGCCTCCGCGCGGCCATGTGCTCTTCGGCCCGCTCCCGCGCCACCTGCTCGATGGCTTGCCGGACCGCGTCAGAGGTCTCGAGGAGCCGCTGGAACTCGTTGCGGTCGAGGGCGGCCAGCTCGGCGCCGGTCTCGGGGCCGGCGCGGACCGTGGCGAGCGCCCTCCCGCCGGACAGCAGCTCGATCTCCCCGAAGAACTGGCCGCGGCCCATGGTGGTGACCACGAACTCCCGTCCCTCGTCGCGCTTGACCAGGATCTCAACCTCGCCGCGCGTCACCAGGTAGAACCGGTCGATCACCTCGTCCCGCCGGACCACGATCGTGCCGGGCGGATACCGCAGCGGCTCGAGCTCCCTGGTGACCTCGATGAGCTGGGCTTCGGTCAACGCCGGGAAGACCCGCGACAGGTACTCCTCGATGATCTCGCCGTCCGACAGCACGATCGTGCGCGACACCGCGCGCGCCAGGTCGTTGTCGTGGGTGACCATGAGGACAGTCTTGCCGTGCCGCACGAGATCCTCGAACAGCCGGAAGACGGACTGCGCGGTCTTCGAATCCAGGTTGCCGGTGGGCTCGTCGGCCACCAGGATCGGGGGGTCGTTGGCCAGCGCCCGCGCGATGGCCGCGCGCTGCTGCTGGCCGCCAGAGACCGACGCCGGCAGCTTGTCCGCCTGGTCGGCCATCTCGACCAGCTCGAGTAGCCGCAGCGCCCGCGCCCTGCGCTCGCGCGGCGCATAGAGGCCCGCGAAGTCCATCGGCAGCATGACGTTCTCGATCACCGAGAGCGTCGGGAGCAGTTGGAAGAACTGGAAGATGATCCCCAGGTTGCGGCCGCGCCAGACGGCCATCTGATTCTCCGACAGCGCGTGGACGGGCGTGCCGGCGACGATCACCTCGCCTGAGGTCGGGCGGTCGATCCCTGTGAGCATGTTGATGAGGGTCGACTTGCCGCTCCCCGACTTCCCGATGACCGCCACGAACTCGCTTTCCTCGACCCGCAGGTCGACCCCCTTGAGCGCGGTGAACTTCCCGGCGGCGCTCTCGTATGTCTTGACAACCTTCCGGATGTCGATCAGGTGACCGTTGCGCGACAGCGACGTCACAGCGCGCCTCCGACGGCCAGCAGGAGCCGGATACGGGCGATGTTCTGGACGAATCGGGCCGAGGCCATGCCGCCCTCGATCTGCGCCAGCGTGGCCTGGGCCGAGAGTACCTCGAGCAGCGTGCTCACGCCCGTCTCGTACCGCACCTGCGCGATTCGGGCCGCTTCGCGGCCCTGCTCAAGGGCCTTCGACGAGGCCGCCAGCTCGCCGGCGGCCTGCTCCAGCGCGATCCATGCCTGCAGCACGTCGAGCTCGATGCCCTGCCGCGTCTGCAGTTCCTGGACCCGGAGCTGCTGGAGCCGCAGCTCGGCTTCCCGGATGCGTGCCCGCGTAATCCCGCCGTCGAAGAGGGACAGTGTCAACGAGAGCGTCGCCGACCAGGCGCCGCTGTTCACGCTGGGCGTGCCTGAGACGTCGTAGCCCACGCCCGCCACCACCGTCGGCTGGCCGCCGCTGGCGGCGAGCGCGATGCTCGCGCGCGTCGCCTCGATCCGCGCCTGCAGCTCCGCGATCTCCGGGCGCTGGCGCAGCGCCCGCTCGGTGGCCGCCGCGAGCGTGCCGGGCACGGGCCTGGGGTCGAGCGTGTCCGTGAGGTCGAGCGGCGCATCCAGCCGCTGGTTCAGCAGCGCGTTCAGCGACGCGTCGGCGTTGCGCGCCCCGGACCGTGTCTGGACCACCTCCTGCAGGGCCCGGGCAACGGCGACCTCGGCCTGCAGCTCGTCAAACCCCGGCGCCACGCCGGCCTGGACGCGCGCCCGCGCGACGCGAAGGCTCTCCTCGGCCTGCTCGAGGGTCTGTCGGGACGCCGCCACGCGCTCGCGGGCGAGCAGCGCCTGGAGGTAGGCCTGCTGGGTCGAGAAGACGACCTGCTGCGTGACCCGCGCGAGAACGGCCTGCGCGCCCCGCACGTTGGCCTCGGCCAGCGCGATCTGCGCCTCAACCCGGCCGCCCGTGTAGAGCTGGTACTGGATGCCGACGCGCAGGAGGACTTGGTCCGAATCCGGTCCGGGGACTGTGAACGTGATGTCCGGCCCAGGGGGATTTGGGATGGTGACGAGCGTGCCGGGGCGCTGCTGTCCGGTTGAGTAGGAGCCCGTCAGGGTGACCTGCGGCGAGCGTCCTCCGCGGGCCTGCGCCAGTTGCGCTTCTGCGATTGCGACTTCGAACGCCGCCGCGCGGAGCTGCAGGTTGTGCTGGCCGACGGCCGTGACCAGCTCCGCGAGCGACAGGCGCCGCGGTGCCGGCTGTCCCTGGACCGCGGCCGGCGTCACCAGGGCTGTCGCCAAGACTATCACAGCTGTCACGGCCATTGCCGGCGCACTGGTCAATAGCCGCCTGAGCATGCCTGGGGTCCTTTCAGCGGATGTTCGAAGCTGGCCCGGGGCCTGAATCCGCCCCACTACGCCCGCCGCCGGGCCAGTGCGCGCACCGTCGCGGTGATCCAGAACACGTTCCACGCAACCAGCGCCATGCCCATCAGCGCCAGCCGCGTGACGTCGG
>JBBIOB010000081.1:0-8523 GCA_037443565.1 Armatimonadota bacterium | reverse complement strand
GGCCACGTAGATGAACTCCGCCCGCCCCAGGATCGCCCGGAGGGCGTCCACGGTGCTGCGGTGCACGGTGTCGTCGGTCCGGTTGCCGCTATACACCTCGTGCCACACCGGCACCGCGCCATCGGCGGTGGCCGTCAGGCCAAAGACGAGCTGCTTGAGGTCCGGGCGGTGATCCTTGTTGTACCCATGGATGATCTGCGGTGCCCCGTGGGCGGTCGCGTAAGCGCCGTGAAACGTTACCGTGGTCGTGTCGTGGTGGAACCGCTGGGTCTCCAGCTCAAACTGCTTGATGAGCCGCAGGGCCAGGCGGAACCAAATGCTGCGCCCACGTTCGGAGGTCAGCGCGTCCAGGGCACGCGCCACCCGGTCGTCATTGATCGCGGCGTGCTGGGACGAGGTGAGCCCCATCACCTGCGGCTCCAGGGGGGCGAGCCACGTGGCAATCCGGTACAGAGGACCGGGGGAGACCAGGAGGTTGTGGACCAGCACGGCGAGCGTGCGCGCGTGATCGACGACCCCCTGGCGCGCGCCGCCCACGCATCCGCGAACAATCGGCTCCAGCGCGAGGCGGTCGAGAAAGTGGGCGATGATCGGATGCGGCCCGAGCTGATGAATCCGGTGGACCGCGCCCGGCGGCGCGGCTCGGGGACGTCCAGCGCCGAGCCGGAGCGTCACCCGCCTCTGACCCCGGAGGAGCCTTGACGAGGCATATGACTAGCAGTATTCTAACTGCTAGATACCTACCTGTCAAGCAGGGCCTGCCCAACCGGTGGGCACCCGAGGGCCATGGCAGACGCGCAGCGCCGGTACGAGGCACTCAAACAGGAACTGGGAGGCTTGGGGTTTGTCCGCCCTGGCAGCCTGGTGCGGCGTTTCATGCCCTGTGGCCGGCCCGGCTGCCGCTGCATGGCGGATCCGCCTCGCTTGCACGGCCCCTACTATCAGTGGACGTACAAGGTGCAGGGGAAGACTGTCACCGTGCGCTTGACTGAGGCGCAAGCGCGCCTCTGCGAAGCGTGGCTGCGGAACCACCGTCGGCTGCGGGCGCTCGTCAGACGAATGGAGGCCGTCTCCTTGCGGGAAACCAATCGGCTCCTACAGGCGGCAAAGCAGGGTCAAGCGGAATAGGGAGGAGGCGTGCGCCTCCTAAGCAAAATCCCCGCACCAGGCTCGCAGACCTGCGGAATGTGGGAGATATCGAGACAGGACACGGGTTTCGGCTCGCGTCCTGTTTTCACCCTGGGCGCCTGCCAACGAACCGCTTCCGGGCCTCTGTGCCAGGGCGGCGACCGCGGGAGACCGATATCGATCCAGCCTTTCCCTCCCTCGGAGGAGTATGGCTGAATGGACCAGATCAGCAGCTCGGTGGACCGACTTGAGATTGTGGGAGCGTCTCGAGGTGGCACTCGACGGCCTTACCTTCAGACACTTCAAGAATGTGCTCCTGGATGTTCCCGAGGAACGCGAGCGCTGGTTTGCGTTCCGTAACGCGCCCCTCCGAGAGGCGATACAGGGAGTGGTTGGACGCCCACGAGAACGTGCCGACCACTGCGCTGCCAGTGAGGGCCTCGAAGCCTCCCCAGTCTTGAGATCACCCGGCAAGATCGTTGGCGCGGGCGATCGCAGAGCGTAGGGCCGTTCCGCCGCGCCTTGAAAGAAGCTAGGCATCGGTGTAGGGTTCTCTTAGGTCTTACTCATTTCGGGAGGCTGGCGTGACCCAGAGGTCGATCAAGCAGAGGGTGCTTGAGGCGGTTGAAAGCCTGCCCGCGGACGCCACCGTCGAGGACGCTATGGAGCGCCTCTACTTTCTGGCGAAGATCCAGCGGGGCCTTGAGCAAGCTGATGCGGGGGAGACGGTCTCCCACGAGGAAGCCAAGAAGCGGCTTCTCAAGTGAAGCGGGTCATCTGGACCCGTCAGGCCGTCGAAGACGTTGAGGCCATCAGATCATACGTTGCCCGCGACTCTGAACGGTACGCAACGCTCCTTGTCGAGCGGCTCGTGGCGGCGGTCGAACGTGCGGGGCACTTTCCAGAGTCAGGCCGCATCGTTCCAGAGGTTGGCGACGCCGCGCTGCGCGAAATTGTGCATGGCAACTATCGCATCGTCTACCGGCTGACGCGCGAAGCCGTAGAAATCGTCACGGTTCACCATGGTGCCCGACTGCTGAGACTGTAAGATCGTCAAACTGAGCCGGAACGGGCGCTGGGCTGCCGCGCGGGCCCTTTTGGTGCGGGCTGGCTTAGGCCCAGCCCAGAGATCTCGATCGCCTGCTTCTCCGAGGCGATGATCCCGATCCGGGCGTCTCCGTCCTGCAGCGCGAACACCTGCGGTCGTGTATGCCGTCGCGGGTGGGACGGACGATCTCAAACATGTCGAGCCACAGTCCCTCGAATCCCGGCCCGCCGTAGCCGGCGCCGGAGATCGGAATCCTGCCGCGCTCGGCCATGCACCACGTCTGCGTGATGATCTCCGGCGTCCAGTAGGGATCAACCGCGCCCGGACTCTCAAACGGCGCGTGGCCGTGCTTAACGTACTCGTCCTGCTCGGCGAGCCGGAATTTCGCCGGGGCCGCAAATGGCAGCGGGGCCGGATGGGTGCTGACGTGGCATCGAGAGCCAGCGAGAGGCTTCACGGCTCTAGCCCTGCACCGCTGGTAGGAGATGCAGCGGGCTCACCCCCTCGTGAGGGGGCCCTCCGAAGGTCAAGGATAGTCGGCGCGGCTGAGGCGTGGCAATCCGGCCGGCGGTGACGCCGGGGCCGCCTGCGGTCCGGACATGCGATCCGCATAGGAGGCCATTCCCTCTTCGGAGAAGTCTCCGCCCCAAACGGCGCGACCATTCCTCAGTCCAGGGAGGAGCACGCGTGGGCGTCCGCTCGCCGGGCGGGAGGTCACAGCTGCCTTCGGCCCCCACTCCGCTGATCGGCAGACGCCGAGACCTGGAGCTGGCCGGCCAGGTGTTGCACCGGCCGCACGTGCGGGTCCTCACGCTCACCGGGCCGCCCGGGGTCGGCAAAACGCGGCTCGCCCTCGCGCTCGCCGCCGCGGTCCAGGATGAGTTCGAAGAGGGGTCGGTGTTCGTGGACCTGCTGGCCGCGACAACTCCCTCGCAGGTGATGCATGAGATCGCCCGGGCGCTGGCGCCTGGCGATCCGGAGGGCGAGCTGGAGCACGTCCGAGGTCACATTGCTCACCGCAGCCTCCTGCTCGTTCTGGACAACTTCGAGCACGTGCTCCCCGCGGGTCCCGACGTCGCGGCGCTGGCGGCCGTGGCGCAGCGGGCCCGGATCCTCGTCACGAGCCGTGAGCGGCTGCGCATCAGGTGGGAGCATGAGTTTCCGGTTCCGCCGCTCGAGATGCCCGACCGCTCGCACGTTCGGAACCTCCGCCGGCTGGCCCAGGTTCCCGCCGTTGCGCTCTTCGTCAACCGGGCCCAGGCGGTCCGGCCCGAGTTTGCGCTCAGTCCGATGAACGCCGAAGCCGTCGTCGAGATCTGCGTGCGCGTGGACGGCCTGCCGCTGGCGATCGAACTCGCGGCCGCGCGCCTGAAGATGTACCCGCCGCGCGAGCTGGCGCGCCGCCTGACGCACCAGATTCAACTCCTGCGGGCCGGCGGCCGCGACGTGCCGCCGCGCCACCGCACGCTGCGCGCCGCGATCGCCTGGAGCCACGACCTGCTGTCCGCCGAGGAGCGCGTCCTGTTTCGCCGGCTCAGCGTCTTCGCCGGCGGCTGGACTGTGGAGTCCGCGGAAGCGGTCTGCGGCGAGCCTGGAGCCGACGCGCGGGAGCTGCTCCACACCCTGATCGAGAAGAGCCTGGTGCAGCCCGCGCACGGCGACGCCGAGCGCTTTGCGATGCTCGAGAGCATCCGCGAGTACGCGGCGCAGGAGCTCGCGGCCCGCGGTGAGGCGGCCGCGGTGCGCGCCCGGCACGCGGACCACTTCGCCTCCCTCGCCGACCGCGCCGAAGCGATGATGGGGACCGACCGGGAGGACGTCGGCCTGCGCCTGCTCGCTCACGAGCGACTGAACCTCCACGCGGCTCTGGACGCAGCCGCCGGCCTGGGCGATGCGGCCATGGCCCTGCGCCTGGCCACGGGCCTGGGCTGGTACTGGTACACGCATGGATACATCGGGGAAGGCCGTCAGGTCCTCGACCGCGCGGTCGCCGCTTCTGCTGGCGCGGAGCCAGCGCTGCGCGCCGGAGCCCTCCTGGCCGGCGGCATCCTGGCGTGGGCGGCGGGTGACGTCGATCACGCGCGCCCCTATCTTGAAGAGGCCGCATCGCTGAGCGAACGCCTCGACGACCGCCGGCGCCAGGCGATCGCCAGCGCCTTCCTCGGTCACGTCGCGCGTCTGTCCGGCGACTTCGACCGGGGGCCTGCGCTGCACCGGCGGGCGATGGCGCTGTTCGAGGCCCTGGGCAGCGGTCGGGGCACGGCCTGGGCGCTCCATGACCTGGGCCTCGTCGCCCGCGACAGGGGAGATGACGAGGAAGCGGGCCGGTGGTTCGCCGCGAGCCTGGAGCGTTTCCGCGCCCTGACCTACCCGTGGGCCGCGGCGTGGAACTGCTGGAACCTGGGGCGTCTGGCGCGCAGGAGCGGCCGGGCGTCCCGCGCCGCCGAGCTGCTCGCCGAGGCCACGGAAATGTTCCGCGCCGAGTACGATCCGCGCAGCGTGGCGCTCTGCCTGAACGAGGTGGCCGCGCTTCGCCAGTCGCAGGGAGACGCGGAGACCGCCACGCGCCTACTGGCCGCGGCCGAGGGATTGCGCGAGAGCGCCGGCGCGTCGCTCACGGGAGTCGAGAGGCGGGAGTTCGAAGAGACGCGGTCGATCCTCACCGCCGCCCTGCCTGCGCACCGGCTCGAAGCCCTCTCGCGGGAGGGGCGGCGCCTGACGCTCGAGGCGGCCGCCGAGGCTGCGATCGCGGCGGCGGGCGGCCGGAGGGGGCCAGGTGCCCTCACGCCGCGTGAGCACGAGGTGGCGGCCCTGATCGCGCAGGGCGCCTCGAACCGGGCCATCGCCCGGCGCCTGAGGGTGGCCGAGCGCACCGTGGTGAGCCACATCGAGCACATCATGAACAAGCTCGCCGTCAACTCCCGCGCCGAGATCGCCGCCTGGGCGGTCCGCGCCGGCCTGGAGCACGCCCCCTCCGAGTAGGCGGTCAACGGGCCCCGACCGCCCGATTCTCCGCCGGTATCGGAGGTCTCTCCGATGCCCGACGCCCCTCCGGCGCCCTATCCTCGCCCAAAGGGGGTGAATGGCAATGGCGTATCAAGTGGAAGGACGCCTGCTCGAAGTATGCTCCTGCAACACCCTGTGTCCGTGCTGGGTCGGCGAGAATCCAGACCACGGCACGTGCGACGCGATCCTGGCCTGGCACATCGATCGAGGGCGCGTGGGCGGGGTCGACGTCTCGGGGCGCACGCTGGCCCTGCTGGTGCGCATCCCCGGCAACGTCCTGAAGGGCAACTGGCGCGCCGCCGCCTACCTCGACGACAGGGCGACCAGGGAGCAGGAAGAGGCCATCCTGCAGGTCTTCACCGGGAAGCTCGGCGGGGCCATCGCCGACCTGGCGCAGCTGATCGGGGAAGTCGTGTCGGTCGAGCGCGTGCCGATCACGTTCCAGGTCGAACGCGGCAAGGGCCGCGTGCGGATCGGGAACGTGGCCGAAGCCGAACTGGAGCCCTTCACGGGCGCAACCGGGCAGCCGAGCGCTCTCCACGACACCATCTTCACGACGATCCCTGGCTCGCCCGCCTACGTGGGCAAGGCGCAGAAGTTCACGGCCGACGCCCCAGGCCTCGGGCTCAAGGTGTCGCTCAACGGCCACAACGCCGTGCAGGGCACGTTCCGGTTCGCGGCCTGAGCCCGGAGGTCATCCGGTGATCGGCGCCCTGCGGACGCGGAACGACGAGCGGCTGTACTGGCTGACGGTCGGAACGCTGATCGCGCTCGCGTGGGCGATCGCGATCTTCCTCGGTACGTCGGAGGACGCCCGATACGCCGGTCACAGCGCGCTGGCCGAGCACGTCCATGCGGGGGCGCCGGGAGCGCACGCGACGCTCCCGGGCGCCCTCGCGTTTGCGGCGTTCGTCGGCGGGTGGACCGCGATGACCGTGGCCATGATGCTGCCGACGGCGCTCCCGCTGATCACGTTGTTCCGGGTCGCGGTGAGCCGCCGGCCGGAACGCGCGGGGTTGGTGCTCCGGTTGATCGGCGGCTACCTGGGCGTCTGGGCGCTGTTCGGCGTCCTGCTGTACCTGGCTGACGCCGGGATCCACCGGGCCGTCGCCGGCGTTCCCCTGCTCGCCGCGGGGACCGGTTACTTGTTGCCCGTCGTGCTGCTCGCCGCGGGCGTCTATCAGTTCACACCGCTCAAGGACCGCTGCCTGCAGGAATGCCGGTCGCCGCTCACCTTCATCGCCGGTCACTGGACGGGTGTGGCGCCGGCGAGGGAGGCGCTGCGCCTGGGCGCGCGGCATGGCGTCTTCTGCCTGGGGTGCTGCTGGACGCTGATGCTGGTGATGTTCGCGCTCGGCGTGGCGCACCTGCCCGGCATGCTGGTCCTGGGCGCGGTCATGGCGGCCGAGAAGTCGATGCCCTGGGGGCGCCGCCTCGTGGCGCCCGTGGGCGTCGTGCTCGTCCTCAGCGCCGTCGCGCTGGCGGCGCAGGGGACGCTCGCGCGCCTCAGGTAATTAGCGGCCATCCCGCCGATCCTGGGGCGCGACGACGTGCCGGGCCGGGCCCGGCAGAAGGGGGAGGAGACATGCGGAACGTTCCGCACGACATCTTGCAGGCAAAGAGGCCGTGGGGCTTGAATCCGGGAGTGGTGATGGGCGGCGCGCTCGTGGCGGCGGTCCTCGCCATCTCGCCGGTCGGGATCGCACGCACGCTGGGATCGCAGGGCGAGGCTGTGGCTCAGGCGGCGACGGGGCCGGTCGGGCTGCAGGCCTCGACCGTCCTCCAGACCACCACCACCGCGATCGGCCAGCCGGTGCAGTTCCCGGCGTCGCGCAACCAGTGGACCGCCGTCATGTTGGAGATTGCGCCCGGCGGGCGAGTCGGACGCCACCTGCACCCGGTTCCGAATCTCGTGTACGTGCTCGAGGGCGAGATCACGATCGAAGCCGACGGTCACCCGGCACGGACCTACCGGCCGGGCCAGGCCTTCGCCGAGAGCGTGGACCACTGGCATGACGGGCTCAACCGCGGGACGACATCCGTCAAGGTGCTGGTCGTGTTCGCGGGCGAGGACGGCAAGCCAGTCACGGTTCGACCGTAGTGCGGGCACATCAACCCGACGAGAGCGGCTACGCGGTCAACAACGGCGTGCGGCTGTACTACGAGGTCGCTGGGGCGGGCGAGCCGGCGCTGCTGCTCGTCCCGCCCTACCAGATCGTGCACAGCCGCATGTGGAAGATGCAGGTGCCGTTCCTCGCCCGCCACTTCCGCACGATCGCCTACGACCCCCGCGGCAACGGCCGCTCGGACCGGCCCGCGACCGACTACGGCATCGACGCGCTCGTCGGCGATGCCCTCGCCGTCCTCGATGATGCGGGGACTGAACGGTGCGGGCTCGTGACCGTGTCCAACGGAGCCCTGACCTGCCTCCGGCTGGCGGCGAGCCATCCGGACCGCGTCCTCGGCATGGTCTTGATCGGCGGGTTCATGGCCAAAGGCGAGGGCGTGACCCCGCGAGAGGAGGAGCGCCAGCGCTCGATCCTGGCTGACTACGACGCGTATCTGCGGGCATTCTGGGACAGCATCTTCACGGAACCCCACTCGACCAAACCCAAGGAGGACGGGGTGGCGTGGGCGCAGGAGACCACCCCGGAGATCCTGGTGGCGGCCCGCGCTCACGGGTGGGTGCACGTTGACTCCCGGCCGGACGTCGCCGGCGTACGCTGTCCGGTCTTGATCCTCCACGGCACCCGCGACGGGCTGACCCCCTACGAGCTGGGTCGCGCGATGCACGAGCGCCTGCCCGGGTCGTCGATGGTCACGTTCCAGGGCAGCGGCCACCTGCCCAACGTGCGCGACGCCGTCAGAGTGAACCAGCTCGTGCGTGACTTCTTCCAGGGACGTCGAGGAGGAGCCTGATGCCGGGCCAGGTTCCGGACCGCGCCGGCTATGTCGTGCGGGACGGCGTGCGAGTGTACTACGAGGTCCACGGCCGCGGTGCGCCGACGATCCTCCTGATGCCGGCCTTGATCCAGCTGCGTCACTGGAAGATGCAGATCCCCTATCTGGCGCACCATTACCGCGTGGTTGCCTTCGACCCCCGCGGCAACGGCCGCTCCGACCGCCCGGGCACCGTGGACGCCTACGCCGACCGGCAGTTCGTGCAGGACGCCCGCGCGGTCATGGAGGAGACAGGCACGGAGACCGCGATCGTCGCGGGCGTCTCTCCGGGGGTGAAGTGGTCCGTCCTCCTGGCCGCCACGGATCCCGACCGCGTCCTCGGGATCGTCGCTGTTGCCCCGGGGGTGCCCGCGCTGACCCCTCCCCACCCGGAGCCGCCC
>JBBIOB010000080.1:0-8868 GCA_037443565.1 Armatimonadota bacterium | reverse complement strand
GTGGCTCGCGGCGCAGTCGCTGACGGCCGCGATCATCACGGTGCGATATGCAGCGGCGCTGCCGCTTGGACGCCCCGGCCGCACGACGGTGTGATGCTGATCCCTCTTCAGATCGACCTCGCGCTGCGGCCGCGCACCCGCTGCGACGTCATCGACGTCACCGAGAGGGTGCGCGAGGCGCACGGCGATGCGCTGGCGCCCTACCGTCGGGCCCTCTACTGCTCCCTGAGGGTGTGCAGCGGTTCGTTTCCTACCGGAGCGCTGAACCCGTAGATCTCCTCATGAATGCGATTGGTGTCTTGGCCGCATGGGTTATGGTCCTGGCATGGAGACACCGGAAGGTTCACCCAGGCCGACCTCATCCGACCGGCACCGTAGGCCAGGCCCCGCCGAGCCGATATCCCTATCGGGGGCCGGCTGGCGGTGCCGGGTCCAGACTGGGCTGCAGGTCTGGACAGTACTGCGGAAGGACGGGATGATTGGGGAAAGGCCAGGAGGTGTACTGCCATGCCCGTCCATCTGCTGACGCGCCGCTTCACGGTGGAGGAGTACTACCGCATGGCCCAGGCCGGGATTCTCTCCGAGGACGATCGGGTCGAGCTGATCGAGGGAGCGATCGTCGAGATGGCCGCGATTGGGAGCAGACATGCTGCGTGCGTCGGCCGACTCACGGCCCTCTCTTCCACCGCGCAGACCGGGGGAATTGTGTGGGTCCAGAACCCCATCCGCCTCGGAGAACATTCCGAACCTCAGCCCGATCTGGCGCTGCTCCGCCTGCGGCCTGACTTCTACGCTTCCGCGCCTCCGGGCCCCGGCGATGTCCTGCTGCTCGTTGAGGTGTCCGAGACGTCCGCCGACTCCGACCGCGAGGTGAAAGTGCCACTCTACGCCCGCGCGGGCATCCCCGAGGTCTGGCTGGTGGATCTGGAAGGCGAGGTAATCGAGGTCTACCGGCAGCCATCGGCAGAGGGCTACCGCGAGGCGCGGCAGGTCCGCCGCGGCGAGGCGCTGTCCCCCGAGGCCTTCCCCGACCTGACACTGGCCGCGGACGAGGTTCTGGGCTGATCACCCGCGAGGAGGTCCGCTGTCGTTATCTCACCAGAGCGCTCGGATCTCCACGCCGATCCGCAACTCTTCCCTCTGGTCTGGGGGCGCAGCATGCCGGCTCGATAGGCGTCCTCGGCGCCGAAGTCCGGAACGTGTCAGGGCACGAGGCCAGGAACCGAGGGGTGGTTGGGTGAGTCAGACCGGTGAGGTACGCCTCTGGCGTGGGCGGGGCAGCACGGCCCCGCTCCAGATCGACCTCACGCTACAGCCGCGCACTCGCTGCGACGCCATAGACGTCACAGAAAGGGTGCGCGAGGCGCACGGCGATGCGCTGGCGGCCTACCGCCGGGCCCTGTACTGCTCCTATCACACCACCGCCGGCTACCTGGAGCAGGGCATCTCTAGGCGACTGCGGCACCGTCGCGAGCAGCCCGACCAGTTCATCGCGGCGTTTCGAGACCTGTTCCCTCCCGATGCCGACTACCTCCACGACCGGCTCGACCTGCGCGCGGAGCTCTCCCTGGAGCAGCGCAGCCTGGAGCCCAGGAACGCCGACTCCCACCTTGCCTTCATCGGCTCCGGGCTGCTCAACTGCGCGACCTACGTAAACTGCCCCGGCGAACCCGTCTACTTCATGGATCTGGACGGGGTCAACGGCGAGGTCGCGCGCACCCGGCAGACCACGGTCCTGGCCTACAACATCGAGGAGACGGTCGCAGAAGCCCGCTTCGCGGTGCCGGTTTCCCGCCATCCCATCGACTCGGTCAACCTCGCCGACCCCCGGGTCGGGCTGGTCCCGTTCATCGAGGATCTCGTCGCCCGCCATGGGGTCGCCAAGGGGCGCGTTGACATCACGCTCGAGCCCGAGGAGCGCAACGCCGCGCTCGTGGTCAACGAGCACGAGACGCTCCTGATGCGGCACGACCTGGCCGAGGTCATGCGCGATCCGCTCAAGTTCGCGGTGCGCGCCGGCAGGCGCGCCCTCGCCGACCCCCGCGCGGTCCCGGCCAAGGGCCTCGGGTACGCCATGTACGACGCAGTCCACCTCTCCAACCGGCTCATGGATGCGCTCGGCATCAGCGGGTCAGCGGTCGCGCGCCTCCTCGCCAGGATCATGGCGGTGCCTGCGGCGCGCTTCCTCAGCCTGAAGCGCAAAGCGGCCTTCATGATCTCCGATCATGCCGCCCCCGGCCGCGGGACCCTCGTCCGGGGGCGCTACCAGAGCCCGATCCTCCTCCAGTGGTCGGCGAGCGACGTGGGGCGCCGCGCCCTGCGCCTCGGTCTGCGCCGCTTCGCCTAGCACTCGGCTTCATGGCCGGGGAGGCCTGATCCGCAGCATGCTCTTCCGCAACCTCGCCAGGCGAAGACTCCGCACGACGCTGACGGCTCTTGGCATCGCCCTCAGCATCGGGGCGACGGTGGCGCTGCTCGGTGTGAGCCTGGGCCTCGTGGACCAGGTCTCGACGGTGGTGTCGGCGGCGGGCAGCGAGCTCACGGTGGTGCAGAAGATCCCGGAGGGGTTGACCTTCGGCTACGTGGGCTCCCTGCCCGCAGAGGTCGCCGACGACCTGAGCGCCACACCGGGCGTGGCCAGGGTGAGCTCCGTGGTGCTCGTCCCGGCGACCATCACAAGGGAGATCGTCTTCTTGATCTACGGGATCGACCCGCACGGGCTGGAAGCCGCACGGCTCAGGGTGCAGAGCGGCCGCCGCCTGCGGGAGGATGACGGGCCGGTGGTGATGCTTGGGGCGCGCGCCGCGGAGGGGATGGGAAAGGGTGCCGGTGATACGCTCACGGTCGGCGGGCGCCAGATGCGCATCATCGGTACCTACCGCACCGGCACCAGCCTGGAGGACGGCGGGGCGATGATGACGCTGGCCGGCGCCCGCGAGGTCTTCGGACTGCACGATCGCGTGTCGCTGGTCAAAGTAAAGGTGGCAGCCCCGCGGGACGTCAGGGAGGTGCAGCGGGCCATCGAGGCCCGGATCCCCGACGTCACAGTGTTCACCTCCGAGGAGTTCGCGCGCGACCGGCTAAACCTGGAGGCAGTCATCCAGGGCGCGTGGGCCATCTCAATCATCGCCTTGCTGTTGAGCGTGCTGGCCGTGGCCAACACCATGGCGATGAGCGTGCTGGAGCGGACGCGGGAGATCGGCATCCTCCTGGCCGTGGGCTGGAGCCGCGCGCGGATCGTAGGGCTGGTGCTGGGCGAATCGGTCGTGCTGAGCGCCTTCGGGGGACTGCTAGGCGTCGCCCTGGGGATGACGGCCCTGCGCGCGCTGAGCGAGGGATACAGGACGCTGCCGTTCCCCTCGACCGCCGCGCCCACGCTGCTGGCAGGCGCGATCGCGCTGGCTCTGGGCGTCGGCATGATCGGGGGAGGCCTGCCGGCGTGGAGAGCATCGCGGCTGGACCCGGTGGAGGCGTTGCGCTCTGAGTAATGGAACCGGCCCCCCGCTGTGGATCAAGGGCCGTCCTGACAAGGTCTTCACGGTAGCCGAGGCCACCGGGGCAATCCCGCTTCTGACCGCGCGCCTCGATCGCCTGCGCCGCTTGCGGAACGCGATCCGGCGAGGGCGCAGGCACCTCGACCACCTGTGGAGATGCCTGGATGCCGACCAGCCGGTGCTTGGTGCCATCGCCGAAGGCCAGAGGGCCGTAGACGGCGCGCTGGAGGAGTTCGCCCGGATCCTGGACGAGGTCGCCGCGATGGGCGTCGTCCTGCGCGGGCTCGATCTCCGCATGGTGGACTTCCCGACTGAGGTCGCGGGGGTCCGCCTGTACCTCTGCTGGCTGGCCGGCGAGCCCACCATACGCTATTGGCACGGATGTGGTGAAGGCTTCTCCTCCCGAAGGACGATCGAGGCGCTGGGGTTGCCCGGCTGATGATCAGGCTCCAGGGCGTCCGCAAGGTCTATCCGAACCGGCAGGTCGTGGCGCTGCGCGGGGTGGACCTCGTGATCGACAACGGCGAGTTCGTCGCCGTCGTGGGGCCGTCGGGCAGTGGCAAGTCCACGCTGATGCACATCATGGGCGCGCTCGACCGCCCCACTGAGGGCGAGGTCTGTGTGAACGGCCAGCGCCTGGCTGACCTGGCGCGCCTCGATGGCTTCAGGCTGCGCACGGTGGGGTTCGTGTTCCAGTCCCACCACCTGATCCCGATGCTCACGGCCGCCGAGAACGTCGAGGTGCCGATGGTCGCGGTGGGACTGTCGCGGCGCGTGAGGCGGACCCGTGCCCTGGAACTGCTGGCGAGGGTGGGGCTGGCTGGCCGGGCAGAGCACCTCCCGTCGCAGCTCTCGGGCGGTGAGAGCCAGCGGGCGGCCGTCGCCAGGGCGCTCGCGTGCGACCCGCCGCTTGTCCTGGCCGATGAACCGACCGGCGAGCTGGATTCCGAGAGCGCGCAGATGATTGTGGAACTGCTGTGCGAGCTGAAGCGCGAAGGACGTACGGTTGTAATGGTGACTCACAACCATGAGGTGGCGGCAGCAGCGTGGCGTGTCGTGGCGCTACGCGACGGGCGGATCATCGACGACAGGAGGTGTATAGACACGTGACGCTGCGCGTAGGGCTCAGGCCTGCTCTCGCTGTACTGATCGCGGTGGTCGTCGCACTCACGGCGGCCCAACCCGCCCAGGGGGCGTGGGTACCGCGGATCTCGCGCGTCGTTCTCCACGGATCGTCAAACGCGATCCTGGGCCAGTACGTCTCCGGCGGGCTGGGGTTCGAACTGGGCGCGGGAACCGTCCTCACGCTGGGAATGACCTATACCGAACTGCGCGGCATCGAGCCTCTCGTCGCCCTCTCGATGACGCGGCCGATCACTCCCGCGTGGAACCTCACGGTTCTGGCAAGCACCGGGGACCTGGGCGGCGACTACCGCGTTGACCGGCTGCCCGAAATCACAGTGAGCCGGAGCGGGCCGATCGCCGGGGCAGCGCTCACCTACAGGCTGGAGGCTGGAGTCGGGCATTTCGTCGTCCAGCCAGCCGACCTCAGCGGGGCCCGCGGCGTGGTCGCGGGCCAGATTGCCACGCCGCCCATCCCGCTGGGTTCAGCCCTCACGGCGGACGCCAGCACTGGATACCGGCACTACGCCTACTCGGCAGGGGCGTCGCATGGGGCTTGGTGGGCATCGGCTGGCCTCTCGCTGGCGCCGGCCCCAGGGCTCTCGGTCGCCCTCACCTATTTCCGCCAGGTCCCCTCAGGATCCAGCCCCCTGCTCTTCGATGCCATGGGCGAGGAGAACTCCGCGCGGGGCTCGGCCAGCTTCAGGGTAAGCCCGACCGCGACCCTGACGCACAGCCAGAAGTACAGCTTCATCAGCCGGTCCATCGAGGAACGGGTGTATAGGATCAGCTTCACGGCGGCTGGGGGGGTGACCCTCTCCGTGAGCTACGACGATGTGCCGCGGAAGCTGACGGCGTCGATCAGCATCTCCCGCTGATAGGCAGCCCTCGAGGCCCATCGCGGGCCGGGCTATCGCCCGCTCACAGCCAGCACTTCGATCGCGTCGTTGTGCAGCACCAGACGCTGAATGCGTAGGTTGAAGGGCCACTTCGAGAGGTCTACCACAGGGTTCAGCTTGCTCAGCTCGCTCTCAATCAGGCCCGGGGGAACATCGCTACCCCGGACCTGCGCCTCGGTGATGACCACGCGGATCCGCTGCTCCTGCTCAACCGTGAGGTTCCCCCTCGCCAGAGCAGGATAGAGCTTCCCCTCCCGCCGAACCGTCGCCGCCACCTCGAACTGACCCACCTGGAACCTCACCGTCGGCCTGAGGATGTTGGTCGGCATCCTAGCCAGGCCTTCCTGGACATCTCTTGCCGTGCTCTTCCCCACGACGGTTGCCTTCCCCAGTCTCACAATGCGGACTTGCTGGCCGGCCAGAGCTGCCATGTCGAGGTGAAGCCCGGTCGCGTGGACCAGTACCTCCCCACGGACGCCGCGCAGCAGTGCCGGCTTGCCCACCACCATCAGGGCCTCCATTATGAGGACGTCGCCGGAGAGCGCCGTGCCTGAGGCAGAGATCTCGAAGACCGAGTCCGGATCGAAGTATTGCAGGAGCGCTCCTCGGACCAGATGCCTGACGGCCTCCTCGGAGAACGGCTGCCTGGGTTGAGGTGCTGCCGTCGAGGTGGCCGCTGCAACGATCACCACGACGGCGGCGGCGTGCGCAAGACCACGCAGAGCTCCGCTTGCAGGACTGATGCCCATCTTCTCTCCATCCGCGAGTGCGCTGCCAAGACAATGTTTCCCCCTGCCCGTCTCGCTGTCCTGCGGCTGCAGAAGTACCTGGCTCGCGGTGGACAAGCACGACCTTCAAGACCGCCGGAGAGGCCAGCCCGAGACCGCCTTCGGGCTCACCGAGATGCTCGTGGACGGGGTCGCGGCCGACCCCGCGGTGCAACGCACGGCCGTGGAGAACCTGTGGCTGCTCGCCGGCGGGGCCACACCGCCGAATCCGGCCGAGCTGCTGGGCAGCCAGAAGATGCGCGCGCTGCTCGCCCGGGGGCTCGAGGAATCCGACGTGCAGGTGCTGGACTCGGCGCCGGTCCTGCCGGTGACCGACGCGGCGGTGCTGGCGCCCGCGACAGACGGCGTGCTCTTCGTGATTCATCTGGGGAAGACGCCGCGGGAAGCGGCGCTGCGGGCCCGCCGGCAGATCGAGGCGATCGGCGCGCGGGTGCTGGGCCTGGTGGTGAACTGAGTGCCCGCCGACCGGCGCGGGTCGTACTACTACGCCTACGCGCGCTACTACGGCGACGAACCGTCGGACGCAGCTAAGGCCGAACGACAAACTGTCCGTACTGCTGGAAGTGCTCGTCGAAGGTGAAGGCCGTTCTGACACGCAGGCGCTCCATCAAGGCGAAACTGGTGCAGTCGGTGAAACTGAACTCCTTATCGGCGAATGTCTTGAAGATCCGCCAGGCCGTCTCAACGATCTCCGGCGTGACGTGCTCGACTCGGAGGACGCGGCTGGCCCGGACATCTTCGCCGAACTGGACAGCGACCGCATGCCCCGCTTTGAGCCGGATGAGGGTGTAGCTCTCGTCCAGAACGTAGTCACTGGTCACGAACGTCTGGCCGTCTCCAAGGGATGCGTCGCGGAACGCCAGGGCGCGCTCATGGTGGTCGTCCCGGCGGTTCTCAACGGCCAGGAAGGCTGCGGTGTCGATGAAGATCATTCAGAACTCGGCCTGGTTCCATAGAGGTAGCGGTCATGCTGTTCCGCCATGTCGCGTGGCCCATCGAAGGAACCCTGTCGCCGGGAGAACGGGTCCGTGGGGAGCATCGCCCGAATCTCTTCCGGGGGACGAGCCCTGCGATCCTGGATGAGCTGGCGAATCAGCGCGGAGACCGTCGTCCCTTGCGCTGCCGCCTCCCTTTGAAGGAACTCGTGCTGGTCCACCGGCAGCTCAATTGTCAAACGCTTGTTCGCCATCTCAGGCACCAGGGCTACGTATGTACGTACACACAGATCCTAGCGGGCCGGAAGGCGTCCGTCAACCTAACGACATCGCCTCTGCCGGCCACCGCGTCTGCACGATCTTCGCGACGCGCTCTCGCTGTTCGCGATCCAGAGTCACCAGCGTGCTGCCGAACTGCAGCGCGACGGTCGCATAGACGGCATCGCTGCCCCGAAGGCGATACTCAGCGGCGATCTCCAGCGCCCGCTGCGCCAGCATGGCATCCAGCGGGACAAGAACCATGTGGGGCAATCGGCCGACGGTCCGGGCGAACTCGCGGGCCAGCCGTGAATCCTGCCGGCCGCGCGCCACGGTGCCGGCCAGTTCGGGGAGGAGAAGCGTAGGCACGACGATGGGGATCGCCTCGGCGCGAAGACGGTCGAGCAGGCGGTGACTCTCCGCGTGCCCCGCCTCGTAGGGGTTGAAGGCGTTCAGGAACACGCTGGCGTCGACTGTGAACGGGCCCATGGCCGCTCAGCGGCGGGATTCTGAGAGGAGGTCGGCACCGCTCTTTGACGACCGCCAGCCCTTGCCGATCTTCTCGCCCAGTTGCTCCAACCGCTGCCAGGCCGAGGCATCGGGCGGTCCCGCTTCAGGGACGGGCGGCCCCTCCATCGGTCCAAGCACCGCCACGGGGCGCCCCCGGTACGTGATGATGTATCGTACTTTGCGCTCTCGCACGCGCCGCAGGATCTCAGACGCACGGATCTTGAGTTCACGGATACCGGCCTCAGGCATGGTTCGCTCCTGCGGAAATGTAGTGCTTTATGTGACTACTCTACTCGGACGCGCCTGGCTCAGTCAAGCAACACCCGGCCTGTCCGGGTCTGCGGGGTCTGCGGTCCAGGTTTTCGGCCCACGCCTTGCCCCAGGGTCCGCTCAGAGGCGGCCATCCACCGGCCCGTCGGCGGGTTCTGTCGGAAAAGCTCGGAGTCGCATGGAATGCAGCCTGGGGGCGTGAGCCGAGGCGGTGTCGTCAGCCATGAAGGTCTATCATCGCACGGTGAAGCCCGGCCTCCTGCGCAAGTTGATCCGTGATGCCCAGCTCGAGGTGGAAGAGTTCGTCCGCCTCGCAGCCGCGTTGTAATCTGTGGAGGATCAGCGCCCAACCCAGCGACGGAGGAAGTCCCCCGGGGTCATGATCTGGAAAGGCAGGCCGGCCTCAAGGACCAGCGGGGAAAGAAAATGGGCGCGGTCCAAAGTGAGGAGAACCTCGACGCCCCCGTTCGCCGCTGCCGCCAGGACATGGGCATCCTTGGGGTGGATGATCCTTTGCATGTCGGCGATCTCCTGAGGGGTTGGAGCCTCAACCAGGTCCAGGTCGAGACCGGCGATCTGCTGATAGAACCGG
>JBBIOB010000079.1:0-9425 GCA_037443565.1 Armatimonadota bacterium | reverse complement strand
GCTCGGCCGCGCGCCCGCGGAGGCCGGGCCGCCGGCGATCCAGTACGGCCGTGACCGGTGCGATGCCTGCGGGATGATCATCAGCGACGCCCGGTTTGCCGCCGCTGCCCGGCACGGCGCCCGGGCGTCCCGATACGACGACATCGGATGTCTCGTCCAGCACGCCGGCCATGAGCTGGCCCGCGGCCAGGCCCAGGGGTACGTCCACGACGCGGGAACCGAGCAGTGGCTCGACGCCCACGGCGCGGCGTACGTGCGGTCGCCGGCGATCCGCACCCCGATGGGCACGGGCGTGGCGGCCTATGCCACGTTCGATGCCGCACAGGCGGTCCACCCGGGAACGCCGGTCGTGACCTTCGACACTCTCGTCGATGTCTTGATGAAGGAGCAGATGTGAGGCCCGACGCCCGCGACCGGCAGTACCACCTCGCCGTTGCGGGCGTCGCGCTCGTCCTGCTGCTGGTCGGCTCGCTGCTGCCCTTGTGGAAGATGACCCTGCACGCTCCGCAGTACCCAGGCGGCCTCCGGCTGGTCATCGGCGGCCGGGGCATCGCTGGCGATGTGGATGAGCTCAACGCGCTGAACCACTACATCGGTATGGCGGCCATCCGCGAGGAGGAGATCCCCGAGGTCCGCCTTTTCTATCCGGCCGTGGCGGCAATCGCCCTCGGACTGGTCCTGGGGCTGGTGGTGCCGTGGCCTTGGTTTCGATGGCTCGTGACCGTGGGGCTGTGGGCGCTGCCGCTGGCCTTCCTGGCCGACCTCCAATGGCGGCTGCACATCTTCGGTCACACCCTCGATCCTGCGGCGGCATTTCGGCTGCCGGCGTTTACGCCCATGGTCATCGGGCAGACTATCGTGATGAACTTCAACGTGACGGCGCTGCCGGGCGCGGGGCTCGTCCTGCTCCTGGCGGCGGCTCTGATCTTCACGTTCGGCCCGCGCCTGTGGGCACGCCGCGCCGCGGCCACCGTGCGCCGGACGGCACGAACGGTGGCCGGCGCGGCGGTCGCCGCCTGCTATGCCACGACCTTGCTGGCCCACGCCCCCGCCGTGGCAGCGGGCGGAGCCGCTGCCACGGCGCCAGCCGATTTCGACCTCCACGCAGCGATCGCTACCGCGCCGCCGGGCGCGGTGATTCGAGTACCTGCGGGCCGATATGCGGGTCCGCTGCTGCTCAGCCGGCCGGTGACGCTGCTCGGCGTGGGACGGCCGGTCATCGACGGAGAGGGCCGCGGCGACGTGGTCGTGATCACCGCAGACGATGTGCGCCTCGAAGGATTCACGGTTCGCGGCAGCAGCCTGGTCTACAGCCGCGAGGCCTCGGGCGTCGTCGTGCGCGGCGCCCGCGCCGTCGTCCGCGACAACGACCTCGCCGAGGTCCTCTTCGGGATCTACCTGGCGGATGTCCGGGGCGCCGTCGTCGAAGGCAACACGATCCACACCGCGGCCCTGTCGCTGGAGCGCCGCGGCCACGCCATCTACCTCTGGAGGGCCCAGGACAGCCGCATCCGGGGCAACCGGATCCTGCGCGGCAAGGACGGCATCTACGTGTCGTTCTCCGAGGGCAATCTCGTCGAGGAGAACCTGGTGACCGGGTGCCGCTACGGGATCCACTACATGTACTCGAACAACAACACATTCCGCGCGAACGTGTTTCGCGACAACCTCGTGGGCGCGGCGGTGATGTACTCCAGCGACGTGATCCTCGACCGCAACACCTTCGAGGGCAGCCGCTCGTCCGCGACCGGCGCCGGCCTGATCGTCAAAGACGCCGACCGTCTGCGGGTGCGCGAAAACCGGATCGTCGGCAACCGGATCGGAGTCGAGGCCGACGGCGTGCCCGCGTCGATCGGAGGATGGGCCCGCCTGGAGCGCAACGTCATCGCGTTCAACGAGATCGGTTTGAGCCTCATGAGCACGACGGCGATGACCGTTACGGAGAACGTGATCGTTGAGAACCTCCGCGCCGTGGAGGCCCGGGGCCGGCTGCGCGCCGATGCGAACCAGTGGGCGTCCGGCGGCCGGGGCAACCATTGGGGCGACTACACCGGATTCGACGCCCAGGGCGACGGGGTGGGCGACGTGCCGTACCGACGCGCCGATCTCCTCGAAGACCTGGCAGGCCGCACTCCCGCGCTGCAGGCGTTTCTGTTCACGCCGGCGCATCTGGCGCTCGAGACCGCGGCCCGTCTCGTCCCGCTGGCAGAGCGCGAGCCGATCGTCATGGACCCTGCGCCGCTCGTGCGGCCGCCGGTCCGTGGCGCGGGCGCCGGACCGTCGGTTGAGGGGAATGCCGCGGGGCGGTCCGGGGGGCCCGCCGGTCCGGCGCTGCTGTGGGTCGGGCTCGGCATGTTGCTGCCGGCCGCCTCGGCCGTCTATGCGCTGCGACCGTCTGGGCGCCGCCTGTGATTACGATTCGCAACCTCACCAAGCGGTTCGGCGCGCACACGGCGCTCGATGGGATCTCGACGGCAATCCCCGACGGTGCGTTCACGCTCCTCCTGGGAGCCAACGGCGCCGGCAAGACCACCCTGCTCCGATGCGTGCTTGGACTGGTCGCGTTCGAGGGCGCCGTTCGCGTGGGCGCCCACGACGTGGCGCAGGATGGGGCCGCGGCCCGGGCGCTGCTCGGCTACGTCCCCCAGCGGCCGTCGCTGCCCGCCGACCTCACCTGCGCCGAGGTCATGGATCTGTTCGCGCGGCTGCGCGGCCGTACGCGCGGGGACGCCTCGTGGCTCGAACGCGCCGGCCTGTCGGGCAGCGAGACGGTGCCGGTCCGCGCCCTCTCCGGGGGTATGCAGCAGCGGCTGGCCCTCGCCGTGGCGATGCAGGCCGATCCAGCGGTGCTGCTGTTCGACGAGCCGGCGTCCCATCTCGACGTGGCTGCACGACGCGCGCTGCACCAGGAACTGGCGGGCCTGGCCGGCCAGGGACGCACGGTCGTGCTGGCCACGCATCTGGCCGCCGAGCCCCTGTCATTGGCTACGCAGGTCCTGGTCCTCCAGCAGGGACGGCTGGTGTACGACGGGCCGGCCGACCGGTTGGGTGCGGCCGCGCACCAGCGCGTGATCTTCGCGATGAACGGCGTCGGCCGCGAGGGGCTTCTGGATCTGCTCAGGCGGATGCCCGGTGTCGAGGTGTCTGAGACCGCCGCAGGGGCCGTGGCCACGGCGCCCGCGGGCCGTGCCTTTGACGTCGTGGCGGCGGTCGTCGCCTCCGGCGTCAGGCCCCTCGGTGTCCAGGTGGAGGAGCCTGCCGTTGATCCGGCGCGGGTACCCGCCACGCAGGCCGAGGAAATCCGGTGATCGCGGTCCGCGTCCTCGGCGCCCACGAGCTTCGCGGGGCGATGCGCAACCGCTGGCTGCTCGTCTACGCCCTGGTCTTCGCTGCGCTGGCGATCGGGCTGTCGATGATCGGCATGCGGCTGGCCGGGGCTGTCGGCCTGGAAGGCTACGGCCGGACCACCGCGAGCCTGCTGAACCTCTGCCTGAGCCTCGTGCCGCTTGTGGCGGTGCTGCTGGGGAGCGTGGCCCTCTCCGGCGAACGGGAGACCGGGGTGCTCGAACTGTTCCTGGCCCAGCCCCTGAGCCGGGCGCACCTCATTCTCGGCCGATTCCTCGGTGCGCTGGGCGCCGTGGCCCTGGCCACGCTCTTGGGATTCGGCATCGCGGGATTCCTCATCGGACTGGCCACGGGCGCTGCCGGTGGGGTGCAGTACCTCGCCTTCCTGGGAGTTGCCGTCGCGCTCGCTGCGGTGTTCCTGGCGATCGGGTGTCTGGTCGGCGTTGTTGCGCGGAACCGCGTGCAGGCGACGGCCGCGGGGCTGGGGATCTGGTTCGTCTCGGTCGCGGCGTTCGATCTGATGCTCATTGGGCTGGGGACAGCCACCGGTGCGGGCGCGCAGGGCCTCGCTGCGGCCGTGCTGCTCAACCCGGTGCAGGTGGCGAGGATCCTGGCGCTGCTGTTGCTCGACCCGACACTCGAGGTGCTCGGACCCGTCGGCGGGTTCCTGGTGAGCCGCATGGGGGGGGCCGGCGCCGCCGCGCTGCTGCTGGGCGCGCTCTCGGCCTGGATCGCTGGTCCACTCCTGTGCGCGATCGGGCTGTTCGAGCGGCGAGATCCCCTCTGACAGGCTTCCGGCTTCGCCGTCATTGTGGCATCATGGTCGCGGTGAGGGCAGGGAGGAGGGAGTATGCCGCCAGAGGTCAAGACCATTCTCGTGCCGGTGGATTTCTCCGAGGGATCCGCCGCGGCGGTGGAATGGGCGGGGAAGTTGAGCGAGTGCTTCGGCGCGCGGATGATCCTGCTGCACATCATTGACACCTCGGCCAACGCGATGATCGGCGGTCCGGGCGGTGTGCTGGCTCCGCCGCTGCCGGCCGCGATGTACGACGAGCTCCGCAAGGAGGCGCGCGACTCCATGGACGCGCTTGCCTCCCGAACCCCGGGCGCCACGCCTATGCTCCGCGAGGGATCCCCGCGCCAGGACATCCCGCGCGTCGCGCAGGAGGTGGGGGCCGACTTGATCGTCATGGGGACGCACGGCCGGACCGGGCTTGCGCACCTGCTCTTCGGGAGCGTTGCCGAGCACGTCGTGCGGCACGCAACCGTGCCGGTGTTCACCGTCCGTCGCCCGGGTGCGTCGTGAGCACACCACGGCGGCAGCGCCGGTCCCGGTCGTCCCGCGCGCCCCTGCTCATTGTCGTGCTCGTCGCGGTGGTGGCGGCGGGCGTCGCCGCGGCCATTCACTTCACGACGGCCAGGCCGCCGGAGCCGGCAGGGGGCGGGACCGCGCCGCTCGAGCCCGGAGGCAAGGCCCGAGGGCGCGAGGGCGCGCCGGTGACGATCACCGTGTACTCGGACTTCCTCTGCATCCACTGCGCTAACTTCGGGCTGGACACAAGCCGGGTGCTTATCGCCGAGTTTGTCGAGCCCGGCATCGCCAGGCTCGTCTACCGGCAGTTCCCGGTCGTCGCCCAGTTGTCGGTGCAGATTGCAGAGGCCAGCGAGTGCGCCGCCGACCAGCGGCGCTTCTGGGCGTTCCACGACGCGGTCTATGCCCGGCTCCAGCGGCGCGCCATGCGGGGTGGGCCCGACATCGACGCGGCGGCCCGCGAGGCGCGGCTGGACCTGGGCGCGCTGGCCGCCTGCCAGCGCGGCGGGGCGATGCGGGCCCGCGTGGAGGCGGACTACACCGAGGGCGCGCGCCGCGGCGTCGAGGCCACGCCGACGATTTTCGTCAACGACCGCATGATCAGGGGCAACCAGCCCGTCGACGTGTTCAGGTCCGCGATCAATGCCGCCCGCCCGCGCTGAGCCCCGGCGCGGCGCCGCGGGGCAGACGGTGATGGCGACGCGCCCTGGCACGCAGCCCGATCACACCGCTGCGGAGGCGCGGTCCACGGGGCACCGCGTCTCCGCAGCAGCATGGATCTGGCCGGCGGGCGTCATCGTGGCGCTCGCCGGCGTGGCGATCTCAGCATATCTGACCATTACCGGCCTCCGGGGCTCCCCGACCGTGTGCCTGGCGGGCGACTGCGCCGCGGTGGCCGCCAGTCCCTATGCCTGGTTCCTGGGGCTGCCGACCGCGGCGTGGGGCCTGGCCGCGTATCTGGCTGTGGCCGCCGGGTTCGCCGCGGCGGCCTGGTGGTCGGCCAGACCTGCCTGGCTGCCCGCAGCCCTCCTCGGGCTGTCGGCGTTCGGGCTGACGTTCTCGCTCTACCTGCTCTGGGTGCAGGTCGGCGTCCTGTACGCCGTGTGCTCGTGGTGTGCCGCCAGTGACGTCCTGTGGGCCCTCCTGTTCGGGCTGTCGCTGGCCGGCGCCTTCCGCGACGCCTGAGCGCTGCCGGCGCAAAAATCCGTTCCCTACCCGATGCCCCCCTGCGGGGCTTCCCCTACCATGGAGCTGACGGACACACCTCGGGGGTGAGTGCGCCGTGACCTCCACGAAGCGGGCCCTGACAGAGGGCTACACGCGCGAGCACGATCAGCTCGATGAAGGGCTGGCCGCGATGACCGCGACGCTGGATCGCCTGCAGCGTCAGGTCGACCTATCGGAGGTCAAAGCCCTCGGCCAGACCCGACGGTTCCTGCAGCAGGTCTTCGTGCCGCACGCCGAGTGGGAGGAGTTGACCTTCTACCCGGCGCTCGGCGATCTCGTCCGCGAGCACGGCGACCCAAACACCGCGATGTACATCGACCACCGCGAGATTATGCGGCGGATCGAGGCGTTCGTCGCGCTGGTCCGCCGCATTGAGGGGGGCGAGCACGATCCGGACCTGATCGACCGGGCCCGCATCCTGGCGTATCAGATTCAGGCGCTGGTCGAGTCGCACGAGCGGAAGGAAGAGGAGATCTACGTGGCGCTGATGCAGCGCCACATGTCGGACCGCGAGGTCGTCCGGGCGATGTCGGTGGGCGACCAGATGGGTCACGACTAGCCCGGGGTGGCTGCATGCTGGTGCGTGACCGGATGTCCACGCCGGCGATCTCGGTCGAGGTGCGGACCTCGATCGCCGAGGCCATGGGCCTGATGCGGCAGCACGACATCCGGCGCCTGCCCGTCGTGCAGCGGAACAGGCTGGTCGGGGTCGTGACCTGGACCGACATCATGCGGGCGCAGCCCTCGCCGGCCTCGACGCTGAGCACGTGGGAAGTGCCGGCGTTGCTCCGGTCGGCAAGCGTGCGCGAGATCATGAGCACGGACCCGATCACGATCGGTCCGGACGCGCCCATCGAGGCGGCGGCGGTCATCATGCGCCGGGAGAAGATCGGCGGCCTTCCGGTGACCGACGGCGAGACCCTGCTGGGCATGGTGACCGAGAGCGACATCTTCGAGGCGTTCATCGATCTCACGGGGCTGCGCCAGGGCGGCACGCGTCTGGTCGTCGACCTCTCGGACCGCGCCAACGCCATCGCGGGCATCGCGGCAATCGTGGATGCCGCCGGCGTGACGTTGATGTCGCTGGCGACCTACCATCAGGGCGACCGGCAGCTCGCGGTGCTCCGCGTGGGCGCCGCCTACCCGCTGCATCTTGTGGAGTCGCTGGGCGAGGGGGGATTTCCGGTCCTGCATCTGGCCGCCGCTCCTGATGCGTCCGACGCCGGACGCGGAGGGCGGCGGCCATACGGTGAGTATACGCGAGCCTGGAACACGCACGGGACGAACGGAACGCTCAACAACTGATCCTGGTCGGGGTGGCGGCGCAGACCCTCCTCACCCCCCGTCGGACAACCGATGCGGAGACTGCGCTGTCATCCCACCAGGAGTCCACGATCGCGGGACCGGATCGGCCGACGCAGCCGCGAAGGTTGCCGCGGAGCGGCTGCTGCCGCGATAGCGACTACCGGGCTCTCGGTTGGAGCGGGCAGAGCACGCCGGCGAACGACCGGCCCTTCGTCCACTCGGCCCAGCCTTCCTCGCCCATCACGGCCCGCATCGCGGCGGAGACCACGCGCTCGCCGGGCTTGTCGTCATGCGCGGTGAAGAGCAGCAGCAGGTGGCAGGGGAACTCCGGGCAGACCCCGCAGTGCTCCACGTCGTGGATCCGGGCGCAGGCGTAGATCGGGCAGATATTGCGCAGGTCGACCTCCTCCTGCCGCGAGCAGGCCGGGACGTGCTCGTCGTACCAGGCGTTGCCCTCGAACCGCGCGCCGCAGATGCCGGAGAACCGGCGTCCACCCAACTCCTGTTCGGCCCGGTGGATGGCCTCCTCAGCCTTGGCCATGTGCCTCACCCCCTCAGGCCCACCGTATGGCGCGCGCCAGATGGTGTCCATCGAGTCCTCAGAGTATGTACATCTCGGGGGGGGTGCGTGGCATACTGCTAGAGACGATGTGTCTGGCGATTCCGTATCGTCTCACGCAGATCTCGGGTCCCGGTCGCGCCCTGGCCGAGGGCCCTGACGGCGTGCGCGACGTATCGACCCTGCTCCTCGAGTCGCCCCGGCCTGGCACCTACGTCCTCGTGGCGTATGGGTCGGCGATCCGCGAGATCGAGCCCGGAGAGGCTGCCGAGCTCCTCGAGATCCTCAAAGCCCTCCAGGACGCCGCATCGTCGCCGCAGTGATGCGGATGCGGTGGCCCGCGCTGTTCGTCGCGGCCCTCATTGCTGTCGTCCTGCTGGGGTCGGCGTCTCCCGGCCTCGGCCAGGCCGCCACCGGCGATGTCCTCCGCTTGCAGTGGTGGACCGCCGTCGGATTTCCCACGCCGTTTGCCTTCTCCACGGTCGGCCCGGGAGGTGTGGTCCGGGTCTCGCTCCTGTACGACACGCTCGTGTGGAAGGACCAGACCGGGGTGATCCCGTGGCTGGCGCAGGCGTGGCGGATCTCTCCTGACGGCCGGCGCGTCACGTTCACGCTGCGGTCCGATGTGGCCTGGCACGACGGCCGGCCGCTGGTGGCCGAAGACGTGCGCTTCTCGTTTGACTACTACCGCCGGCACCCGTTTCTCTGGGTGGACACCAGCGTCGTCCAGGCGGTCGAAGTCGATGGCCGGCATGCCCTCACCATCGTCCTCCGGGAACCGTTCGCGCCGTTTCTCGAGGACGTCGCCGGCATCGTGCCCATCATCCCGGCCCACATCTGGCGCGAGATCAACGATCCCCGACGTGCCCAGTCGCTGGAGGTCACCGTGGGGTCGGGGCCGTACCGGCTCGCCGACTACCGGCCGGCAACCGGCGACTACCGGCTGCGGGCAGCTCCCCGCTACTATCGTGGCCGGCCCCGGTTTCAGGAGATCCGGTACGCGGTGCTGCCCGCGGAGCGCCAGATCCTGGCGGTGCAGAGCGGCCAGGCCGACGCGGCCATGGCCGACACCTATGATGTCGTTCGGACATTTGCCGGGCACGCCTACCTGCGGACCTGGGCCACGGAGCCGCTCTCGGTGGCGCGACTGCTGTTCAATCTGGATCGCGCTCCGCTCGATCGGCGAGAGGTCAGGCAGGCCATCGCGCACGCGGTCAACCGCGCGTCCCTGGCCGCGGTGGTGACGCGTGGTCCCGGCGTGCCCGGCAACCCAGGCGTGGTGCCGCCGGGCGATCACTGGCACGCGCCGGGCGTGCGGCAGTACCCGCACGACCCCGCTCGGGCGAGGGCGCTGTTGCGCCAGGCTGGGGGCGAGCCGGTCGGGCTAGAGCTGCTGGCCAGTCCCTCACCGGTCGTCCCGCTGCTCCAGGTGATGCTGCGCGACGCGGGGATCGAGGTGACCCCGAGGCTGGTGGACGCGCAGACCAGGGCGCAACTGCTGTCCGAGGGACGGTTCCAGATGGCGCTCACCTTCCACATCGGCGCCGGGGGGGACCCCGACTACCTGCGACGCTGGTTCGACGGCCGTGAGGCCAACGTCTTCGGTGCCAGCCGGGGGTATGAGCATCCCAGATACCAGCAGTTGGCTACCGCCCAGGCTCGGGCGGTCGCCCCGGA
>JBBIOB010000078.1:0-10173 GCA_037443565.1 Armatimonadota bacterium | reverse complement strand
AGGCGGCCAGCGGGTGAGATTGGCCAGGGTGCGGGTACGAACCGTGCGGCCCTCGCGGTAGCTCTCGCGCAGCAGGATCGCCGGAGGTGACCCGCGGTTGGGGACAACCGCCACGTACATGCGTTCATATATGCCATACAATCTGATTTCTGTCAAGACTCTATGCCAATATACATGCCTACATTCTTCAGCCCGGGAACAGGCCCAAACCCTGATATGGCGGCACTTTCAGCCCTCAACGCGACGGGAACTTCGGGCTCTAGGTCGGACGGGCCATCGGGCGGACCTCCTGATCGAGCCGATGACCGAGCAGATCCTCCGCGACGTCCAGATCGTAATCCCCCTGGAGGCCGAGCCAGAACTTGGCCGAGGTGCCGAAGAACTTTGCCAGGCGACGGATGAAATTGTCAATCCCCAGCTACCCGCCGGTGGTGGGCGGGGTGTAGGATGCAGGTGGACGCGGGTGACCCCCGACCAAAGAGCAGGGCCTGGGGATGGAAGCCCTGCCGAGCAGGAAGCCCTTCGGGGCGTTAGCGTCGCGCCCCCTTGGCGGCACCCGCGTCCTGTCGTGGTCGACGAGGCTGCCACGTGCCCGTGAGGTCCGCGTAGGTGCGCTCCGCCTGGAGGCAGATCTCCCACTCCTGACGACGCACCGTCTTGACGTTGTAGGCGTGCGCCATACCGCGCTGGCCCACTCGGGGCGGGCGCCCGGCCTGCAGCTCGAGGGCCCGCCACTTCCGCGCCACCAACGAGGGACGGGCGAACACGTAATCCTCGTCGCGTGTGAGGAGATGCCACGTCAGGACCAGGAGTTTGCGGGCGGTCGCCACAACGGCGATCTGCGGCCCACGCCGAGCCCGGAGCCGGTGGTAGAACGCCCGCAGCGGTCCCGGGGTCTTCACGGCGGCCCAGGCCGCCTCGACCAGCACGGCACGGGCATGCGCCCGGCCCCGCTTCGTGATGGCCCCGTACCTCGTGGCGCGCGATCCGGATTGCCACACGCGTGGATCCAGCCCGAAGTACCCGACGAGCTTGGCCGGGGAGCGGAAGCGGTGAATGTCGCCAATCGCCGCCACCACCGCCAGCGCCGTCACCGCATCGACGCCGGGAATGGTCATCAGGTGGCGGACCGCGGGATGCTGGAGCGCCAGGGCGGCCAGCGGCTGCTCGACGCGCGCGAGCTCTGCGCTCAGCGCGTCGAATTGACGGAGCGTGGCGAGCGCAATCTCCTGCTCGTGCAGCGGGAGTTGCGGGAGTGCGTCGGTCGTCAACCACTGCCGGCCCGCCTTGCCGAGATCGCTTCGCGGACAGCCGGGCAGCAGATTCCGATGCAGCAGGCCGTGGATGCGGTTCTTCAGACGGGTGTGATGGCGGACTAATCGCACGCGGTGAGCCACCTGCTGGCGCAGCGCCTGCGTCGCTGCGTCGGGCACCCAGACTTCCGGTAACCAGCCACCCGCCAAGAGGCGTACCAACACTTCGGCATCGACCCGATCCGTCTTGATCTTCGCGTCCGCGATCGCGCGGGTCTGGACAGGATTGGAGACGACGACCCGTCCAGCATGCTGTTGGAGCACCTGGACGATCGCGTACGTGTTCCCGGTCGCTTCCAACACGACCTGGTCTTCCGGCCCCAGGCGCTGCGCGAAGGCACGGAGCGCCTCGGGCGTCGTGGGAATCCGGCCCAGATGCGTGAGCTGACCCCGCTCCAGCATCGCCAGCTGCGTGAATTCGCGATGGACGTCTAATCCGAAGAGCTTCATACGCCTCCCTCCTTTGACGGCCGAGTGGGAGGCAGGCGGGCCACACGACACCAACGGATTCGCGCTCGCAGCGCATCCAAGCCCGGTCGCAGGGGCGGCCAGCTAAAGGCGCGGGTGCTCAGCCCATCGCCTGAACGGCGGCCTGCCCGTCCTGCGTGCTCCCAGGTGCCCCTTGCCCGGATGGTCTCACCATAGCACCGCTGCCTATGCGGCCAGCGAGAGGGAAGGAGGCACCTGACAATTTCATACCTGGTAAGGGCCGTGTCGGCGGTGATGGCGCGCTTGCGGAGCACGATCTCGTTGATCCGCCTGGAGTGAACCCCGATGGCGAGGGCCAGCCGGTTCTGGCTGATGCCCATGGGCTTGAGGAACTCCTCGAGAAGGACCTCGCCCGGGTGGACCGGGGCAAGCTTCTTGGGAGGCACGGTCTCCCTCCTAGTGATAGTCGACGATTTCGACTTCGTACGCATCGCCATCTCGCCACTCGAAGCAGACGCGCCAGCGCTCAGTGATGCGGATATTGCATTGGCCCTCGCGGTCTCCGATGAGCTTCTCAAGGCGGTTGCGAGGCGGCACGCGGAGATGTGCGTTATTGAGCATCCTGAGCTTGCGGTAGGCCACCTGCTGGATGCCGGCTGGCAGTCCGGGGGAGCGTTGCCGCGAGAAGACGAGCGCGGTATCGCGACCCCGGAGCGACTTGATCACGTCATGACTTGAAACGCATCGGGGATATGCTCGATGCTGGCGACTTGCCCAGATCCGGTGGCGAGCACCGCGATCACGTCGAAGCGCACCGCGCACCCCTGCAACCCGCGGCTCGACAGATAGGCCGACGCCAGCCTCGCCAGGCGGCGCTGCTTTCGACCCGCGACGGCTTCCCCGGGATGGCCGAACCCCGTGCTGGTCCGGCTCTTCACCTCCACGAAGACCACAACGCCCATGCGGCGGGCCACGAGGTCGATCTCTCCGAACCGCGTTCGTACGTTGCGATCGAGCACCTCGTAGCCGTGGGCGGTCAGCCACGCGGAGGCGGCGGCTTCGCCACGATCGCCGAGGGACTTCCGTGCGCCCCGCGCCATCCTGCTGCAAGAGATCGGCTCGGCAGCCGGGACCACACAGGGGGAACGGCGACGGTCCGCCGATGATCTACGAGGGCCGCAGGGGCACCTGTCTGAGATCGGCGGGGAGAAAGGCGTGCCGGTGCTCGGGAGACGGCCCCAGGCGACGCAGGGCGGCCAAGTGGTCGGCCGTGGCGTACCCCTTGTGCTGCGCAAAGGCGTACCCGGGGAATCGCCGGTCCAGGTCTACCATGAGGCGGTCGCGCGTCACCTTGGCCACGATCGAGGCGGCCGCGATCGACGCGCACGTGGCGTCGCCCTTCACGATGGTGACCTGGGGGATCGTCATGCCGGCCCGCAGGTTGCCGTCGAGCAGCACGAGCGCCGGCACGTGGGGAAGCGAGGCGACCGCGCGCGCCCAGGCCAGCCCGGTCGCGCCCAGGATGTTGTGCCGGTTGATCTCCGCCACGTCCGCGATGCCGATCCCGATCGCGGCGCCGCTTGCCGCGATGGCATCGTACAGGACATCGCGCTCTGCGGGCCGGAGCCGTTTGGAGTCGTGGAGCCGTCGGATCGGCCTCAGGTCGGGAAAGACCACCGCCGCCGCAACCACCGGACCGGCGAGCGGTCCGCGGCCGGCCTCGTCCACGCCGGCCACCGGCGCGATGCCGGCGGCCCACGCGTCGCGCTCGCGGGCGAACAGGGCGGCCACGCGGTGCGCCTCAGCCTCGGCGCGCGCCCGACGGCGGATCCACTGCTGCGCCAACCGGCGGGCCCCGGCGCGCTCGTCGGATTCCAGGTCGGCGGGATCGAGCCGGCCGGCGCGTAGCTTGGCGGCCAGGGTCACCAGGGTCGGCCGGTTGTGCGCGGGAGCCACGTCGCCGCCTCGGTGTGCTCAGGGTCGATCAGCGGGGGAGACCGACGCGGTCGAGGGGCCAGTAGACGGCCAACGCCCGGCCGACGACGTTCTTGATCGGGACGAAGCCGAAGAACCGGCTGTCCTCGCTGTTGCACCGGTTGTCGCCCAGGACGAAGAGCGCGTCGTCCGGCACGGTCTCGGGACCATAGTTGCTCGCGCAGGCCCGATCGCTACCCGGCAGCGCCGTCGGGTAGACCTCGTTCAGGGGCTTGCCGTTGATCATCACCAGGCCGTCTTTGATGTCGACGCGTTCGCCGGGCAGCCCGACCACGCGCTTGACGAAGTCCTTGTTCGGGTTCAGGGGGTACCGGAACACGATGATGTCCCCGCGCTGGATCTCCCAGATGCGGTAGGTGAACTTGCCGACCAGGATGCGATCCCCGGTGCGCAGCGTGGGTTCCATCGAGCCCGACGGGATGAAGAACGCCTGAATGACAAAGACAATGATGACCAGTGAAAGCAGGGCTGCGAAGATCGTTGCATCAAGGGTCTCGACGATCGATGTGCGGATGACGGGCGACAATCGGTAGGCCCGACGCACGACGGTGCGTAGGATGATCAGGACCAGCGCCACCGCCAGGATGAGGGTAGGCACCCCGAACGGGAGGCGTTCGGCCAGACCGAGCAGGTCGCGGAAGTCCGGCACGGCGCCTGTGGGCTAGCGCTCTTCCTTGATGCGCGCCTCCTTCCCGATCTTGCCCCGCAGGTAGTGGAGCTTGGCCCGCCGTACGCGGCCCTTCCGGACCACGTCGATCCGCTCCACGCGCGGGGAGTGCAACGGGAAGATGCGCTCGACGCCGATCCCGTGGCTGAGGCGCCGGACCGTGAATGACTCCTTGCTCCCCGCGCCACGCCGCCCGATGACGGTGCCTTCGAAGACCTGCACCCGCTCGCGACCACCTTCTCTGACCTTGATGTGGACGCGGACGGTGTCACCCGGGGTGAACTCCGAGACCTTCGTCTTGAGGGTCGCGGCCTCCACCAGTTTGAGCTTCTCCATCAGGACTCGCCTCCCACGCGCAGGCGCCACACGCCGCTGCGGTCACGATTTGGAATTGTAGCACAGCATCTGCTGCCTGTCCCCGCCGCCGCGCTCACGCCCACCGCGGTATGAACGGGGTTGTCAGTCATTGACGGCGCAGGATCGCCCGCTCCTCGGCGGTCAGCCGATCCCAGGCGATCAGGTCAGGCCGCCGGGCCAGCGTGCGCCGGAGCTGCTCGCCCCGTCGCCACCTGCGGATCTGCTCGTGATGCCCAGAGAGCAGCACCTCGGGCACGGGCATGCCCCGGTACTCTGCCGGTCGCGTGTAGTGCGGGTGATCGAGCAGGCCGCTGGTGAACGAGTCCTCGGCCACCGACCCCTGATCACCGACGACGCCCGGCAGCAGGCGGGCCGTGGCCTCGACGATCACCATCGCCGCGAGTTCGCCCCCGTTGAGCACGTAGTCGCCGATCGAGACCTCCTCGGCGCCGAGCCCGATGATCACCCGCTCGTCCACGCCCTCGTAGCGGCCGCACAGGATGATCAGGTGTGTGGCCTGCGCCAGCTCCTCGGCGAATCGCTGGTCGAACCGGCGACCCTGCGGCGAGGTGAGCAGGATGCGGGGCCGGGTCGGTCCTCCGGCCGCAATGGCCTCGACCGCGGCGAAGAACGGCTCAGGCTTCATGACCATACCGGGACCGCCGCCGTAGGGCACGTCGTCCACCTGCCTATGCCGGTCGGTCGTGAAGTCTCGAAGGTCCCACACCCGGATCTCGACCAACCCCCGCTCCCTGGCACGGCCGAGGAGCGACACATTGAGCGGGGCCAGCGCGTCCGGGAAGATCGAGACGATGTCAACGCGCACGGCCGGCCGCCTCGAGAGTCGAAGGGAGTGCGACGACCATCTCACCGGTCTCCCGATCGACCCGGCGCACGATGTCGCGCAACGCCGGGATCAGCACCTCGCCGCCGGGGCCCCTGGTCACGTAGACATCGTGCGCCGGGGCCCGCAGCACCTCGGCGATGACGCCCAGCGGCCGACCGTCCTCCGCCGCCACCCGGAGGCCGATGATCTCGAACACGTAGAACGTGCCGGCCGGCAGCGGTACGGCCGCCTCGCGCGGCACCGCGATCTCGGCCCCTCGCAGGCGCTCTGCCCCGGGCAAATCGCCGACCCGATCCAGGGTCAGGAGCAACCCGCCCCGGTGCGGCCGGCACCCGGCGATCGTCGCCGCCTCGACCCGGCCGTCCCGGACCAGGTAGATGTCGCGCAGGGCATCGAACCGGTCCGGAAAGTCCGTCTCCAGCCGGACGCGGACCTCTCCGCGCAGGCCGTGGGGCGCCACGATCCGGCCGATGGTGATCAGCCCTCCGGCGACGGCAGGCTGTCGCGCCGGCGGCGGGGTCATCTCACTCCTCGCGGATCTCGATGACGATCCCATCCTTGATGATCACCTCGGCCCGCGCGAGCCTGGTGAAGAAGTTGTCGCCCACGCTCAGCTCGACGAGACTCTCCACGGTCCCCTGCGAGAACTCCGCGTTGAGTTCGAGCGCCTCGGCCTCTCGCAAACGCGCCTGCAGCTCCAGGCGCGCGGCCTCCTGCCGCGACCGCTCAACCTCCAGCTGCTGCCGGATCGCCCGCGACTGCGGCGTGATCTGCCGCTCCAGCTCCGTGCGCCGGATCTGCGTCTCGATCTGCAAGATCACGGCGTCGAGCCGCTTTACGGTGTCCTCCAGCTCGCTGATGTACTGCTTCTTGAACGTGTCGGTCACGATGGCCTTGACGACCACCGGCCGGACCACGGTCATCCCCATGCGGGCCTCCGAATCGATCAGACGTGGCTACTGGACGATCTCCACTACAACGCGCTGGCCGCCGGTCCCGGCCGCGGCCCGCGCCAGGGTGCGGATGGCGGCCACGATCCGTCCACGGCGGCCGATGACTTTGCCCACCTCATCCGGCGCGACCTGCACCTCGATGAGGACGACCCGATCGCGCTCGGTCGCGCGCACGCTGACGGCCTCGGGTCGGTCTACCAGACCCTTGACCAGGTACTCGACCAGCGCCCGCACGTTCGTGGATGGCATCGGCCCGAACCGGCCCCTACGCCTTGCCGCGGCCGGCTTCCCAGCGCTGCAGGATGCCGGTCTTCTCGAGCAGGACCCGTGCCGAGTCCGAGGGCCGCGCCCCGCGGTCGAGCCACGTGCGCGCCTTGGCCTCGTCGATCGAGATCACCGAGGGGTCCCGGCGGGGATTGTAGTACCCCAAGGCCGCGAGGTATCGGCCCCCGCGGGGCGTGCGCGAGTCGGCGACGACCACGCGGTAGAACGGCTGGTGCTTGGCACCCATCCGCATCAAACGGATCTTGACGGCCATGCGCTTACCTCCCTGAGAAGAGTCGTCCGACTCGGCCGCGGTCGTCGGCGTGGCGCATCAGCCGGCGCACCTGGTCGAACTGTTTGAGCAATCGGTTCACGTCCTGCACACTGGTCCCGCTGCCGGCGGCGATGCGGCGGCGGCGGCTGCCGTCGATCATCGACGGGACCGCTCGTTCCCGCGGTGTCATGGACTGGATCATCGCCTCGATTCGCCGGAGCTGGGACTCATCCACGGTCAGGCCTGGCAGCTTCGCGCGGGAGAAGCCGGGGATCATCTCCAGCACCTGGTCGAGCGGGCCCATCTGACGGACCTGGCGGAGTTGCTCGAGGAAGTCGGCGAGCGTGAACTGCTGCCTGCGGAACTTGCGCTCGAGCTCGGCGGCCTGTTCGGCCGTCATCGTCTGCTCCGCACGCTCGATGAGCGTGAGGATGTCGCCCATCCCGAGGATGCGGGAGGCCATGCGGTCGGGGTGGAACGGCTCGAGGGCCTCGGGCCGCTCGCCCACGCCGATGAACAGGATCGGCCTGCCGGTCGTGGCGACGACCGAGAGCGCGGCGCCGCCGCGCGCGTCGCCGTCGAGCTTGGTGAGGATCAGGCCGTCCAGCGGCAGGCGCGCCGAGAACTGCTCGGCCATCCGGACCGCGTCCTGACCGGCCATGGCATCCAGCACCAGGAGGGTCTCCTGCGGCGCCACCGCCGCGTGCATCTCGGCCAGCTCGGCCATCAGGGCGTCGTCGATGTGCAGGCGGCCGGCCGAGTCGATGATCACGACGTCGTGCCCGTCGGCGGTTGCCCGGGCCAGCGCCGACCGCGCCACCGCGACAGGATCCGTCGCCCCATTGGGGAGGTGCACCGGCACCTTCACCGCAGCGCCCGCCCGCTGGAGCTGCTCTACCGCCGCCGGCCGCTTCAGGTCGGTCGCCACGAGCAGGGGGCTGCGGCCACGCCGGCGCAGGAGTCCGGCGAGCTTGCCCGCGGTCGTGGTCTTGCCCACGCCGTGAAGGCCGACCAGCAGGATCACGGTGGGCGGGTGCGCCGCCGTGCGCAGTACGCGGACCGGGCCGCCCAGCAGCCGCGTGAGCTCTTCGTGGACGAGCTTGACGACCTGCTGGCCTGGGCTGAGCAGCTTCCAGACCTCCTGGCCGACGGCCGCGGTGCGGATGCTCTCGACGAACTGGCGGACGACCTTGAAGTTGACGTCGGCCTCGAGCAGCGCCAGGCGCACCTCGCGGAGCGCGGCGTCCACATCTTCCGGGCTGAGGGCGCCGCGGCCGGTGAGCTTGCGGACGACCTCGCCGAGCCGGGCCTGCAGGCCTTCAAACACGGGCGGTCTCCTCGTGTACGGACGGGATGGGCAACGCCCGCTCCGTCCGGGAATCGGGATGCACCGCGGCGCCACCCTCGGGCGTCCTTGCCGCCTCAAAGACGCGGTAGCCCCGAGCCAGCGCAACCTCCCGGACCGCGCCGAAGCGCGCATCGATCAGCCGGGCCAGCGTCTTCGCGCCCTGCGCGGTACGCGCCACGAGATAGAACCGCCCTCCCGGCCGCAGGACACGCCAGGCGTCGTCGATGAACGCCCGCACCACCCGACGCCCGGCCCGGATCGGCGGGTTCGTGAAGACGACGTCCATCGAACACGCCTGCACCGCGGATGCGGCGTCACCCACGATCACGCGGACGTTGCGGAGGCGGTTCCGCGCGGCGTTGGCCAGCGCGAGACGCGCCGCCCGCACGTTGGCATCGACAAGCCAGGCGCCGCCGCGCGGCGCGAGCGACGCGGCCACCAGGCCGATCGGCCCGTACCCGCAGCCCAGGTCGAGCACCCGATCGGCCCGACCGACCCGCATCGTCTCGATCAGCAGCCGCGTGCCCGGGTCGAGGCGGCGGTGCGAGAAGACACCGGCTGCCGCCTCGAACGCCCACCCGGCGCCTCGCAGCGTCGCGCGCAGCAGCGCCGGCCGCCGGGGCGATGTCGGCGAGGGAGTGAAGTAGTGCTCCCCGCCGCGCCTGGCGCCCGCCGGCCGGCCAGCGGCCACCAGGCCCAGGGCCCGCTCGTACCGTTCCATGGCCACCAACGCCCGGCGCAGGCCGTCGTGGACGGCCTGGCGCGTCACGCGCATCTGCTCGGCGATCTCGCCGAGCGAGAGGTCGTCCTGGTAGTAGCGCTGCAGCAGGCGCCGCTGCTGGGCGGTCAGCAGCGCCCCGTACGCATCGAACATTCGGTTGGCACGATCGCGCGGAGCGAACCCCGGGTCCATGGTCTCTACATCGTCAAGGAATTCCCCTTGACATCTTGTCCATGATACCGCGGTGCGCCCATACCGTCAAGGATGCCAGGTGGCGCAGGGCCGTGCGCCGCGATCAGGGTTCGGCTGTCGCCTCCGCCGTGGTCAGCGCGCGCACGAAGGCGTGCGCGTCGAACGGGATGAGGTCGCCCACGCCCTCCCCCACCCCGACGAAGAGGATGGGGATCTTCAACTCGTGCGCGACCGCGACGACGATGCCGCCTTTGGCCGTCCCGTCAAGCTTCGCCAGCACCACCCCGCTCAGAGGGACGGCCCGGTGGAAGTGCCTGGCCTGCGCCAGGCCGTTCTGCCCCGTGCTGGCATCGAGCACGAGCAGCCGCTCGACCGGCGAGGCCGGCAGCGCCCGCGCGATCACCCGGTCGATCTTCTTGAGCTCCTCCATCAGGTTGACCTTGGTGTGCAGCCGGCCGGCGGTATCCACGATCAGGACGTCGGCGCCGCGCGCCTGAGCCGCGGCGGCGGCGTCGAAGACCACCGCGGCCGGGTCCGCGCCGGCCTGGTGCCGCACCACGGGCGCGCCGACCTGCGCTCCCCAGTGTTCGAGCTGCTCGATCGCGGCCGCGCGGAACGTGTCGGCCGCGGCGAGCACCACGCGCCGGCCATCGGCGCGGAGCCGGTGCGCGAGCTTCCCGATCGTCGTGGTCTTACCGGACCCGTTGACCCCCAGGACGAGAAGCACCGCGGGGCGCGGCTCGAGCCTGAGCGCGCGGGTCTCGCCGAGCGCGCTCCGCAGGGCCTCGGCCAGCGCGGCGCGCACGGCCTCGG
>JBBIOB010000077.1:0-10232 GCA_037443565.1 Armatimonadota bacterium | reverse complement strand
CTCCCCGGTGTCTCGGACAGGCGACGGGTTGCGCTTTCGTCAGTTCGATTCGCCGTGCGGACCGGGAATCCCTGTCATTTCGCCAACAACATGAGCCCGAAACCCCGAATTGACGCGGGTCTCCGCCATCGTATTTCATGGGAAACTAGCTAGGCGTCCGCGCCGACCCCGTCCGGCCGAGATTTTGCGCGTACGACTTCAATCGGGCCAGGAATGGCGCGATTTCGGCACAAATACCGTACATTCGTTCGTATCCAAGACTTGCTATACGAACATAAGTTCGCTACCTTACTGGTGGAGGTGGAGCATGAAGAAGCCGCTGACGCCCCGCCAGCAGGAGATCCTCACCCATATCGCCCGGAGCATCCGTCATACCGGCATCGTGCCCTCGGTGCGGGAGATCGGCCACGCGCTCGGCATGCGCTCGCCGTCGACCGTGCACCAGCATCTCACCGCTCTCTCACGCAAGGGGTACCTCCGCCGGGACGGCGACCGGATGCGGGTCCTCGAGATCACCAGCGGCACCGTCAGGATGGGCGACGAGGAGGTCGTCTCGCTCCCCCTGGTGGGCCGCGTCTCGGCCGGTGTGCCGGTCCTGGCCGAGCAGCACATCGAGGAGATGATCCCCATCCCCCGCCGGTTCGTGGGGTGGAACGACGAGAGCTTCCTGCTCACCGTCCGCGGCGACAGCATGATCGGCGCCGGGATCCATGCCGGCGATCTCGTCATCGTCCGGTGTCAGCCCACGGCCACGCCTGGCGACATCATCGTGGCCCTCGTGGGCGACGAGGCGACCGTCAAGCGTTTTGCGATCGTCGATGGGCAGGCGTGCCTGAAGGCCGAGAACCCGGCCTACGCGCCGATCGAGGCCGAGTTCGAGGTCATCGGCAAGGTCGTCGGCCTGCTGCGGCGCTACGGAACCGAGGTGCAGGCATGATCAGCCCCCGATTCTGGGACGACCGCCGCGCGGTCCGCCTGAAGGCGATCCTCCTGGCGGCCTGCCTGCTCGCTGCGGCACTGCTGGAGACGCCCTGGTGAGGACGCTCCGCGTCACGACCGCGGCCAGGCCGCTACGCGGAGGCCGCTGCGCCGTCTCGGCCGTGCTGCGGTGGGAGGACACCGGCGAGGCCAGGACCGTGCTCCGCCGGCGGCGTCACTACGGAGCCGCGGCGGCGGCCTACAGGGCGATCCTGCTCGGCCTGTGGGAAGCGCGGCGGATGGGTGCCCGCTCCGTGCACCTCGGCACGACCGACGCCGACGCGGCCGCCGCCCTGTCCGGAGGTCTGGATCCGCCCCCAGAGGCTCTGGGCCTCTACCTCCAGGTCCGGGCGCTCCTCAATGGGTTCCGCTCGGCAGAAGTGCGCCCGCTCGACCCGTCCGTCGATGCGGACGCGGCGGCCGCCGTGACCGCGGCGGACACGGCGGGCACACCCACTCCGGCGGTCTACGCCGACCTCCCGCTGTGGGCAGCATCGTAACCACCCTCACTCTCAGACCCACCGCATCGACCTGAGCAGACCTCGCAGGGCCCAACGCACCGGCCGCAGAAGATCGATCGCGGAGCATCCACATGCCGCAGCCGCCGGTCGATCCGATTCTGGCCGAAGGGGAAAAGCACCTCGAGGCCCGCGCGTGGCCCGAGGCTGAAACTGCCTTCCGGCGCGCGGTGGAAGCCGCGCCCAACTCCGCCGTGGCGCACAACAAACTGGGCGTGGCCCTGGTCCACCAGCGCCGGCTCAACGAGGCCGAGCAGGCCTTCGCCCGGGCCGTGACCGTCGATCCCCGGCACGCGCCGGCCTGGAGCAACCTCGGGAACATCTACCGCGAGACCGGCCGAAAGGACGAGGCGCTCCAGGCGTATGAGCGCGCGATTGCCGCCGACCCCGACTACTGGATCGCCCACCAGAACCTGGGCGGCCTCTACAAGGAGATGGGCCGCACGAGCGAGGCAATCGCCGCCTTCAAGAAGGCGACCCGGCTGTCGATCAAAGCGCCGATCCGCGGGCCCGCCGGAGCGGCGCGCCCACGGATCGGATGCCTGGGCCGCTCGGCGGTGATCCTGGTGGTCGTCGCCGGCGCGGCCACCGTACTGTTCCTCTAACTCTAACGCCGACCGATCACACCGGCCGACCGCCGGCTACTGCACCCGGATCTTGTTCAGCCCCACCGTCGAGGTGATGGCCACCGCTCCCGCGGGCACCGTCACATGCCCGCCGCGCACGAGCGCGCCCGCCGCGACACCGATCGGGCCGAGGATGATCAACCCGGCGATGCTGGCGCCGGCGGCCCCGGCCGTGTCGCGGGCCTCACGGAGGTTGTCGGGCGTGATGTCGATCGGCGCCAGCTTGATCGGCAGGCCGTCGACCGCCGCGGTCTGGACGAATGCCACGTGGACCCTGGCGTTACGGCCGAAGATGCCGGGGGGCGTCACCGAGACGACCAGGCCCTGGGCGTGCGTGCCCTTGCGGATGATGATCTGACGCTCGGCCACCACATCGGAGGCCACGGCGAACGTGACCGCATCGCCTTCCCGGGCCTGGCTGGAGTCGACGCGGGCCGAGAAGCTCAATGGGACCTGCGTGCCGGCGGGAACGTCCAGCGTCCGGCCCTGGGCGAACCCCGTGGGCGAAATGGCGAGACTGAGCGCCAGGAATAGGAGCGCGAACATTTTCACCTGCTGGGCCATGAGCGAGACCTCCCGGGTCGTGTTCTTCTGTGTTCCTCTCACACCCATCATACATACGCCGACCACGGCGCGCGTGTTGCATGCCCGGATTAGCCCCTGGGGGCTAGGGAAGTCAGCGAGTACCTGGTCCTCCGTCATGCCCCCCGCCAGGTACTCGAGAACGTCATACACCGTGATGCGCGTCCCCCGCACGCACGGCTTCCCGCTTCGAACACCTGGCGTGATCACAATGCGTTCTGCCCAGTTCAAGTCCACATTCTATGGCAGCCGCCCTCTTTGGGGGACAACTCCTGAATCGGTGTGATAGCGGGTCCTGTCCGCTAATCCTGGGGGGAGAAGACCCGGCCGTCGAGTACACGCCAAGCGCGAAGGCTGCGCGCAAGCTGTTCGGCCTCGGGCGTAATCGCCTGTCCCGCCACAACGGGGACGGTCGTGGTTCCGGTGGCGCGGCTGAGGAGTCCGGCTCTGCGGATCGCCCGCTCCACGTCGCCTTCGTCGACCACGGCGGAGACCTCGACGGCCAGGTAGGCGTCGGCCTGGTCTTCCCAGCGGCGTCCGCGAACGACAATGTCGGCGTCCAGCATATCCTTCCGCTCCTGGCGCGACAGAACGCCGGCGGCGAAGGCACGGTCCACGACGGCAGCCAGCTCTTGCGGGGACGACACGTGAATATCGGCCAACAGGTCGTCGAAGTAGGCGTGGGCCCTCTCTCGGTAGCGGCGCTCCAGGTCGCTTCCCCTCAGTTGCCCGACCACATCGGCCAGCCGATCCACCCGATTCTCGGTCCGCGCCTGCGCCTCCGCCAGCCGATCCACCCGCTGGGTGAGGATCCGAAGCGCCTCAGCCAGCTCCCCGACACGTTGCTCGGTCCGCGCCTGCGCCTCCGCCAGCTCCCGCACCATTTGTGGCAGCGAGAGGAGTTCCTCGGTGAGGATCAGGCGACGCAACTCCGCGCGCCACTCGGGGTGCTGATCGAGCAGCCGCACCAGATCGTGAAAGTCGCCAACCGTGAAGGCCATATCACACGGATTCTACCATTCGTCGCGCCATGTGAGGAGTGCCAGGAGCGGGTCCATCGGTGTGACCGGTGCCACTCACACCGTTGACGCGCGTTGTGGGAATACCCTAGTGTGGGGGATGGTTGTCAATGAGATGGACGGCGCATCCGGCGCCGCCGTTGTGTCTTTGAGGAGGTCAGGAATGGCAAAGCCGTTGGCGGTCACCGAGCAGACATTCGAGAGCGAGGTCCTGAAGTCCGACCTTCCCGTCCTGGTGGACTTCTGGGCGGAGTGGTGCGGCCCGTGCCGCATGGTGGCGCCCATCGTGGAAGACCTCGCCGGCGAGTACGCAGGACGGCTCAAGGTGACCAAGGTCGACGTGGACGACAACCAGAACCTGGCGATGCGCTACAGCATCATGAGCATCCCGACGCTCGGCGTGTTCCGCGGCGGCGAGATGATCGAGCGCATCGTGGGCTACATGCCCAAGCAGGAGCTCAAGCGCCGGCTTGACGGCGCGCTGCAGGCCACCCCGCGGTAGCTACCTACTTCCCGTCCTGACGCTGGAGCCATCGCTCCGCGTCGATGGCCGCCATGCACCCGTAGCCGGCCGCCGTCACGGCCTGCCGGTACGTGTGGTCGTGCACGTCGCCGGCCGCGAACACGCCCTCGACGCTGGTGCGCGACCGGTCGCGCAGCTTGATGTACCCCTGCGCGTCGAGCTCGAGCTGATCCTTGAAGATCGCCGTGTTGGGGATGTGGCCGATGGCCACGAAGACCCCGTCGATCGGGCGCTCAGAGACTTCGGCGGTCTTCAGGTTCTTCAGCCGCACGCCGCTGACGACGCCGTCGCCTAAGATGTCCTCGATGACCGTATCCCAGATGAAGCCGATCTTGGGATGGTCGAACGCGCGCTGCTGCATGATCTTGCTGGCGCGCAGCTGGTCCCGGCGGTGCACCACCGTGACCGACTTCGCCAGGTTGCCCAGATAGAGCGCTTCCTCCATGGCCGAGTCGCCGCCGCCGGCGACGATGACGTCCCGGTTGCGGAAGAAGAACCCGTCGCAGGTGGCGCAGGTGGACACGCCCCGGCCCATCAGGCGCTGCTCGCCCGGCAGGCCGAGCAGCCTGGCCGAGGCGCCGGTCGCCACGATCACCGCGCGCGCCTCGAAGCGCTGGCCCGACGCCGTGCCGACGACGAACGGCCGGCGCCCGAAGTCGACCTCGGTCGCGTCCTCGCCGATGAACTCCGCGCCCACGCGCTCGGCCTGCCGGCGCATCGTCTGCATCAGCGCCGGCCCCATGATGCCGTCTTCGAAGCCGGGGTAGTTCTCGACCATCGTGGTCAGCATGAGCTGCCCGCCGGCCTCGGCCCCCTCGATGACGAGCGGCGCGAGGTTGGCGCGAGCCGCGTAGATCGCGGCGGTCAGGCCCGCCGGCCCGCCGCCGAGGATGATGACGTTGCGCATAGGCTATCGGCCCATCGAGGAGATCACGATGGCGCCGGTGCGCTCGGCGGCTTCCTTCGCGGACGGGTGGATGACGAATCCGAACAGCACTGCGATCGGAGCGCCGGGGACCTGTGAGGCCAGTCGCTGGGCCGTCTCCACGGCCGATTCGACATCGCGTCCGTAGATGCGGCTGCGGACCTCGCCGACGATGGCGACGGCCTGCCCGTCCCGGACCCCTTCGCCGTAGAAGTCGATCTCCAACTCTTCGCCGTCGAGCGGGAAGAACCGCCTCTCCAGGGTCGTCACGTGGATCCCAAAGTGTTGGGCCAGGTAGGCGGGGGTGAGTTCACGGGCCAGGTCTTCCAGCGTGAACCCGATGGTCTCGCTCAGCCGTCCGACCTGGTGGGCCAGAGCCTGAACGGCCTTCTCGGTACGGGCCTGGGCCTCAGCCAGGCGGGCTAGCTCCCTGGCCAGGGCCTGCAAGGCTGCCTCGGTACGAGCCTGGGCCTCGGCTAGCTCGGCAAGGGCCCGCTCCAGCCTGTCCACGCGATGCTCAAGTGCCATGGGTCTCACTCCCGCGCTGATGATAGGCGATGCCTCTCTGATAGGTCAATCGGAGGTATAGCCGCGCGTTCCAAATGGGTCAATCGGCACGACGGCCCGCAGTGTACGCCAGGGTTGGCTCCCACAGCCCGGAGACGTCTCCCTGGAACCCCGGAGACTTACCGAACCCTCCGCGAAGGGGAACACCGCGTGCAAGAGCCAGACATCCCTGTCCGACGACGGTCCACGCGCACGAGGGGCTGTACACGATCGCCAGGGCCCCTTGGCGGTGCAGGCCAGCACCGGACCAAGCCATTCCCCGGCAAGCCTGTGCGGGCCCGCCAGCGACGCGTCGATACCAGCGTCCTCCGCCTCCCGGCGGTACGGGACAGCCAGCTCAAACGGAGGAGCGGGCAGACGGTCGGGGTGGGTGCGTCCCGCGGCGCTCAAAGGTGCGCTGGATCGCGGCCTTCAGCTGATGCGCGTCCAGGCGTGCGTGCCGGCGAAATGACGCCACGCCGGTTCGGCATCCCATGGGTCCGGCGGGGCGACAGTCACGTCCACTTGCAGCGGCTCGAAGGGACGCCCGCCCAGCGAGCAATCCATCTTGTACCGCGCCGCCAGGCTCACGGCGCCTTCGCGGAGGTCTTCGCTGCCGACGACCGCGAACGCGAAGAGATCGCCCAGATCCTCTGTGACGGCGCGTTGAAGATCTGCTCGGGCCGCGAACGCGCCACGGACGTGATCCGCATCCAGATCCACCGACGGGCGGGCGTACTGACCCAGCCGGATCTCCAGCGCCAGCTCACCCTTGAACGTCCAGCGTCCGGGTGCGACCTTTGTCGACTGGGGATAGGGCAGCCACTGCGCGCACGAGGGGCTGTACATCTGGCACCGGCCGGGTGCGCCCGCCCGGCGCGCGGACGCCTCGATCTACGAACATCGCCCCCGCGGTGCTCCGCGTCTTCGGGCTCGACCGCGCCGTCAGAGACCCGTCCGCCAGGAACTCCACCGCTTCATCGAGATGATCCTGGCCGCGGAGCAGCGGTCGGTCGATGGCGTGTAACAGCGATCTTCCCATAATGGAACAAGGCCCACGGTGGGCCGCGAGCCCTGTCTGTTTAGTCGGAAGGTCTTCGATGCTAGACCTTGAAGGACATCCTCCTCCGGCCGATTCCCGCCAGGCCAATCAGTCCCAGACCCCATCCCAGCAGGGTCGACGCAGCAGGCTCAGACGCGAGCGACCTCAACTCGGCGTCGAAGCTCGTGCCACCTGGCCCCAAGTGCGTGATCATTGCCCGGATCGTCAGCGAATATGCGCTGCTCAGGAGTGCCGAGCCATTGAACGTGCCTGCAAAGGGCGTCGTTGCGAAACCGATCGACCCGAGCAATGTAGCTTCGTTGAACAGGGCGTTGCCATCATCTGCGAAGGCGGCGAAGCTCGTGGTTCCCGGGGTTCCCGTGGGTCCCGCCGACGTGCCGCCAACGTCAAGCTGGAACGGAACGTTGGTCAGCGCGGCAGGCGCCTGGTAGTTGACCTCACTGGCCCAGATCGTCAGGGTGCCGCCGCCTAGCGACGTCACGTCCACCGAGTTCAGATCGAGGATGGGCGAGGCCTGGCTTCCAAGTTGTGGGTATGTTATGGCCGTTGTCACGTTCACGGTCCAGTTCCCAATGGCGCCGCTAAACGTCACAACACCCGCTCCCGCGGTCACGTCACACGCGTCACCATCGTTGCACGTGACGGTTGTCACGCCGTCCGAGAGCCTGACTGAAACCGCCTCGGCCGTGGAGTGAGTGAGGAAGAGCATGCCGAGGGCCGGCGAACCGGTCACAGACTGCTCACGTTCTCACTCCGCACACGGTTCGCGTGTATTATCCGTTCCATCCCCTGGTCGATCGTGAGGTACAGGTGCATTGTCGTCGCCGCCAGTGGGGTGAGGACGTGTTCGCGATCTTCTTGCCCGACGGCAGTATGACGTACATTCCGGCCTGGATGACCTCCCCGGAGACGTGTGCTCGGATGACGTGCGTGCGGACTCCTCAGTGCTCAGTACCAGGGTTGCGTGCGTTGCGCGCGCTGCTGGACGCCTGGTGCAGGAAGGCTGCCTCCCCACCGGAAAGCGGAGTCGAGTCGTGCATCTCACAGGAGGGCAGCCGTGAGACTCAAACGTCCGAGCAGACAGCGAGAGCTGCGTTTCGACGGGCACGGCCGCGTGTGGACGAGCGTGCCCGTCGTGGTCCGTCGGCGGGTGATCGACGTGCTGCGGGAGCTCCTACAGACCGAGTTCTACCACCGGCGGGAGGTGAGGCGGAGTGAGCAGCGACAAGATCACCCCTGAGCACCTCGCCCGGAAAGCCCTCGTCTACATCCGCCAGTCCACGGCCGACCAGGTCCGGCATCACCGCGAGAGTCAGCGACGGCAATACGATCTGGCGACCCAGGCACGGGGCCTGGGATGGCAGCAGGTGGAGATCATCGACGAAGATCTCGGCCGCTCGGGCCGCACCACGGTGGGGCGGACCGGGTTCGCCCGGTTGGTCGCCGCGGTCTGCCTCCGCGAGGTTGGGGCCGTCTTTAGCCTCGAAGCGTCCCGGCTCGCGCGCAATAACCGGGACTGGTACCAGCTCATTGATCTGTGTACACTCGTCGGCACCTTGATCATCGACTTTGACGGCGTATACGACCCGCGCGCGCTCAACGATCGTCTCTTGTTAGGCCTGAAGGGGACCATGAGCGAGTTTGAGCTGGGTCTGCTGCGCGCCCGCGCACACGAGGCGCTGCGGCAGATGGCCCAGCGAGGCGCGCTGATCACCAGTCTCCCCATCGGGTATGTGCGGAGTGCAGATGGCCGGTGCGAGAAAGACCCGGACCGACGTGTGCAGCATGCTCTTGAGCTGGTCTTCGAGAAGTTCACGCAGTATGGGAGTGTCCGCCAGGTCCTCCTGTGGTTGCGAGAAGAGGGGATCGCGTTTCCTATGGTCGTGTATGGACCAGAAGGGCGCATCGTGCAGTGGCGACCCCCAGTGTACAGCACGATCCTCAAGACGCTGACGAACCCCACGTACGCCGGCGCGTATGTTTTCGGACGCACCGAAACGCGAATGCGGATGGTCGGGGATCGCGCAGTCGCGACCGCAGGACATCGTCGGGAACGAGAGAAGTGGGACGTGCTGATCCAGGATCATCATGCCGGCTACATCCCCTGGGCGGAATATGAGCATAACCAACGGCAGATCCGGGAGAACGCGAACATGCAGGGCCGCATGAGTCGTGGAGCTGCCCGGAAGGGGCCGAGTTTACTGGCTGGTCTATTGCGCTGCGCCCGCTGTGGGCGGCGTCTCCGCGTGGCCTATGTCGGGGAGGCCGGCGCGGTCACCCGGTACGCGTGCCGGGGCGCGGCGCTCCATCACGTGGCGGACCGCTGCATCTCGTTCGGCGGCATGGCCGTGGATCGGGCGGTGGAGCGTGCGGTGCTGAACGTCGTTGAGCCTGCCGCGGTGGAGGCGGCCCTCGCCGCGCTGGCCGAACTGGAAGGGCAACAGGATGCGCGTCGGACGACCCTGAGGCTTGCGCTCCAGCAGGCGCAGTATGAAGCGGACCGCGCGAGGCGCCAGTACGATGCCGTCGAACCCGAAAACCGTTTGGTGGCGGGGGAGCTGGAGCAGCGGTGGGATCACGCCCTCAAGGAGGTCGAGCGGCTCGCGGCGCAGCTCCGCGAGGTGCCCGCGTCCGTCGAGGAGATCACCGCCGAGGACCGAGCCACGCTGCTGGCGCTGGCAGACGATCTCGAGACCGTCTGGCATGATCCCGCGACCGATATGGCGCTCAAGAAGCGGTTGGTCCGCACCGTGATTGAAGAGATCATCGTGGACGTCGACGACGGGCACACGACCGTGAATGCGGTGATCCACTGGGTTGGTGATTGTCACACGCGTCTTGAGGTCCCCAAGCCTCGCACCGGCCAGCATCGATTCCGGACGGACCGTGACGTCATCGACGTCGTCCGGGAGTTGGCCCAGATCGTGTCGGACCACGAGATCGCCTCCATCCTGAATCGGCTCCGACTCCAAACAGGCAAGGGCAACGCGTGGACAGAAACTCGCGTGCGATCGATGCGGCAGACTCACGAGATTCCAGGCTACTCCGCGCGTGGCCGGCCCCCGCGCAGCTGGCTGACATTGGAGGAAGCAGCGGCTGAACTGGCCATCAGTCCGAATTCCGTCCGGCGCTTGATCTTGGATGGCGTGCTTGCAGCCCAACAGGTGATCCCCTACGCGCCGTGGATGATTGAGCGGAGTGCGCTGGCGTCGCCCGAGGTCCGTCGTGCCGCGACGACACTCAAGGCGCGGCAGTACCGTCCGCTGCACGTGCACCCAGATCAGGAAACGCTTGATTTACAGGCCTTGTAGCGAGGTGGGGGATTATGTCGTGGGGTCGGGCGGACCCAGAAAGATCACGTTGCTGGCATCATGGACAAACCGCAGGGTCCGCAGCTCCCGGATCTGATGCTCGTCGATACTGGGCTGGAAGCCGAAGTCAAACTGGTCGAG
>JBBIOB010000076.1:0-10392 GCA_037443565.1 Armatimonadota bacterium | reverse complement strand
TCCGGCAAGGGGGGGTGGAGAGGCGCAGACGCTTCAGCCGGGAAAGGTCGCCATTTCCGCTCGGCCGTTCTGTAAGGTAGCTTACTGCACATCGTGGTCCCATGGCGTTCCAATGGAACTAGCTATGGGCAAGGGCTTTCGGCGAATCCTGGGTCGTCGCGCAGATTGTCAATGGTCGGACAGTGGTCCGCATGTGCGTGCTCGTGCCGAGATCGATGAGTGATTGAGTGAGTCTCGCGGTATGCTGGCGTTGGTGGTGACTACGATGGATCCGACCTTGCGTAGGCAGTCGCAGCCCCTCCTCCGCGGTGAGGATCGTAGCAGGACGGGCGCACTACGCAGGCAGATCGGGCCAGATGACCAGCCGGAGATGGCACCAAGCAGAGCGTGTGGCCGGTGACGCGTCCTACCGCTGGGGCCGGAATCGTCGGGCCGGAGCTGAGGACGGGGTCTCCACCATACCGGTCACCGTGATCGGTGAGCCCGTTGTGGAGTTCGACACGACGCGACCAAAGCAGCTCCTGCAGGGGTAGCTACGGTGCCTGCAACTGGACGTGGAGCGATGCGCAATGCTGGAATCGTGCCTGAGGTAGCATACACGTAGACGAGCATGGTGCAGGTGTTCCCTGACTCCCGCAGCCTGACGCAGGCTGCGGCGGAGCACATCGTGGAAGTCGCCGCAGAGGCGCTCGCTGCCCGCGGCTGCTTCACAATTGCCTTGGCCGGCGGGTCGACACCCCGACCAGTGCATACGCTCCTCAGCACCCCATCGTTCGCCCGGCGCATCGATTGGCCGCGGGTGTTAGTCTTCTGGGGCGACGAGCGGTGTATGCCGCCCGACGATCCCCGCAGCAACTACCGCATCGCGCGAGAGGCCTTGCTCGATCGTGTTCCCCTGCCGTCGGGGAACGTGCACCGCCTGCGCGGCGAGGATCCGCCCGACGCGTTGCCGTCGTCCGGCTTTGACCTGATCCTGCTGGGGATGGGTGCCGACGGGCATACGGCGTCGCTGTTTCCGGGGCTCGCCGCGGTCGCCGACCGCGTACGGTGGGTTGTCACCCACTACATCGAGACGGCCGCAATGTGGCGCATCACGTTGACGCCGGTCATGATCAACGCGGCGGCGAACGTGATCTTTCTCGTCGCAGGGGCCGACAAAGCCGAGCGGCTCCGCGAGGTGCTGGAAGGGCGGTCGAGGTCTGAAGTCTTGCCGGCACAGGTCGTCACACCGACGCACGGTCGTCTCCGATGGCTGGTGGACGCCGCTGCCGCGCACCTGAGGCAAGCCCCATGAGCGGTCTGCCTCCGTCGCCGCGGATCGATGGTCCAGTGCGGCGCCAGCGGATGGCTGGCGAACGCGCGGTGGAGTTCGTGCGGTCGGGGATGGCGGTAGGTCTCGGCGCCGGTACCACGGCCCGCTTTGCGATGCGGCGGCTCGCGGAGAAGCTGCGTGAGGGACAGCTCCACGAGATCGTCGGCATCCCGTGCTCCACCGATGTGGGGGTAGAGGCACGTCGGCTGGGCATCCACTTGGTGGCGCTGGAGGACCGACCGGTGATCGACGTCACGATCGATGGTGCCGATGAGGTCGATCCGGCATTCAACCTGATCAAAGGCGGTGGCGGGGCGTTGCTCCGCGAGAAGATCGTCGCCCAGGCGAGCCGGCGCGAGGTCATCGTTGTCGACGAGGGGAAACTCTCTTCGGTCCTGGGTACGCGGTGGCCTGTGCCGGTCGAGGTCGTCTCTTTCGGATGGCGGTCACAGGCGCAGTATCTGGAATCGCTCGGCGCGCGGGTCTCCGTGCGGCATACTCAGGACGGCAGCCTGTACTTCACGGACCAGAGCAACCTGATCCTCGACTGCGACTTTGGCCCGATCGGACACCTCGCTGAGTTGGCGAGGCAATTGAGCGCCCGTGCCGGGATCGTCGAGCATGGGTTGTTTCTTGCCCTGGCGACCGATCTCATCGTGGCGAGCGACGCGGGCGTGCGGCACTTGACACCTGTGGCGCGACGGTCTGCAGGCCCGCGGTCGTAGCCGGAGAGCGAGGGCCCGCGCCACAAGGGGGAGACCACGATGCAGCTTGGGATGATCGGACTAGGCCGGATGGGCGCCAACATGGTGCGCCGCCTGATGCGGGCGGGGCACCAGTGCGTCGGTACCGCGCGGGACATGGCGGCCATCCAGGCCCTGGAAAGGGAAGGCATGGTGGGCGCCGACTCGGTGGCTCATCTCGTCGAGAGGCTCGCTAGGCCCAGGACGGTCTGGCTCATGATTCCGGCTGCGGCCGTGGACGACGCACTGGCGACCCTGGCGCCGTTGCTTGACCGGGACGATACCGTGATCGACGGGGGTAACTCCTACTATCGTGACGACATTCGGCGCGCCCGCGACCTGGCACTCAAAGGGATCCTGTATGTCGACGTCGGCGTGAGCGGAGGCATCTGGGGCCTCGAACACGGCTACTGTCTCATGATCGGCGGCGACGGTGCCGCGGTGCAAGGGCTCGACCCCATCTTCGCGGCGCTGGCGCCCGGCATCGGGACAGCACCCCGGACCCCTGGGAGGGAGAAGGTCGGCGGCACTGCGGAGCACGGGTACCTGCACTGCGGACCAATCGGCGCCGGCCACTTCGTGAAGATGATCCACAATGGCATCGAGTACGGTATCATGGCAGCCTACGCCGAGGGGCTGAACATCCTGCACCACACGAACATCGGGAAGCAGCAGCGCTCAGTGGACGCCGAAACCGCGCCCCTGCGCCATCCGGAATACTATCAGTACGATTTCGATCTGGTGGACATCACCGAGGTCTGGCGGCGCGGCAGCGTAATCGCCTCATGGCTGCTCGACCTCATAGCACGCGCGCTCCTCGAAAGTCCGGATCTGCAGGGGTTTGCCGGACGGGTGTCCGATTCAGGAGAGGGCCGCTGGACCATCATGGCGGCTGTCGATGAGTCTGTGCCGGCGCCGGTGCTGTCGTCAGCGTTGTACGCGCGCTTTGGGTCGCGCGGCGAGGCCGAGTTCGCCAACCGGCTGCTGTCTGCCATGCGCCACCAGTTCGGCGGCCATCTCGAACAACGCGCCGCGGCGCCTCAGGGTTGACGATGGACGCCGAGCGTTCTGACGCCCTGGTGGTTTTCGGCGCGACGGGTGATCTGGCGTTCAAGCAGATCTTCCCGGCGTTGCAGGCGATGATCCGGCGAGGCCACCTTGCCGTTCCCGTGATTGGCGTGGCGCGCCAGGCCATGAGTCTTGATCAGTTCACGGCCCGGGCCAGGGACAGCCTCGAGCAGCACGGCGGCGTCGACTCAGGGGCATTCGCGCGGCTCTCGAGTCTGCTCCGGTACGTCAGCGGCGACTACAACGATGCAGCGACATTCGTGCGCCTGAAGCAGGCGCTCGGCAAGGCGGAGCGCCCCCTGCACTATCTGGCCATCCCGCCGAGCCTCTTTCCCACGGTGGTGGAATCTCTCTCGTTGTCCGGCGCCGCTCAGGGAGCCCGGGTGGTCGTGGAGAAGCCTTTCGGGCGCGATCTCGCCTCAGCACGGGCGCTCAACCAGATACTCCGCCGGGTCTTTCCCGACGACGCCATCTTTCGGATCGACCACTACCTGGGCAAAGAGCCCATACAGAACCTGATCTACTTCCGGTTCGCCAACACATTTTTTGAGCCGATCTGGAACCGCAACCACATCGACAGCGTGCAAATCACCATGGCCGAGGACTTCGGCGTGGCCGGCCGGGGGCAATTCTACGAGGAGACCGGCGCCATCCGGGATGTGGTACAGAACCACATGCTCCAGGTCGCCGCGCTGCTCGCCCTGGAGCCTCCGGCGGAGATGAGCGCAGACGCGCTACGCGACTGCAAGGAGACCACCCTCCGATCGATGCGCTCACTGGAGCCGTCCGCCGCGGTGCGGGGCCAGTATCGCGGATACCGCCAGGAGGCCGGTGTGGCGTCGGACTCCCAGGTCGAGACGTTCGCCGCGATCCGGCTTGGGATCGACACCTGGAGGTGGGCGGGCGTGCCCTTCTACATCCGTGCCGGCAAGCGCCTGCCGGTCACCTCGACCGAGGTGGTGGTGACCTTGAAGCGTCCGCCGACCGACATCTTCAGAGAGGGCGTGTCCGGAAGCCGCGACTATGTGCGGTTCCGACTCAGCCCCGAGGTAGTGATCGCGCTCGGCCTCCGTGCCAAGGTGCCCGGCGAGGCGATGGTCGGCGAGCCGATCGAAGTACGGGCCTGCCACCAGCACGGCGATGAGATGCGGCCGTACGAGCGTCTCCTCGTGGATGCCATGCGGGGCGATGCCACTTTGTTCGTCCGCCAGGGAGGCGTTGAGGCAGCGTGGCGTGTCGTCGAGCCCATCCTGGGAAACGCCACCCCCTTGCGCGAGTACGAGCCAGGAACCTGGGGACCGCACGACGCCGACCGGCTGCTCCGCAACGGAGCGCAGTGGCGCACCCTGGCCGCCGTGGAGCAGGTGCCATGACGTCGCCCAGCCAGGTGGTCTTCCTGTTCGACGTGGACAACACGCTTCTGGACAACGATCGAGCCCAGCGCGACATCGCACGGCACCTCGAGCGGCAGTTTGGCAAGGAGCGCTGTGATCGGTACTGGGAGATCTTCGAGGCCCTGCGCACGCAGCTTGACTACGCGGACTACCTCGGCGCGCTCCAACGTTACCGACTCGAACATTCCCATGATCCCCGGTTGCTCTGCATGTCCTCATACTTGGTCGATTACCCCTTCGCGAACCGGCTCTACCCTCAGTCGCTCGATGTGATCGACCGTGCGGCGGCGTGGGGACCGACGGTGATCCTGTCCGATGGCGATGTGGTGTTCCAGCCCCGAAAAGTGGAACGATCGGGGCTGCTCGATGCCGTCGGGGGGCGCGTCCTGATCTACATTCACAAGGAAGAGGAACTCGATGAGGTCGAGCGCCTGTACCCAGCCGAGCACTACGTGTTAGTGGACGACAAGCTGCGCATTCTCACGGCGGTCAAGCAGGTGTGGGGACCGAAGGTGACGACGGTGTTCCCACGGCAGGGGCACTACGCACAGGATCCGAAGATCCTGGCCGAGTACCCGCCGGCCGACATCACACTGGAGCGGATCGGTGACCTGATGTCGTTTGAACTTTCCGCCCTCCTCGCTGCAGGCCGGCCCGAGCCGACAGGAGGGAGCACGGCATGATGCCTACCGAGCAGCTTCGTAACGCGGGCCAGAGTCTCTGGCTCGACAATATCAGGCGGGCGCTGCTGACGAGCGGGACACTTCAGCGCTACATTACCGACTTCTCGATTACGGGCCTGACATCCAACCCCACCATTTTCGAGCACGCGATTAGGGACAGCCGGGACTACGATGCCGCCATCCGAAGGATGACGGCCGAGGGGAAGTCCGGCGAGCAGCTCTTTTTCGAGCTCGCGCTTGAAGATCTGATCCAGGCGGCTGATCTCTTCCGGCCGGTCTACGACCGAACTGCCGGCGTCGACGGGTGGGTGTCGCTCGAAGTCTCGCCGCGGCTTGCCCACGATACCGCCAGCACGCTGGCCGAGGCCAAGCGGCTTTCTTCTCATGCGGCCCGACCCAACCTGCTCATCAAGATCCCCGGCACCCGCGAAGGCCTGCCGGCCATCGAGGAGGCCATTCTTGCAGGCGTGCCGGTCAACGTGACGCTCCTCTTCTCGCGCGAGCATTACCTGAGGGCCGCGCTGGCGTACATCCGAGGCATCGAGCGACGGATCTCGGCAGGTCTGAATCCTGATGTCCGTTCCATCGCCTCGGTATTCGTCAGCCGATGGGACAAGGCGGTGATGGACAAGGTCCCGGGCGAGTTGCGTGGCCGGCTAGGAATCGGCGTTGCCACACGGACCTACCAGGCGTACCGTGGTCTGCTCGGCTCAGATCGCTGGCAGCGGCTGGCCAATGCCGGCGCGCGGCCGCAGCGGCTGCTGTGGGCGAGCACCGGAACCAAAGACCCCGACGCCTCCGATGTGCTGTACGTCACCGCCCTGGCCGCCCCGCACACAATCAACACGATGCCCGAGGCAACGCTGCACGCGGTCGTCGACCACGGCAAAGTCGACTCGCTCCTTCCGACAGATGGTGGTGACGCGGAGGAGGTGCTGGACCGGTTCGAACGGGTGGGAGTCGATGTGGCCGCGCTTGCCGACGATCTTCAGCGCGACGGTGCCCAGGCGTTCGTGAAGTCCTGGGACGACCTGTTGGGCTGCATTGCCGACAATGGCAACGCACTGGAGCGGGCCGGCTGATCCAGGTTCCATCGGGCGGCATCGTGAGCTCCGCGCGGGACGGCCTCGGGGCAAAGCCTGACTGCACAGGAGCGAGGCTCGAAGACGCGTTGGTGGACCGACGGCAAAGCGGGTGGCGGGTGGCGGCTCCAACATGATATCTGGGCGATCTCCAAGACCGCGAGACAAAGGCCCGAGTCCCTTGCTCCTTGCCGGCGACGTTGGTGGTACCAAGACGGACCTCGCCGTGTTTTCGCCTGAGGCAGGCCCGCGGGCCCCTCTGGCCCAGGCACGGTATCCCAGCGAGCGGTTCGCCGGTCTCGATGTCATGGCTGAGGAATTCCTGGCCAAGACAGAGCTTCAGGTTGCGTACGCCTGTTTCGACGTCGCCGGGCCTGTGGCGAACGGACGCGCCCACCTGACCAACCTGCCATGGGTCGTCGAGGAGCGAGCCCTCGCTGAGACCCTCAACCTCAAAGCTGTTCGCCTCCTGAACGATCTGGAAGCCATCGCCTGCGCTGTGCCCGCGCTCCAGGCCAGTGATCTGCACACGCTCTATCCTGGTGAGCGCGTCGCTGACGGCGCGATCGCGGTGATCGCGCCGGGCACCGGGCTGGGCGAATCGTATCTGGCGTGGACCGGATCCGGCTACCGCGCCTACCCATCGGAAGGAGGGCATGCAGACTTCGCGCCAGCCGATCCCACGCAGATCGGGTTGCTGCAGCATCTCCGGCAGCAGTTCGACCACGTGAGTGTCGAGCGCGTATGCTCGGGCATCGGCATCTCGAACATCTACGCGTACTTCGGGGACAGTGGGTATGCTACCGAACCTCCGGAGGTCGCGGCAGGACTGGCCGCCGCGCCGGACCGCACGCGGTTCATCATCGAGACCGCGTTGGACTCGCGACTCTGCAGCCCGCTCGGCCGCCTGACCCTGGACACATTTGTCTCGATCCTCGGCGCCGAAGCCGGGAACCTCGTCCTGAAGGTCCTGGCGACCGGCGGGCTTTACCTGGCCGGCGGGATTCCGGCGCACATTCTCCCGGCACTGCAGGACGGCCGGTTCATGATGGCGTTTACGCGAAAGGGACGACTTGCGGAACTGCTGGCGCGTGTGCCGGTGCACGTTGTTGTGAACCCACGCGTGGCGCTGCTCGGCGCGGCTGGCTACGGCCTGGAGCTCATCTGGTCCAACTCGAACTTGGACAGCGGCGGTGTCTGAACACGGAGGCACACGGTGATGCTCGACCAGGCGGCCCTCGACACGCTCAGCATCAATACCATCAGGACGCTGTCGATGGACGCCGTCCAAGCAGCGAACTCCGGCCATCCCGGCACACCGATGGCGCTGGCACCGGTGGCGTATTGTCTGTGGCAGCGGTTCCTGCGGTTCGATCCTGATGACCCGATCTGGCCCGACCGCGACCGGTTTGTGCTGTCCAATGGCCACGCCTCGATGCTGCTCTATAGCCTGCTGCACCTGACCGGCGTCAAGGCTGTGAATCCAAAGTACGAGGTGCTCGGGCAGCTCTCAGTAACGCTGCAGGACATCAGGCGGTTCCGCCAGGCTGACAGTAAGTGTCCCGGGCACCCTGAATACCGGTGGACGTCGGGCGTTGAGTGCACGACCGGACCGCTGGGGCAGGGCGTGGCGACCAGCGTCGGGATGGCGATTGCCGAGCGCTGGATGGCCGAGTACTTCAACCGGCCGGGATTCGACCTATTCACCTACGATGTCTATGCCCTGTGCGGCGACGGCTGCCTGATGGAGGGCGTCAGCCACGAGGCCGCTTCCCTGGCAGGGCACCTGCGGCTCTCCAACCTCTGCTGGATCTACGACAACAACCACATCACCATCGAGGGCAACACAGGGCTGACCTTCAGCGATGACACCGCTGCGCGTTTCATGAGCTATGGCTGGAACGTCACCCGGGTTGGGGATGCCAACGACCTCGATGTGTTGACCCGGGCGTTCCACACATTTAGCGCGACGACCGACCGGCCGACCCTGATCATCGTGGACAGCCACATCGCCTACGGTGCGCCCCGCCTGCAGGATACGAGCGCCGCTCACGGCGAGCCGCTGGGTGAGGAGGAGATCCGCTTGACCAAGCGGCGGTACGGCTGGCCGGAGGACGCCAGATTCGTGGTACCCGATGGTGTCCGAGAGCACTTCCAGGCCGGCATCGGCGCCCGCGGGCACCTCCTACGGACCACGTGGTTTGAGTTGTTCGAGCGCTACCGCGATGCCCATCCGAGCCTGGCCGATCAGTTGCACCGCATGCAGCATCGCCAGCTCCCCACGGGCTGGGACCGCGACCTTCCGACGTTTCCTGCCGATCCCAGGGGGCTGGCGACGCGGGATTCGTCCGGCCGGGTTCTCAATGCCATTGCGAAGAACGTTCCCTGGCTGATCGGGGGCGCAGCGGATCTGGCTCCGTCTACCAAGACCCGGCTCACCGTTGAGGGCGCCGGAGACTTAGCCGCCGGGCAGTACAGCGGCCGGAACTTCCACTTCGGAATCCGGGAGTTTGCTATGGGTGCCGCCTGTAATGGGATGTCCCTGGCCAAGATCCGGCCCTTTGGCGCGAGCTTTCTGGTGTTCAGCGATTACCTGCGACCGGCGGTGCGCCTATCCGCCATCATGGAGCTTCCCGTCATCTACATCTTCACGCATGACTCGATCGGGCTGGGCGAGGACGGGCCGACGCATCAGCCCGTGGAGCATCTGGCGTCGCTGCGCGCCATGCCCGGCCTGCTCGTCATCCGGCCAGCTGACGCCGGGGAGGTCGTCGAAGCCTGGCGCATGATAATGCAGTTGCGGCAAGAGCCAGCCGTCCTCGTGCTCAGTCGGCAGGCCGTGCCGACGTTCGACCGCGCGATCTACGCGCCGGCTGCAGGGCTCGCGCGGGGCGCGTACGTCTTGGCGGATGCCCCGGGCGGGGCGCCCGACGTGCTGCTGCTCGCGACTGGCAGCGAAGTCGCGCTGTGCCTGCAGGCCTATGAGCAGCTCGGGCGGGACGACATCCAGGCCCGCGTCGTCAGCATGCCGTCGTGGGAGCTGTTCGAGCGTCAGGGCCCGGAGTATCGCGACAGTGTCCTCCCGCCCGCGGTGACGGCCCGGGTGGCGGTGGAGCAGGCGTCCATCTATGGATGGGACCGCTACGTCGGTCGCGAAGGCAGGGTCATCGGCATGCACACGTTCGGCGCCTCAGCGCCCCTCAGGGAGCTCCAGCGGAAGTTCGGATTCACGCCTGAGCGCATCGTGGAGGTGGCGCACGCCCTGGTTGGGGCGCACCGGCGCTAGAGGCCCGGCCGGAAACCCCCCTCCGCACCGGGCAGCGAGCAGGCGATGGCGCTCTCCGAAGGCGATGACGACGCGCAGCGGGCGGCGCCGGGCATCTTCGAGCAGATGGATGCCAGGCCGGCGGCGGAGGTCCTGCACCGTGCCATGCATGCGCGGGGAGTACGCGGTATCCGCGCAGCCCGCGGGCCGCCATGCGGAGCAACCCGGCGGGGCTGACCGCGCGCGAGCTCGAGGGTCCTCAGGCTGCTGGCGGAAGGCCTGCCGAACGTCGGCATCGCCGCCTGCCTGTTCGTCTCGCCCAAGACGGTGAACCATCACATCTCGGCGGTGCTCGCGAAGCTCAGCGTGCGGTCCCGCGCCGAGGCGGTCGCGGCGGCTCACCGGCTCGGCACCCTGTCGCGGCAGGAGGGGTAGGCACGCCGTGCCTATACCCGCACGAGCAGCCGGGCAATCCGCTCGGCCGCGCGCATTGCCCCGTCAGCAGGAACCCGGCGGTAGGCGACCGGTTCGCGGAGCATGCGCACCATGACATCCTTGACGGAGGTCGCCGACGCGGCGGCGTAGTCGACGCGCAGGCCGGCCCCGTAGTGGGCGAGGCGGTGCGAGACGTGGTGCACCTGCTCCCAGTGGCGCCCCAGCGGGAAGTACACAAAGGGACGCCGCAAGGCGACGATCTCCATCGCCGTGCTCAGACCTCCCTGGATGACCGCGGCGTCGGCGCACGCCAGGTGCTCGTACAGGTTGTGCACGTAGCCGCGCTTGTGCAGCCCTTCGACATCGGGGACTTCGTCTGGCGCAATGCGGGGTCCGGTCACGACGGTCTG
>JBBIOB010000075.1:0-10627 GCA_037443565.1 Armatimonadota bacterium | reverse complement strand
GCCTCGGCCGTGCGCGCCGCGGGATCTCCCTTGACGCGATCCACGATCGCGGCCGCCAGCGGCGCACCGAGGTCGGCCGCGACGAGGATCTCTTCCAATTCGTCGAAGAACGCGGCGTCGGGCGGCGTCGCGAACAGGTCGTCCAGGCGCGCGGACAGCGTCTCGCGCGTCCGGCTGAGCGAGGCGCGCAGACGCGCCAGCCATCCCCCAGGAGCTGTGGACACGCCCTTCTATTCGGCGGGCAGTACCGCGACCTCCCGCTCCCTCAGCGCGCGCGGCGGCCCCGGCTCCCCGACCTCGGCGGGCGCCGCGTGCGCGCCCGCCCGGTCGCCGTTGGGCGACGGCGACACGAGCCGCACGGAGACCAGAGATGAGAGCCCCGGCTCCTGCATGGTGACGCCGTAGAGGATGTCCGCGGCCGCCATGGTGCCCTTGTTGTGGGTGATGATCAGCACCTGCGTCGTCTGCGCCAGGTCGCGGAGCAGCTCGGTGAACCGCTTTGTGTTTGCGTCGTCGAGGGCCGCTTCGATCTCATCGAAGATGCAGAAGGGGCTCGGGTGCACCCGCAACATGGCGAAGATCAGCGTGATCGCCACCAGCGCCCGTTCGCCACCGGAGAGCGCCACGAGTGGACGCCGCCGCTTGCCCGGGAGTTGGGCGATGACCTCGAGACCTGGCTCGGCGCCGAGGTCGTCTTCCACGAGCTCGAGCGACCCGTGGCCTCCCGCGAACAGGCGTTCGAACAGACGGCTGAACTCGGCGTTGACCTCCTCGAACGTCTCGCGAAAACGCACGCGCAGCAGCGCGTTGATGTGCGCGATCGCCTGGCGGAGCGCGACCGCGGCCGTGCCGATGTCGCGGGTCTGGCCCTCGAGCGCCCCGAGGCGGGCGGCAACCGCCGCGTGCTCGTCGATGGCACGCAGATTGACCGGACCCAGCGCGTCCAGCGCCGCACGCAGCGCCTCATGGCGCTGGCGCGCCTCCTCGCGTGTGCCCTCCAACCGCCGGGCGGCGGCTTCCTCCAGCGTGATCCCGTACTGCTCCTGCAACCGCGCGGCGGCGGCCCCCAGCTCGGCCTCAGCCTGCGCCGCGCGCAACTCGGTCCGATGGAGGGCGGCTTCAGCCGCTCTCGCGGCCTCGCTCGCTGCCGCGTGATCGGCCTGACGCTGTGCCAGATCATCCCGCAACTGAACGCGCTCGGTGGCCAGCCGCTCGACGCGGCTCTTCGCGTCTGCCTGTGCTGCGACCAACGCCTCATAGGCGGCCTGCGACTCCTCCCGCCGGGTCGTCACGGCCGCCAGGTCGGCAGAGGCATGGGCCGCCACCTCGAGCAGGTCGATGTGGCGTGTCTCGACGTCGGCCAGGGCCGCCGCGCGGTCGGCCAGTCGGGCGCGGAATCCTTCGAGCACACCCTCCGCCTGCACCAGCAGCAGGCGCCGCGCAGCCGCCTCAGCTGTAGTGGCATCGCGGGCGGTGCCTCGCCTGCGCATCTCCTCCTCGAAGAGGACGACCTGCGCCTCCTGACGCGCGGCTTCGGCCTCCAGGGCGGTGAGATCGGCCTCCAGGGCGCCGATCTCGGCGGTCATGCGGTGGAGATCCTCGGTGCTGCGGCGGACCTGTGCCGCGTGCTCGGTCTCCTCGTCGCCGATGCGCGCGATCTCGGCGTCCATGCGGGCCCGCTCCTGGAGGCGCTCGGCCAGGGTCGCCGCAGCCGCAGCCCGCTCCGCCTGTACGGCGGCCGAGGCATCCTCGGCGGCGGCGACCTGCCGGCCGGCCTCGGCCCGCCGTTCCTCGGCCTGTCGTCGCTCGGCCTGTGCAGCATCGGCCGCAGCGCGCAGGTCGGCGATCGCGTGCGGCCGTCCCAGTGGCGCCACATCACCCTGGGGCCTTCCGGCCACCGTGACCACACCCTCAGATCCGAGCAGCGTGCCATCCTCGGTGACGATGCGGCCCCGATAGCCGCCCGCGAGCACCCGCCATGCCGCGGGTAGGTCCGCGACCACCACCACATCGCCGAGCAGCGCGTCGACGATGGCGGAGGCCGCGCCGTCGACCTCGACGATCGCCGGGGCGCGCGCAACCACATCGCCGTTCGCCAGACCGAGGTCGACGCCGCGGCGGCCGGGCCGCAGCGCCGCCAGCGCGAGCGCGGTGCCGTGCCGGCTCGCGTGGGCCTTGATGAACCCGACGATGGGCTCAAGCTGGTCGAGATCATCGACCACCAGGCAGTGAAGCCGCTCGCCGAGCGCCGCGGCGATCGCCGGCTGGTGCGCTTCGGGCACCCGGAGCAGGTCTGCGACGGTCCCCCGCAGTCCGGGGAATCGCGACGGCTCGGCCGCCGCAGCCTTCAGGACCTCACGCGTGCTCTCCTCGAACCCGATGAACTGCGCGGCCGCCTCCTCAAGCGCGTGCAGGCGGACGAGCAGCCTGTGCTCGTGAAGCTCCGCGGCGTGAACCGCATCCGCGGCGGAGGCGGCGTGGCGGCGCACGTCGTCCAGGGCCCGCGCGGTAGCCGCGACCCGCTCGTCCGCGGCGTTCATCGCCCGCCTGGCGTCATCGCACGCCCGCTGCGCGCGCTGCCGGTCGGCCGCAAGCACGGCCGCCTCCTGGGTCAACGTTCCCACGCGTCGCGCCGTCGCGTCCAGCGACTGCGTCAGCATGTCGGCGCGGGCCCGCAGCGCCGCAAGATCGCTGCGGCCTTGCGCGAGCGTGCGCGCGACCTCGACCGCATCGCCGCGGCCGCGGGTCAGCGCCCCATGTGCCTCTTCCACCGCCGCCTCCGCCGCCTCCAGCGCCGCATCCAGCGCGGCCACGTCCCGCTCCAGATTGGCGCGGCGCCGCTCGGCTTCGTCCGTGTCGCGGGCGAGAGCGGCGCAGTCGCCGGCTAGCGCCTCGCGCTCCTCGGCCAGGCGGGCAAGATCGGCATCGAGCTGGGCCAGCCGGCCGCGCAGTCCCTCGGCCTGCGCATCCAGCGTCTGGACCTCGGAGGCGCGTGTGCCCAGCGTCTCCGCACCCGAGAGCAGCGCCGCCTGCCCCTGCTCCCAGGCATCGGTCACCGTGGCGAGTCGCGCCTCGACCAGGGCGGCGTCGGCGGCCGCCTCGCTGACGCGGGAGACTGCCGCGGCGGCCTGATCGCGCTCCGAGGCGAGCTGCGCGCTCAATCGTCGAACCGCGGCGAGCAGCCGGCGCGCCTCGTCGGCAAACAGCGCGAGCTCGAGCGCGCGCAGCTCCTGCGTGTACGCCTGGTGCTGCGCCGCGGCCTCGGCCTGGGCCGCGAGCGCCTCCCGCTGGTGGGCGAGTTCGTCCACGATGTCGGTCAGCCGGTCGAGGTGCGCCCGGGCGTGATCGAGCCGCCGCTCCGCCTCGATCCGCTGCCGCTTGTGCCTCGCCAGCCCCGCGGCCTCCTCCAGCCAGTGCCGCCGCTCGATCGGCGTCGCGCGAAGCACCGCGTCCACTTCGCCCTGGCCGATGAGGGCGTACGACCGGCCGCCCAGGCCGGTCCCAAGGAACAGCATCTGCACGTCCCGCAGCCGGCAGTCGACCCCGTTGATCACGTACTCGCCTTGCCCGCCTCTGGTCACGCGCCGGCCGACGGTCACCTCGGAGAACTCGATGGGGAGCAACCCCGAGCTGTTGTCGAAGGTGAGGGCCACCGAGGCCATCCCGGTCGGCTTCCTCGAGGCGCTGCCGGAGAAGATGACGTCCTCCATCCGCGCGCCGCGCAGCAGGCGCGCGTTGGTCTCGCCGAGCGCCCAGCGGATACCGTCGAAGATGTTGCTCTTGCCGCTGCCGTTGGGGCCGACGATCGCGGTGATCCCCGGATGGAACTCCAGCGCGGTGCGATCGACGAACGTCTTGAAGCCCACGAACTCGAGCCTGCGCAGTTGCACGCTGTTCTCCTCCTCGACGCGGGCCGCGCGAACGGCCCGCCCGCCAGGCGACGGCCCGCGGCCTCGCCTAGTCGGGTGCTGCGACGGTTACCGTGTAGTCGGCGATGTACCGGTACAACCCGACCAGCCTGTGCACCAGTTCCTCGATCGCGTAGCTGCGGGCGGCCCGGCGGCCGTTCAGCGCGCACCGGTGCCGCAGCGCTCCGTCGTCGAGCATACGTCGGATGGCCGCGGCCAGCGCTTCGGGACCGGGCGCCGTGAGCAACCCGGTCACACCGTCGCCCACGGCCTCGACCACGCCGCCGGCGCCCACGGCCACGACCGGGAGTCCGGCGGCCATCGCTTCGACCACCACCAGGCCCTGGGTCTCCGTCGGCGAGGCGAACGCGAAAACATCTGCGGCGGCGTAACAGTCCAGGACGCGCTCGTGGGAGAGCGGTCCGGTGAACACGACCTGGCCGGCGATCCCCAGCCCGCCCACGGCGTCGCGCAGCTCTGCCGCCTGTGGGCCACCGCCCACGACGAGCAGGCGCTCCGGCCCCCCGCGGGCGGCGCGCGCAAACGCCGCGAACAGCATGTCGAAGCGCTTCTCCCGGGCGAGCCGGCCGACGGTGATGAGCAGCGGCGCCTCTCGTGGAATCCCATATCGAGGCCGGACCCAGGCGGGATCCAGCCGATCGAAGCGCTCGAGTTCAAGCCCCGCGGTCGGTAGGACCTCGATCCGCGTGTGCACGCCCGCCGCTCGCAGGTGGGCTTCCACGACCCGCGAGGGGGCGATCACTGCGGCGCACTCGTTGCAGTACCGCGCGGTGTACCGGGTGACGACCTCGCGCGAGAACCGCTGGGACACGAACGGCACGTAGTGGACGTACTCGGAGTACATCGTGTGATGGGTGAAGACCAGCGGCAACCGCAGCCGGCGGGCGGCATGTCGACCGGCCGCGCCCATCAGGAACGGCGAGTGCGTGTGGACGACGGACAGCCGACGCCCCCGCACCGCGGAAACGAACCGCCGCGCGACGGGGATCGCCAGGGGAAAGTCGGGGACGCCGGGCGCGCGGACCGAGGGAAAGCGTACGACGTCGGGGTCGCGGTCGATGTACCCCTGATATCCGGGCGCGAAGATCGTCGCGTGATGTCCCTGGCGTCGCAGCTCTGCGACAAACGACTCGATAGACCGGACGACGCCGCTGATGCGCGGCAGGTAGGAGTCAGAAAACATCCCCACGCGCACCCCGTCAGGCCGACCGGTGATCCGCTCGATCGTCCACCCCCATCCCATCGATGAGCGCCACGCATCCGGACGCGCGCATCGCGGTGTCCTTCGCGCCCTCATGGTCATTTCCTCCGGTCGCCCGCGTGCGGCGCGGCCGACCCGGACTGCACGGCGGCGGAGAGACGCACGATCTCGGCAGCGATGGCGGCGGCGCATGTGAGCAGGTGCGCGCGGGCGGCGGCGATCGCGGGCTGCAACCACGCGGGGGCGTCCCGCGCCTCCTCGTCGTCAAGGACCTCGATGCCGCCGGCCGACGTGACCAGCACGTCCAGCGCCAGGTCTTGCCACCGCACCGCATCTTGCCCGATCTCCACGCCGACCGCGGCATTCAGGTAGACCCCCAGCGTGCGGCCCTCGGGATCCAACCAGTGGTACGCGGTGTACGGCCGATCGACCCAGTAGTGCGCGACGGTCTCGGTGCCGGCCGGCAGTACCAACCCACCCACCCTCCACGGGTCGGTCAGGACGTAGCGCAGGGCCGCCCATCCCCCGCTGCGGCCCAGCAGGGTGCAGGTGAACCGGTGCTCCCCACCGTCCACCGTCCGCTTGATCTCGACGATTGGCGCTCCGATCATTTGGTCGCCGGTCCTTCCCACAATGCGACGGGGCGGCGCTCTCGCGCCGCCCCGCGCGTTCGCACGTCCGACAGGTTGAGCTTCGGGCCCCCCTCGCAGGGTCTCCCCGAGCCCCTCCAGTCTACCGGCCGGCAGCCGGGGTTGACAAGGGACCTGCGCCGCGCTCGCCGCGCGTCCCTCGTCGCTACCCCACGACCTTCCGGAGCGCCGCGAGGTGCTCGTCCGGCGCCGTGGTGGGCACGACGCACCCAGGGGCCACGATGAGGCGACGTCCCTGCGTCTGCGCGATGGCGTCCCGGGCTTCGGTCACCAGCGCTTCCACCGGACCTGTGACGGCACCCCCGGCCCCAATCCTCTGGCCCCGCGATCGGCCCCCGGCGTAGACCGTCGTACCGATGGCATCGCCCGACGGCCGCGTGCGGACGCCGTAGTCTACGACGCTGTACATGCCGGTGGGCATCAGCTTGACGAAGTCGAGGTCGTAGCGCTGCTGGTAGGCCACGGTCGCCTCGCTCAACGTGCGCGGATGCGCGTCGTGCTCGGGGAAGTGCTGCCAGAAGCTGAGGGGGATGCGGTCGACGGGGCCACCATCGAACGCCACCCGGAGCCGCTCAAACCGCGTCATGGCTCGGCGGCCTCTGCGCGGGAGGCCTGTGCCGAGGCCGTGATCCGGGCGATGAACTGTTCCCACACCGGGTAGTCGCTCCCCTGCCAGATCGAGGCCCGGAACTCGGCGGCGCGGGCCTCCGACCACCCCAGGTGCTTGAGCGCGTACAGCGAGTAGAACGCCGTGACCCGGTAGTTCGCGGCACAGTGAATGAGCGTCTTCCCCGGTGGAAGCTGGCGCATGATCTGTTCGAACTCCTCAAAATCGCGCGCTGTCGGATGCTCCCAGTCCACCGGCAGGTGGATGTACATCATACCCAGCGCGCGCACAAGGCCGGCTTCGTCTTCCAGCGAATGCCCCGGGGTGAACGTGGCCAGGTTGATGACGGTCACTACTCCCTCCGAGGCAGCCGCCCTGAGCTGCTCCTCGGTCGGCTGTCCGCCCGTGATGGTCTGATCGTCCACCTTGCGGTAGTTATAGATCGCCTCGGTGGTCATGGGCCAGCGGTCCCTCACCCGGTGCCCGGTTGGGCGCCCTGAATCACAGGACACAGGGATGCGGGCCAGAGCCCGCATCCCTGTGTCGACATCTGGTCGGGGAGGGGGGATTTGAACCCCCGGCCTCAGCGTCCCGAACGCTGCGCGCTAAACCAAGCTGCGCCACTCCCCGCCGCCGCTCCCATTGTAGTCGTGGGAGCAGGGCCGGGCAAGTCAGGCCTTGTCTTCCTCGGGTTCGCCGTCGCCAGGTTCGCCTTCCTCGGCTTCGGCTGGCGCAGGCTCCTCGGTCCGGGTCTCCACCACCTGCCGGAGCAGCTCGCCGACCGCGTCGCCGATGGTCACCCGGCCTTCGTCCTCCTGGGTGCGCATGTACTCCTTCACCCGCTTGCGCTCGGCCTCCCTGGCCACCCGCCGCAGGCTGATGATCATGCGCCGCTCATCGGGCCGGATGTCGGTGACCATCGCCTCGACCTGCTGGCCGACGGCGACCACGTCTTCGACCTTGTTCACCCGCTTATCGGCGAGCTCGGAGATGGGCACGAAGGCGTCGATGTCGCGCAGGCGTACGAACGCCCCTGACGCCACGATCCGCACCACCTTGCCCTTCACGACCTCGCCGGTGCGGTAGTGCTCGCTCACCTCGGCCCACGGATCCTCGAGGATCTGCTTGAGGCCGAGCGAAATCTTGCCGCTCTCGCGGTCGACACGCAGCACCTGCACCTTGAGGTGCTGATTGCGACGCACAACTTCCGACGGGTGCCGGATGTAGGTCCACGCCATTTCGCTGATCGGCAGCAGACCGTCCACGCCGCCCAGGTCGACGAACGCGCCGAAGTCGGTGATGCGCTTCACCACGCCCTCGACAACCGCACCCTCTTCGAGGGCGCCCAGGACGGTCTCGCGCCTCGACCGGCGCTCCTCGTCGGCCGCCTGCCTATGGGAGAGGATCACCCGCCCCTTGCCCCGGTCCACCTCGATGACTTTCAGTGGGATCGACTGGCCGACGAACCACTCGAACCGGCGCCCCTTGGCCAGCGACAGCTCGACATGAGAGCCGGGCACGAACCCTCGAATGCCGAGGTCCACCACGAGCCCACCCTTGACCTTGTCCACGACCATGGCGTGCAGGATGGCGCCGGACTGGTGCGCGGCAATCACCCGGTCCCAGGCCGCGATGAAGTCGGCCCGCTTCTTGCTGAGGATGATGTTGCCTTCCTCGCCGTCCACGCGCATCACCATCACGTCAATACGGTCGCCGACGACCACCGGTTCGGGCTCGTCCCCGCGTCGGGCCATCTCTTTCGGCGGGATGAGCCCCTCCGACTTGGCCCCGATGTCGACCAGCACACCCTCGGTGTCAACCCGAACCACCGTGCCCTTGACGATCTGCCGTTCCTGCAGGGTCGGCACCGCCTTGGAGAGGTCGACGGCCTCTCCTCTGGGACCCTGCTCTTCCTCGGTGAGTGCCTCGCGCTCCATCACACCTACGGCCCCCTCAACAGACTCCGGCACCCGGGGCGCACGCATCGCCAAGGGCATCACATGTAGTTCGCCGCCAGGGGAGGCCTTCCTCCCCTGGCGCATACCTCAGATCCGCCAGTGAGAGTGCAGCAGGCTGCGCACGGCGCGGAGCCGCGCCCGGATCAACGATGGCGGCGCCTCGCCCGGCGCGTCCTCAGCCGGCATCCCCCAGGCCGTCCGGCCGGTCAGCGCCTCCAGGGTGGCCACGGTGGACGCGCCGAGCGCGTCGAGATCGTACCCGCCCTCCAAGACGGCGAGCAGGGGCACGTCGAGGCTCCGCGCAGCCTCGTCGAGCATGCGCGCCAGACGGCCGAACCCGCGCGAGGTCAGCACCATTCCGCCCAGGGGATCGGCGAAGTGCCCGTCATAGCCCGCCGACACCATGATGATCTGGGGATGGAATGCGGTCGCCAGCGGCAGCACGACCTCGGCCAGCGCATCCTCATAACCGCCGTCACCGGTCTCGGCGGGCAGCGGCACGTTGACCGCGAACCCCTCGCCGGCCCCTTCGCCGACCTCGTCGATCGCCCCGGTGCCCGGATACCAGAACTCCTGGTGGAGCGACACTGTCAGAACACTCGGATCTGCCCAGAAGATGGCCTGTGTGCCGTTGCCGTGGTGGACATCCCAATCAACAATCATGATCCGCTGCAGGCCGGTTCGCCGCGCGGCGGTCGCCGCGATCGCGACGTTGTTGAACAGGCAGAACCCCATCGCCCGATCGGGAAGCGCATGGTGGCCCGGCGGCCGGATCGTGACGAACGCCCGCACGGCCTCACCCGCGCACAGCGCCATCGCAGCAGCCTGTGCGGCTCCGGCCGCGCGCGCCGCGGCCTCTGCGGAGCCTGTCCCCACCCGTGTGTCCGGATCGAGCCACCCTCCGCCCTCCCGGGCGAGTGTCTCGATCCGCGCGATGTGGGCCCGGGTGTGCACCGACTCGAGGAGTGCGGTGTCCACACGGGAACCCTCCACGGTTCTGATCTCGTCAGTCAGGCCGCTCTCGTCGATGGCCTCCAGGATAGCGCGCAGCCGGTCGGGGCGCTCGGGATGGGCCGGGCCCGCATCGTGCTGTGCGCAGGCCGGATGGGTGTAGTGCAGGGTGATCATCGGGAGGCCAGTGCGCGCAGGCGCGCGATCGCGGCTTCGATCCCCTCGGGCGCGCAGAAGATCGCCGACGCCGCCACCAGCACCGTCGCACCCGCGGCGGCCGCCGCCGGCGCGGTCTCGGCCGAGACGCCGCCGTCGACGCCGATCGGGACGCGCGGTCCAAACGCCTCGCGGAGGCGTACGATCTTCGGCAGGACCGAGGGGATGAAGGCCTGTCCGGCGTAGCCGGGGTTCACGCTCATCACCAGCACGAGGTCCAGGGCATCGCGCAACCCGATCGCGTCCTCCGCGGGCGTCTCGGGGTTGAGGGCGACCCCCGCCTCCACCCCCAGCGCCTGGATCTCGCCCAGCACCCGAGCCGCGTCCGGCGTCGCCTCGATGTGCACGGTCAGGCTCGTCGCGCCGGCCCGGGCGAAGGCCGCGAGGTGGCGCTCGGGGGCATCGACCATCAGGTGCACATCGATGGGAAGCCGGGTGGTGCGCCGCAGCGCCTCGACTACGATCGGCCCCATCGTGATGGGCGGCACGAAGTGTCCGTCCATGACGTCGACGTGCACGCGGTCGGCGCCCCCCCGTTCGGCGGCGCGAACCGCCTCGCCCAGCGCGGCGAAGTCAGCGCTCAGGATGCTCGCGGAGATCTGCAGGCCGCGGTCGCCCGGCGGCCCGCCGGTCACGGGCGGATCTCCTGCACGAGCTGGTTGCCGATGTACACCTGGATGATGGTATATCCCTGGCTGCGTACGGTCTGATCCACCCGATCGCCGGGCGCGTGCTGTTCGCGGTAGACCGTGTGCACGCCCGTCTCGTCAATCACAACAATCCTGACTTCCCGCACGCCGCCTTCCGGCACAATGATCTGTACGCGGGTGCGCCGAACATTCCCCGCCACCACCTCCGGAGTGGGCCGCGGCGTCGGGGCCGCGCCGGCCGGCCCCGGCGTGGGCTGCGGACCGGGCCGCGGGGTCGGAGGCGGGGGCGCCGGGGTCTCCTCGGGCTGCGCGGTAATGACCGGCACCCGCGGCGGCGCACGCTCCTCGCCGGGGCGCGCGCTCACCGTGATCGAGATCGCCGCCTCCCCCGCGCGGACGCGCGCGCCCGCCGACGGCGCCTGCTCGATCACGATCCCGGGCTCGACCTGCAGGGTCCCGACGGTG
>JBBIOB010000074.1:0-10895 GCA_037443565.1 Armatimonadota bacterium | reverse complement strand
GGTTTGTCGATCGAGCAGGTGGCCGCGGTCGTGCGTCTGCTCGTCGCGCGCAAGCTGGCGTTTCGATACGTGAGCCGGACGCGTCCGGCAACCGGCGCCCAGACCCGACGCTAGGCGCCTCCGGACCCGGCGGTCCGGAGGCGACCGGGCCAGGTCTAAAGCCCGCCACATGTGGGCACTGGAATCTACACAGACCTTGCGCAAATGCTCTGGATGGTCTAGGATGGAAAGGCTCTAGACTGGCAGGGCAGTCACAACTGCATACGGGAACCCCGAAAGGGCAAACCCATCGCGAGATGGGGGCGCAAAGCAACGGGACCAGTCAGATGGTCGGCCGGGCTGCCGAAGGGAGGAGTGTCAGCCTCTCGGGGCAGCCCGAGAGGCTGTGTTGTTTGTACGACCCAGGTCAGGGAGGCGCGCCATGAGTGCCCGTACGGTGCAGCGCCCGATCGAGCGGCGGGACGCCGAGGTGTCCGCGCCGGTTCAGCAAGAGGACGTCGATGCCTTGATGGTGGAGTACGTCGAGACCCACAGCCCCGCCGTACGGGAGCGCGTGGCCGCCGCGTGCACGCCGCTCGTCAGACGGATCGCCGGCGAGTTCGTCTTCTCGGGGGTCCCATCCGATGATCTCGTCCAGGTCGGGTACGTCGGGCTGCTGAACAGCATCGCGGGATTCGATCCCGGCCGCGGCGCCAAGTTCGCGACCTACGCGAGCTACCTGATCCGGGGCGAGATCCGCCACTACCTGCGCGACCAGCGCGACACGATCCGCAAGCCGCGGTGGCTCCACAAGCTCAGCGGCCAGATTGAGGATGCAGTCGGCAGGCACGTGAGCGAGACCGGTCGGTTCCCGGGGATCGAGCAGTTGTCGACGGAGCTGAACATCGAGGAAGACGGCTTGCTGGAAGTGCTGCGCACGCGTGAGGCGCTCCGCACGATTTCCCTGGAGACCGAGGAGGACAGCGGCGACCTGCGCGTCGACCGCGACCGCATCCGGCACCGTACGCACGTGAGCTTCCAGTTGCCGATCGAGGACCGCGTCGTCCTGATGGAGGCGATGGACTCCCTCAACAGCCTGCAGAAGAAGGTGCTCTACTATCTCTTCTACACCGATCTGACCCAGATGGAAGCCGCCAAACGCATCGGGATCTCGCAGAAGCACGTGTCACGTGTCCTCGCCTCGGCGCTGGCCAAGCTCCGGGGACTCATGAGCGCGCCGACACCCGGCGCGCTGTAGCCTGGGATGGGGGGAGCGGAACGATGTCGCAGCTGAAGGATGTCCTGCTGGATCTGTCAAAGGTGGACGGCGTACTTGCAGTCCTGATCGTCGGTCGGGACGGCTTTGTGGTTGAGGGGATGACCACCGAGGAGTCCGTGGATCTCGAAGCAGTCGGCGCCATCGTGGCGAGCAACATCGCGGCCTCCGACTCGATGGGCCGCGAGATGTCCCGCGGGACGCTGCGCAACATGCTGCTGGAGTTCGACGACGGGCCGGTGGCCATCGGCCCGGCCGGACCCGATGCCGTGCTGGTCGTGGTGGGGGCGCGCCAGGCCAACCTGGGCCGGATCCGCCTGGAGATGCGCCGCAACAGCCAGCTCGCCGCGGCCCTGGTCTAGTCCTGGACGTAGACGACCCGCAGGATCTCGTCGATCGTGGAGATGCCCGAGACGACCTTCTCCAGGCCGTCTTCCCGCAGCGTGCGCATGCCCTCGCGGATGGCCTGGGCCTTGAGTTCGTTGGCGGGCGCGCGCTGGACGATCATTTCCCGGATGCGGTCGCTGATCACAAGCAGCTCGAAGATGCCGGTCCGGCCGCGGTAGCCGGCGCCGCGGCAGTGGTCGCACCCCTGGCCGCGGTAGAACACCACATCGTTGTCGAGCTGGATCTCGGAGCCCAGCCGCCCCAGAGCGTCGGTGGGCGGGGTGTAGGCGACCTTGCAGCGCGGGCAGATGGTCCGCGCGAGCCGCTGCGCCAGCACCGCGATCACCGATGAGCTGATCAGGAAGGGCTCGACGCCCATGTCGGTCAACCGCGTGATCGCGCCGGCCGCGTCGTTCGTGTGGAGCGTGGAGAGCACCAGGTGGCCGGTCAACGCGGCCTGCACCGAGATCTCGGCGGTCTCGCGGTCGCGGATCTCGCCCACCATGACGATGTCGGGGTCCTGCCGCAGGATGCTGCGCAGGCCGTTGGCGAACGTCAGGCCGGCCTTGACGTTCACCTGCACCTGGTTGACCCGCGGCAACTGATACTCCACCGGATCCTCGACCGTGACGATGTTCACGTCGAGGGTGTTGAGCTTGCTCAACGTCGCGTACAGGGTCGTGGTCTTGCCGCTCCCGGTCGGTCCGGTGACGAGCACCATGCCGTGCGGCTTACTCGCGGCGCTCTCCCACGTCTGCATCACGGCCGAGGGGAAGCCCAGCCGGGTCAACCCAATCTGCGTCGCCGATTGATCGAGCACCCGCAGCACGACCTTCTCGCCGAACATGGTCGGCAGGGTCGAGACGCGCAGGTCGATGCTGCGTCCGTCGGCGGTGAGGTGCACACGGCCGTCCTGCGGCCGGCGGCGCTCGGCGATGTCGAGGTCGGCCATGATCTTGATCCGCGAGACCAGCGCGGCCTTCAGGGAGGCCGGCGGGTTCATGGCATCGCGCAGGACGCCGTCCACGCGGTAGCGGATCCAGATCCCGCCGCGGTGGGGCTCGATGTGGATGTCGCTGGCGCTCTGCTTGACCGCCTCATCCACGATCAGGTTGACGAGCTTGACGACCGGGGCCTCCTCGGTGAGGGCCCGCAGCTGCTCGACCGTCTGGTCGTCTTCGGCGCTCTCGACCGCATAGTCGGTGGCCGTCTCGCGCATCACGCGGTCGATGAGCGAGTCGGCGATCTGGTAGACGCGCGCCAGCGCGTTGGTGATCTCCTCCTCGGTTGAGACGACCAGGTCGACCTCGAACCCGGTGATCAGCCGCACGTCGTCCACCGCGATGACGTTGAGGGGATCGGCAATGGCCAGCTGGACGCGGCCGCCGGTCTTGCCGAGGGCGATGATCTTGTGCCGCACCGCCAGCGCGTGGGGGATCAGGCGGGCGACCTCGTTGTCGATCTTGGCCTCACCGAGCGAGATGTACTGGAGGCCCCACTGGTGGGCCATGGCGCGCGCCAGGTCCTGGTCGCTCACCGCGCCCATGTCGCGCAGGATCCGGCCGAGGCGCTCGCCGGTTCGGTGGTGGATCTCGAGGGCCTCGTCGAGGTGCTCCTGCGAGATTACCCCTGACTGCCGCAGGATCTGGCCCAGCGGCTCACTGCGTACCCCGACCCGCGCCCGCGCCGCCAGCGATGACGGTCCGGTCTGTCGCGCCGCCTTCTGGGGCGGCGCTGATGGCTCGGCAGTGGATGGTTGGGGCGGCGGGGCGGGTGCCGCGGGAGTGGCGGGAGGAGGCGCCGTCGGCGGCGACTGCGCGTGCGTGCCGCCAGAGGCCGCGTACTCCTGGGCGGCCGGCGACAGCGGGGGGTGGTGCGCGGGCGAGCTGGTGGTGGGTGAGGCCGGCTCGCTGAGCTTGGCCTGCACCTCGGGGTCGTTCGGCGAGACCGCCCCGGCGTGCTGGTAGGCCCGGAGCACCTGATCTGTCTCGCCGCGCGCCAGGTGCTTGTCCGCCGCGGTCAGGTACGCGAGCCCGGCTTCGTGATGGTCCCCGAGCGCCCGGTGCAGGTCGGCCAGGTCCCAGTAGACCCAGGGCTCGTCCGGGGCGAGCTGGGCCAGGCGCAGGTAGGCGTCGCGCGCCTCGGGCAGCCGCCCGCGGCGCGCAAAGGTGTGTGCCTCCGCGAACCGGAACGCGCGCTCCAGGGTGAGGCTGTCCCGCGCCAGCCCGGCCGCGGACTTGAGCGTCTGTAGCGACCCCTCGTCCCTGGGCCGCTCAGAGGGTGATCCCATTCACCTTCTCCCGAAGATGCCTGCCCCGGTATTATGCCCAACTGTCACAGAAACGACCCTGGCGGGAGGACCCGCTGGACTAATCCAATAATCTTCTGGGTATATTCTCTCTTGCCCATCCGAGCCGAGACCTAGGCCGACACAGCGAATGGTTCCGCCGTGGGCCACGGGTGCGCAGAGGTTGCCGGGAGGTCCCATGGAACTCCACCAGGTCGAGTCGCGGGTGTTGAGCGGGTTGATTCGCGACCGTCACCTGCTCACCCTGGCGGCCGGCGAAGGCTTCCACATCGAGCTGCTCACCTCGCCGCAGGCCCGCCGGCTGGCCAAGGTCGTGGTCGACATCTACGCCACGCCTGGGCTCGTGCTCGACGAGTCCACCGTGCGCGCGGCGCTCGCCGACCGCGGCATGGTGACGCCGGAGATGGATCGGTACCTGGGCTCGGTCCTGCTGATCCCACCGCCGCCGGCCGGCGACGTCATGGCCCACATCGAGCTGCTCAAGGCGCGCGAGAGCCGCGAGCTGCTGGCCCAGGTCCACGAGCAGATCGGGAGCTTCCTCTACCGCCAGGACGGCGAGCAGGCCGACATCGTCCAGTTCACGACCGGCGCCATTCAGCGGCTGGTGGAGATCCAGCGCCGGCGTGTACGCCGGCAGGTGGCGCCGATCTCCGACGCATTCACGCCGCTGATGTCCCAGGCGCCGGCGATCAGCACCAACGGCATCCTGGGGTTCTCGATCTCGCCCTTCGACCGGCTCAACGCGCTGCTGTCGGGCCTGCGCCGGGGGTTCTACTACGGGCTGGCCGGGGCCCCCCGGCGCGGCAAGACCAATTTCGCCCTCGACCTGGCGGTGCACGTGGCCACCAACCATAGGGTCCCGGTGCTCTACTACACCTGGGAACAGACGCGCCGTGTGCTGGCCGCCCGGCTCATCGCCAAGGAGACCGGGGTCAACCCGACCTCCATTCTGGTGGGCATGAATCCCAACGGCGACCCGGTGGCCGAGCGGATCACCGCCGCGCGGGGGGCGCTTTCGCGCTACGGCTCGCTGCTGCACCTGGTCGAGGCGGGCCGCAAGGAGACACTCGACCGCGTCAGGGCTCATGCCCACAACCTGATGCAGGAGTTCCAGACACAGGAGATCGCGATCTTCTTTGACTACTTGCAGAAGATCCCGCTGTCCGAGGCCATGGACGACTGGAAGGGCCGCACCGACCGGATCTCGACCGAGCTGGCCGAGATGAGCCTGGAGCTCAACTGCCCGATCTTCGCCATCTCGCCGCTCGACAAGGAAGGGTGCCGGCTCGACGAGCGGCCGGTCGAGGAAGGCGAGATCTTCAACCCGTACAACCGGCCGACGATGCACCACAGCATGGGTTCGGGCGACCTCGAGTACGACCTCGATGTCGCCATGGTGCTGGCCAAGGACTGGCGGGCCACCCACGATCTCCGGCAGCTCATCGAGACGCGGGCCAAGGCCGAGGGCATCAACACCGACGACCTGCCGCAGATCGACATCATCAACCTGTTCGTGGACAAGAACCGCGACGCGCCCGAGTCGCCGTCGCACATCGTCCAGTACGCCTTCTTCGTCACGCTGAACAAGTTCCTGGAACTCGACTACAAGCTCGAACAGGAGTACCGGCCCGACTTCCACGGGTTCTCGAAGCTGCAGGAGATCTATGCCTTCCTGCGCGATCACGGCTTCGGTCCGGCCCGCGATCTCATCGCGGCACCCCGTGGAGCAGGGAACGGAGGGGGAAGCCGATGATCGTGGACAGGCGGGCGCCGATCTACCCAATCCGGACGGTCGCGCACCTGAGCGGGGTGAATCCGCGCCGCATCAGGGCCTGGGAAGACCAGTACAACCTCCTGACCCCGGCGCGGACCGGCGGAGGCCATCGGCTCTACAGCGAGGAAGATGTGGAGCGGATCCGCTGGGTGAAGGCCATGGTCGACCGCGGCATGAGCCTCAAGGGCATCCAGCGGCTGATGGAGATGCCGCCGCCTCCATCCGGCGCCGAGGAATTCCGGGTCGAGGCCGCGAAACCCACGAACCCGCGGGCCGATGCCGCTCAGGGGGTTGAGCTGGCGGCCGACGGACGCGGAGCCAAGCGATGAAAGTCGACATGGACCGCGAGGCGGTCCTGATCTTCACACCCATCCATCGGATCGAAGGCGACCTGCACCTGTCGGCCACGCAGCGGTTGTCAGATCGGGTGAACCAGGCCAAGGACTTCCTGCCGATCACCTCGGCGCGGGTCTACGGGATGGACGGCCGGCTGCTGTATGAGTCCGACGTGATCATGGTGCACAAGGCACACGTGGTGATGATGATGGAGCGCCATGAAACAGTTTAGACCGGCCCTTCGGAAGCGGGTCCGGCTGGGCGAGATCCTCGTCGAGGCCGGGCTCATCACGAAGGCACAGCTCGAGGACGCCCTCGCACAACAGAACGTCAGCGGCGAGCGGCTGGGTAAGGTGCTGGTGTCCATGGGCCTGACCACCCAGGACGCCATCGCCCGGGCGGTGGCCGACCAGCTCGGTCTCGAGTACGTCAACGTCCAGGGGCTGACGGTCTCCGACGACGTGCTCACCGTGTTGCCGGAGAACGTCATCCGGCGCCACCAGGTCATTCCGATCCGGATCGAGGACAACACCCTGGTCCTGGGCATGGTGGACCCGCTCGATATCCTCGCCCTCGACGACGTCCGGCGGGCGACCACCCACGAGGTGGTGCCCGTGACCATCACCGCCGACGGGTTCCAGGCCGTGGTGGACCGGTACCCGGCGTTTGAAGGCTCGCTCGACCAGGTGATTCAGGAGATCCGGCCGAGCGACGTCGGCGAGGAGGAGCCGGGCCTCGACAAGCTGCGCGAGATCATCGACGATGCCCCGGTCGTCCGCCTGGTCAACCTGATGCTGGTGCAGGCGGTGCGCCAGGGCGCCAGCGACATCCACGTCGAGCCGCAGGAGCGGCAGGTCCGCATCCGCTACCGCATCGACGGCACGCTCTACAACGTGATGACCGCGCCCAAGCACGTGCAGGCCGCCACGGTCAGCCGCATCAAGATCATGGCGAGCATGAACATCGCGGAGCGGCGGGTGCCGCAGGACGGTCGGATCGAGCTGCGGGTGGACAACCGCGAGATCGACCTCCGCGTCTCGACGATCCCGACGACCTGGGGCGAGAAGGTCGTCATGCGAATCCTCGACAAGCGGGCGGCGCTGGTCGGCATTGACCGGCTGGGCCTCATGGGCCCAGATCAGCAGCGGTTCGAGGATCTCGTGACCAAGCCGTACGGCATCATCCTGGTCACCGGACCGACGGGCAGCGGCAAGACGACCACGCTGTACTCGATCCTCCATCGGCTGAACAAGCCCGAGGTGAACATCATCACCATCGAGGATCCGGTGGAGTACCAGCTCCAGGGGATCAGCCAGGTCCAGATTAACCCCAAGGCGGGCCTGACCTTTGCCAACGGGCTCCGCTCCTTCTTGCGGCAGGACCCGGACATCATCATGGTGGGCGAGATCCGCGATGAGGAGACCGCGCGCATCGCCATCCACGCGGCGCTGACCGGCCACCTGGTGCTCTCCACCCTGCACACGAACGACGCGCCCGGCGCGGTGGCCCGGCTGGTAGATATGGGCATCGAGCCGTTCCTGGTGTCGTCCTCGGTGATCGGGGTCGTCGCCCAGCGGTTGCTGCGGCTGCTGTGCACCAAGTGCCGGGAGCCGTATACGCCACCGGTCGAGGTGGTCACGCGCTACGGGCTCGCCGGCCCCGACGAGCCTCCGCCCACCCTCTACAGGGCCAAGGGCTGCGATGCGTGCAACAACATCGGCTACAAGGGCCGCATCGGCCTGTTCGAGATCATGCCGATGGAGGACCAGCTGCGCACCCTGGTGGTCAAGAGCGCCTCGGCGGACGCCATCAAGCGAGAGGCCACCGGGCTCGGCATGCGCACCCTGCAGCATGACGGCGTGGCGAAGGTGCTGGCGGGGATGACCACGCTCGAAGAGATGCTCCGCGTCGTCTTCGTGGAGTAACGACGGAGGACCCAGATGCACATTGAAGACCTGCTTCGAGAGGTCGTCACCGCGCAGGCTTCGGACCTGCACCTGACGTCGGGGATCAGACCGACCATGCGCCTGTGGGGCCGGTTGCAGCCCATGGAGCACTACGACGTGCTCTCGGCCGAGGACACGTTCCAGCTGGGCTACAGCATGCTCAACACGTTTCAGAAGCAGAAGTTCGAGAAGTTCTGGGAGCTCGACCTCTCCTACGGGGTTCCGGGTCTCGGACGCTTCCGCGTGAATATCTACCGGCAGCGTGGCGCGGTCGGCATCGCCGTCCGCGCCATCCCGATGACGATCCCCAGTGTCGAGGCCCTCAACCTGCCGCCGATTCTCAAGGAGCTGACGCGCAAGCCGCGCGGCCTGGTGCTGGTCACCGGCCCCACCGGCCACGGGAAGTCCACGACGCTGGCGGCGATGATCGACTTCATCAACAGCGAGCGCAGCGCGCACATCGTCACGGTGGAAGACCCGATCGAGTACCTCCACCAGCACAAGAAGAGCATCGTCAACCAGCGCGAGCTCGGCTTCGACACGCAGTCGTTTCCGAATGCCCTGCGCGCGGTCCTGCGCGAGGACCCCAACGTGGTGCTCATCGGCGAGATGCGCGACCTCGAGACGATCTCGGCGGCGCTGACCATCGCCGAGACCGGCCACCTGGTCTTCGCCACGCTGCACACGGCGAACGCCGCGCAGTCCATCGACCGGATCATCGACGTCTTCCCCCCCTACCAGCAGCAGCAGATCCGCATCCAGCTCTCGATGGTCCTCGAAGCGGTCATCTCGCAGCAACTGCTGGCCAACATGCGCTACCGGGGCATCCGGGGCGAGCCCCGAGCGGCGAACCGCCGGCTCGGCAGCGCGTCGGGGGCGGCCTGGCCCAGCCTCGAAGAGGTGGGCCGCGTGCCCGCGGTCGAGATCATGCTGGCCACGCCGGCGATTCGCAACCTGGTCCGCGAGGCCAAGACCCACCAGATCGAGACCGCGATCCAGACGGGCGGGCAGCAGAACATGCAGACGATGGACCAGTCGTTGCGCGACCTGCACCTGCGCCAGTTGGTCTCGCTCGACGATGCGCTCGCCCGTGCCATCCATCCGGAGGAGCTCCGCAAGTCGATCCGCGAGGCCGGCGGCGAGACCGAGACGGTCGGCCGGTCGGCGCGGGCATAGGGGACAGGCACATGGCCGTTTATCGATACAGCGCGAAGGACAACACGGGCCGCCTCATCTCGGGCGTGATCGAGGCCGACACCGACACGATGGTGATCGACCGCCTGCGCGACATGGGGTTCTTCATCATGAACCTCGAGCGCACGGTGGAGCGCGGCGACGTCCTGCAGCAGCTCCAGGGCCTGTTCGGCATCGGCCTCAAGGACCTGGCGATCTTCTCGCGTCAGTTCTCCACCATGGTCACCGCGGGCCTCTCGCTCGTGCGCACGATGAGCATCCTCGAGCAGCAGACGACCAACAAGCGGCTGCGCGAGATCATCGCGGCGGTCCGCGCCGACGTCGAGGCCGGCCGGCCGCTCTCGGACGCCATGGGCAAGCACCCCAAGGCGTTCTCGTCGCTGTACGTCAACATGGTCAAGGCCGGCGAGACGGGCGGCGTGCTCGACGAGGTGCTCGACCGCGTCGCGAACTACCTCGAGAAGGAGCAGGCGCTGCGCGCCAAGATCCGCTCCGCGATGGTCTACCCCATCCTACTCACGATGGCGGCGCTCGGCGGCCTGTTCTTCATGACCATCGTCATCCTACCCCAGTTCGAGAACCTGTTCCGCGAGCTGGGCGGGTCGGGGACGCTGCCGCTGCCGACGCAGATCGCCATGGCCTTCAGCGCCGCTATCCGGCGCTACTGGTACGTCGGCTTCGCCGTCCTGGCCGTGCTCGTGTACATCCTGCGCCGCTACCTGCAGACGCCCGGCGGCCGCGAGCGCTACGACCGGTTCAAGCTCAAGGCGCCGGTGTTCGGCGAGCTGAACCGCAAGATCGTCGTGGCCCGCTTCACCCGCACGCTGGGCACGCTCATCGCCAGCGGCGTGCCGATCATGCAGTCGCTCGAGGTCGTCTCGAAGGCGATCGACAACACCGTCATCGGCAGCGCGGTCGAGGCGGTGCGCGCGAGCATCCGCGAGGGCCAGACGATCGCGATCCCGCTGCAGTTCTCGGGCGTCTTTCCGCCGATGGTCGTGCAGATGGCCAAGGTCGGCGAGGAGACCGGCCAGCTCGAGCAGATGCTGGAGAAGGTGGCCGACTTCTACGACGTCGAAGTCGAGGCGACCGTGGCCAGCCTGACGTCGGCGCTCGAGCCCCTCCTGATCATCTTCATGGGGTTCGTGGTGGGCTCGATGGTCATCGCGCTCTATCTGCCGATCTTCCAGCTCGCGACCGGAGGCCGGTAGCCAGGCAACGGCAAGAGTTCCCTCAAGATGGGCCATGGAACTCGGTCCGAACCGAGTTCCATGGAAGTTCCGTAGAAGTTCTGTGCCGTCGCCGTCATGCCCCCTCGGTTAGAGCGGCTACGGGAAGAAGACCCGGATCACGATCGGCACGAGCACCGCGATGATGATGCCGTACAGGAGCATGTGAATGCGGCCGCTGAGGACCCGGTTGAGGTCGTCGATGCGGGCGCCCATGGCGGTGCCCTGCGCGTGGATCCGCGCGCCCAGGGCACTGCCTTGTGCGTCGATCCGCGCGCCCAGTGCACTCCCCTGGGCGTCAATGCGGGCGCCCAGGGCGCTGCCCTGCGCGTCGATGCGGGCGCCCAGGGCGCTGCCCTGCGCGTCGATGCGGGCGCCCAGGGCGTTGCCCTGCGCGTCGATCTTGGCGTCCAGCCGATCGACCGCGGCATCGACCTTCGTCTCCAGCCGCCCCAGCCGGTCCTCG
>JBBIOB010000073.1:0-11750 GCA_037443565.1 Armatimonadota bacterium | reverse complement strand
CGGTGCTGCGGCGGGTAGCTCCACACCTGGTGGCACCGCAGCAGTTCATGATCCCCATCTACGGGTCTCCCCTGCGCATAGCAAAGATGGGGGTGGGGGTGGCGCTCTATCAGGGGCTGGCGCTGGGCCGGGCGGCAGGACCGGCACGAGTCGTCGGGCGCCGCGGCGCGGTCGGCCTGGAACCGATGGTGGCCTCGGATCGGCTTGCCGGTGCGGCGACGTACTACGACTGCCTGACCGACGACGCGCGTCTGGTGCTGGCGTTGATCCGCGACGCGCACCGGCACGGCGCGACCGTCGCGAACCACGCGCCGGCGGTGGCCCTGCTCACGAGCGGCGACCGCGTGGTCGGCGCGGCGGTGCGCGATGCCCTCACCGGCCGGACCTGCGAGGCGCGGGCCCGCGCGGTGATCAACGCCGCGGGGCCGTGGGTCGGGCGCGTGGCCGCAATGGGTGGTGGGCGCGCCCTCCGCCTGCGTCCCACCATGGGCAGCCACATCGTCGTTCCGCGTTCTCGCCTGACCATCCGACGGGCGATCATCGTCTCCTCCCCGCGCGACCGCCGGCACCTCTATCTCATTCCGTGGGGACACACCGTCATCATCGGGACCACTGAGACCGACTACGCAGGCGATCCGGAGGAGGCCTACGCGACCGCGCAGGACGTAGCCTACCTCCTCGAGGCGATTCAGGCTGCGTTTCCGCGAGCAGGCCTTGGGCCTCGCGACATCATCAGCACCTTCGCCGGCGTGCGCCCGCTGCTCGACCATCCCGGACTCGCGGCCTATCATCTCCCGCGTGACTACCAAGCCGTGGAAGATCCGCCGGGGCTCATCTCCATCGCGGGCGGCAAGCTCACAACGTTTCGGCGAATGGCGCAGGCCGCGGTAGACCTGGCCGCCAGGGCTATCGGCGGCGGCGCCGCGGCGAGGTCCCGAAGCCGCACCGCCACGGCGCCGCTCGATCCGCGCGACGGGCCGCCTGACGGAGACCTCAAGGGCCGCGTGATGCAGGCCGCGAAGCACGAAATGGCGGTGACGCTGTGCGACTGTCTCATCCGTCGGCTCCACCTCATGCACGAACTGCCCGACCAGGGTCTGGCCGCGGCCGCACCGGCGGCGCGGATCATGGCGCCGGTGCAGGGATGGACGGAGGCGCAGGCGCAGGCGGAGATCGCATGCTATGAAGCGGCCGTGGCTCACACGCGCCGATGGCAGACCTCTGCGGGGCAGCCAGATGCTGACGGACGCTGAGCGCCGGACCCTGCGCGCCCTGTGCGATGCGTTCGTGCCGGCCGCGGCTGCGGACGACGATCCCCTCGGCTTCCTGCGGCGGCGCGGATCGGACCTCGGTCTGCCGGCGCTGATCGAAGAGGGCCTGGCCGATGCGCCGGAGTACCTGCGCGCGCCGCTTCGGCGGCTCCTGCGCCTGATGGGCAGCCCGGCCGCGAACCTGGTCCTGGCGGCCCGACCGCGGGGTGTGGGTGCGATGTCGGCGGCCGCGGCAGAGGCCTATCTCCGGTCATGGGGCACCAGCCGCCTGCCGGTCAAACGCGCGGCCTTCCACGCCCTCAAGCAGGTCATCACCTTCCTGTTCTATGCCGCGCATCCGCCGGGGGAACCCAATCCGAACTGGGCCGCCATCGGATTCACGGGGCACGCCCCGGTGCCTCCCGGGCCGGCCCCGCGCATCACGCCGCTCGCCGTCGCCGCGGATGCCGCGCTGGATACCGACGTCTGCGTCATCGGATCGGGCGCCGGCGGAAGCGTGGCCGCAACCGCCTTGAGCCGCGCCGGCCGCCAGGTGCTGATCGTCGAGCAGGGGGGATACTACAGTCAGCCCGACTACTCCGGGGATGAGTACGACATGCTGCGGCGGCTCTCGCTCGGGAAAGGGCTGTTCGGCACGCACGACAACGCCTTCGGGCTGCTGGCCGCGACCTGCCTGGGCGGCAGCACCGTCGTCAACTGGTGCACGAGCCTGCGGCCCCGTGACGATGTGCTGGATGAGTGGGAGCGCGCCCACGGAATCGACGGCGCCTCCGGCCCCGAGTTCCGCGCCGCGATCGACGCCGTCGAGCGCCGGATCAACGTCACCACCCTCGAGAGTCAGCACAACCCCAACAACCAGGTACTCGCCGACGGCGCCCGGGCACTGGGCTACCGGGTCGAGACGATCCCGCGCAACGTGCGGGGCTGCGGGGACTGCGGTCCGTGCGTCTACGGGTGCGCGCGCGGCGCCAAGCAGGATGCGCTCGTCACGTACATCAGCGATGCCTGCGAGGCGGGCGCCCGGGTGCTGGTCCACACCCGGGCCGAGCGCGTGCTCCCCCGAGCCGGTGAGGTGACCGGGGTCGAGGCCGTGGCAACGGACCCCGCGTCGGGGCGGCGACACCGCGTCACCATCCGGTGCAGGGCGGTCGTCGTCTCCGGCGGCGCCATCTTCTCGCCGGCCCTGCTGCTGCGCTCCGGGCTCGGCAACGCGATGGTGGGCCGAGCGCTGCGGCTGCATCCGGTGACGGCCTGCCTGGGTCTCTACCCCGACCCGATCAGGATCTGGTCGGGAGCCGCCCAGACCGCCACCTGCACGCAGTTTGCGCGCGCGGACGGGATGCACGGGTTCTGGATCGAGGCCTCGCCGGGCCATCCGGGGCTGGCGGCGATGGCCGTGCCCTGGGTCAGCGGCGCGGAGCACAAACGCCAGATGGCGCGCATGGCGCACCTCGGCGCACTGATCGTGCTGGTGCGGGACAGCGGGAGCGGCAGGATTGCGCTCACCGCCGGCGGGCATCCTGTGGTGCACTACACGTTGAATGCGCGCGACAGGGCGCTGATGCTCCGCGGGCTGGAGGAGATGGGAAAGATCCACCTGGCAGCCGGCGCGGTGGAGGTGTGCAGCCTGCACACCCGGGGCGTGCGCGTGCGACGCGACGAGCCCGGGGCGGCCGTGCGCTTCGCGGACGCGATCCGCCGCGAGGACATCCGGCCCAATGCGCTCGCGCTCTTCAGCGCGCACCTCATGGGAGGACTGCCGATGGGCGCGGATTCACGCCGCGCCGCGGTGGACCCGTCGGGCCGGCTCTACGGCGTGCGCAACCTGTACGTGGCAGACGCCAGCCTGTTCCCCTCGGCGCCGGGCGTGAACCCGATGATCACGATCATGGCCTTGGCCCACCGGGTGGCCGAGCGGATCGCCGCGGCCGCCTGAGCGCGCACCGGTCGCGCGGTGCTGGCTATGACCTCCGTCGGTTCCGCGACTTCTTCGCGCGTCGCGACCCGGTGCGTAACCACTCTTCGGCGCCTGGCGTCGCGTCCCACACGCCGACCAGCGCGCGGGCGCAGATGATGGCCTCCTCGTCGCTGCCGAACGCGTAGGAGGGTGGGTCCGCATCCGGCAGTGCTTCCTTCCCGGTCAGGTACTTCGGGACATAGCGGTTGGCGCTGCGCGCCTGCCGCAGCCGATCGCGCGCGGCCGGGCTGTCGCCCTCCCGGCGGAAGGTCCAGAGGGCCGACCCGTACTGCCACATGGCGGACGGTTCATCCTCGTACTGCTGAAGGAGCACCCCGGCTTCGTCGTCGCGGCCACGTGCGAGCAGCGCCTCAAGAAGGACGTAGCGGACGCCCTGGTTGTCGTTGGGATTCAGGCGCAGGAGATCCTGGTAGTGGTCGATGGCCTCGTCGACCTGGCCGAGCTCATCCAGACACTGCGCAAGCCCGAACCGCGCGCGCATGTAGGGCCGGGTCGTGATCACCCCCCAGAAGTGGCCGGCCTGCTCCGCGAAGACCTGTGGCCCAAGCGCGCGCTCGCCGGCGGCCACGCCCTGCGCATAGAGATCGCGGGACCGCCCGAGATCGGCGGTCATCTCGGCCAGGATGACGTACGCGTCAGCGCACTCGCCGGACAGCTCGAGGGCTCGCCGGGCCAGCTGGATCCGGCGCCGGCCACGCGCTCCAAAGGCATGGTAGGCTATCTCCTGCGCCTTCTCGAGCGGCGTTTGCGCCGTGGACGGGATCGTGTCCATCGGCCCCATGAAGCGCTGCCGGATCGCCTCGTTCGCCTGCTCGATGTCCTTGAACTCCGACTGCGCCATGAACCGCTCGAGCTCCAGCATGACACGCTCCATCGCGCGCCGGTCCGGCAGACCGGCGCGCAGCCCGGGCGGAGGCGGATCGAGTGGTTCGAGTAGGTGCGGAATGGAGAACCGGTAGGCCGCCGGACCGTCGTGGGTTTCCACCTGACGCGTCCAGCGCCCTTGATCCATCTCGTCTTCGATGGTCTCCGCGAGCGCGCGGAGAAGGCCTTCCAGGTAGGACAGGACACGGGCGTCCGGCCTGTGCACCCTCCCGTCTGGTTTGATCCAAAGCGCCGCCGGGTAGGCGTCATCGCCGGCGACCGGCAGGCCGTGCTCCTCCCAGAGATCAACGTCGGCGAACGGCATGTCCATGACGGGACCAAAGAAGAGCGCCCAGCGCGCGCGATCCATGAGGGCTCCCGGGTCGGACCGCTCCGAGATCTCGGCGAGATCGTCAGCCGAATCGAAAAACCCGAGGCCAAAGGTCTGGCCGCCGGCACCGAGGACCGTGACGTGCCGGAGGCCGCGCTCGATCGAAGGGGCCTCGACGTAGATCAGGTCCTCATCCCAGAGATGGCGCCAGGGCGCAGCCTCGTAGAAACGCTTCGCGGCCTCCGCGAAGGCGCGCATCCGGCTCACGGTGACGCCGGAGGCGCTGAGCGCGCCGGGCGGCAGCGGCCTGCCGGCCATGTGCTCGGCCATGTCGGTGAGGACCCGTCTCACGACGGGAAGGTCGCGCAGGACCGTCAGTGAGAGTTCTCTGTCCCCGATCGCATCGATGAGGCGGCCGCCCAATTCCTCGTCTGAGACCTCGAGCCCTCCGGGCCGGTAGCCGGCGAGGTTTCGCTGCAGCCCAAACTCGAGGAGCGTCTCAAGGGCCAGGGGCCAGTCGTGCTCGCCCGGCTCCGGCTCGACCTTGAGGTGGACAAACCCGGTCTCCAGGCTGACCCAGACCCCTGCCCACGGACGGTAGGGTTTGCCTTCGGGGCCGCGCTCGATCCAGGTCAACAGGCGGACAAGACCGCCCTGCCACCGGTCTTCGGACCGTCGTGGAAGGCGCTTGAAGCGCTCGAGGATCGAGAGCGAAGTCGGGCCCATCGTCGCAACGCTCCAGCAGGGCACAGAGTACTGGTCTCCGTCCGCGTGGAGCCCTTCTTCCCCGCCAGGAGTCGCTCATCCTGTCCCGAACTCATCGCGGAAGATCGAGGCGCCGCGGAGCGTCCATACCTGCGAGGACGAGAAGGATGCGGCGGGGAGGTGCGGCGATGGCGAAGTCGGTGACGGTCTACTCGCAGCCGGGCTGACTGTTCTGCGGCCGGGTGAAGGAGTTCCTTCGCCAGAAGGGCATCGTGTTCGTGGAAAGGGATGTGGCCGACGACGACCAGGCCCTGGACGAACTGACCCAGATGGGCTTCTCGGCGACGCCGGTCACGGTCATTGACGGCGAGGCGGTGGTCGGATTCAACAAGGCCCGGCTCGAGGAGCTGCTGGGTTCCTGACATGGCGATCCAGTCATCCACGAAGAGGCGGCCTCGCGCACCCGCCCAAGTGGAACGGGCGCAGATCCGCCGCGGGGCTGGCTCCACAAGTTGCGGCCGATCGGCACGAGTGCGATCGCCCACAGGACATAGGCCAGCGCATGCCATGATCCCCGGAACGCGGGCCAGGCGATGCCGATCACGAAGGCCACGCCCCCGGCCTGCAAGGCCGCGACGCTGAGCCATGTCCCACCCAGTACCGGAGATGATGCGGGGTCGATCGTACGCGCGATGAGATAGGGCACCACTGCGGTACCGGCCTGCAGGATCCAGATGTAGATCAGGAACTGAGGGGCGTACTGCTCCAGCGCGGCCGCCACCGCCGCGCGGTCGCCCCCGAGCAGCAACAGCGGCACCGCGAGGATCGACACCGGAAGCCAGGCATAGGCCGCGGCCAGGTGCACACCGCCGGGCGTGTGGACGCGGCCGCAGATCGCCGGCTGTACGCGCGGGACGCCGACGAGCAATGCCGCCACGCCGATGTTGAACGCGATCCAGGCCGGCAAGATGGCTGCGCCCCGACGTGCTGATCCGTGGCGCGAGGGCGCCGACGCATCGGCCAATCCGGGCAGCATGCCAAAGACGGCCTGGCCGAGCAGGCCGAGGGTGATCAGGTGGACCCGCAGCCACCGCAGCCCGGCGAATCCGGGAAGCCAGCCGAGGTTCACCAGCGCGGAGCTGGTGGCGGCAAGCGCCGCCAGGCTGAGATGAAGGGCTGTGACGAGTACGAGCGCTCGTGCCTGTCCGCGTGTGTTCACACAGGGTACTTCTTGAGCGACCCGGAAATGCCCCCGGTCGTCGCTGCGCTTCTGCCCCTGATCGCCTCCATGACACGCTTGTTACGAACCTGCCCTAGCATGGAACAACCGGGTGGGAGGACACGTCAAGATCGTCGGGGGTGATCCGTATGATGCGCATGCTGATTGCAGCCTCTGCTGTCGTGGCCGTCGTGCTGGGGGCGACGTCCCTGGCCTACGCTCCGTACCATCAGCAGCCCGCTCAGCCGTCCGGGAGTCCGCTCGAGATGGCGCGCGAGCAGCTGACCACCGCCAAGACGCACGCCGGGTTTGCCGCGGCGGCCGACGCCATCCGGTCGGTCCGCCAGCATACCGGGCACGCGGTCAACTGCCTGGTCGGCTCCGGTGATCGGCGGTTCGACAGGCAGTGGGGCCACGTCTGCGAGGGCCAGGGGAACGGCGTCCTGCCGGACCTGAGGTCGGTCGGTGCATCAGCGCAGGTCATGAAGCTGGCCGAGGACGCGACACAGCACGGCGTGGCGACGCTCGGTCAGAACGACGTGGCCGCGGCCAAGGCCGGCGCGAAGAAGCTCGCCGACATGATCGACGACACGCTCAAGGCGCTGAGGTAGGAACTAGGTCCTGAACCGAGTTGCGGTAATCTTCCCCTAAAGTTCGGGGGCCGCTTGTCGTTTTGTGCCACCCATCCGCTCCCGGAGCCGAACGGCCCGCGGTAGCCGGTGGGCTGCATGTCGTCGCGGTGTCCGGCTGGTGGGGCGACCCGCAGAGGCCAAAACGTGACCTCTGACCCGAGTGAACAGGCCTTCGCGATCACTTCCAGGAGAGGGGTAACAGCAGGCCAGCAGACATTCATGGCGTCTTCTTACCGGAGAACCCAGCGAGGAATGCCGCTAGTCTAGGTTACGTGTAGGTTACGTGCTTGATGTCCACGGATCATGGACAATACCGTAAAGTGGACACTCTCCCCACCGAGTCACCGTTGTAGACCCTAGCGCCGCCGATGTGTCAAGCGACTGAAACCCCTACGCACATTGAGTTCTAACTGGTGGGCCCTGAGGGACTCGAACCCCCGACGCGCGGGTTAAAAGCCCGCCGCTCTTCCCGCTGAGCTAAGGGCCCAACTGCTGGGGAGATGCGCGTCCTGCGCAGCACCTCACCACGTCAGTATAGCAGGAACCCCCTGTCCGGACACACAGCCGGACACATATGCACGCTGGCGATCTCCACCAGCCCGTCCTCGGTGTGGGTCTTGAACTCTTCAGCAGGAATCGCTCCCCCGGCTCACGGAGTATCCAAACCATGCTCGCACCGACCGAGCGCGGGTGTCTCGTCATTGCCGACATCACCGGCTACACCGAGTACCTGGCCGGCAGCGAGCTGGAGCACGCCCAAGACGTCCTGGCCGACCTCATGCGGACCGTGGTCGCCGCCATCCGCCCCGTCCTGCGGCTGGCCAAGCTCGAAGGTGACGCGGCCTTCGCGCATGCGCCGCAGGGCACGATCGAGGGCCCGATGCTGCTCGACGTCGTCGAAGGGTGCTATCTCGGTTTTCGCAAACGGCTCCGCGACATCGCCCACGCGACAACCTGCCAGTGCAACGCCTGCCGGCGGATCCCTATGCTCAACCTCAAGTTCTTCGTGCACGACGGCGAGTTCGTCCGCGCGCGCATCGCCGGCCGCGAAGAGCTGGCCGGCAGCGACGTCATCCTCGTCCACCGACTGCTGAAGAACACTGTGGCCGAGCGGCTGGGGCTGTCGGGATATGCCCTGTTCACCGAAGCCTGCCTGCAGGCCGTGGGGCTTGACGCCGTCGCGCTCGGGATGCAGGAGCACGCGGAGACCTACGAGCACATCGGCGAGGTGCGGGCGTTCGTGCACAACCTGGCGCGGCGGTGGGAAGAGGAGCAGGCGCGGCGACGCATCTACGTGGCCCCGGGGAAGGGAGACCTGGAGCTGGTGTTCGACCTGCCGGCTCCGCCGGCGGTGGTCTGGGACTACCTGACCTCGCCGGCCAAGCGCCTGCGCTTCCAGGTGGGAGCCACCCGCATCGACCAGACGAATCCGGCCGGCCGGCGCGGCCCGGGGACGACCACCCATTGCGCGCACGGGGAGGAGGTCATCGTCGAAGAGGTCCTCGACTGGCGCCCCTTCGACTACTTCACCACCCGCTTCGCGCCCATGGGCTTCGCGATCGACGAGACCGCGGAGTTTGCGGCCACCGACCGCGGTACGCGCGTCACCCTGCGGGCGAAGATCGCCCGCACGAAGAAGGCCCGCGAGATGTGGCCGACGCTCCGCGAGATGTATCCGGCGATGATGCGGGAGGTGTTCGCGCACCTGGCGGCGGTGCTCGCCGACGACGGGGTCGGGGACGCCACACACAGGGGATGACCGCACAGATCGCGTAGTGGTGCCGGGGTATCCCCGAAGATGCTGGAGCAAGACCTCGCCTACCTCTGGCGCCAGACGCCGGTGACCCGGGCCGTCGCCGCTGACTTCGCCGATCGGGACCTGCGCGGGACGCGGATCGTCTGCTCGATCCACCTGGACATCAAGATGATTCCCGTCATCGAGGCGCTGGTGGTCGCCGGCGCCGAGATCCTGGTCCTGACGTGCAACGCGGCCACCGTCCGCGATGAGGTCTGTGGTCACCTGCGCGGGCTCGGCGCGCACGTGCGCGCCCGCCTCGGGATGACCGAGGAAGAACGCCGCGCGGCCATGGACTGGGCGATTGCCCGGCGGCCGCAGTATGTGTGCGAGATGGGCGCGGATGTGACGGCCAGGCTGCTGGCGGCCCATCCGGAGGCGGTCGCCACCGTGCGCGCGGGGATGGAGGCGACGGGAACGGGCATTCTGCGGCTGCGGGCGCTTACGCTGCCGTTCCCCGTGTTCGACTGGGACAGCCTCGCGCTGAAGCGCGGGCTGCACAACCGATACCTCGTCGGGCTCACGGTCTGGACGGCGTTCCTGAACGTCGCCCGGGTCACGCTCTACGGCAGGCGCGTCCTGGTGCTGGGATACGGGCCCGTGGGCCAGGGGATCGCGGACTACGCGCGGCTGCTGGGCGCGGTGCCGCTGGTCGCCGACCCGGTTCCGGCGCGGCAGATCCTGGCCCGGCACGCCGGCTGCTGGGTGATGTCGCTCGAGGACGCTCTGCCCCAGGCCGACATCGTGGTGACCGCCACCGGCCGCGAGCGGGTGCTGCGCGCCGAACACTTCCCGCTCCTGCGCGATGGCGCGTTTGTGCTGAACGCGGGGCACAGCACCGATGAGATCGATCTCGCGGCGCTGCGGCGTGCGCCCGCGCGCGTCATGGGGCAGCACATCGAGGAGATCGCGCTCGAAGGCCGCCGCGTGTTCCTGCTGGCCGGCGGGGCGATGTTCAACCTGACCGCCGGTCCGGGCGACCCGTACGACAGCTTCGACCTCACCTCGGCGCTGATGCTACGCGGCATCGGCTACATGCTCGACCACCACGCCGACCATCCACCCGGCCTGCACATGCTGCCGGACGCCGTGGAAGCGGACGTGGCCCGGATCGCGTCAGGGTCGCACCGCTGAAACACGAAGGCGGCGAGCCGTTCCTGTACTATCCCATCATGCTGGAAGGCGTCCGCAGAGCCGCCGGACGGGGCTTGCGCGTCGGGATCGTCTCCAACGGGTACTGGGCGACGGAAGCCGACGACGCCGTCGAGTGGCTCCGGCCCTTCGCCGGGATCGTCCAGGACCTGTCGAACCAACGCCGCAGCGGTGGTGGGCCAGCTGCCCACTGGCGAGTCGGCCGTGATGTACCGGGGACGGGCCGCAGAGAAGCTGGCTGTTCGCGCAGTATCGCGGGCGTGGACCGAGTTCACGGAATGTCCGCACGAGGACCTTCGCGAGCCGGGGCGCGTGCATCTCGACCCGTTCGGAAACGTGCACATCTGTCAGGGGATCTCGCTGGGGAACATCTTTCGGATGTCCCTGAAGGAAATCTGCGGCACGTACATGCCCGAGGAGCATCCCGTGACCGGCCCGCTGGTGAGCGGTGGTCCGGCGGAGCTGGTCCGGCGGTACGCTCTCCCCCTGGAAGGCAGCTACGCGGACGCGTGCCACCTGTGCTACACGGCGCGGCGCGCCCTGCGAGAGAGATCCCCGGATGTCTTGACCCCGGATCAGATGTACGGGCTGCAGGCTACATGAGGTAGAGCGTCGCCGGCACCAGCCGCCGGTTGACCGGATCGGCCGTCAAGCCGAAGAGCTCCAGCGCCGTGGCCCCCATGAGGGGCTCGTCCCCGTTCTCCCCGACGATGCACAGGACGTGGCGCGTCCGATCGTCGAGCCGGAACACGACGGTCACCAGTTCCCGCACGATGCGGCGCCCATCGGCGAGCACGAACTCAGCTCTGTCATGCGGCGCTACACCGAGGCGGGTGAACAGGGATCGAGGGAGAAGGCTGTACGTCGCACCGGTGTCCACCAGGGCTTCAACAAGCACGAATGGCCCGTGCTCTGTCGCGGCGACCGCCGCCGGATGTCGAAAGGTGCGCACGGCTCCCTCCTGTCAGAGATGCTACTCGGACGAGGCGGGGAAATCCATCTGCCCTCGCCTCATCCCAATGATCGGCTGAGTCCGACCGGCCGTGCAGGAGGTCAGCTCGGGAAGTCAGTGCGAAACGATCAGCCGGCGCAACTCGTCAAGGTCCTGGACGCGCACGTCGGGGTTCACCTCGGCCTCCCCGTCGCCCACGCCCGGCCCCACCAGCACCGTACGCAGCCCGGCGCGCGCCCCGCCGGCGACGTCCGAGTCGAAGGAGTCGCCCACCATCGCGGTCTCTGACGCGGCAATCCCGAAGTGGCGGAGCGCCTCCTGAAAGTAGAACACGGAGGGCTTCCCCACAATGTCGGGCTGGACACCCGTCGCCGCCGTGAGCGCGGCGACGATCGCGCCCACGCCGGGCACGAACATCCCATTTCTCGACGGCACACGGCGGTCGAGGTTCAAGGCCAGCAGCGCCGCGCCGTGGTCCAGGGCCCGGACGGCCGCGGCCAGATCGTCGTAGGTCATCCTCGGATCGCGGCCGACCACCACGATGCCGGCATCTTCAGGATGTGTGACAACCCGGATGCCGTGCTCCCTGAGCACGGCGCGCACCGCGTCGGTGCCGATGACGAGCGCGGGCGGCCGGTCGCGCAGCAGGGGATGCCGGGCGAGTACGCTGAGCGGAGCCATGATCGTCGTCGGGTCGGTCTCGATGCCGGCGCGGCTCAGCCGCGCGGCAAGCGCGGGACCGGTGGCGCCGGAGACGTTGGTGAGGAAGAAGACCCCGCGTCCCGCGCCCCGCAGGGCCGCCACGAGCGCCGCGGCGCCCGGAGCCGGCGTGCCACCGTACCAGATGCAGC
>JBBIOB010000072.1:0-11828 GCA_037443565.1 Armatimonadota bacterium | reverse complement strand
GTCCACGCCCTCGTACCGGCCGCACAGCAGCGCCAGGTGCCGCTCGCCTGCCAGCTCCTCGGCGTAGCGCTGGTCGAATCGCCGGCCCTGCGGCGAGGTCAGCAGCACGCGCGGCCGCCCGCCGGTGCCTGCGGATCAGTACAGGAACTCCTGAATGTCGTAGGGCGCGACCCGCGTCCTCGGCCCGACGACGCGCGCCGCGGCCCTGAGCAGCTCCTCGACCTGGTCGGCGAGCTCGTCGGGCCCGAGCGGCGCGATGCCCCCCGCGCGCGCCCGTTCCGCGTAGGGCCCCCCGGCCGGCGTCTCGAAGGCCGAAACGTACACCAGGTCCCCTGCGCCCAGCTGCATCCCCTCGAGCGCGCCTGCGGTGTCGCGGATGTGGCGTTCCTGGTAGACTCTCCCGCCGATGCCTGCCATGACGATGACGCCGACCGCCAGCCCCGCGGACTTCATTGTTCGCACCAGCCCGACGCCCTCGTCCGCGGTCTGCGGTTTGTTCAGGAAGGCCAGCAGCTCGTCAGTACCGCTCTCGAGGCCGACGTACACCCGGCGCAGGCCGCGCGAGCGCAGCGCGGCAAAGTCGTCGGTCCCTCGCCGGTGCCCCGTGAAGACGTCGATGAACGCCGAGAGGTCCTGCGCGTGCCCGGGCAGGCGCCTGTACAGCACATCGAGCCGGACCGCCAGATCGGCGGTCGGTCCCAGCAGCGCGTTCGCGTCGCCGAGGAAGACCCCCCGGCGCAGGGTCAATCCTTCGCCGAAGTATTGGGCGACGCCCTCGACGTGCCGCGCGAACTCATCGAGGGACTTGATCCGGAACCTCTGCTCCCGATAGAAGGAGCAGAACGTACACTGGTTCCAATGGCAGCCTTCGGTGAGTTGCACGACCAGGGCCAGGTAGCGGTCCGGCGGCAGGATCGGGACCGGTGTGTACACCGCCTCGAAGCGCCGACGGTCGGCCTCGGCGGCCGCACCGTCGAACCGGCTCGCGGCCGCCACCAGGCGATAGGCCTCCCCGCGGTCTTCCGGGCCGGCCACCGACCACAACACATCGGCTGTTCCGCGCCCGAGGGCGGCCAGGCCATCCGCCGCGGCGGCTGCGGCGTCGTCGATGAGCGCCGAGCGCTCCACCGGGTCCAGGAATCGCCGGTGCTTCCGCGGGCGACGACCGCGGCGGTCGGTGTACTTCTCCATGACCCGACCGTCGAGGGCGCGACGGTAGAGGCGGTTGCCGCGCCACGCCGTGAACAGGCGGCCGGCGTGATCAAAGGCGTAGATCTCCTCGTGTGGCGCGAACCGGGTGATGACTACCGACTCGCGCTTGCAGGCGATCCGAACGCCGCCTCCGACCGTCACGCTTCGGTCTCTTCGCAGGCCGGTGGGGGCGTCCCTCCGACCGGCCCGATACGCGTGGCCCCGCGCATCCGTGCTACGATACCCATGGTTCACCGACGCTGACTGGATCGCGGACTACTACGTTACCATGGGGCTCTTTGACCACGCCACTGCACAGACGCAGGCGCCGCTCGCCGCCCGCATGCGGCCCCAGAGCCTCGACGAGTTCGTCGGCCAGGCCCAGCTCGTCGGCCCGGGCACGGCGCTGCGGGCGGCGATCGACGGCGATCAGGTCCACAGCCTGATCCTATGGGGGCCCCCAGGCACCGGGAAGACGTCGCTCGCGCTGATCGTCGCAGCCCGCACGCGATCGCACGTGGAGCAAGTCAACGCCGTCACCGCGGGTGTCGTCGACCTCAAGCGGATCATCGGCGAGGCGCGCGACCGCCGGCGGTTCCATCAGCAGCGCACGCTGCTGATCATCGACGAGATCCACCGGTTCAACAAGGCGCAGCAGGACGTGTTGCTGCCCTTTGTCGAGGACGGCACGCTCATCCTCATCGGCGCCACGACCGAGAACCCGTTCTACGAGGTCAACGCCACCCTGGTCTCGCGCTCGCGCGTGGCGCAGCTCCAGCCGTTGGCCGATGATGAGATCCGCCTCATTCTCGATCGGGCGCTGGCCGATCCGCGCGGGCTGGCCGACGCGCGGGTCGATCTGGACGACGACGCTCGCGCGCACCTGGTCCGCATGAGCAACGGCGACGCGCGCGTGGCCCTGAACATCCTGGAGGCCGCGGCCGCCGCCGCCCCCGAAGTCGGCGGGCGACGGCGGGTCACGCTGGCCAGGGCGGCCGACGCGGGGCAGCGCCGCGCCCTTCCCTACGATCGTGACGGCGACCAGCACTACGACACGATCTCGGCCTTCATCAAGAGCCTGCGCGGGTCCGATCCGGACGCCGCGCTCTACTGGCTCGCCCGGATGCTCGCCGCGGGCGAGGACCCCCGCTTCATTGCCCGCCGCATGGTCGTCCACGCGGCGGAGGATGTGGGCATCGCCGATCCCATGGCGCTCGTCGTGGCCACCGCCGCGGCCCACGCGGTCGAGTACGTCGGGCTGCCCGAGGCGCGCATCCCCATGGCCGAGGCGGCGATCTACATCGCCACGGCGCCCAAGAGCAACGCCGTGTACCGGGCCATCGGCGCGGCGATGCGGGACGTCGAAGAACAGCGGGCAGGACGGGTGCCGGCCCACCTCCGCGACTCCAGCCACTCCCAGGCCGTCCGGCGGTTCGGCCACGGTGTCGACTACGCGTACCCGCACGACCACCCGGGTGGCTTTGTGCGCCAGAGCTACTGGCCGATCGGCGTCCCGGGGCGTCGCTACTACGAACCGACCACACGCGGCGCCGAGGCCGAAGTCCGTCGCCGTCTCGAGGAGTGGTGGGGGACCGCCGGCGCGGACGAGCCGCAGGAGTGACTGCGCGGGCCGCGGCGGCTTTGACACACCGGGGCGAGGTTGCTAGCATCAGACGCGTCATGACGACTGCGGAGATGGCGTGATGGCGAGGGTCGCCGTTGCGATGAGCGGCGGGGTGGACAGCGCCGTGGTCGCGGCCCTGCTCGCGGACGAGGGGCATGAGGTCATCGGACTGACCATGAACCTGTGGCCGACGTGGCTGCCGCCGACGGACGGCGCGAGCCGGGCGTGCTGCGGCGCGAGCGCCATCGAGGACGCCCGGGCCGCGGCGGCGCGCCTGGGGATCCGGCACTATGTCCTGAACCTGCGCGAGGCGTTCGAGCGGACGGTCATCGACTACTTCGTCGGCGAGTACGCGCGCGGCCGCACGCCCAACCCCTGTATTGCCTGCAACCAGGCCGTGAAGTTCCGCGTGCTGCTCGACCGGGTGGATGCCCTCGGCTGCGACCTGCTGGCGACCGGACACTATGCCCGCATCGCCACGGATGAGGCGACCGGCCGGCGCGTCCTCCTGCGCGCCGCCGACCCGCGCAAGGATCAGTCCTACGTCCTCTACGCCCTGCAGCAGGCGCACCTGGAGCGGCTCCGGTTCCCGGTCGGACGCTACGCCAAGGCTGACGTGCGCGGTCTGGCCAGGCGCTTCGGCCTGCCGGTGGCGGACAAGCCGGACAGCCAGGAGATCTGCTTCGTGCCGGCCGGGCACTACGGCGACCTGGTGGCGGCGCGGCGTCCCGACGCCGCCCGTCCAGGGCCGATCCTTACCCGGTCGGGCGCCGTGATCGGGACGCATGCCGGGATCGGCCGGTACACTGTGGGGCAGCGCCGCGGGCTGGGCCTGGCCGCCGGTGTCCCCCAGTTCGTCGTGGACATCGATGCCGAGCGCAACGCCCTGATCGTCGGCGGGGCAGAGGATCTGCTGCGGGATCATGTGCGGCTCGGTCGAATGAACTGGATTGTGCCTCCACCCCCGCCCGAGCGCGTGACCGCGCGCGTGCGCCACGCGGCGGCCGATGTGCCGGCGCACGTCCGCCTCCTGCCCGACAACCAGGCACGGGTGACGTTTGAGACGCCACAGCCGGCGGCGGCGCCGGGGCAGGCCGTCGCCCTCTACGACGGCGAGGTGGTGCTAGGAGGCGGCATCATCGAACGGGAACAAAGTAATCGGGAAGGAGATGACCCGTCATGAGCAACCGCACAGACTTCGTCGCAGGGTTTATCCTGGGGGGACTGCTGGGGACGGCGCTGGCCCTGCTGTTCGCGCCGCGCTCGGGCGAGGAGACCCGCCATCAACTCACCGAGTCCGCAGAGCAGCTACGCGAGCGAGCCCAGGAGCGTGCCGACGAGATGGTCAAGAAGATGCGCGGCACGGCCGACGAGCTCTCCGCCCGCGGGCGGTCGAAGCTGGACGAAAGCGCGGCCCGTCTTCGAGAAATGGTGGAGCGCGGCCGCGAGGTCCTCGAGGATAGGGCCCGCGAGGCGCGCCGGCACGTCGAGGAGCACGAGGAAGGCTAGCCCCCTCACGGACCGGCTGCCAGCCCGGGTGCGCCCCGGTCTCGGCGTTGTCGAGCGCCTGCGCGCGGCGGGATGGGACAGCTACCTGGTCGGCGGCGTGGTGCGCGACCTGCTGCTCGGCCGTCCGCCCGCCGACCTGGATATCGTGACGGCCGCACCGCCCGACGCCGTCTGCGCGTTGTTCGACCGGACGATTCCGGTCGGCCGGGAGTTCGGCGTCACGGCCGTCCTCATCGACGGCCGCGCCTACGAGGTGGCGGCGTTCCGCCGAGAAGGTCCGTACCTCGACGGCCGCCGGCCGTCGTTCGTGGAGCCCGCCGGCCTCGACGACGACATCCTCCGGCGCGATTTCACCATCAACGCGCTCCTGTACGACCCGGTCTCGGACGAGATCATCGACCGCGTCGGCGGGCGCCGCGATCTGGATCAGCGTATCATCCGGACCGTTGGCGACCCGGCGGTCCGGTTCACCGAGGACCGGCTGCGCATGCTGCGGGCGGTTCGCCTCGCCGCCGAGTTGGAGTTTGCGGTCGATCCGGCTGTGCTCGATGCGATCGCGGCGCGGGCGCCCGAGATCGCGTCGGTGAGCGCCGAGCGGGTCCACGCCGAGCTCGTTCGCCTGGTCGTAGCACCGGGCCGCGCCGAGGGGGTCCGGCTGCTCGCACATACCGGGCTGCTCGCGGCGATCCTGCCCGAGGTTGCGGCCCTGGCCAGCCGACCGGCCTCCGCGGCACCACAGCCGAACCTGTTGGCGCAGACCATCGAGGCGCTGGCCCGCCTGCGGCGGCCCAGCGCACCCGTGGCGACGGCCGTGTTGCTCCACCTGGTCGAGGAACCCCAGGTCGCAGAGGGGATCTGCCGCCGGTTGCGGTTCTCGGCGGCCGAGCGCCGGGCGGTGACCGCGCTCGTGCACGAGCACCTTCGGGTGCCGGATCTCCCCGTCATGCGGGCGGGTGAACGGCGGCGCGTGCTGCGGCGCGTCGAACCGGGTGACCTGCTCGAGGTCTACCGTGTCGCGTCGCTCGCGCGCGGCGAGACCACGGAAGCGTTTGCACGCGCCGCGGCGGTGATCGCCGCGCTCGGCGGGATGCGGGGGCGGATGCGGCCGCTGCTCTCGGGCCGGGATCTGCTCGCGCTCGGGCATGTTCCAGGACCGGCGTTCGCGCGCATCCTCGAGGCGGCCGAGACGGCGCATGCCGCAGGCGTGGTGATGACTGCGACTGAGGCCCGAGCCTGGGTGCGCGCGCGGTTTCCGGCAGGAGCGGCTTCGAAGCCCGCAGAACCGTCACCCGGGCCGAGTTCGCACAACACGACCGGAGCAGACGGAGGCTAGGATGTCGGAGCGGCAGGCCGTCCTCATCATCCTGTGGGCGTTGGGTGCCATGGTGGTCATCGGGGCGCTGCTGCCCGTGCTGGCGCCGGGCCTTGTGCAGTTCGTGAACCGCACGATTCTCAAGGAGGGCGACGCGGGTGGTCACGGGCACTGACGGCGCCCTGGTCATCGGACTGGTCAACCAGAAGGGTGGGTGCGGCAAGACCACGACCGCGGTCAACCTGAGCGCGTCGCTCGCCGCCTCCGGACACCCGACGCTTCTCGTGGACCTGGATCCCCAGGCGAACGCCACGGTCAGCGTGGGGATCGACCCGGCCGCCCTCTCACATACGATCTACCATGTGCTCGTGGATCCCGACCACGAGGAAGGCCTGCCGCTGTCGGCGATCATCCGGCCCACCAGCGTCAAGCGCCTGGAGGTCGCCCCGGCGTCGATCGACCTGGCGGCCGCCGAGCTCGAGCTGGCCGCGCGCATCGGCCGGGAGAACATGTTGCGCCGGCGCATCGCGCCGATCCGCGAGCGCTACGCTTTCATCCTGATCGACACGCCGCCGTCGTTGGGGCTGTTGACGCTGAACGCGCTCGTGGCCTGCGAGGCGATCATCGTGCCGATCCAGACGCACTACTACGCGCTATTGGGCATGCGGCAGCTCCTCAAGACGTTGAAGATGGTCAGGGAGGAAGTAGGCCACCACGTCGAGATCCTCGGCGTGCTGCCCACGATGTACGACTCGCGCACGACGATCAGCAAAGAGATCCTGGCGGGCATTCACGAGTTCTTCCCGAACAGAGTCTTCCAGTCGACGATTCACTTCAACATCAAGCTCGTCGAGTCGTCGATGAAGGGCGTGCCGCTGTTCGTGACCAACCCCGAGTCGCGCGGCGCGAAAGAGTATGCCAGTCTTGCTCACGAGGTGATCGCCCATGCCCAAGGCACGCGAGGAGCTCCGGCGCGGCGTTAGGGATCTGATCGAGGTCACCTCGCGCGAGATGGAGGCGCTCTCGGGCGAGGCGCAGCCCCACGCGCCGGCGCCCGACGAGACGCCCGAGGAGCGGCCCGACCGGCCGATCCTGAAGCTCGTGCGGGAGCCGTTCGTGCGGCCCCAGCCGATTGTCGAACCCGAAGTCGCTGCGCCCGAGGCTCCGGCCAGGGTCTCACCGCCCGCTCCGCTCCGGCACGTGGCGTCTGAGGCATCGGGCGTGCATCCCCGCAAGGGCGTGTGCGCGGCGTACTACGTCAACGCGGCGTGCTGGGAGGTCCCGGACGCGTACTGCAACCAGGCGCTGCACGTCTGCATGCTGCGCGACTGCCCCGTCTACAACCTGAACCGCGAAGAGATGGAACGGCGCTTCTCGGCCAAGTTCGCGCACCTCTGGTAGTCACGCGTCCCAGGCAAGCGCCAGCAGCTCGGGCAGGTCGATCACCCACGCCCAGGCACGGACCCCGCGGGCCTCGACCTCGGCCCGGCGGGGACCGAATCCGACGAAGCGGATCCCGGCCGCGGCGGCGGCGTACCCATCGATCCACGAATCCCCGATCAGATAGGCCGTCCGGACCGGTCCCAGGCGCGCGAGGATGAGCTGGATGCCGCCAGGATCGGGCTTCAGCCGCGGCACATCGTCGCGGGTGACGACCATGTGAAGGAGAGGCGCCAGCCCGAGCACGCCCAGGATCCGAGCGGTGGCGGGCCGGGCGTTGTTGGTCAGCAGGGCCAGCCGGTAGCCCCTGGCGGCCAGCGCGGCCAGCACGTCGTGCGCGTGAGGCATCGCCGCGGCGCGCTCGAGCCCGGCCGCTTCGTGGGTCTCGATGGCGGCCCACATTGCGCGCGCCAGGTCGGGCGAGACGGCGTCGCCACACTCGACGAGCTCGAGAATGGGACGCCGCATCAGCTCCGCGCGGGCCGCCGGCAGCGCGCCCGCGGCCTCCAGCAGGTCGATCAACGCCGCCCGCAGCGCGGTGAAGTCGATCTGGGAATCGATGAGCGTGTTGTCGAAGTCGAAGATCAGCAGGGTCGAAGGCGAAAGAGGCATGCCGGCGCTCCGGCTGATGCTTCCCCGTTCCGGCATGACTTCCTGTTCATCGTGGAGGAGAGACCCGTGAGTGAAGGTGCGGTTCTGGTGACGATCGAGGCGCTGCCCGCGCACGTCGGGCAGACCGTCGAGGTGCGCGGCTGGCTCTACGGACGCCGCAGCAGCGGCAAGATCCACTTCCTGCAGGTCCGCGACGGCACGGGGATCGTCCAGGCCGTCATGTCGAGGGCCGACGTGCCGGACGAGGTCTTTGCCGCCGCTGACCGGCTGCCGCAGGAGAGCAGCCTGAGCGTGACCGGCACTGTGCGCGCCGATCCCCGCGCCCCAGGTAGCGTCGAGATTTCGGTCACCGGCCTGCGCATCGTCTACGAGGCCGCTCCGTATCCCATCACTCCCAAGGAGCACGGTGTCGAGTTCCTGATGGACCACCGGCACCTGTGGCTGCGCAGCCGGCGGCAGCATGCCATCATGCGCGTCCGCGCCGAGGTCATCCGCGCGATGACCGACTACCTGGATGACCACGGGTGGCTGCGGGTCGACGCGCCGATCCTCACCCCCGCAGCGGCCGAGGGGACGACCACGCTCTTTGCGACCGAATACTTCGACGAGGGCACCGCCTACCTGACGCAGTCCGGACAGCTCTACAACGAGGCCGCGGCCATGGCGTTCGGCCGCGTGTACTGCTTCGGCCCTACGTTCCGCGCCGAGAAGAGCAAGACCCGCCGGCACCTCATCGAGTTCTGGATGCTCGAGCCCGAGGCCGCGTTCATGGAGCTGGACGAGTACATGGCGCTCGCCGAGGACTTCGTCGCGGGCGTCGTCGCGCGCACGCTCGACCGGTGCCGCCAGGAGCTGACCGTGCTGGAGCGAGACACGACCCCGCTAGAGCGCGTGGTCGCGCCGTTCCCGCGGATCTCCTACGACGACGCGCTCCGGCTGCTCGAGGAGCGGGGGCTACAGGTCGCCTGGGGCGACGACCTGGGCGGCGACGAGGAGACCGCGGTCAGTACGGCGTTCGACCGGCCGGTCTTCGTCCACCGCTATCCGACGCAGTGCAAGGCGTTCTACATGCAGCCCGATCCGGCCCGACCCGAGGTCGTGCTCGGCGCCGACCTCCTGGCGCCCGAGGGCTATGGCGAGATCATCGGCGGCGGCCAGCGGATCCACGACCTGGCGCTGCTGGAGCGCCGCCTGGCCGAACACGGCCTGCCGCCCGAGCCCTATCGGTGGTACCTGGACCTGCGCCGCTACGGCTCGGTGCCACACTCGGGATTCGGCATCGGCATCGAGCGCACGGTGGCATGGATCTGCGGGCTGGAGCACGTCCGGGAGACGATTCCGTTTCCTCGGCTGCTGAACCGCTTGTATCCGTAGCGTCCTGGTCGCAGGATCTCTTCTCCGGTCTCGCCACACTACTGGCGCGATGGCAACCGCATCCTCATCGGGCCGAGTGACCGGTCTGCAGGGCCTTGCCTGCGTGCCGGAAGGTGTGCTAGCATCACGCATGGAACCTGCTGCAAGGTAGACGACCGGCTCTCCGCCGGGATGTGTGGTGCGAGTGGGTGAACGGGCCCGCTCGTTTTTTATGGCGGCGGTGACGGAGGCGAGACGATGAGGCGCCCCGCGTGGGCGGCAGAGGTAGAGCGATTGGCCGCGGGCGTGGCCGCGCGGCATGGCCTGGGGCTCGCCGGGCTCGAGGTGCTGGGTGAGGGCGCCCGGACCATTGTGCGCGTGAGCGTGGAGAGCGAGCAGGGCGTTACTGTCGACCGGTGCGCCAACGTGGCCGAAGAGCTCGGCCGCGCGCTCGACCTCCACGACCCGATCCCCCACGCCTACACCCTCGAGGTGGCCTCGCCGGGACTCGACCGGCCGTTCTACAGCGAAGCCGATTTCGTGCGGTTCGCGGGTCGGAAGGTTGAGGTGACGACGTATGCGCCGGTCGAGGGCCGGCGCCGGTGGAAGGGACGGCTGCTCGGCCTGCAGGGCGAGCAGGTCGCCCTGGATGTGGACGGTCAGGTGACGCGCCTGCTGCTGGCGGAGATCGCCCGCGCGCGGCTCGCCGTCGACATGGACGATCTGCGAGAGGACTTCGCCAGAGGAGGGCACGCTGGGAGATGAACGCCGAGCTGCTCCGCGCGCTCGACCAGATCGAAGAAGAGAAGGGCATCAGCAAGGACGTGATCGTCGAGGCGATCGAAGCCGCCCTGCTGTCCGCCTACAAGAAGAACTTCGGCGCGACCGCCCAAAACATGCGGATCGAGATGGACCGCCAGACGGGCGAGATGCGCGCCTACCAGGTGCGGACGATCGTGGAGGACGTCGACGATCCCACGACCCAGATCGCCCTCGCGCAGGTGCGCGAGTGGGATCCCACCGCAGAACCCGGGGAGATGGTCGAGGTCGAGGTGACGCCCAGGGACTTCGGCCGGATCGCCGCGCAGACTGCCAAGCAGGTTGTAGTCCAGCGGCTGCGGGAAGCCGAGCGCGAGCTGGTCTACAAGGAGTTCCGCGACCGCGAGGGCGACATCGTCACCGGCATCGTCCAGCGCATCGAGCGGAAGAACGTCTTCCTCGACCTGGGCCGCATCGAGGCCGTCCTGCCGCCGCCGGAGCAGATCCCGCGCGAGGGCTACCGGCAGGGGGAGCGCGTGAAGGCCTACGTGGTCGAGGTCCGCCAGGGGACGCGCGGGCCGCAGATCGTGGTCTCGCGCACCCACCCGGGCCTGCTCAAGCGCCTGTTCGAGATCGAGGTCCCCGAAGTGTACGAGGGAATCGTCGAGATCAAGGCGATTGCCCGCGAGGCCGGCATGCGCAGCAAGATCGCGGTGGCTTCGCGCGACCGCAACGTCGACGCGGTCGGCGCCTGTGTCGGCCCCAAGGGGTCGCGCGTCCAGGCCATCGTCGACGAGCTGCGCGGGGAGAAGGTCGATATCATCGCCTGGAACCCCGACGTGGCGCAGTTCGCGGCCGCGGCGCTCTCTCCGGCCAAGGTGGTACGCGTGGAGATCAGCGAGGCGACGAAGACGGCGCTGGTCATCGTGCCCGACCACCAGCTCTCCCTGGCGATCGGCCGGGAAGGCCAGAACGCCAGACTGGCGGCCAAGCTCACGGGCTGGCGGATCGACATCAAGAGCGAGACACAGATTCGCGAGATCGAAGCGCAGAAGATCTTCGTGGACTTGCCTGAAGAGGAACCGATGCCGGCTGCGCCGGCGGACGAGGCGCGGGCCGAAGCGCCCGCGGAGCCGGAGGTCGAGCCCGTAACCGCCCCGGCGGCCCCCGAGGGGTCGCCGTAGCAGGAGGCCATGCCGAGGACCCGGCACGTTCCACAACGACAGTGCGTGGCATGCCGCGAGATGCGACCCAAGCGTGAGCTGATCCGCGTCGTGCGGACGCCGGCCGGGGAGCTACGCGTGGATCCGGGCGGCAAGGTATCGGGTCGGGGCGCCTACGTCTGCCCGTCGGCCGCCTGCGTTGAGGTCGCGCTGCGCGAGCGGCGTCTGGAGCGGGCGCTGGAGGTGCCGGTGCCTGAGGCGGTGGCGTCGGGGCTGCGGGTGATCGCGGGCCCAGGGGCGCAGGTGGCGAAGACAGGTCTTGGGTCTGCATAGGGAGGCCGCGGCATGCGGGTGTACGAGCTCGCACGGGAACTCGGGCTGACCGCCAAGGAGGCCATGGACATCCTGGCGCTGCTGAAGCTGCCGGTGAAGAGCCACAGCAGCAGCCTGACCATGACCGCCGAGGAACGCGTACGCGCCCATGTGGCGGCCACCCGCCCCAAGGGGCGCAAGGGCGCATCGGTCGCCCCGACGCCGCCCGTCCAGCCGCCGGCCCCGCCCCGCCCGGCCCGGCCGGAGAGCAAGACACCGACCGGTGAGCGGATCCTGGGCATGCGCAAGATCGCCATCCCGGCGCCGGTCGCCGCACCGCAGCCGGCGGTTGAGGTGCCGCCTCCGGTCGAGGCTCCATCAAAGCCGCCCGCGCCGGTTGAGGCACCTCCTGAAGTGCTTCCACCGGCACCGCCGGTCCCGCAGGTTCCTGTTGTCCCTGCGGCCGCACAGGCCGAGCCGCCGGCGCCGGTTGCAGAACCCAAGGCGCCCCCGAGGCCCGCCGGCCGTCCCGCACCCGAACCCGTGCGGATCG
>JBBIOB010000071.1:0-11905 GCA_037443565.1 Armatimonadota bacterium | reverse complement strand
GTCGTCGGGTCGGTCTCGATGCCGGCGCGGCTCAGCCGCGCGGCAAGCGCGGGACCGGTGGCGCCGGAGACGTTGGTGAGGAAGAAGACCCCGCGTCCCGCGCCCCGCAGGGCCGCCACGAGCGCCACGGCGCCCGGAGCCGGCGTGCCACCGTACCAGATGCAGCCGTCGAGGTCGAACAGATAGCTGCGCACGCCGCGGAGCGCGGCGTGCGCGGTAGGCGCCCCGCCGCCTGCCGTCACGAGGGCACCTGCCGACCGGCCTCAAGGCCGGGCGGCGCGGCCGCGGATGACACGGCTGGACGCGCCGGCGCGGCTGCGGCTGCGCCGACCCGCTCGCCGGTCTGCGGATCGAAGAAGTGGAGGTGCCCGCCGGCAAACGCGATGTGCACCTCCTGGTCGGACTGGACTCTGAGGCGCCCCTCGGTCCGCACGGTCAACTGGATGCCGCCGGAGCGCACCTGCAGGAACTGGTCGGGCCCGGCGGAGAGGTCGGCGTAGACGCGGAAGGGCACCGTGCGGGGCGCCGCGGCCTCGAAGACCCGGCAGTCCTCGGGCCGGACCGCGAGCAGGTAGCGCCCCGGGCGAGGCACAATGCCGTCGACCGTGAAGGCGAAGGCGCCCGGGACGACCACGGTGCCCTGTCCCGAGACATCCACCTCGATAAAGTTCATCACCGGGTTGGCCGTGAACTCCGCCACGAACCGGGTCGCCGGCAGGCGGTAGACCACATCGGGCTCGTCGTACTGCAGGACGCGACCGCGGTCCATGACCGCGATCTTCGTCGAAAGCGTGAGCGCTTCGATCTGGTCGTGCGTGACGTAGACGACCGTCATCCCCAGGTCGTGGTGCAGACGCTTGAGCTCGGCGCGCATCTCGAGCCTGAGCTTCGCGTCCAGGTTCGACAGGGGCTCATCCAGCAGCAGGATCGCCGGTTCCACGGCGATCATGCGGGCAATAGCCACGCGCTGCTGCTGCCCGCCCGACAGCTCGGAGGGATAGCGCTCCTCCATGCCCGGCAGACGCACGCGGTCCAGGGCTTCGCGCACCCGTCGGGTCAGGTCGCTGCCCCGCGCGCCCTGCTGCGCCAGGCCGAGCGCGACGTTCTGGAACACCGTCATGTGCGGCCACAGCGCATACGACTGGAACACGAGCCCAAGGCGGCGCCGCCCCGGCGGCACGTTGACCATCTCGGCTGACGAATACACCAAGCGGTCGTCCATCCGGATCTCGCCGGAGGAGGGCTCCTCGAGCCCGGCGATCATGCGGAGCATCGTCGTCTTGCCGCACCCCGACGGTCCCAGCAGCGTCGTGAACCCGCCCGCCTCCAGCTCGAGCGTCACGTCGTCAACCGCGGTCACCGCGCCCCATCGCTTGGTGAGATGGCGGACGGCGATTCTCATGACGCGCCCCGGACCCTGCCGGCCGACAGCCGGTTCAGAAGGTTGACGAGCCCGGTCACCACCAGGATGACCACCACCAGCAGCACGGTGAAGGCGTCGGCGAGCTGCCGGAAGCCGACCTCGGTGTACCAGAACGCCTGCGTGGCCATCAGGCGAATCCGCGGGGTGACCAGCATGATGTAGAGCGAGAGCTCACGCATCGTGGTGATGAAGACGATCAGGGCGCCGGCGAGGAATGCCGGCCGGGTCAGCGGGAACAGGATCCGGGCAAACCGCCGGTGCCACGGCACGCTCAGCACGCTGGCGGCCTCCTCGAGCTCCTTGGACACCTGCATCTGCGCGCTGATCCCGGCGCGGGCCGCGTACGGAAGCTGCTTGCCGATGGTCACCAGCAGGAGCAGCGCGAACGTGCCGTAGAGCGCCGGCGCCAGCGGCCCACCCCGGCCGAACAGGGAGAGGTAGATCGCGCCGAACGCGATCGAGGGGACCAGCATCGGCACGAACGAGACCTGCTCGATGAAGCGGACCGTGAGGCTGCCGCGCATGCGCGCCACCAGGTAGCCGATCAGCAGCCCGAGCCCCCCGCAGGCGAACCCGGCGAGCAGCCCCAGCCGGACGCTGTTCCAGATGGCGATCACGTTGAGCGGGTTGCGCAGCACACCGGGCTCGCCGTCGTTGATGCCCGGCCGGCCCGCGCCGATCCAGTGGTGCAGCGACAGGTTGGCCAGGCTGTAGTCACCCTGGTTGGTCATCAGGCTCGACCAGACGAGCAGCAGGAGGGGGAAGAGCCCCACCGCGGCCAGGAACAGGAGCGTGCCGGCGCCCGCCGGGATCCGCCACCCGCCCAGCTTCACGATGCGCGACCGCCCGCCCTTGCCCGAGACCAGGTCGAACGACTTGCGGGTGCCGAGCACCTTGAAGTTGAGGTAGAGGCCGATCGACGCGATGGCCATGAGTGCCAGCGCCAGGACATACGCCTGCCCTTCGCGCCCCGTCAGGTTGAGCGAGTAGATCTGCGTGGCCACCATGTAGTACCGGACCGGCAGGCCGAGGATCGCCGGCGTCCCGAACGTGCCGATGCTGCGCGCAAAGGCCAGCAGCAGTACCGAGAGAATCGCCGGCATGATGATGGGAAACGTGATCCGGACCAGCGTCCGCCAGCGGCTCAGCCCGAGGACGTCGGCCGATTCCTCGAGCTCGGTGTTCAGGTTCTTCAGGGCGCCCGCGAAGAAGAGATAGCCGAACGGAAAGTAGTGGATGCCGAGCGCGATGATGATCGGCACCGCGCCGTAGACCAGCCACTCCGGCGCCTGCCAGCCGAGCGCGTACTCCAGGAATCCCCGCGGCGCCCCGACCCCCTGATTGCGGAAGAGGGTCAGCCAGGCCAGGGCGATCGTCCACGACGGCAGCACGTAGGGCAGCACCGAGAGCGTGGCGATGGCGCCCTTGAAGGCGACGTCGGTGCGCACCACGAGCCAGGCCAGCGCCGCGCCGACGACCGTCACCACCGCCATCACGCCCAGCGCCACGGCCAGCGTCCGCAGCAGCGGCAGCACGATCAGATTCCGCGTGAGCGGGCTGGCCAGGACCCGCTGCCAGTGGTAGGGGGTGAAGCGCCCGACCTCCACGTCGACGCCCGTCAGGCGGGTGTCGGCGGGCTGCCAGATCAGCGAGGTCGTCACGACCGCGAACAGCGGCGCGACGACCAGGTAGGCCAGCACGACCAGCAGGAGGACCGCGAGGACAGCCTGGGGCGCGAGCAGCCGCCGCCCCACCCACCGCGCGGCCCTCGCCGGCGCGACGGCTACCGCACGTTCGCTATCCACCAGTCCTGGACCTCGGTCTGGAGGCGCCAGATCGCCTCGGGATCCATGATCTTGAACGCGATCTTCTCGTAGGGAATCCAGTGCGGATCGTCGGGCGGGCGCACGTCGGTCCGGGCCGGCCAGTTGCCCGGCACCATGAACGGCGCCATCCCCTGGCCGCCTTTCTCATCGCCGAAGAAGAAGCGGATGAGCAGCTTCGCCGCGTTGGGATGCTGCGAGCGGACGGTGATGTTCATCAAGCTCGGATACGACATGCCGGCGTACGGCGTCGCCTGCGTCACGGGCCAGGCCTGCAGGTTGCCCCGGGCCGGATCCTTGACGTCGCGGAGCTGGGAGTAGACCATCGAGATCCCGATGCGCGGTTCCGCGGCGTTGGGATCGCCGACCACCGGGAGCGCGTCGCCGTGGCGGCGGAAGAACCGGGGCCGGTTGGCCAGGATGCCCTTGAGCAGCTCATAACCGGCGTTGGGGGTCGTCAGGCGGAGGCGCTGCCCGAAGACGCGCTCGTAGTCGCGGGCCAGCGGCAGGGCGCTGCCGACGAGCTGCGTGATGAAGTCCAGCGTCGACGCATCCACCATGGGGTCGACCATCGACAGGCGGCCGCGCCACTCGGGCTTCGTAAGGTCCCACAGCGAGGTGATCGGCGGCTGGGCCGACGCCTTCGTGTTATAGAAGATCCCGCGCGCCTCCAGCCGTTGCGCGACGAGCGGCTCGCGGAACTCCTTGGGCACGACCGCCACAAGCTCGGGCGGCACGTAGGGGACGATCATGTGCCGCCGGAACAACCGGTGGTACTGGGCCGCATAGCCCGAGGCGTGGATCACATCGGCGTTGAAGATGCCGGCCCGATGCTCGCGCTCCAGGCGGTCGATCGACCCCGCGGTGCCGAGCTGAAACGCCTCGAGCTCCACGCCGGGAAACATGGCCTCAAACTCCTGCTTCAGCGCGGGCACCCGCGATGAGCTAGTGTACACCGTCACCTTGCCCTCGCGGCGCGCGGCCTGATGCACCGCCCGCCAGTCCTCGCGAGCCGGCGCGTAGGGACCGAGCTGCGCCTGCTTGAGCCAGGCGTCGACGTCGGCGGGGTAGCGCATCTGCGCACCCACAGGGACCTCGAACGAGGGAACCACGAGCAGCACCGCCAGGATCGCGGCGGTGAGCAGGGGCACGATTCTGTGCATTGGCGTCCTCCCCTCAGCGCTCGACGCGGAGCGCGATGAAGTAGCGATCTCCCCGGTAGTGGGTGCGCGTCAGCCCCAGCAGCCGGCCGTCCCGCAGGTAGGTGACGCGCTGGATTCTGAGCAGCGCGGCGCCCTCGTCGGTGCCGAGCAGCGCCGACTGTCCGGCATCGGCCGTCACGGCTTCGACGCGCTGGTCGGCATAGGCGACCGGCTGGCCGAGGACCTCGGCTGCCAGGGCATAGAGCGAGCGGTTGAAGTCGAGATGCTGGACGGCCCGCCCCGTGGCAGGCGGAAGGAGAATGGTGTTGAGCGCGATCGGCTCGCCGTCGGCGTGGCGCAGGCGATCCACGCGGAAGGCCTGCTCGTCGGACCCCATCTGAAGCAGCCCGGCCTCCTCACCGGCCACGGGCGTCCACTCCGCGCGCAGCACCTCGGTGTGGGGCCGCACGCCGTGGGCCCTGGCGTCCTCTTCGAAGCCGAGCAGCCGGTTGCCCACGCGCTCGATCTTCGGCGAGGCCACGAATGTCCCGATACCCCGTCGTCGCACCAGGATGCCCGCGGCCACGAGCCGGCTGAGCCCGTGCCGGACCGTCATCCGGGCTACGCCGTAGCGGCCGCACAGCTCATCCTCGGTGGGGATACGGTCCCCGGCCCGGAGCGCGCCGGAATCGATGAGCGCCCGGATGTCCTGCTCGATCCGGAGGTACACAGGGATTGGGGAGTTGGGAGCGGACGTCTCGGGTGTCGACAGGGTTCCCATGATAATGTCTATACGACTAGACATTCTAGGTTTTGACAAGCCTAGGCGTGATTCCTGCCTGCCCGAGAGGCGAACGGCGGCGACTGAACTCCGCTACCCGCGCGACCGCAGCCCGACGGCCAGCAGCCTCAACCCGATGGCCGCCGTCGCGAGGGCCAGCACGATGCGCAGCAGGCTGAACTGACCATAGGCGACGCCCATCATCAGGTACCAGAGGATGGCCCACCCGATCTCCAGCACCTGCGCGTACTGCCACATGAGCGCCGCGAGCGCCAGGAACCCGGCGGCCACCAGCAGGCCGGTCCACAGGCGCCGCAACACCGATCCGCCCGGCTCGATGTGGATCCACAGCATCGCGGGAAGCACCAGGAACGTGACCGCGCCGAAGGGGTTATCGATCAGGGCGACGGCCGCGATGGCGAGCAACAGCGCGAGCAGGGCGGCGATCGAGCGATCCTCGTCACTGCCCCGCCCGATCCCCGGCGCTCTCGTCACCGCCAGCAGGCGGAGCGCCCTTGAGATGCGAGCAGGTTCGCCAGGCACTCCTGCGCCGGCCAGAGCCCTCCAGGCCCGGCGCACCAGCCACGCTGCGAGAGCGATGGTGAAGAAGGCCGCTGCGACCGCCATCCAGTGGACGTCGGTGAGGAATGGGTGGCGTGAGGTCGCCGGATAGAGCTCGTAGACCGGCACCAGCCCCGCGACCGGCAACGTCTTGACCGCCGCGAGTCCGGCCAGCAGCACCAGGAGCACCGCGCCGGTCTCGAGTGTCGTCCGCGCCACCGCCGCCGCCGTCATCCGGCTGCCGACGGCTCTGAGCACCACGGTGGCGAGCAGCGGCAGAAACACGGCGATCTGCGCGAGCAGCAGCCGGCCTCGGGGCACGACGCGGTCGGGACGCAGCCGCAGGTAGACGTCGGACTCCCGCGGTGGGGCGGGCATGTCGTCGATGGCGCGCAGGATGCGCTCCTGCATCCGGCCGTAGGCCCCGACCGACTCGGGCCGCATGTGGTCGATGGTATCGTCCGGTAGGTGATACACCGCCCGCTGCAGCGCGGGATCGTCGCCGCGGCCGCCCAACTGGATCGCCGGGACGCCGGCGCCGAGGAACGGGCCCTGGTCCGTGAACGAGACGAGCACCGAGCGCTGCAGCCACTCGACCAGCGGCGGCACCTCGTCGGTAGGATACCCTTCGCGCCGCGCGGCGTCGGCCGCAAGCGCGCGGAGCCACATCGGAGCAAACCCGCGGAACTGCCCGATCCCGTCCACGCGCAGCGCCGCGAAGCCGCCGACGTCGAGATCCTCGATGCTCAGCGCCGCGACGATCCGGTCGCGATTCGGGAAGGTCTGGACGAAGCGGCGGGCGCCGAGCATCCCCCACTCCTCGCCGTCGGGAAACAGGAAGACGACCGTGCGGCGGTGCGGCACGGCGTGGATGACCCGCGCCAGTTCCAGCAGCACGCCTACGTGTCCCGCGGTGTCGCTCGCCGCCTGGAGGCTCGTGGGAGCCATGTCGTAGTTGCCCACCGCGACGACGACCTCGTCTGCGCGGTCGGTGCCCGGGCTGATGGCCCACACGTTTTCGAGCGTCACGGGCTCGGGCTCCCCCAGCGCGGCGGTAAAGGTATCCCGCCGCACCTGGAGCCCGGCGTCGCCCAGCCGTTCGGCGAGCCAGTCGGCTGCGGCGGCGCGATCGGCGGAGCCCGACCACCGCCGGGGGAACCGCGTGGCCAGGGTCGTGACGTCGTCCCACGCGCGGTCGACGGAGAACCGCGGATCTCCATCCCACGCGGACGGTCCTGCATACGGTGTCGCAAGCCAGGACAGATTCAGCAGCGCCAGGAGCACCCCGATGGTCAGGAGCAGCACAGGGGTGCGCTCGCGCCGCAGCATGGGCTGGTGCTTCCAGCCGACTTGGGCATCTTCCTCTCTGAACGTCACTTCCCCCGGCCGCTGCAGCAGGGCAGGCGCCTACGGCTCCGAATACTAGCCACGGCCGGAGAGAATCCCATCAGCGAGGTGTGGTATGCGCATCCGGCTCGCACTCGCAGTCACGGCCATCGTGATCGTCACCGTCGCAGGATCGACCCTCACCCTCGCGGCGCCTTCGCCGCGCCCCTCTCCCACGCCGACCCCCAATCCGACGCTGGCAAGCCTCTCGCGGCTCGCCGGCCGGGACCTGGACTTCGCGGTCATGCGCGAGTTCATCCCGCGGTTCGAGGAGGACATCGAGATCGCCTACGCGGCCACCCTCAACGCCGACCATCCGCCGCTGCTGCAGTGGAACCAGCGGCTGATCGAGCGGAAGGGCGCGCACGTCAAGCGCCTCCTGGCCTTCCTCAAGGACGCGGGCGCGGCGCCGGGCCGGCGGGGCGTCGGCGTGGTCACGCCGCACGTCACGCAGATGCGGCAGCTTCGGGGTGGACAACTGGAACGCCGCTACATGACGCTGATGATCGAGCGGTTCGAGCACAACATCGCGGTGGCCGAGGCGGCGGTGGCCAGGGGGGCGCACGCCGACCTCAAGACCCTGGCCCGCGATGTCACCCGGATCGAGCAGCAGGAGATCGCGATGCTCAAGAAGTGGTACCAGGAGTGGTACGGGAGGTAATGGCGGAATGCTCCTCCAGGGGAAACGCGCCCTGATCATGGGCGTCGCAAACAACCGCAGCATCGCCTGGGGGATCGCCCGGGCGTTCCACCGCGAGGGCGCGACGCTGGCGTTCACCTATCAGGGCGAGCGGCTCAGAGGCAATCTGGTCGACCTGCTCGCCGAGATCGGCGGGGCAGACCGGTTTCCTCTTTTCCCCTGTGACGTGACCTCCGACGACGAGGTACGCGCGGCGTTCGACGGCCTCAAGACGCAGTGGAACGGGCTCGACGTGCTGGTGCACTGCCTGGCCTACGCGGGCCGCGAGGAGCTCTCGCGGCCGTTTGCCGAGATCACCAGGCAGGGGTACCTGCAGGCCATGGACATCAGCGCCTACTCGCTGATCCGGTGCTCCGCCGCTGCGCGGCCGCTGTTCGAAGCCGCCGGCGGCGGCAGCATCATGACGCTCACCTATAACGCGGTGCACCAGGTCGTGCCGTCGTACAGCGTCATGGCCGTCGCGAAGGCTGCGCTCGAGGCCGAGGTGCGCTACCTCGCCGCCGAGCTGGGCCCGCTCAACGTGCGGGTCAACGCCATCTCAGCCGGCCCGATCCGCACGCTCGCGGCCAGCGCGGTGAAGGGGATCACCGGATTCCGCGACGCGCTCGAGGAGATCGCGCCGCTGCGCCGCAACGTCACGACCGAAGACGTCGGGGATGTGGCGGTCTTCCTGGCCGGCGACCTCTCCCGGTCGGTGACCGGGAACATCATCTTCGCCGACAGCGGGTTCCACGTGCTGGGGGCGGCCGGAGCGCTCGAGAGCCGCCGGGGCTAGAGCCCCCAGCCCCGCCACATCGAGAGCACCGCGATCAGGTTGTTCACCGCGTGGGCCACGATCGCGGGGACCAGGCTGCCCGTCCGTTCGTACACCAGCGCGAAGATGACCCCCAGCAGGAAGATCGGGAACCCGTGGACGAGCTGCAGGTGGACCACCGAGAAGAACAGCGAGCTCACCACGAGCGCCGCGGCGGCGCCCCAACGCCCCCGGAGCCCCCCGTAGACGAAGCCCCGAAAGAAGACCTCCTCCCCGATCGGCACGACCACGCACAGCAGGAAGAAGACCCAGACGACCGGCGCCGTCCCGACCAGCGTATTGATGATCGGGAGCAGGGGATCCTGCAGGTGCTCCGCGGTCGCGCGCAGAGCCGCCTGCTCGTGCCCCTCGATCAGGCCGAGGATGAAGACCGCCGCCCGTTCGCCAGCCGCCGACACCGGAATCGCGACGGCCCCCGCCCCGATGCCACCAATCGCCAGCCGCCGGGCATCCCGCGCCTGAATCCCCAGGCTGGAGGCCGGCAGCCGGTACCGGCTGACCACGACGTAGGCCGGGAGACCGACCAGCAGGACATTCTGCATGAGCGCAACAATTGACAGGTCCCGCAGGCTGAACGGCATCTCGATGCCCAGCAGCGAGGCGGCGAGCGGGAGGGCCAGCAGGAAGAGGGCCGTCATGGCGACCATCTCGCTCAGCCCCCAGGTCGCGTGGTCGCGGATCGGCCGAAACAGGAGGACGTACAGGGGGAGCCCGACGCTGACGGCAATCGCCAGGATCCAGAACGCCGCCTGATACGTGGGCGGGACAGGGTAGACGGCGGCCGGATTCATGCGCAATCACACATCCGATGAGACGGACTCCTTCTGATGGTACGCTGTCGCCCGCCAGTCTGCCAGGGGCAAGGAGCCGTCCGCGGCGCGCCGAAATACTCTGCGCCGAGGTGTCGTGTCGTGTCCCACGTATCGGTCTATCGCCGCTGGCGGCCCAAGACGTTCGACGAAATCATCGGGCAGGAGCGCATCACGCGCACCCTCCAGAACGCCATCAGGGCCGGGCGCACCAGCCATGCCTACCTGTTCGCCGGCCACCGCGGGACGGGGAAGACCACGACCGCGCGCATCCTGGCGAAGGCCCTGAACTGCGCCAGCGGCCCCACGCCAACCCCGGACAACACCTGCCCGCAGTGCGTGGCGATCTCGCAGGGCGTGAGCATGGACGTCATCGAGATCGACGGCGCCAGCAACACGAGCGTGGACGACGTGCGCGACCTGAAGGAGAAGATCGTGTTGGCGCCCACTGAGGGCCGCTACAAGGTCTACATCATCGACGAAGTGCACATGCTCTCGACGAGCGCGTTCAACGCGCTGTTGAAGACGCTGGAAGAACCCCCGGCGCACGCGGTCTTCGTCCTGGTAACCACCGAGCCGCACCGGATCCCTGCGACGGTGCTCTCGCGGTGCCAGCGGTTCGACTTCCGGCGGGTCTCGTTTGCCGAGATCACGGCCCGGCTGCGCACCATCGCGCAGCAGGACGGCATCCAGATCGCCGACACCGCGCTCGCGCAGATCGCCCGCACAGCCGACGGCTCGGTGCGGGATGCCGAGTCAGTCCTCGATCAGTTGAGCGCCTACACCGACGGGCAGATCGAGCGGGCGCTGGTCACCAGTGTCCTGGGGCTGGTGGACGAAGAGGCCGCCGCGGCGTTTGCCGAGGCCGTCCTGCGCCGCGACGTGGCCGCCGCCCTGCGCCTGGCCCAGGAGGCCGCCGACGCCGGCAAGGACATCCGGCAGGTGATCCGGACGCTGCTCGAGCACTTCCGCGACCTCCTGCTGGTGAAGACCTGCGGGGCGCAGGCCGCGGAGATCCTGGACGCGCCGCAGGAACACTACGCGCATCTGGCCGCGCAGGTCGAGGGTGCCGGCGTCTCCGATCTGCTGCGCGCCGTGAGGGTGCTGAACGATGCGGCCACCGACGCGCGCTGGAGCACGCAGCCACGGCTGGCGCTGGAGGTCGCGTTGATCCGCCTGGCCCGGCCGGAGATGGACCCCTCGATGGAAGGAGTGCTGGCGCGTCTAGAGCGGCTCGAGGCCGGCGGCGCGGTGGATACGGGGACGACACCCCCGCGCGCCGCGGCGCGGCCGGGCCCTGACGCGTCGCCTCTTCCTCAGCCGCGTAGCATGCCGCCTAAGCCGGCGCCCGGGCGGCGCCCGCGATCGAGCGCGGCCAGCGACGACGGCAATGGCGCGCCCGCCGCCAGTCTCGGGTCGGCCATCGTCACGATCGATGAGGTCCGCCGGCAGTGGGCGCGCGTCCTCGAAGACATCAAGCGCACGAAGATGCTCTGCCACGCCCTGTTGCTCGACGGCACGCCGCTCGAGGTCATGGGCGACATGCTGACGGTCGGCCTGCGGTCGGCCTACAGCTTTCACCTGGACAACCTGAACCGCCCGGAAAACCGGGAGATCGTCGAAGCATCCCTGTCCAGGATCCTGGCCCGGCCGCTGCGCTTCCGGTGCATGCTCTACGATGCGCCCACGGCGGCGGTGGACAGTGCGGCCATCCAGGCGGCCGTCGGCGCCGTGGTAACCGGCGGTACCGTGGTGGCCGGCGGCGACGCGGTGGCCGGCGGCGGGGAGCCGCAGCCCCGGGCCGACGCCGGCGTGGCTGGCAGCGAGGTCTCGTTTGTCGAGCGCGCCCGGCAGGTGTTCGCCGCCGAGATCCTCGACGACCGGCCGGCGCCGTAGGCGGGGCCGGCGAGGGGGCAGACCCGTGCGCATGGGCGACATGAGCAAGATGCTGAAGCAGGCCCAGAAGCTGCAGGCCGAGATGGCGCGGATGCAGGAGCAACTGGCCGCCGAGCGCGTCGAGGCCACGGCCGGGGGCGGCGTGGTCCGCGCGGTGGCCAACGGCCACGGCGAGCTCATCGAGCTGGTGATCGATCCGTCGGTTGTGGACCCTTCGGACGTTGGCATGCTGTCGGATCTGGTCCTGGCCGCGGTGAATGAAGCCCAGCGCAACGCGCGGGTCCTGGCTGAAGACCGGATGCGCGCCGTCACCGGCGGGCTGCAGATCCCCGGCCTTCCGGGCCTGTGAGGCGCGGCGCCGCCCGCCGCCGATACCCATGGAGTATCCCGGACCGCTGGGGCGGCTGATCACCGAACTGTCGAAGATGCCGACCGTGGGCCCGAAAACGGCCCAGCGGCTGGCATTCCACATCCTCAGGCTCCCGCTTGAAGAGGCCCAGGCGCTCGCCGCGGCGATCGTCGACGCGAAGATGCAGATCCGGCACTGCTCGATCTGCTTTTCGATCACCG
>JBBIOB010000070.1:0-12532 GCA_037443565.1 Armatimonadota bacterium | reverse complement strand
GCGAAGCTCACCACGACCCTGCTGCGCGAGATGCACCGGCGCGAGGCGCGCTACGGCATGGTCACCATGTGCATCGGCGGCGGGATGGGCGCGGCCGGCATCTTCGAGTTGCCCTAGGTCGCATCGTCTCAGGAAGGAGTGGGTCAGATGGACACCAAGACGACGACAGTCGCGGTTCCGGGCGGATCGTTTCTCGTCGGCCAGACCACGCCCGAGGGCGTGTTCACCCCCGAGGAGCTCACCGACGACCAGCGCCTGGTGCGGCAGACGGTGGAGGAGTACGTCGACCAGGAGGTCCTGCCGAAGACGAAGGAGCTCGAGGCCCACGACTGGGCGCTCTGCCGGCAGCTGCTCCGGCGCGCCGGGGAGCTGGGGTTCCTCGGCGCCGACGTCCCGGAGGAGTACGGCGGCCAGGGACTGGACAAGCTCACCAGCCTGGTCATCAAGACGCGATGGGCGCCGCGGGCGCGTTCGGGGTCACCGCGGGCGCCCACAGCGGCATCGGGACGCTGCCGATCGTGTTCTTCGGGACCGAGGCGCAGAAGCAGAAGTACCTCCCCCGCCTGGCTTCGGGCGAGTGGGTTGGCGCGTACGCGTTGACGGAGCCGACCGCGGGGTCCGACGCCATGGCCATCCGCGCGAAGGCGGTCCGCAGCGCCGACGGCGCGTCCTTCGCGCTGTCCGGCCAGAAGCAGTTCATCACCAATGCGGCGTTCGGCGACGTGTTCATCATCTTCGCCAAGGTCGACGGCGAGCACCATACCGCCTTCATCGCCGACCGCCAGACCCCGGGCCTCAGCATCGGCGAGGAAGAGCACAAGATGGGCATCAAAGGCTCGTCGACGGCCTCGGTGTTCCTCGAGCAGGCGCAGGTCCCGGCCGAGAATGTGCTCGGGGAGATCGGCCAGGGCCACAAGGTGGCGTTCAACATCCTCAATATGGGCCGCTTCTCCCTGGGCGCCGGCGTCGTCGGCGCGGCGCGCTACGCGCTGCGCGACGCGGTGGGCTACGCCGCGGAGCGCAAGCAGTTCGGCAAGGCGCTGGTGGAGTTCGGGCTGATCCAGCAGAAGCTCGCGCGGATGGCCGCGGCGATCTTCGTCGCCGAGAGCATGGCCTACCGCACCGGCGGCCTGGTCAACGAGGCGCTGGCCGGCCGGCACCAGGACAGCGCCCAGGTCGTGGCCGCGCTGGAGGAGTACGCGATCGAGTGCTCGATCAACAAGGTCTTCGCCTCCGAGGTGCTGGACCTGGTGGTGGACGACATGGTCCAGATCTACGGCGGCTACGGATATATCGAGGAGTACCCGGCCGCGCGGGCCTACCGGGACTCGCGGATCAACCGGCTCTTCGAGGGGACCAACGAGATCAACCGGCTCCTCATCCCGGCGATGCTGCTGCGCCGCGCGCAGAAGGGCCGGCTGCCGCTGCTGGCCGCCGCGCAGAAGGTCGCCGGCGAGATGCTCTCGCCGGCGGTGGGGGGCAACGGTGACCTGACCGGACCCTTGGGCGACGAGCGCCGCCTGATCGACGCGGCGCGGCGGGCGACGCTGTTCGCCGCCGGCGCCGCGACGCAGAAGTACCTGGCCGACCTCGAGCGCCACCAGGAGATCCTGGGCTGGATTGCCGACCTGGCCATCGAGGTGTTCGCGACCGAGAGCGCCGTGCTGCGGGCGGCCAAGACCGCCGGCCGCGGCGACAGCAGCGCCGCCCTGCAGACCGCGATGGTCCGCCTCTACCTCGACGACGCGATGCCACGGATGGAAGCCACGGCCCGACGCATCCTGGCCGCGACCGAAGAGGGCGACACGCTGCGGACGATGCTGGCGGGGCTGCGCCGATTCCTCAAGATTCCGGCGCTCAATGCCGCGGCGCTGAGCCGGCAGGTCGCGCAGGCGGTCGTCGGCGCCGGCCGGTATGTCGTCTGACATGACCGCCCGGGTGCTCTTTGAATCTCGCCCCTGGCTGCGGCACTACGAGCCCGGGGTTCCGCAAACGATCGACTATCCCCGGATGCCTGTGCAACGCCTGCTCGACGACGCCGCGGCCCGGTTCCCAGACCGGGCCGCGGTCACGTTCTTTGGCCGGACGCTGACCTACCGGACGCTGCGCGAGTTGGCCGACCGGTTTGCGTCGGGCCTGCGGGCCCTGGGCCTGCGGCCCGGCGACCGCGTCTCACTCCACCTGCCCAACTGCCCGCAGTTTCCGATCGCCTACTTCGGGACGCTCAAGGCCGGCGGCGTCGTGGTCCCCTGTAATCCGCTCTTCGTCGAACGGGAGATCGCCAACCAGCTCGCCGACTCCGGCGCGACCATCGCGGTGACCCTCGACCTGTTCTTCGCCCGCGTGCAGGCGGCCAGGGCGTCGAGCCGGCTGGCGCACGTGGTGGTGACACGCATCAACGAGTACCTCCCGCCGCTGTTGCGCGTGCTCTACCCGCTGCGCGCGCGGCGGCACGGCGAGTGGCCGGCGCTCGCCTTCGACGCGACGACGCATGCCTTCGGAGCGCTGTGCGCCTCCCCACCGCTGGCCGAAGGGGCGGCGCAGCGCCCCGAAGACCTGGCGGTGCTGCTCTACACCGGCGGCACGACGGGGACGCCCAAGGGCGCCATGCTCACCCACGCCAACCTGGTCGCCAACGCGCATCAGTCGGCGCTGTGGTACGTCGGGCCGCCCGACGAGCAGATCAGCGTCATCGTGGTCCTGCCGTTGTTCCACTCCTACGCGATGACCGTCGGCATGAACGGGAGCCTCGTGCGCGGCAGCCGGATGATCCTCCTGCCGCGCTTCGAGACCCGGGTGGTGCTGAAGACCATCGGGCGCTACCGGCCGCAGCAGCTTCCCGGCGTCCCCACGCTCTACAATGCGTTGGTCAACTCCCCCGAGGTGAGCCGGTACGATTTACGGTCGGTGCGCGCATGCATCAGCGGGGCCGCGGCGCTGCCCGCCGAGGTCCAGGCGCGCTTCGAGCGGATCACGGGCGGGGTGCTCGTCGAGGGCTACGGGCTGACCGAGGCGTCCCCGGTCACCCACGTCACCCCGCTGTCGGGCCTGCGCAAGCCCGGGAGCATCGGCCTCCCGGTGCCCGACACCGACGCCCGCATCGTCGACCTCGAGACCGGCACCCGCACGCTGCCCCCGGGCGAGGTGGGCGAGCTCGTCCTGCGCGGGCCGCAGGTCATGGCCGGCTACTGGAACCGCCCGGACGAAACCGCGGCGGTGCTGCGCGACGGCTGGCTGTACACCGGCGACGTCGCCCGGATGGACGAGAACGGCTACTTCTACATCGTCGACCGCAAGAAGGAGATGCTCATCAACGGCGGCCTCAACGTGTACCCCCGGGAGGTCGAGGAGGTACTCTTCGCCCATCCGGCGGTGCTGGAAGCCGCGCTCGTTGGCGTACCCGATCCGCACAGGGGCGAAGTCGGGAAGGCGTTCGTCGTGCTCCGGCCCGGCGCGCAGGCCACGGCCGAGGACATCCTGACCCACTGCAAGGCCCACCTGGCGCCGTTCAAGGTGCCCAGGATGGTCGAGTTCCGGGAGACGCTCCCGAAGTCGTTGATCGGAAAGACGCTGCGCCGGGTGCTCGCCGAGGAGGAGCGAGCCCAAGGTCGCGGCGGCGCATAGCGCCGCCGCGGGCCCTGTCGGCGATCCTGGCACGAGACGCACTACATGAAGGGCTTGAACATTGGGGACGGATCGACGCCCGTGAACTCCTCGTCCCAGATCTGCAGGCGCCCAAACCCCTGCTTGGGCCGGGGCGCGCGGTAGATCACCCCCAGCGGCAGCTTGCCGCGCTGGTCGAAGTCGTCGAGCAACTGCCAGGCCGCGCGCCGGTCCGACGGATCGTGATCCGTGGGAACCTCTTCGACGTGCTCCTTGTACCAGTCGTAGGTGTTGAACTTGTTGTAGGTGACACACGGCGAGAAATCGTTCACGAGCGCGAAGCCCTTGTGGGTGATCGCCTCGACGTAGATCTCCGCGCAGTGCTTGGGGTTCCCCGAGAACGACTGGGCCGCGAACGTCACGCCTGAGGCGATGGCCAGGCGCACCGGGTCGACGTACGGGGGGCGCTCCTCGGCAAACCGCTCGACGTCCTGGCCGAGCCCGGCGGTGGGCGAGTTCTGTCCCTTGGTCAGCCCGTAGACGCCGTTGTTCATGATGATCATCGTGACATCGGGGTCGCGCCGGCAGGCATGGATGAAGTTCTCCATGCCGATCGCCAGCGTATCGCCGTCGCCGGCCAGGGCCAGGACCGTGAGGTCTGGGTTGCTCATGGCGGCGCCCAGGGCGTAGGCGAGCGGGCCGCCGTGCGTACCGTGAAACCCGTTCCCGTTGAGGTAGTTCCGAATCTGGCCCGAGCACCCGATGCCGCCGAACATCAGCACGTCGTGGGGCAGGAGCTCCAGCTTCACAAACGCCATCTTGAGGGCCGCGAGCACGCCGAAGTCCCCGCACCCCGGGCACCACTGGATGCGGTGCTTGGGTGTCGCGTTTTGATCCCAGATCTTGGCCGAGACGGCCGCAGGCATCGTACTCACGGCTCAGTCCCCCTCCGGAACGGTTTCTAGCATGACCTCGGGCGCGCGGTCTCCGATGCGGACGATGCGGTCGCCGTTGGCCAGGATCTGCCGCACGCCCCCCACGATATCCGCGGTGTAGAACGGCCGCCCGTTGTACTTGAGAATACGCCGCGTCTCCTGCAGGCATTCCTGCTGGATCAGGTCGGCGAGCTGGCCGGAGAAGTTGCCCTCCACCACGATGACCGCGGAGCCGCGCGCCAGCAGCGGCCGCACCAGGTGCACCGGCAGGGGCCACAGGTGCGTGAAGTGGATGACGCACGTCTCCAGACCCTCCGCCTGGAGCCGGGCCTGGGCATCCAGCGCCGCCGGCTTGGTCGATCCCCAGCATGCCAGCAGCGGCACGCCGTCAGGAGATCCGAAGACCTGGGGCGGTTTGACGTCCTCCTTGAGGTAGGTCTCCATCTTGCGCATCCGCTTCTCGTACATCGCCTTGCGCTTGGGCGGATCGGTCGTGACCATCCCGGCCTCGTCGTGCTCCGACCCGCTCATCTTGAAGATGCGCCCCGGCACGCCTGGGACGTTGCGGGGCGAAATGCCCGAGTCGGTCATCCGGTAGCGCCGGTAGCCGTCGCCCTTGAAGTCGGCCTCACGCAGCAGGCCGTGGCGGACCACCGGCCTGCGGTTCGACGCAAAGAACGCCTCGGGCAGGTTCTTCCGGCCGTCGGCGATCGCCAGGTCGGAGAGCAGGAACACCGGGCACTGGTACTTGTCGGCCAGGTCGAACGCCTCGAAGGCCAGCGTGTAGCACTCCTCGATCGTGCCGGCCGCGAGCACGATCTTCGGGATGTCGCCGTGGCCGCCGTGCACCGCCAGGTGCAGGTCGCCCTGTTCGCTCTTTGTCGGCATGCCCGTGGAGGGTCCGGCACGCTGGGTGTTGATGATGACCACCGGCACCTCGTTCATGCCGGCCACGCCGAACTCCTCGACCTTCAGGGAGATGCCGGGGCCCGAGGACCCCACCGCGGCGCGCACGCCTGTGACGCTGGCGCCGATGGCCGCGCGGATCGACTCGCGCTCGTTCTGCCCCTGGATTGCCCGTCCGCCGTAGCGGGGCAGGTGCGCTTCCATGAACTCCAAGATTGACGACGCCGGCGTGATCGGGTAGGCGGCGTAGTACCGGCAGCCGGCCAGGATCGCGCCCATCGACAGCGCCTCGTTCCCGTTGACGAGCAGCATGGGCTGCTCGAGCGGGCGGGCCTCCAGTCGGTAGCCGACATCCGTCCAGCCCTGCGCGGTCAGGATCTCCTCGATGACGGCCCGGCCGCGGCGCGCCGCCTCGAGGTTGAGCTCCACGATCTCGCGGCTACGCTTGGCGAAGCGTTCCTCCAGGTACTGCCCGAAGAGCCGGTAGTCCATGTCGAACTCGAGCAGCCGGAGCAGCGCGCCGGTCACGACCGTGTTCTTGACGACCTCCCGCTTCAGCTCGCGGAGCGCGATCTGGCGGGCCGGAAGCGGGAAGACCTTGATCTGCCGGGCTTCCAGGTCGCTCGTATCGACCGTGTTCGTGCTGCTGTCGTACAGGAGGACGCCGCCGTCCTTGAGGTTTGCGCCGTGGCGGAGCAGCGTGTCCCGGTTCGGCTGGACCGGCACGTCGGGATTGGTGTCGTACTCGAGGGCGACCAGGATGTCGGTCCGGTCGTCCCCCCACGCCCGTGGGGGCGTCTCAGACACCACCACGGGATCGTACTGGTGCGCCCCGTAGATCGTGGACGCGTAGCCCTTCTCCATCGCCAGGACATGCAGCCCCGCCCGGACGAACATCTTGCCGAGGATGTCCGTGATCGTGGTCACGCCATCTCGAAGCTGCACTCCGCCCACGAGCAGTTTCAGGTTGTTGACGACCACCGCTGGCCCGCCCCTTCCTGTCATTGAGACACGCGTAACCCGCGCGATCGCTGATCGCCGGGGCCCGTAGCATACGGTGATTTGGAGTATAGCACAGGCTCCGGGGACCGCCCACCCGCCGCATTGCCCCACCGGAAATCTCACTTTGCGCGGGACGGCAGGGTGCGGCTGGCCGCACCGCGAATCGGCTACGGTACAGTGGCCCGCACCCTCGTCGAACGCTACGAGGAGGACCTCTTTCTCGTCAAAGGGGCTGCCGGATGGACGGCCGTGGCCATCCTCCTGGCGGGTCTTGCGATACTTCCTTTTCTCCTCCTCCGGCTTGGGCTCGGTTACCTGGTCTTCATCCTCATCCTCATGGCGGCCAACGTCATCGTCGCCATCGGCCTGAATCTGCTCGTGGGATCCACCGGGCTCATCTCGCTGGGGCACGCGGGCTTTGTGGCCATCGGCGCCTACGCCTCCGGGTTGCTGATGGCCCGTCTGGACTTCCCGTGGATCGCCGCGTGGATCGGCGCGGCGGCCATCAGCGCGGTCGCCGGCTTCCTCGTGGGCCTGCCCGCCCTGCGCCTGGCCGGCCCCTATCTGGCAATCGCCACGCTGGGGTTCGGTATCGCCGTCTACCAGGTGCTGACGAACTGGACCGCGCTTTCCGGCGGCCGGACCGGGCTGCCGGTGACGCAGCTCTCGCTGGGCGTCGCCGGTCTCACGCCGACGCAGCAGCTCTACTACGTGGCGGCGGGAGCGGCGGTCTTCCTCGCGTGGGTGGCCTACAACCTCTCCCGCTCGCACGTCGGCCGGGCCCTGGCGGCCATCCGCGACAGCGACATCGCCGCTGAGGTCACCGGCGTGAACCTCACGTGGTACAAGACGCTGGCGTTCGCCATCAGCGCCGCCTATGCCGGGATCGCGGGCGCCATCATCGCTCAGGCGCTCCGGCACCTCGAGCCCCAGTCGTTCACCTTCCTCGAGTCGATCACGTACTTCGCTATGATCGTCGTCGGTGGCCTGGGCACCGTCACGGGCGCGATCATCGGCGGCGTGATCCTGACGCTGCTGCCGCACTATCTGAGCGGACTCCGACAGTGGCTCCCCATCGTCTACGGCGCGGCGATCATCGCGATGATGATGATCGAGCCCCGGGGCCTCTACGGCCGATGGCTGCGCATCAAGTACTACTTCAAGATATGGCCGCTGTGACGCAGGTCGCGCAGTACGCGGTGGGTGGGCTCGCCACCGGCAGCCTCTATGCGCTCGTTGCGCTGGGGGTCGTCCTGCTCTACCGGAGCTCCCGGGTCCTGAACTTCGCCCACGGGGACATGGCGACGGCCTCGGCCTTCGTCGCGTTCATGCTCATGGCGCGGGCGCTCCCCTTCTCACTGGCGGTCACCGGCGGTCTGGCCGCGGCGGCGGTGGTGGGCGCCGCCTTCTTCTTCTTCATCATCCGCCCCGCGAAGGAGGCTTCGCTGCTGGGCAAGATCGTGCTCACGCTGGGCCTGGCGCTGGTGCTCAGCGGGGCGATGCAGGCGTTCTGGGGAACCGACACCCAGGTCTTCCCGTTTCCCCTCTCGGATACGCGGGTCTATCGCCTGGGCGACATCGTCATCAGCGAGATGAGCCTGGGCACAATCGCCGCCGGAGTGACCCTGATGCTCCTGCTCTACGGGCTGGTGCAGCGCACCCGGTTCGGTCTGGCGATGCGGGCGGTGGCCCAGCATCCCGAGGCGGCGCAGGCCCTGGGGATTCCCGCGCGGAGGATCTACACGCTCACCTGGGGCCTGGCCTCCGCCCTCGGGGGCGCGGCGGGCGTGCTGCTGGCGCCGGTGGTGTACCTCGACCCCTTCATGATGCTCGATCCCTTCCTCAAGGGTTTCGCCGCCGCGGTCATGGGAGGAATGGACAGCCTGCCTGGGGCGGTGATCGGGGGATTCGTGCTCGGCATCGCCGAAAGCCTGTTCGCAGGGTACATCTCGTTCAAGTTCAAGACGACCATGGCGTTTGCCGTCATCATCCTGGTGCTGCTGATCCGGCCCGAGGGCATGCTCGGGCGCGAGTACCACCGGAGGGTCTAGCAGGGTATCTGGACGGTTAGGAAGCACGCGTTCGCACTTCGCACGTGAGGAGGGGTGAGCATGATACGGCTGTCCAAGCTGGTCCTTGCCGCAGTGGTCGTCGCCGGGCTGGCGATGACCGTCGCCGCCCAACCCGCAGAGCGGGGGATCACGCCGACCGAGATCGTGGTGGGAACCACCATGCCGATGACGGGACCGGCCGCTCTGTGGGGCACCGGTGTTGGCGGCGGCATCGACGCGTGGCTCCGCCACATCAATGCGCAGGGCGGCATCAACGGCCGCCGGTTCCGGTTCATCATCAGAGATGACGCCTATCTCCCACCCCGGGCGGTGGCCAACGTCCGGGAGCTGGTCGAGCGCGACGGGATCTTCGCCCTGGTCTCGCAGATCGGCACGGCCAACTGCTTCGCCGTGCGCGACTACGCGGTCGAGAACCGGGTGGTCTGGATCACGCCGGCCTGCGGCGCAGACATGTGGGCCGGCATGCGGGAACGCAACCGCCACCTGTTCGTCACGTATCCCAGCTACACCGACGAGGGCGTCTACCTGACCACGTACGCCATCGAGAACCTCAGGGCCAGGAACATCGCCGTGTTCTACCAGAACGACCTGTACGGCCAGCAGGGACTGCTGGGGGTCAAGCGCGGCGTCCACGGGAAGGCCGCCAGGCTGGTGGCGCAGGTCTCCTATGAGGTGACCGATGCCGAGGTCGCGGCCCAGGCGCTGAAGCTCAAGGAGTCAGGTGCCGATACCCTCATCCTCTATGCGACCCCTCGCCACGGCGCGCTCATCGTGCGGGAGATCGCGCGGATCGGCTTCCGGCCGACCCTGGTATCCACGTTTACGCTGCTTGATCCCGTGATGTTCGCCCTGGCCGGAGACGCCTGGAACAACGTCTACCTGGCGTCGTACATCCCCCTGATCGGACAGGATCCCAAGGTGGACGCGGTCAACGCCATTCTCACGCGGATCAACCCGGCGCTGGCCCGCAACCCGTTCAACGCAATCGCCGGCGTGTCGTTCGTCGAGCCGTTCCTCGAGGGCGTCCGGCGGGCGGGCCCCAACCTGACGAAGGACCGTCTGGTGGAGGCCATGGAGTCGATCAGGAACTGGGACGGCGAGGTGATTCGCGGGGTCACGTTCACCAGGGAGAGCCGGCAGGGGATCAACCGGCTGTTCATGGTCAAGTCGGAGCGGGGCCAATACCAGAAGCTGAGCGACTGGTGGACGTATCCCCGAAAGTTCTAACGGCTGCTTTGGTGTGGGTGAGCCTGCAGGCCGGGGGCCGGCGATGGTCGCCGGTCCCCGCACGCCTGCCGCCGCCGTGCACGGCGCGATGAGCGCGCAGCAGGCGCTGCTGGAGGTCGCGGGCCTCTCCATCGCCTTCGGCGGGATTGTCGCCCTCCAGGACATCGACCTCGCGGTCGGCGCGCGGGAGCTCGTGTCGGTCATCGGGCCCAACGGCGCCGGCAAGACCACGCTGTTCAACTGCATCTGCGGGCTCTACCGGCCAGACGGCGGCGAGCTCCGGTTTCAGGGCGCGCCGCTGCCCCGCCGGCCCGACGCCGTAGCGCGCCGGGGCATCGCCCGGACGTTCCAGAATCTCGAGCTCTTCCGCCTGGGCACCGTGCTGGACAACGTGCTGTTGGGCCGGCACATGCACACGCGCGCCTCGCTCTTCGACGCGGCCCTGGCCACACCCGGGTGGCGTCGCGAGGAAGTCGGCCACCGCCGCCGCGTGGAGGAGATCTTGGACTTCCTCGACCTGCAGGCGGCCCGCCACCGCCGGGTCGGCGACCTGCCGATGGGCCAGCAGCGCCTCGTCGAGATCGGCCGCGCGCTGGCCACCGAGCCGATCCTCCTGCTGCTGGACGAACCGTCGTCGGGGATGACCGCGGAGGAGAAGGCCGACCTGGTGTTCCGGATTAAGGACATCCGTGAAGAGTGGGGCATCACCATCGTCCTGGTCGAGCACGACCTCAAGATCGTGATGGACATCTCGGACTGGATCGCGGTGCTCGACCACGGCGTGAAGATCGCGCAGGGTCCGCCCGATGCCGTGCAGCGCGATCCCCAGGTGATCAGCGCCTACCTGGGGGAGACGGCGTAGTGGACGTGCTGCTGCGCGTCGCCAACGTCGAGACCGCGTATTACGGCCGCCTCACCGTGCTGCGGGGCATCTCGCTGGAAGTCCGCGCCGGCCAGGTCGTGACCATCCTCGGGTCCAACGGCGCGGGCAAGAGCACCCTGCTCAAGACGATCATGGGGTTCATCCCCGATCAGCCAGAGAAGGGCACCATCGAGGTCATGGGGCGTCGCGCCAACGGGTGGGACCCAGAGGACATCGCAGCGCTCGGCGTCGCCTACATCCTGGAGGGTCGGGGGATCTTCCCGGAGCTGACCGTCGAGGAGAACCTGCGCCTGGGCGTCTACGCGCGGCGCGACCGCGACGTGACCGCGGACCTGACCGCGATGGGAGCGCGCTTCCCGGTCCTGCGCGACCGCCGCGGACAGCTTGCCGGCACGCTCTCAGGCGGCGAGCAGCAGATGCTGGCGATCGCCCGGGCGCTGCTGGGGCGCCCGAAGCTCATGCTGCTCGACGAGCCGTCCCTGGGCCTGGCGCCGCGCATGGTCGCGGAGATGTTCCGGATCATCCGCCAGATCCACGCCGAGGGCACGGCGATCCTGCTGGTAGAGCAGAACGCCCGCCAGGCTCTGGCGGTCGCCGACTACGGCTACGTGCTCGAGAGCGGCCGGATCGTGCTCGAGGGCACGAGCGTACGGCTCCAGGGCGACCCCAATGTCCAAGAGCTCTATCTTGGGGTCGCCCTGGAGGCATCGGTCAAGGGCTTCCGGCGCTACAAGGTCCGGCGACGCTGGGCTTAACCGCGCGAGGGCAACGCGCGCAACAGCATCCCTCTCACAAAGCTGACATCCGTAGAAAATGGACTATTCTGGTCGTCCAATAATGTCTATAATAGTCATGATCGGAAACTGGATCACAGGACCGTGAACCCGTGAAGCGCGTGCCGATAGCCCAACTGAAGGCCCGGCTCAGCGCGCACCTCAAGGCCGTCATGGCCGGCGAGGAGATCATTGTGACCGATCGAGGGAGGCCCGTGGCACGCCTTGCCCCCATCACAGGCGAAGCGGGAGCCGATGCCCGGTTGGATGAACTCATCCGAGCGGGGATCATCAGAGCGCCCATCAGGTCGCTCCCGGATGACTTCTGGAGCTGGCCGAGACCGGCCGACCCGGCAGGGCGTGGCCTTGCCGCCCTCCTTGAGGAACGCGCCGAGGGTCGATGAGGTTTTGGGATTCATCGGCGGTGATCCCCTTATGCCTGGCGGAGCAGGCGACCGCGGCCGTGCGTGGACTCCTTGACCATGATCCGGAGATGGCCGTCTGGTGGGGGACGCTGGTCGAATGCTGGTCGGTGTTTGCCAGGCTACGGCGCGAGGGGATCCTGGATCTGAGCGGCGAAGCGGCCGCCCGGGCAGTGGTGCAAGGATTGAGCGAGTCGTGGCACGAGGTGCAGCCCGTCGAAGAAGTCCGGCAGCAGGCTGGGCGGCTGATGCGTGTGCATCCGTTGCGCGCCTCAGACGCGCTCCAGCTCGGGGCGGCGCTGGTTTGGACCGGAAGCCTCGGTTCCGGCGTCTTCGTCACGTTGGATCAGCGGCTGCGCACCGCGGCGATGCTCGAAGGATTGGTGACGCTTCCGCACTGATCGATAGCCCGAGATAGCGCGATGATGCAGATGAATGTGACCACGGTGCTGTCACCCACGGCCTTCCTGCGCGAGATGCTGGGCGACCTCCCGATCCTGTCCGAGCTCGAAGAGTACGAGCGCTGGTGGGAGCAAGAGGGGCTCGCGGCCTCAGAGGCCGTCGACCGGATGGGCACGCCGCCGCTGCGCATGTTCGACCGGTTCGGCGAGCGCGTTGACGAGATTCTGTACCCTCCGGCGTACCGGAACCTGCTTTGTCGCGGGTATCGGGCCGGGGCGGTCTGGCGCGCGTTTGAAGCGGCGTCGCT
>JBBIOB010000069.1:0-12574 GCA_037443565.1 Armatimonadota bacterium | reverse complement strand
GATCCTGGAGCCGCCGACCGGAGTCGAACCGGTAACCCCCGCATTACAAGTGCGGTGCTCTGCCGGGTTGAGCTACGGCGGCCCGATGCGGTCCGATTATAGCACGTGAGGGGATGCCGATTAGTAGACGCTCTTGCTCGCCACGCGGAACTCCAGCAGGTCCTCGTTGGCCTTCAGCCCGCAGTACAGCCAGACCAGCGGGGCCAGCAGGCCGGCGCTCAGAATGACCAGCAGGCCCAGGATCGCCGCGTGCGTCCACAGGCCGACCAGCACGTAGTAGAGGGGACCCAGGATCAGGGCGACCCAGTTCCAGCTCAGGCGCCGGGGATAGGGCCGGTAGTACAGTTCGGCCGGCGTCTCTCTGGCCAGCAGCGGCACGCCGACCGGCGTCTCGAGGACCCTCCGCAGGATCGAGAACGGGAAGCGGTCAACGGTCCGGATCAGGTGAGAGAGGACGATCAGGCCGATCCCGCCCAGCACGAATCCGATGATCGTCCATCCCGCCGATGTCATGCGCGCACCTCAGGACCTGAAACCACCCTGAATAGATTCGCGCGGTCAGCCGGGCTCCCTCTTGCCGGCGACGACACGGTGTCTCGGGTCGTCGCTCCCGGTGTCGGGAGTGGGTGTGCGGGCGCGTAGTTCGTTGACGCCCACAAAGCCCGATCCCTATAATCGAGAGTGGCTCGGGCGGGTACCCAAGTGGCCAAAGGGGGCTGACTGTAGATCAGCTGCGCGAGTCGCTTCGGAGGTTCGAATCCTTCCCCGCCCACCACGCCTCCCGCGGGAGTAGCTCAATGGTAGAGCTCCAGCCTTCCAAGCTGGCGGTGCGGGTTCGATTCCCGTCTCCCGCTCCAGATTGCCTCTGACGCGCCCTACTGCCCCGGCGCCCTGTACTTGACCGCCTTCTTGACCGCTTCGTCCGTCTCCTCGGGCGTGAGCAGGACCGTGGTGTGCCCCCTGAAGCCCCCGGCAGCGGCGACCGCCAGGGACACCGCCGAGACACTCACGTTGTCGGGCGCGTCGATGATGAGGATCGCATCGTTCGTGCCGAATGCGAAGTAGAAGGCGTCCAGCTTGCCGCCCACGCTCTCGATGGCCTGCTGCGCCGCGGCGCGCCGCTTGGATCCCCCGTCCTTGAGCAGTCCCTTCACGCCCTCAAACGTGTACGACCCCTGGTATAGGTACTTCGGCATGATCCACCCCCCTATGACTACGCCGGTCGCCCGGTGGTTCGCTGGGCAGGCGGCGATCCCTCCATGGGCGGCGTTCGAGTTCGTTCCGGCGGTCTTACGTTCTAGGATCAGCGCGGTCAGGCCCTGGCCCCGCAATCCCGCACGGGGCCAGGGTTTTCGCTCCTGCGACGGCCGAAGGCAGGATTCCGCATGGGGCCGCCGAAACGAATCCGCGGCGCACCGCGCGCAGCGTGCGATTCCCCGCTCGGTAGGAGGCGGCAGATGAACAAGGAGCAGCTTGTCGAGAAGGTCGCCGACAGGACCGGCGCGACCAAGAAGGATGCCCTCGAGGTGCTCAACACCGCGCTGAACCTGATCACGGGCGCCTTGCGGAAGGGCGACAAGGTGACGCTCGTCGGCTTTGGGACATTCCTCGTCCGCAGGCGCAAGGCGCGCGAGGGCCGCAACCCCCAGACCGGGGCCAAGATCAAGATCCCGGCCAAGAAGGTGCCCGCCTTCACCGCAGGGAAGGAGCTGAAGTCGGCAGTCAAGTAGCACGAAGCAGTTCTGGATGTCGGCGGGCAGGTCGCCTGCGGCGGCCTGCCTTTTTGCCGTCCGGCCGGATGTCCCGAGGAGGTCGCCTGCCGTGTGGGTGGATCTGCTGGCCGATGAGATCCTGAAAGCCCGTTCCGAGACGCGGCATGTGGTCAACGACGCCAAGAGCCCGTCGGGTCGGGTGCACGTCGGCTCGCTGCGCGGGGTCATCCTACACGACTGCGTGGCACGCGCTCTGCGGGAGCGGGGCCTCGCCGCGGAGTACGTCTACGGCTACGACGACTACGATCCGATGGACGGGCTGCCGCCCGGCCGCGACGATCTGGCGCCCTATCTCGGTCTGCCGCTGTGCACCGTACCGTCGCCGGATCCCGATGCCGCGCCGAGCTTCGCCCGATACTATGCCGACGAGTTCACCAAGGTGTTCACCCGCCTGGGCGCTTCGCCGCGGATCTACTGGACCAGCGAGCTCTACCGGTCGGGTGCCTTCGACGAGGCGATCCGCGTGGCCCTCGACCGCGCCGGCGAGATCATCGAGATCGACCGGGCGATCAGCGGCAGCCGGAAGGCCGAGCGCCATCCCGTCCAGGTCATCTGCCAGGCCTGCGGCAAGATCGGCACCACGGTCATCCTGGGCTGGGACGGGGCCGAGGTGGCGTATGCCTGCAGGCCGGACAAGGTCGCCTGGGCCCGTGGCTGCGGCCACGAAGGCCGGCGCCCGCCGTTCGGAGGCGCCAGCAAGCTCCAGTACGTCACCGAGTGGGCGGCCAAATGGCGGCTGCTCGGCGTCACGGTGGAGGGCGCCGGCAAGGACCACATGACACGCGGGGGCAGCTTCGACCGGGCCGGAGCCATCGTCGAGGCCGTCTACGGGCACCCCCGGCCGTTTGCGATTCCCTATGAATGGGTGCTGATTGGCGGCCGTAAGATGGCCTCAAGCAAGGGGGTTGGTGTCTCGGCCGCTGAGTTTGCCGACCTGCTGCGGCCCGAGCTGGCGCGCTTTGCGATCGTGCGGCCGCACTACCGGCAAGCCGTCAACTTCGATCCGGCGGGCGAGACCATCTCGGGGCTCTATGACGAGTACGACCGCGCGGCGCGGGCTTACTTCGGGCACGAGGACGATCCGGACCTGGCCCGGACCTTCCACTACGCGCACCCTGGGGGTGGGGCGTCTGACGTGTTCCGGATGCGGTTCGCGAAGGTCGCGCACCTGATCCAGATCCCCTCGGTAGACCTCTACGCGCAGGCCGAGGCCGAGAAGGGCGGCCCGCTCACCGAGGCCGACCGCGTGGAGCTCGAGGTCCGGGCGGCCGATGCCCGACGGTGGCTCCAGGCCTACGCGCCCGCGGCCTACCGGTTCGAGGTCCAGGCGTCGCTGCCGCCGGGGGTGACTGGACTGACCGAGGAGCAGCGGGGATTCCTGGCGGCGCTCGCGCCGCTCGTCGAGCAGGGTCTGTCTGGCGAGGCCCTGCATACCGCCATCCACGCGTTGAAGGGAGAGCGCGGCATCTCGCCGAAGGCGGCGTTCGGCGCCATTTACCAGGCATTCTTGGGCAAGGACTCGGGTCCGCAGGCCGGGTGGTTCCTTGCCGCGCTCGACCGGGCGTTTGTTGTCCAACGGCTGAAGGACGCGTCCGGCCGGGGCGGCGCACATCGGTTGCAGGAGCGATCAGGGTAGATGACGGACAACACGCGTCGTGTCGTCCTGGTGCTGTCTCGCATCAAGGATCACTACCTGGACATGATACGCGCGGTCGATCCGCGCCTGGAGGTAGTCGTGGCGTCCGAGGCGGAGCGCGCGGCCGCCGTGGCGCCCGACGCCGAGATTATCGTCGCCTGGCAGGTCCCCGAGGCCGTGCTGAATCAGGCCGGCCGGCTCCGCTGGATTCACTCTACGGCCGCCGGGGTGGACGGGCTGCTCGTCCCACCGGTTCGCGAGGGTCGGGTGGCACTCACAAGCAGCGTTGGCATCCATCTTGGACTGCCGGATCACGTCATGGGGATGATCCTCGTGTTCGCTCGGCGGCTGCACGTCGCGCTGCGGAACCAGGCGGCGCGCAAGTGGGACCGGGCCGCCGCGGTCGGAGAAGAAGTCGCTGGCCGTGTGCTCGGCGTGTTGGGGCTGGGAGCCATCGGCCGCGCCCTTGCGGCCCGGGCCGCGGCGTTCGAGATGCGGGTCATTGGGACCAAGCGCTCGCCGGAACCCATCCCGCACGTGGAGCGGGCGTATCCTCCGGAGCAGACCGACGAGGTGCTGCGCGCCGCCGACTATCTGGTCATCGCCCTGCCGCTCACGGAGACGACCCGTGGGATCATCGACGCCCGGGCGTTAGGGCTCATGAAGCGCTCTGCGGTGCTCATCAACATCGGACGGGGACAGGTGGTCGTGGAGGAGGCGCTGATCGAGGCACTGCGCAACGGGACCATCGCTGGCGCCGGCCTCGACGTGTTCGAGCGGGAGCCGTTGCCCGCCGACAGCCCGCTGTACGAGATGGAGAACGTCATCATCACCCCGCACGTTGCCGGCGCGTCGCACACCTATTACGACCGCGCGATCCCGTTGTTCTGTCAGAACCTGCGCCGGTACCTCGACGGGCAGCCGCTGCTGAACGTCGTGGATCCCGGACGCGGCTACTAGCCGCCGCTCCGGAAGGTCCAGGTAGAGGAGGGGAGTCTTGAAGCGCTACGGCCCAGAGCACATCAGGAACGTTGCCGTTGTCGGCCACGGAGGCACAGGCAAGACCTCGCTGGTGGAGGCGATGCTGTTCCAGGCAGGCGCGATCGATCGCCAGGGCAGGGTTGAAGACGGCGCCACGACGACCGACTTCGATCCGGAGGAGATCCGACGCCAGCACACGATCAACGCCACGCTGGCACCGGTGGAGTGGGAGCGTACGAAGATCAACCTGATCGACACGCCCGGCTATCCCGACTTTGTCGGCGAGATGGTCGGCGCCCTGTCGGTATGTGAGAGCGCGCTCGTCGTGGTGGACGGTCGCGCCGGGGTCGAGGTCCAGACGGAGTACGCCTGGGCGCGCGCCGACGAGCACCGGCTGCCGCGCACGGTCGTCGTCAGCCGCCTCGATCGTGAGAACGCCAGCTTCGAGCAGACGGTCGAGGCGCTGCGCGCCCGGTTCGGCAGCCGCGTCGTGCCGCTGCACCTGCCGGTGGGCGCGGAGGCCGGCTTCACCGGTATCGTGGATCTGGTCACTATGACGGCCCATGTGACCAGGGACGGAAAGGACATCGCCGGTGCGGTTCCGGACGGTCTTCAAGATGCCGCCCGGGCGGCGCGCGAGCGCCTGATGGAGGCCGCGGCCGAGAGCGACGACGCCCTGGTGGAGAAGTACCTGGACAGCGGCGTGCTGTCCGACGAGGAACTGATCCGCGGGCTCGTGGCCGGGACCAGGAGCGGGAAGATCGTCCCGGTGCTGGGCGCCGCCGGAGCCCGGCAGGTCGGCGTCCGGCCGCTGCTGGACGCGATCGTCGCGCTGCTGCCGTCGCCGGTCGACCGGGGCCCGGTAACCGGTAAGCATCCCCGGAACGACGACGAGGTTGTCGTGGAGCCAAGTGAGAACGGCGTGTTTGCGGCCCAGGTTTTCAAGACGATGGCCGACCCGTATGTGGGCCGGTTGTCGTACTTCCGCGTCTTTGGGGGGGCGTTTAGCTCCGACTCGCAGGTCTACAATGCCACCCGCGACAAGGCCGAGCGCGTGGGCCAGCTCTACTTCCTCCGCGGCAAGCAGCAGGAGGCGACGCCGCAGGTCTCCGCCGGCGACATCGGCGCGGTCGCCAAGCTGGCCGAGACCGCCACCGGCGACACCCTGTGCAGCAGGGATGCCCCCGTGCGATTGGAGCCCATCGCGTTCCCCGAGCCCGCGATCTCGATGGCGATCGGGCCGAAGAGCAAGGCCGACGAGGACAAGATGGGCAACGCGCTCCACCGGCTGGCCGAAGAAGACCCCACGTTCACGGTCCGCCGGGATGCGGAGCTGAAGCAGACGGTGATCTCGGGCATGGGCGAGTCGCATCTGGAGATCATGGCAGACCGGCTCCGGCGGAAGTTCGGGGTCGACGTCACCCTGGCCCCGCCGCGCGTTCCGTACCGCGAGACGCTCAAGGGGAAGGCCCAGGCCCAAGGCCGGCACGTCAAGCAGAGCGGCGGCCGGGGACAGTACGGCGTGTGCGTCCTCGAGGTCGAGCCGCTCCCGAGGGGCAGCGGCTTCGAGTTCGTGGACAAGATCTACGGCGGGGCCATCCCGAACCAGTTCATCCCGTCGGTGGAGAAGGGGGTCCGGAAGGCGCTGGAGGAGGGAATTCTGGCCGGGTACCCGGTCGTTGACATACGTGTCACCCTCGTTGACGGCAAGTATCACGACGTCGACTCCTCCGACATCGCGTTTCAACTCGCCGGCGCCCTGGGCCTGAAGGAAGCGGCGACGAAGGCCGGGCTGGCCCTGCTCGAGCCGATTGTCGATATCGCCGTGCGGGTCCCCGAGGAGCTGATGGGCGACATCATCGGCGACCTCAACGCGAAGCGGGCGCGCATCTCGGGGATGGAGAGCCAGGGTGACGGCACGACCATCGTCCGGGCCCAGGTGCCTCAGGGCGAGGTGCTGCGCTATGCGTCCGACCTGCGCTCGCTGACCGGGGGGCGGGGGTCGTTTGTGACATCGTTCTCGCACTACGAGCCGGTGCCGGCGCACGTGACGGACCGCCTGGTGGCCGAGGCCAGGCGGCAGAAGGAGGAGGCGGAGAGCCAGCGGGTCTAGACGACACGCGGGCCAGGCGGCATGAACCGGGGAGGCATCACGCCCGAGGTCAAGGAGGAGATCCGGCGCCGCACCGATATCCTGGCGCTGGTGGGGGCGCATGCCGCGCTGAGGAAGTCGGGCCGATACTTCAAAGCCCTGTGCCCGTTCCATCAGGAGAAGACGCCGTCCTTCCACGTGGATCCCGAGCGCGGGCTCTGGCACTGCTTCGGGTGCGGCGCAGGCGGCGACATCTTCGACTTCATCATGCGCACCGGCAACCTGACCTTCGTCGAGGCCGCCCGGGAGCTGGCCCGACGGGCGGGCGTCGAAGTGGATACCTCGCCCGAGGCGTCCCAGCGGGCGTCCGAGCGGGAACAGATCCTCCGGGCCCTGGATGCTGGCCGGGACTACTTCCGCGCGATGCTGGCGTCCAGGGGGAAGAAGGCCGGGCAGTACCTGGCCCGGCGGGGCGTGTCCGAGGCGGTGGTGAAGCGGTTCCAGCTTGGGTATGCCCCTGCGGGATGGGACGGGCTGTTGACCGCGCTGGGCGCCCGGGGCTACCCGGCGAAGGTACTCGAGCAGGCGGGGCTGGCGGCGCTCCGGCAGGACGGCGAGGGCTACTTCGATATGTTTCGCGAGCGCCTGATGTTTCCGATTCTCGACCTCCAGGATCGGGTGGTCGCGTTCGGCGGCCGCGCGCTCGACGACGCCGAGCCGAAGTACCTGAACTCCAAGGAGACCCCGGCGTTTGCCAAGGGCCGACTGCTCTATGCCCTGGGACAGGCTCGGGAGGCGATTCGGGAACGGGGCGAGGCGCTCGTGGTCGAGGGCTACATGGACGCGCTGGCCTGCCACCAGTTCGGGTTCACGCACGCGGTGGCCTCGCTGGGCACCGCGCTGACGCCGGACCAGGTGGCGCTGCTGCGCCGGTTCACGCCGCGCGTCGTGCTGGTCTATGACGCCGATCAGGCCGGTCAGGCCGCGGCCGAGCGCGGGCTCATGCTCTGTGAGGAGGCCGAACTGGCGGCTCGGGTGGCCGTGCTGCCCGCAGGCGAGGATCCGGACTCCTATCTGCGCCGCCGGGGGGTGGAGGAGTTCTCGCGCCTCCTGGGGGCCGCGCTCCCCGTGTTCGAGTACCGCCTCGACGCGGCGGCGCGGCGCCACGACCCGGCCACCAGGGAAGGAAGGATAGCAATTATCGACGAAGTGTTGTCCGTCATTCAATCGGTGGCCAACCCGGTCCGCGCGGCCGAGTACGTGCGGACGCTGGCGCAGCGGTACGACCTGCCAGAGGATGCGCTCCGTCAGCGGCTGCGTACGAAGCGGAGGACCGGCCGGCCTGCCGGATCCGAGGGGACCGCGCCGGCGCCGGGCAGTGACCGTGCCCGCGAAGAGGCGGAACGGCTGCTCCTGCATGTGATGGTGCAGGAGCCGGCGCGCCGGATGGGGATCGGCCGGTTCCTGCGGCCGGAGTCGTTCGCCCATCCCGTCCACCAGGCGCTGGCCGTGGCGCTGCTGGCGGCGCCGGACGAGGACGTGTCCGGGCTGCGCGAGCGCCTCGATGACGAGGCCGCGCGGGTGTTGATGCGGCTGGCGTTCGAGGCGCCTCCCGTCACCGACCGAGACAAGGATCGCGCGGTCGAGGACGCTGTGCGGTACCTGACGCACACCGAACCCGCGGCGGCCGAGCGCCGGCGCGTGTGGGAGGCGATTCAGGCCGCGCAGGCCAGCGGCGACGAGGAGGAACTGCGGCGCCTGCAGGCTGCGTATGCTGAGTTGATCGTGGCAGGAAAGCGAGGCCGTTGACCGGCGGCGGTTCGGAAGAGGTCATGGCGAAGAAGAAGGCGCAGGTGCCCACAACCACCGAGGAGTTGACGCCTGAACTCAAGGCGCTGCTTGATGTTGGGCGCAAGCGCGGCTTTGTGACCCACGACGACATCCTCGAGCAGTTTCCGGACGTCGAGCAGAACGTGGAGCAGGTCGACAAGCTCTACAGCGTGCTCGCCGAGCACGGGGTCGAGATCGTCGAGGACGAGAAGGCCGCGGAGCCTAAGACCAAGCGCGAGACCGAGGAGGAGGCCGAGGCCGCGGTGCGGGCGCCGGAGGGGATCTCGATCGACGATCCCGTCCGGATGTACCTCAAGGAGATCGGCAAGGTCCCGCTCCTCACGCAGCCACAGGAGGTCTCGCTCGCCCAGCGCATGGAGAAGGGCGACGAGGAGGCGAAACGGCGCCTCATCGAGGCCAACCTGCGCCTGGTCGTCTCGATCGCCAAGAAGTACGTCGGCCGGGGCATGCTCTTCCTCGACCTGATTCAGGAGGGCAACCTGGGACTGATCCGCGCGGTCGAGAAGTTCGACTGGCGCAAGGGGTACAAGTTCAGCACCTACGCCACCTGGTGGATCCGGCAGGCGATCACCCGGGCGCTCGCCGATCAGGCGCGGACGATCCGCATCCCGGTCCACATGGTCGAGACGATCAACAAGCTGGTCCGGGTCTCGCGGCAACTGCTGCAGGAGCTGGGCCGCGAGCCCAACCCCGAAGAGGTCGCGGAAGCCATGGGGCTGCCGGTCGAGCGGGTCCGCGAGATCAACAAGATCGCGCAGGAGCCGATCTCGCTGGAGACGCCCATTGGCGAGGAAGAGGACAGCCACCTGGGCGACTTCATCGAGGACCACGACGCGCTGGCGCCGGCCGAGGCCGCGTCGTTCACGATGCTCAAGGAGCAGCTCGACGGCGTGCTGGAGACGCTGACCCCGCGCGAGCGCAAGGTCCTCAAGCTGCGCTTCGGGCTCGACGACGGCCGGCCGCGCACGCTGGAAGAGGTGGGCCGGGAGTTCGGCGTGACGCGGGAGCGTATCCGTCAGATCGAGGCCAAGGCGCTGCGCAAGCTGCGCCACCCCTCCCGCAGCAAGCGGCTGAAGGACTTCATCGAGTAGGCGGGCGCGGCGGGCGAATCCGGCCGCCGTGCTATAGCCGGCTCGTTCATCTTGATCTAGTCCGGCCGACGGGGTTGCAAGAGACCGTACTTGCGGCGGCTTGTTGGACGGCTCCTCAGCGCCCAAGGATGACATCGATCCCCGAGAGCACCAGCCTGAGCTTGGATCGTGGCAGCTTCCCAGCCCGTTCGGTGAGATCGGTCTTGTCCAGCGTCACGACTTGGGAGACGTTGGCGACCGACTCCTTGGGGAGCCAGGTGACGCCCGGCGGAAGCAGCACGTTGCCCGGTGCGGCTGCCCACTTCACGTTGCTCGTCAGGGGAACACAGACGACAGTCGCGATTCGGCTGCGGTTCAGCGCGTCTCCCTGTACGACGACCACCGGACGTCGAAACCCTGGCCCAGAGCCCCTCGGCTTCGGCGGGTCTGCCCACCACACGTCACCCTGGGTGATGCTCACCAGGCGCTACGTTCCGGCTGTCGCCGGCGTCCGGCCATGTCGAGCCGGTTGCCCGTCGGTCCGCTCCAACCGCAGGTTAGGCTTCGCCGACAGTCGCCGGTTATCTTCGCGCAGATTCTTGTTTCTCACTGAAAAGTTGCCCGGGTTTCTCACTGAAAAGTTGACCACCTTCCAGGGGGATCGAATCCCTCATTCCAGATTCGGAGTGAGGGAGGGAGGAGATGATCTCATTGGAAGCGTGGACGACCATCCGTCATCTTCATGCGCAAGGCCATTCGATCCGCCGGATCGCTCGTGACCTCAATCTCTCGCGCCAGGCGGTTCGTCGCGCCATAGCCAGTACGGAACCACCTCGCTATCACCGCCGCACGGAGGAACAGCCTCAGTTGGTCCCCTTCCTGCCCCTGATGCAGCAGATGGCCGAGGAGCGCCTGATCGGCAGCCGGGTTCTGACTGAAATCCGTGCCCGGGGATATGAGGGCTCGGCGGCCACGTTCTACCGGACGTGGGCCCGTCTGCGCCCGACCCAGCCTGACCCCCGGGTGACCGAGCGGTTCGAGACCCCACCCGGCGTCCAGAGCCAGTTCGACTGGTCTGTGTACACGGTGCCGCTGGGCAGCGCACTTACCCGCGTCGTGGTGTACGGGCTGATCCTGAGCTACAGTCGGCGGCTGCACTACTGGGCCAGCCTCGACGCTACCCAGGCCTCCATCTTCGAGGCGCTGGAAGCGGGGTTCTGGCACTTCGGGGGAGCGACCAAGACCCTGCTGGTCGACAATCCGCGAGCCTTTGTGCTCGATGCCCGCCCGGCGTACTTCCAGTGGAATCCGCACTTCCTGGCGCTGTGCGGGCACTACCGGGTGGAGCCCCGGGTCTGTCAGCCCGCCCGGCCGCGGACCAAGGGCAAGATCGAGCGGCCGTTCTTCTACCTGGAAGAGCACTTCATCAAGGGGAACAGCTGGCGGGACTTCCTGCACTTCTGCGACGAGCTGGCACGTTTTACCGCCGAGGTGCTGGACCTCCGCGAGCACCACACGACCCATCAGGCACCTCTGGCGCGATTCGCCGAGGAGGCGCCGCATCTTGTGCCGCTGCCGGCGGTGCGCTACGTAGGCCTCCAGGAGCTCACGCGGAAGGTCAGCTGGGACTGCCTGATCCCCTATCAGGGGAGCCGGTACAGCGTCCCCTACCCCTATGCCGGCACGCGGGTGTGGCTCCGCCCGGCGCAAGGGGCGCGGCTGGAGGTCCTCGCGCCCAATGGCAGCCTGCTGGCCGCCCATGCGCTGAGTCGGACGAGGGGCGCGACTGTCATCGATCCCGCGCACTACGAGGGGTTGCGCAAGGACACCCCGCGCACGAAGGTCGTCCTGGTGGAGCGGTTTCAGACCGTCTTCCCTGACCAGCAGCCGTTCCTGGACCGCCTGCTGGCGCAGTATGCCATCAATCCCATCCGGCACCTGCGCGGGATCCTGGAGCTCGCTCACCATTATCCCCCCTCCGCGATGATCGCCGCCTTCCAGGCCGCCGGTGAGTACAGCACTTACTCGGTAAACTTCATCCGGGGTGTGCTCCAGCAGCAGACGCAGCCGCTGGCCACGGTACCGACCCCCACGGGCGTGCTCGCGGACGTCCCGCGCCTGGCCATCAAACGCGACCTGCGCGCCTACCAGCGCCTCCTCGATGCGGTCGCCCCGGGAGGTGCGCGATGAGCACCGACCTGGACCGGTTGCGCGGCAGCCTCAAGCGGCTGGGGCTCCACACGATCGCCGATGTGTTTGAGCGTCAGGCGCAGAAGGCGGCCAAGACCAAGCAGAGCTATGTGGGCTTCCTCGGTTCCCTCGTGGAGGAAGAGCTGGCCACCAAGGCCGATCGCTCCATCAACGCCCGCATCGCCCGCGCTCGGTTTCCCGCGATCCGCACGCTCGAAGCCTTTGACTTTGCCTTCCAGCCCTCCATCCCCGCGGCCCTGATCCGCGAACTGGCGGAGCTCGGGTTCCTCGAGCGCGCAGAGAACTTGCTCCTGGTCGGGCCGCCCGGAGTCGGGAAAAGCCACCTGGCGATCGCCATCGGGATCAAGGCCTGCGCTTCGCACAAACGCGTGCTGTTTCGCCCGGTGCCCGACCTGCTCGATGAGCTGGTCGCTGCCACCGTGGACCAGACGCTGGGGTCTCGCCTGGAGGTCTTGGGGCGTCTGGATCTCTTGGTCTTGGACGAACTCGGCTATCTGCCCATGGACGCCCGCCGTGCCAATCTGTTCTTCCAGATCATCAGTCGTCGCTATGAGCGGGGCTCGACCATCCTCACCAGCAACAAACCGTTCGAGGAATGGGGGACGGTCTTCGGCGACGAGGTCATCGCCTCGGCCGTGCTGGACCGCCTCCTCCACCACAGCCACCTCATCCCGATCACCGGGCCCAGCTACCGGACCAAGGACAAGCGGCCCGCCAAACAGGGGGTCTAGATGCCTCCCCGTCTTCAAGAAATCGCTCTACGGGGCTCCCAGAGGCCAATCTCTCACCCGGACCCGAGGGCCTCGGGCTGCTGGAGGGTTAGAGGCCCCCCAGGAGGGCGGCGTTCACGAGGCGAACAGGAAGGGAAGCACCCCAGGGGGGTGGTCAACTTTTCGTGAGAAAGTGGTCAACTTTTCGTTGAGAAAGAACACAAATCGTTCCAGCGGATGCGGGATAGAGC
>JBBIOB010000068.1:0-13607 GCA_037443565.1 Armatimonadota bacterium | reverse complement strand
ACCGAGATTGCTCACAATGGTGACAACGGCGTCAGCTATGCGCACGTCGTGGTCTCGCTCTCGCAGAAGATCGCATACGGAGCGATGTCGAACGTCAACAGCACATTTGGGGCCCCGGCGGTCACTCAGATGCACGAGATCATGCTCTCCATGCATGCTCGCTGGAACGATCTCTTTGGCGACCCCAGTCTTCAGTTATGGGAATGCGCTCATCCTATGCCCGCCTTCACGTTTGCGGGTCCAGACAAGGTGTGGCTCTTCGCGCGCAGGCATACCGGCGCCGTCGTCCGGCAGCGCGGGACTGCGGGCTTCGGGGGATTTTCATGGGAGACGCCGGTTCTGTTTCCTTCTGCGGTATTCACCTCGGGCCTGGCTGCCGCCGCGTCATCGGATGGGCAGCGCATCATGGTCACGGCCCGGGGCACCGACAACAGAATCTGGCGGGCTTCGTCTACCGACGGCGGTGCCGTCTGGCAGGGATGGAACCCGATCGGCGCTGGAACGTTTCTCACGGGCCCGGCACTGACCATGTCCTCCGACGGTATCCAGTTGTTTGCCTGTGCAACCGGTATGGATCGCAAAATCTACCGCAGTCGTTCCCTCAATGGCGGTGAGAGCTGGACCAACTGGGAAGCGATCGGCCAAGGTGTCTTTACCTCGGCTCCGGCGGCGGCAGCCTCAGGTGACCACGGGCAAATCGTTCACGTTTTCGGCCGAGGCACGGATCATCGGATATGGCGCAACCGATCTACTGATACCGGCTTTGACTGGCAGGCCCACTGGAAGCCCATTGGCAACGGCGTCTTCACCTCCTCCCCCGCAGCGGCCGTGTCCACCGACGGCGCAAAGGTTCACGTGCTCGGGCGCGGGACAGACCGCGGGCTCTGGCGCAACTCAAGCGTCAACTCCGGAGACGCCTGGCTGCCGAACTGGGAGGCAGTTCCATCCGGGACGTTCACTTCGGCCCCAACTCTTGATGGAACCGGCGACGGGAACCACCTCTTCGCTTTTGCGATTGGCACCGACTTCCGTATCTACAAGAACCATTTCGACGTCGCGGGCAAGGACTGGGATGGCTGGCAGCAGGTTGGTTCTGATCTGTATCTGTAACGCGCGTACCCGATACCGGGGGAGACCAACGCTCTTGTGACATCACCCCCGACTGGGAGGGCAGGTTGAGCACCCCTTCGCGCCACATGGAAGCCGAACGCTCTCCGAACAACCTCACACCCCTGTTGAGGGGGAAGAGACGGCTCCGGCGAACCGTGTTGAGAGGATAGAGGGGGTTGACAGGCGCGGGCTGGACCACCTTCGGCACAGTTGGCCCCAGCGTGAACCAGTTCACGGGCCCGTGGGGCATCTCGGTCCGGTAGACCTGGACCCTGACGGAGGGGCCCGCGCGCGGCCCCCTCCACAGACTGGCAGCACACACCAGCCTCCAGGACTCGGCGCAGCACACCTTCAACGATCCTCCCCATCCTTCCGGCAACGGTGCGCAAGTAGGTTGATAGGCTGCCCGGGAGGTGATACATTGTTGTAACGGTAAGATAGACCCCTGGAGGCCGTATCGTGATCAAGCATCTGACGAAGCACGGGAACAGCCTGGCCCTGGTCATCGACAAAGGCGTCCTCGATCTGCTTGAGGTTGAAGCCGACACCCCGCTCTCGATCACCACGGACGGGAGGTGCCTGATCGTCACACCGGTCCGCGATCTGGAGAGGCAGAAGCGTTTCCGCGCCGCGCTGGCGGAAGGCAACAGGAAGTATGGCAAGATGCTAAAGCGGCTGGCTCGGTGACGGATGCCCCAGTCTTTCTGGGTCTCGACGAAGTCCTTGAGATCCATCGAGACCAGATCGAGCGCTACGGAGGGGCTGCCGGCGTTCGGGACATGGGTCTGCTACAGTCGGCCCTTGCGATGCCGCAGGCGGGAGCCGGAGGGCGGTTTTTCCACACCGACCTCTTCGAAATGGCTGCGGCCTACCTCTTTTTCATCGTAAAGAACCACCCATTCGTCGATGGCAACAAAAGAGTAGGCGCGATGGCCGCCTTCACATTCTTGAAGGTGAACGGCTTCACACTTGACGCGTCGGACCGGGCGTTCGAGCACCTTGTGCTGTCGACCGCTGCGGGGGGTGTCGACAAGGCTGCCATCGCCGCGTTCATTCGCAAGCATACCCGCGGCTGACGCCGCTCCTTCCGTCGCATCCGCTCCTGCTACCAGCCGTGGAAGGTGAGGAGCAGTGCGCCGGCCACTCCCGGAGCCCTCGGCGATGGACTTGCCGACCTTACCGCTCAGAGGAGAACGATCGAGGCGCCGCGAACCCGAGGGGAATCTCAGTACCCTCTGATTGCGGCGCATGCGTGCTCCATCATCTCTCGAGGGCGAGCCACCTGCCGGTGCCGATAACCGGCTGAGCGTCTGGCTGCTCGGCGGCTTCCGCGTCGCCGTCGGGTCGCGCAAGATAGATACGTCCGCCTGGCGGCTGCGGCGTGCCGGGGCGCTGATCAAGGTCCTGGCGCTCGCACCTGGCTGTCGCCTGCACCGTGAACAGGTCATCGAGGCCCTGTGGCCGGATGCCGACCTCCGATCGGCCGGCAACAGCCTGCACCAGGCGTTCTTCCTGGCACAGGCCGAGGCGCACGATGAGGGCCCGGGGTCAGGGGATCGCGGCGACTGGTCTGATCGCATCGAGGGAGACTACGAAAACATTCGGGCCGCGATGCGATGGACCATCGCCCGCGGGGAAGCGGAGACCGCCCTGCGGTTCGGCGACGCTCTGGCGCGCCTGTGGACCGAACGTGGCCCGATCAGCGAGGGACGGGCGCTGCTGGCGCAGATCCTCGCGCTGCCGGCCGCGCAGGCGGCGACGCCGCGGCGCGCGGCGATGCTCCTGAAAGCCGGCAAGCTCGCATGGTCGCAGGGTGCGTACGACGCCGCCGGGGCCTTGGTGGAAGAGAGCCGGATCACTGCCACGCGGATCAGCGACCGGGCGGGGGTTGCCCGCGCCCTCCACGCGCTCGGCCCGATTGCCCGGGTGCAGGGAGATTATGCCACCGCCCACGGCGCGAGCGCCGAAAGCCTGGCCATCTTCCGTGAATTGGACGACGAAATCGGACAGTCGAACGTACTCCAAAACCTCGGCATGCTGGCCGTCAGCCGGGGGAATCTCGACAATGCGCAGGCGTGCTTCGAGGAGAAGCGCGAGATCGACCGGCGCCTGGGCAACCGGTACCTCATGGCCTTCGCGCATATCGGGCTGGCACTCGTGGCCTGGCGGCGCGGGCATCCGGCGGAGGCGCAGCGGCTGTTCGAAGAATGCCTGGGCCTGCGGCGTCAGGTCAAAGATTGGATTGGAATCACCCGCGCGCTCAATGAACTCGGCGATCTGGCCCTGGTCCAGGGGGATCTGGAGAGAGCCAGGACTCGCCTGGAAGAAAGCCTGGCCGTGGGACGTGAGCATGCCGCGTGGGCAGGGGTCGCGCGCACCATCGGTTCGCTGGGCAGGCTGGCCCTGCGAGAGGGACGTATCAACGAGGCGCGCGCCAGCTTCGGGGAGTATGTCAGCCTGGCCCAGGACATGGGAGATCGCGATGACCTGATCCGCGCCATCGAAGGATTCGCGCTCCTCGCCTTCGCCGAGGGCGCCTTCGAGCGGGCGCTGCGCCTGGGCGGCGCCGTGTCGGGGGTCGCCGACCGCTTCGAGGCGCCGCTGCTGCTGGATCCTCGGGCGGAGTTCGAGGAGGCGATGAGCAGGGCCCGGGCAGACCTCGGCGCTGAGGCGGCCGTCAGGGCCTGGGCTGAGGGGCAGGAGATGCGTGTGGAAGATGCGGTGGCCTACGCGCTCGGCGGTGAAGCGATGCTGCCCGCGTCCTCGGGCAGGCGGCCACCCATGGCGGCGCTTCAGCCCAACCGGACCCCGGGGCATACAGGATGGCGTCCGGCTGGGAGGGATGGGTAGAGAAGGCCCGCGACCACTGTTGCGAATCCCTCCACGGGCCGGTCGCGATGCTCGCGTCTGCGCCTATCGAGGCCAGGTGTTCACCGCTCAGGTCGACGCACTGGAGAGGGCTCTGAGAAGTCATCCGTCTACTGGGCAGTGGACGAGTGAACGGTGGGGAGCCCAATAGGCCAAATGCGCGGATGTCACACTATCATGCTCGCGGACAGTAGTCAGTACTGAAAGAGCACGATACACAACACTCAGGCGCCCGCCGGTCGCGGGCGCCGTCTGCGCGCGGGCCTGACGATGGCCCTGGAGACGGCCCTGGAAGCGCCGGGGCTTTCTCAGGCACACCGGCCTTTTTTGATGCCTCATATGTCACTGTATTACGAAAACATCAATAGAAGCGCACGCCGGAATGCGCTGGCATCGGCATATCTCACGTGGCGTTCTCCACCGCGCGGACGATCAGCGCCTCTACCCGACGGGGACGCTGCCGCGCCAGCGCCAGGAGCTGCCTTCGGGTCGCCAGGCCCTGCTCGATGACCTGCTGGACAGCACGGACGATTTGCTCGGGACCCGTCCCGGCCTCCGCTGCGTCCAGAATGCTTCGCGCCGGAGCAGTGAACCGGAGGACGCCCCGCCGGACCACCTGACCCTCGGGTACCGGGCGGGTCGTGGTGTGAGCGACGACCCCCTGCGGCAGGCGACCGGCGACGCGCCGGTGACTCCGCGGAACCGTCAGGTGGATGGCCTGGGGGAGCACATCGGAGAGACCGTGCAGCTGGAGCGCGGTCTCGTGCGAAATGAGGGCGGCGTGGCCGGCAGCCAGCCATGCCGCGATCACTCGTTCCTCCGCTGAGGGCGGGTACTGGTCCAGGCGGTACAGGCCCCGGCGGATGCGCCGAAAGCGTCGCCGGCGGACATGGTGGATGATGGCCCACCGGCTGAATCCCGCCTCACGCGCCTGCCGGGCGGTGAAATACCCGCCCTGCTCGGAGGCGATGTCAAACAGGCGCCGATGGTCTGGCCTACTCATGGGTGTCCTCACTTGGTGATATTCTGCTCCACTTTGCGAGGACACTGCAACTCCCCCAGGTCTCGTCTCGACAATGGTTGGGACTGGATGGAAGATGGGCTGAGTCCGGGTCTGCCGTCGGGCGCGACCATTGGGAGCGGGGGGAGGATTTGAACCTCCGACCTTCGGGTTATGATCCCGAAGGTCGATCACCCAAACCCGCGTCCTGACTGTGTTTCAGTCGGGGGCGAGTCTCTTACGCCGATCTTACACCGGGCCCGCCGGATACGTAGGGGGGCGGGTTCGCGCTGGGACAGGCACGGGGACTGCGGGTACCTCCCCGACTTCCGGCAGCGCCGAGATCACCTCCCGCGGGCCGCAAGGGTTCGTGGGTGCGAAAACCGCTATCACCACGGCCTCGTCGCACCGGTTGCCTCCGATCCAGGCGGAGACATGCAACTGCATGGGAGGTTCCGGCGAGTCCGGATCCGCGTTCGATGCCCGGCGGATCTCGAACGTGAAGGTGTTTCTCAGGTCCACGCCCAAAGCCGACACGAGGTGCTCCACTATCTGCTCACCGTCGGCCGGACCGATCAGGTCTGCATCCCTCGTGGCGCGGGAGCTCGGGAGCATGAGGCCGGTGTCAGCGCCTTGAGCACCCACCGGCCAGGAGCGACCAACATACGCGCGCGATGAGGCGTTCAAGACCACGCACTCGCCCACATGGTCTAGCGGCCCCCTTGTCTGTGTTTCGTGCGCGTTTCGGCCCATCGTGATCGCCCGTTTCGGAGCATCGTGATCGCCTGTTTCGGTCCATCGTGATCACGCGTTTCGGGATCGTGATCGCCGATTTCGGAGGATCGTGATCAGCCCGAACGATTGATCGGGTCCCCCCAGCCGGTTCGGTATCCTGAGCCGGGGGCGGCAAAGGACCGGTACTCTAATCGACGCTGGGTAGTCGGACATGTCATGCGCCCCGAGGAGGGGCGATGGCGACGAAACGGCTATCCATGCGACAGACCCGCGAACTTCTCCGTCAGAAGTTCCTGCTGGGACGCAGTCACCGGGAGATCGCCGGCAGCGTGGGGATCAGCGTGGGCGCCGTAGGGATGGCGGTGGCCCGGGCTCGCGCGGCGGGGTTAGACTGGCCGCAGATCGAGACCCTGGCCGATGGTATGAATCACAGCACTTAGGCGGACCCGCAGGCGCACGAGGAAGTGATGCGCGAGCAGGGTCATGGTCTGATGATGATGCCAGCCGCGCCAGGTCCGGGTTTCATAGTGATCCATCCCGAGTTCGTCCTTGCACTCCGCGAAGGCCCGCTCGATCGGCCACCGCATGCCGCTCACACGTACAAGAGCGCGGGGACGGGTCGCCCGCGGGGCATTGCTGAGGTAGTACTTCAGCTCCGCTCGCCCATCCAGCGTGCGACGCAGCACCAGCCAGCTCGCCGGCCCCGGCACCCGGTCCCGGACCGGGAACACGCGCAGGAAGGCGAACGCCGCCCGGATCACGCCGTTGGCGCCGTCTGGCCTTCTTCGTCACGTCCACGTGGGATCCCGTGGCGGGTGAGTTCGGCGCCTTACCCTTCATCTACGGGACGCTGGTGTCCTCGGCCCTGGCGCTGGTGATCGCCGTCCCCCTGGGCCTGGGGGTGGCCATCTTCCTCTCCGAGCTCGCGCCCGGCTGGCTGCGCGTTCCCGTCGGCTTCCTGGTGGAACTGCTGGCGGCGGTCCCCAGCGTGGTGTTCGGGTTGTGGGGGATCTTCGTGCTCGCTCCCTGGGTGCGCACCTCGCTGACCCCGCTGCTAACAGGGACGCTCGGGTTCCTGCCGCTCTTTCAGGGACCGCCGCTGGGGATCGGCATGCTCACCGCCGGGCTGATCCTGGCGATCATGGTCGTGCCCTTCATCGTCGCCGTCAGCACCGAGGTGATGCGGGCCGTCCCCACCATGCAGCGGGAAGCGGCGCTGGCGCTGGGGGCCACACGCTGGGAGACGACGCGCAGTGCCGTGCTCCCCTACGCCCGCTCCGGGATCATGGGAGCGATCTTCCTGGCCCTGGCGCGGGCCCTGGGCGAGACGATGGCCGTCACCATGGTCATCGGCAACGTCCGGCAGATCAAGGCGTCCCTGCTCGCGCCCGCCTACACCATCCCGGCGGTGATCGCCAACGAGTTCGCGGAGGCGACCGCCGACCTCCACGTGGCCGCGCTGATCTACGCCGGGGCGGCCCTCCTCCTCGTGACGGTGCTCGTGAACATCGCGGCCCGCCTTCTGGTGGGGCGAGTGGCCAGGGCCGTAGCGATCGGAGAGTAAGCGGATGAACCTCGCCTACTACCGGCGGAGCTGGACGAGCCGCGCGATGGCGGCACTGACGATGCTCTGCACCGGCGTGGTGCTGACCCCGCTGTTCCTCGTGCTGGCCTTCCTCATGCGCACGGGCCTGAGCGCCCTCAACCTGGAGTTCTTCACCGCCCTGCCCGGGCCGGCGGGCGAACCCGGCGGCGGCATGGCCAACGCCATGGCGGGGACGGTCATCCTGCTGGCCCTGGCCGCGGCCCTGGGCATCCCGTTGGGCGTTCTTGGCGGGGTCTTCCTCGCCGAGTACCCCAACACCGAGCTGGCCCACCTGACCCGCTTCACCGCCGACGTGCTCAACGGCACGCCCAGCATCATCATGGGCCTGTTTGCCTACATCCTGGTGGTCCTCCCGCTGCGCCACTTCAGCGCGCTGGCCGGCGGCGTGGCCCTGGGCGTGATCCTCATCCCCACCGTGGTGCGGACCACCGAGGAGATCGTCCGCCTGGTGCCCCAGAGCGTACGCGAGGCCTCGCTGGCGCTGGGGATCCCGCAGTGGAAGACGACGTTGCGGGTGCTCATCCCCACCGCGGCCGCAGGCATCGTGACTGGGATCATGGTAGGTCTGGCGCGCATCGCCGGGGAGACCGCCCCGTTGCTGTTCACCGCGTTCGGCAACCGCTTCTGGAACTGGGACCCGCTGAAGCCGATCGCCGCGCTGCCGCTGCAGATCTTCGCCTACGCCATCTCGCCCTTTGACGACTGGCACCGCCAGGCCTGGGCGGGCGCGCTGGTGCTGGTCACCCTGGTCCTGCTGGTGAACATCACCGCACGCTATGCGGCCAGGCGGCAGGTGAAGTTGCGGTAGGAAGGAACCTCCATGGATAACCCCATGGCAGTCGACCGACTCCCCACCCGAGCGGCAGCGGCACTGATCGCCCACGCCGGCGGTATCCGGGTCCGGGAGCTGCATGCCTGGTTCGACCGCCTGCACGCCCTCCGCGGCGTCAGCCTGCAGATTGCCGAGCGCAAGGTCACGGCGATCATCGGACCCTCGGGGTGCGGCAAGTCCACCTTCCTGCGGTGTCTCAACCGCATGCACGAACTGGTGCCCGGGGCGCGGGTCGCCGGCAAGGTGCTGCTCAACGGGCGGGACCTCTATGACCCTGGTGTCGACCCGGTGCTCATCCGCCGGCAGATCGGCATCGTCTTCCAGAAGCCGAATCCCTTCCCGACGATGAGCATCTACGACAACGTGGCCGCAGGGTGGAAGCTGGCGGGCGAACGCAACCGTCGCCGGCTGGATGAGATCGTGGAGCAGAGCCTGCGCGCCGCCGCGCTGTGGGACGAGGTGAAGGATCGCCTGCACAAACCCGGCACCAGCCTCTCCGGTGGTCAGCAGCAACGGCTCTGCATCGCCCGGGCGCTGGCCGTCTCGCCGGAGGTCTTGCTGATGGATGAACCGGCCTCGTCCCTCGACCCGGCGAGCACGCTGCGGATCGAGGAGCTGGCGCGCGAACTGGTAGAGGCCATTACGATCGTCATTGTGACGCATAACGTGCAGCAGGCCGCCCGCGTCTCGGACTCCACGGGGTTCTTCCTCGACGGCGAACTCGTCGAGTTCGGCCCGACCCAGCAGATCTTTACCAATCCCAGAGATAAGCGCACGGAAGATTACATCACGGGACGGTTTGGGTAACCGGAGGCGCCGATGGGACGGCAGGACGAGGATGCCGGTGCCGACTGACGCCGGGGAACGAGGCGCGCCGGGAAGGAAGCGCGTCCTGCCCCTGCGCACGGGGGATTCCGCCCGCAGTCAGATGGCCGAAGGGTTGGTCAACCATCTCCTCGGCGACCGCCGGGAGGCCCATTCTGCCGGTCCCACGCCCCCAGGCTTCGTCCACTCGCTGGCGGTGGAGGCGGTGCGCGAACTCGCCGGGACGATCTCCTCGCTGCGGTCGAAGTCGGTGGAGGAGTTCCGCTCGGACGAATTTGACTTGGTCATGCCGGCCTGGTCCAGGCACGGCGGCCTCCTCCCAGGGCGGAGACCGGCTGCGGCTGCCCCCTTCCCTGGCGCCAGCCGGAGGCGCATTCGGGCCGCACGGTATGGCCAAGCCCAGGAGGTGGACCGCGAATGCCCGCCAAGGTGTTTCCGCGAACGGATCGGAGCCGTTGGCAGAGAGGGCCGAGCGTGACGCGGGAGGCGTTTGAGCGCGACCTGCAGCAGTTGCAGAATGACGTGGTGCAGCTGGGCATGCTGGCCGGCGAAGCGATCCACCGCGCGGTGGAAGCCCTGAAGGCCCGCGACGTGGCGCTGGCCGAGCAGGTCATCGCCGCCGACGATCGCATCGACGCGATCCACCTGGAGCTGGAGCAGCGGTGCATGCGCCTGCTGGCCACCCAGCAGCCGATGGCCCGGGACCTGCGCACCATCGCCTCGGCCTTCGCCATCACGATCGATGTTGAGCGGATGGCGGACCATGCCGAAGGGATCTCCCGGGCGACGCGGCGCCTGGGGAGCGAGCCGCTGGTGAAGCCCCTCATCGATATCCCCAAGATGGAGGAGATTACTCAGGAGATGCTGCGCGACACCTTGGAAGCCTTCCGGACCCACGATGCCGCCCTGGCGGTGCGGACGGCGGGCAAAGACGACTTCGTAGACACGCTGCGCTCGCAGGTGTTCAGCGACCTGCTGGAGATCATGATCCAAGATCCCGGGACCATCCCCCGGGCGCTGGAGTTGGTGATCGTCACGCGTCACCTGGAACGGGCCGCGGACCACGTGACCAACGTTTGTGAGCGCGTGGTCTACATGGTCACGGGAGAGCTTCGGGAGTTGAATGTCTGAACTCGTCGGATTCCGGCCCAGCCAACCCAGGTGGGGCCTCCCGCCGAAGCGCGGACATCGGGCGTGTGGGCCCGTCAGCGGAGGGTGTAGGGGATGACGACCACACCTCGGCCGCCGGCGGTATACACGCTACTCGGCCACGACATGCCGGGGGCGGTTCTGCCGGACCGTGCTCCCGATGACCAGCCCCGCGGTGATGAGGATGATGTTCTTGAACGCGTACTGACCTTCGAGTGTGGGTAGCAGCGGGTTGCCGCGCTGGAACACCTCCTGCGGCAGCAGGAAGAAGATCTGGAACGTGCCGGCGATCTGCAGCCAGAGCAGCAGCAGCGTCACCCGCAGGACCAGCGGATGCGCCAGCAGCAGGCCGATCCCGATCAGCACCTCCCAGCCGCCGATGAACAGCAGCGCCGCGCGCGGGGGCAGCCAGAACACCGTCTTCACCACGAGCTCGCCCGCCGGGCTGGCGTCGATCAGCTTCAACCCGCCGAACCACAGATAGACGAGGGCGATCGCCAGGCGGAGCCACCGCAGCCCGTGGTCCGCCATGAACCGCACGAGCGTGGCATCCGCCCGATCCAGCCCCAGGCCAATTCGTTGTCGGATAGAGAGGTGCATTGTCATAGTCGTACTCCTCATCCTGCCTACGTGTATTTCTCCCCGCACACCACCTCGACGGTCTCCGCGTAGGCGATCACCGCGTAGTGTGCGAAGTAGCGCTCCGCCAGGTGGGCCAGAATGCGGTCGGCGACCTCAGGACTGACCACCGTCTCGATCTTCACGTTCACCTCTGGCCCCCCCGCCCGCACACCACGGGCGCCGCTGCCCCGCACCTCGCTCAGGGTGTACCCCTTCGCGCCAAGGTCGAGGAGCGCCCGCACCAGCCGTTCTTCCAGGACCGCTTCGGCGATGACCGTGACGAGCTTGAGCGATACCGTCGCCATCGATCATCCGCCTCCATGCACCAGCCGCGCGAGGGCATAGTACAGCGGGATGCCCGCCGTGAGGTTGAAGGGGAACGTGATGCCCAGCGACGCAGTGAGATAGAACGCTGGGTTCGCCTGGGGGAGCGCGATGCGCATCGCGGCCGGCGCGGCGATGTACGACGCGCTGGCTGCGAGCAGGCCCAGGATGGTACTCCCGCCCACGGAGAGGCCGGCCAGCGTGCCGAGATAGACACCGAGGATCCCGTGCAGCACGGGCATGACGATGGCGAACCCGATGAGGAAGGGTCCGATCGCGGCCAGGTCGCGGAGGCGCCGCGCTGCGACCATGCCCATCTCTAGCAGGAACAGCGTGAGCGCGCCATGGAAGGGCTCGATGAAGAAGGGGGCCACCTGGGCGACCCCCTCCTGGCCGCTGAGGAAGCCGATGAACATCCCCCCGGTCAGGAGGACGACGGCCTTTCCTGCCAGTGCCTCCCGAAGTGCTCCGGCCCAGGAGTTCATGCCGCCCGTCGCCGTCCGGGCGATGATCAGGGCGACGATGATGGCCGGGACCTCCAGCACCGCTACCAGGGCGGGGAGGAAGCCCTCCGCCGGTACGCCGGCGCGCTGGAGAAAGGTGAGGCCGGCGAGAAAGGTCACCGCTGAGACCGAGCCATAGTGTGCGGCGATCGCGGCCGCATCGGCCTGCGCCAGCTTCCCGAGGCGGCGAAGGATTGCATAGCACCACACCGGGGTCGCGGTTCCAATCAACAGGGTGACCAGTAGGGGAGCCCACACGGTGGCGGCGGGGGTGCCGGATAGTTCCGCGCCGCCCTTCAGACCGATGGCCAGCAGCAGGTAGATGGAGAGCGCGACGTAGAGCGCGTCCGGGAACTTCAGGTCGCTGCGGGCCAGGCTGGCGGCGACCCCCACGGCGAACGCCAGCACCATCGGCGACAGCAGATTCAGTCGGACCAGCTCCAGCGTGTCCATGCATCTCGGACGGGCTACGTCTGACTCCCGTCCGCAGAAGATGGTACCAAGGCAGGTGCGTCCGTACAATACGGCGAATCGAGTCGCCTAAGATCTTACCGCACGCTTCCAGTCGGCATCGCGCTCTTCTCCGGCGAGGCCGGCTCGGCGTGGAACCTGATCATGGCGTCGTCGACCCTGGCGGTCGTCCCGGTGTTGCTGGTGTTCGTGGTGCTGCAGTGCCAGATCATCGAAGGCATCGTGCTGACCGGCCTCAGGAACTGAGGCGCGCGCTTCGTGCCTTACCGCACGTTCGCCTCCAGGAACGGAAAGACATCCGCGCCCCAGATGTCGACGCCCTTCACGCAGAAGTCATGCCCATCCTGTTGACCGGTGCCGTAAGGGGGATAGATCTTGAGCTGAAACGGCTTGCCGGCCCGCTGCATCTCCGCCGACAGCGCGCGGCTCGGCGCGAGGTCGAAGTCGTTCTCGGCCTGAATAAAGAAGATCGGCATCTGCGCGTTGCGCACCGCGGTTGACAGGCGGTCGCGGATCTCTGGAAACGGCTGCCAGGACTGCGCGGCACCCGCGAAGTTCACCGCCGCGCGGTACCCGGCCCCGCGCTCGGCGGCAAGCACGGTCTGGATGCCGCCGTACGAGCACCCGGCGACGGTCAGCCGGCGCGCGTCGACGAACGGTTGCGTCTTCAGCCATTCGAGCCCCGCCAACTGGTCGCCGAGATGGGCTTCCTGCAGGCGTACGAATGCCGGCCCCCGCTGGGCCGCCGGCGCGGCCTGCAGTTGGTCCTGAATGTACGGTCCGGGCGACCGGCCGTGCCCGCGCCGGTGTGGGATGAACAGCACGTAGCCGCGGCGGACAAAGACCGGACCGAGGCCGGGCAGCCATCCCGGCAGTTTCTCGCTCCCGTGGTTCCACAGCAGCGTGGGAAACGGCCCACCGCCCTCCGGCTTCCAGATGAACCCTCGAAGCTGCAGATCGCTGCTTGGGAAACCCACTTCCTGCTGGGTAGGCGGCGTCTGTCCGAAGACCGTCAAAGAGGTGACGAGTATCAGGATCGTCGCACAGACTCCGGCGACACGAGCGCCGGCAATACCGCGAACGAAGATGGCGTCCACCCCCCCCGGGACTCATCGCCAGTCGGTCAGGTGGCCGGGTGGTTCCTCGTGCGACGGCTACACCCCTGCCGTCCTGGCCGCCCACAACGCAGGATCACTCTCTCCCAAGCGCCAAGGAGTCCGCTCAAGACGACCCTGATCCTGGGCGTGCTCTGCGGAGGGCTGGTAGGGGTGATCGGGGCGCTGTGGCACGGGACATGGGCGTTCGGGCTCGTGGTCGGCGTGTCGATGTTCGTCGCCGTCAACCTCTCCGCCATCACCGGCACCGGGTTCCCGCTGCTCTCGAAGCGCCTGGGCTTCGACCCCACGCTCACCGCCGGACCGCTTGAGACGGCGTTTCAGTGGGGATTTCCAGTTTGACTTTCTAGTGGACTTTCGCACTTTTTGCCTGCAGGGTGAGCCCCATCTCTTCCCTCAAAGTCTGACCGCCTAGCGCAAGAGTAAGAGTGTACCAAGAAGGAAATGG
>JBBIOB010000067.1:0-14696 GCA_037443565.1 Armatimonadota bacterium | reverse complement strand
GATGGGGCCGGAGGGGCCGTCAGATCTCCAGGGGCGCCTCGATCGGCATCGTCTACCTCGGCGTCCTGGTCGCCATCGGCGTCCTGGGCAGCCTGTTGATCTCGCCGATCGTCGACGAGACCCAGGAGTTCATCGAGAACGCGCCAGAGATCTACGCCCAGCTGAGCGAGATGATCGTCGGCCTTCAGCAGCGCCATTCCTGGCTGCCCGATCTTGCGGGGCTCCTCGACCGGCTCCCCCAGGAGGCCGGCCGGCTCACGCAGTACGTGGGCGCGGCGACGGGCGTGGCGTTCCGCGTCTTCGGCGCTATCGTCTCCGCGGTCACCGTCCTCATCCTGAGCCTCTACATGCTCTTCGAAGGTCCGACCATCAAGCGCGGCTTCCTGAGGCTCTTCCCCACCTCGAACCACCGCCGGTTGGAAGGCGTGCTGCGCTCCATCGGGCTGAAGTTCGGCGGTTGGCTCCGCGGCCAGCTCTTCCTGGGCCTCGCCATCGGAATCGCCGTGGGGATCGGCACGTGGGCGCTCGGGCTGCCCTACCCGTTCCTCCTGGGGCTCGCGGCCGGGGTGACCGAGCTGATCCCACTCATCGGGCCGATCCTGGGCGCGATTCCCGCGATCGTGGTGGCGCTGTTCGGGCCGTGGTGGCGGCTGCTCGCCGTGATCGCGCTCTTCGTAGCCATCCAGCAGGCCGAGAACCACGTGCTGGTACCGCGCGTCATGAAGGCCTCGGTGGGCCTGTCGCCACTGCTGACGATCATCGCGATCATGATCGGCGCCAAGCTCATGGGCATCCTGGGCGCGCTCCTCGCGGTACCGGTCGCCGCGGCCCTGCAGGTGATCGTCGGCGAGGTGCTGGAGACCTTCAGGCCGGCATAAGCCGGTCTGTTTCACAAGCCGGTCTGTTTCACTTGACCACCCCGGCTTCCCGTGGTACCGTCTCCACGACGCGAGGGGAGTAATCGGCGGCCCCACCACGGGGCCACGGCGCGGTCGTCAGGACGGCGGGATCTCCCGCCCGGCCTCGCTCCCACGATGAGACCTCCGGACACGGAATCGGACCGGTTCGGGGGTTCTTGCTTTCTCGGCCGCAGTCCCAAAGGAGCGAGACGCGGTGCCGCACTCTGTCGGGACGCCGTTGTTGTGGGCGGGGTTCGTCCTCTTTGTGCTCGGCCTGCTGGCCCTCGACCTGGGGGTCTTCCACCGCAAGGCGCACGCAGTGAGCACCCGCGAGGCGCTCGGGTGGAGTGTCTTCTGGATCGCCCTGGCCCTGCTGTTCAATCTGGGGGTGTTCTACTGGTTCGGGACCGAGCGGGGCCTGGAGTTCCTGACCGGCTACCTTATCGAGAAGGCCCTGAGCGTTGACAACATCTTCGTCTTCCTGGTGATCTTCTCGTACTTCTCGGTGCCCGCGGCCTATCAGCACCGGGTGCTCTTCTGGGGCGTGCTCGGCGCCATCGTGTTCCGGGTGGCCTTCATCCTTGCCGGCGCGGCGCTGCTGGAGGCGTTTCACTGGATCATGTACGTCTTTGGCGGCGCGCTGGTGCTTACGGGCGGAAAGATGCTCTGCGCACGTAGCGAGCACATGCATCCCGAGCGGAACCCTGTTCTGCGGCTATTCCGGGCGCGTCTTCGTGTGACGCCGGACTACATGGGGCCGCGCTTCCTCGCGCGCATCGACGGCCGCCTGTTCGCGACGCCCCTGCTGCTCGTGCTCGGTGTCGTCGAGACCACTGACGTCGTCTTCGCCGTCGACTCGATTCCGGCGATCTTCGCCATCACCCGCGATCCGTTCATCGTCTTCACCTCGAACGTCTTCGCGATCCTCGGGTTGCGGGCGCTCTTCTTTCTCCTCGCCGGCGTCATGGAGCGCTTCCATTACCTCAAGGCCGGGCTGGGCCTGGTCCTGATCTTCGTCGGGATGAAGATGGTGGCCGCCGACTTCTATGAGATCCCTGTGCTGGCGTCGCTCGCCGTCGTGGCGTCGATCATCGGGATCTCGATCGCCGCGTCGTGGCGACGACCGATGGAGCACCAGGGGCCCCAGGCCGAGACGATATGCCAGGTCAGTGGTCGTCGGCTTCGACGGTGGACAGGGCCAGCGAGAGCGCCGCGGTGAGGAACGCCGTCGCCTCGTGCTCGCAGAGGTCGGTAAACCCGCGCTTCTCGAGGAACGCGCGCAGCGCCGGGATCAGCCTCGCCAGCTTGTGCGAGGTGTACGAGAAGAGATCCCAGTAGGCTTCCTCGGCCGCGGGATGGCCCATGCCCGTGCGATCGGTGAGCGAGAGATACCGGCTGTGCAGATCGCGGTACTGCGTGTCTTCCTCGTGCTCGGCCCGCAGGCGGTCGAGCAGCCGCCCGACCTCGGGGTCGTCCATCGCCTCCTGCGCCAGGAAGCTCATGTCGAGCAGCAACTCGGCCAGTTCTTCGGTTGGATGGCCGAGGTAGAGGTCTTTCTTGTGGCTCTCGGCGCCGATGAGCCGACGGAGCTCGCGGCTCAGCTCGTCGTCGGCCTTCGGCAAACGCGGCGGTTTGCCCGGCGGTCCGTTCAGCCGCTCCCGGATCGTCACGCGCGACAGCAGGTCGGCGCCATACCGCTCGGTCAGGAACGCCTCGGTCTGCGCGCGTCCTTGCGTCTGCGGGTGGACCAGCGTGACGGTCTGGCCCTTGAAGGCGGCGTATCGCCAGCCCTCGGCGGCGAGCGTGTCGATCAGCGAGGCGATCCGTCCCAGCAGGGGATTCGCGCGCTCTGATTCGCGGCGCAGCGCAGCGGACAGCGCGCGCAGGGAGCGTCCCCGGAACGCAAAGGTCCGCGGACGGTCGAACAGCTTGACGTCGATCTCGACGACTGCGTTGGCTTTTGCCATTGATGCCGGTAAGAACTCACCCCTATCGTCCCGAATCGCGGGAACCTTGTCAACCAGTCATGGAATCAGTGTGACCTTTCCGAAGTGCTCGCGCGATTCCATGATGCGGTGCGCTTCGCGGATCTCGCCCAATGGCAGCACCGCGTGCAGGATTGGATCGATGGCGCCGGTGAAGATCGCGCTCATCACCGCGCGGAGGTCGGACACGTTGCCCATGGGCGCGCCGATGATTTGCCGGTGCCGTTGATAGACCTCGCGGATGTCGAAGTCGGGCCGCTCGCCGCCCGAGGCTCCACAGATCGTCATGCGGCCGCCGCGCCGCAGGCTGCGGATCGTCTGCACCCATGTCGGCGCGCCGACAGGATCGGCGGCGAGGTGCACGCCGGCGCCATCGGTCGCCGCCAGCACCTGATCGCTCCAGGCGGGATGCTCGCGGTGGTCGATCGGCGTCGCGCCGAGCGCGGAGGTCTTCGTGGCCTTGTCGCGTCCGCCGACCACCGCAAAGACCCGCCGCGCACCGGCCATCCGGGCGATCAGCATCGCGGCCGTACCCACGCCGCCCGACGCGCCGACCACCAGCACGTCCTCCCCGGCGCGCAGGCCTCCGGCGGTGATCAGCATCCGCCACGCCGTGCAGTATGCCGCCGGCACGGCGGCCTTCTCGAACGGCACGCCGTCGGGCACCCGCAGCAGGTTGCGCGCCGGTGCCACGGTGTACTCCGCGAGCCCGCCGGGCGTGTGCTCACCGAAGATCCGGTAGGACAGACACATCGTCTGCTCACCGGCCAGGCAGAACTCGCACGCCCCGCACGAGAGGATGGGATTGACCACGACGCGGTCGCCGAGCTTCCAGCCCTCGACCCCCGGGCCGACCTCATCCACCTCGCCCGCGACGTCGCCGCCGGTCGTGATGGGGAAGCGCCGCTCCCGCCACGGGAATACCGGCCGGCCGCCGGGAGGACCGGCACGCCCCCAGATGTCCATGTTGTTGAGCGCGCAGGCCCGCACGCGGATACGCACCTCGCCGGCGTCGGGCGACGGCACCGGCACGTCCTCAATGTTGAGGACCTCGAGGCCGCCGTGCCTGCGGATGACGACCGCCTTCATCGTGTCCGTGGTCGTTGCCATGGCTATGAGGCCACCAGCGCGCGCGCGTCGCGCAGCGCCGCCGTCACCCGGTTGCGGCCGCGCACCAGGTGATTCACCGTCACGCGGTAGCGATCGGTGCCGGGGGTCAGGTCCTTCCATGTCCGCGCCGGTGCCAGATCCGGCAGAGGCGGCACATCCACCGCGGGATCGTGGCGGAACCGGCCGGCGCGCGTGTAGTTGATCCGCACCAGCAGGCGCCCCAGCCGGCGCAGCGTGGCGTTGGCCGCGCGCACCTCCGGATCGGACGCCGGCCGGCCGATGAGGTGCGCGCGGTCGAGATGCCACCTATCGAGGTCGGCGCGTAGCGCCTGTGCCTCGGTCAGGGGCAGGCTCAGGTCGAACGCGCCGCCGGTTGCTTCCTGATCCGCCTGCAGCGTACCGGCCAGCTCGTCGGCCAGCGCGCGAAAGTCGAGCGGGTGCAGGGTGGCGTTGGCGGTCCGGTACGCCGCCACCAGGTAGACCTTCATGTCGCGCAGGAGGTTGTCGCGGTCGGCGATCTCGATGGTGTCGTCCTCGGTGTGCCAGGCGATGTTGGCGCCGCAGCCACCCACCGCGTAGTAGCCCTTCTCCTTGCGCATCGCCTCCGGCATGGTGGACGACAGCATGTAGAATGTCGAGACGCCGATGTTGCTGAAGGACTTGTCGCCCGCGCGCAGGGGTCGGCCGCCCCTGGCGTCGAGTCCGGTGACGTCCTTGATCACCGCCTTGCCGATACCCTCGGCTTCGCTCATCCAGAAGACGTCCTCGTACACCGTGGCCCACCGGCAGCCCGGCGAGTCGCAGTTGATGTGGGCGACGCAGTTGGCGTCGAGGTCCAGTCCGAAGGTATCCGCATACCACACCGATCCGGCGTAGCGGCCCTGCGAGTGGCCCGGCCACCAGGCGATGCGTACCGAGCGCGCCAGCCTGTCGCGGTGCTTCCAGAGGATGCGGGCCACCTCCAGCAGCGTCGCGTCGCCGGTGGCGTTGTCGCCGATCCCCTGGTGCCAGCCGTCTACGTGCCCGTGGACCAGGATGAACTCCTCCGGCGCCTCGCGGCCAGGGATCTCGGCCACGCAGACCGGACACTCCACCCACCCCTCGTCGAGCTTCGTCGACAGCCGCGCCTTGACGCCGCCCTGCTGCGCCAAGTCGCCCAGCCAGGCGCCGTCGCTCTTGTTCACCGACACCACCGGGATCGTCGGCTTGCGCTCCCATGAGTCGAGGTCGGGCGAGCCCCAGATCGTGGTGCAGATCCCCTCATGGATCCGCTCGCCCGGGCTGATGAAGATCGCGCCCGCGGCGCCGCCCTTCATGAAGTCGGCGACCTTGCCCGGGGAGGCGTACCCTTCGGTCAGCACGATCTTGCCGGCGATGCCGGTCGTGTCGCGTCCAATCCCCTCGAACAGGCCGCGGATGTCGCCCATGTGCCGCGTCGAGATGTAGACGATCTCGCCCCGCTTCCAGCGGCCGCCGGTCGACAGCGACATCGAGGGTGTTTTGGCGGCCAGCAGCCGGCGTTCGGGCGCCAGGATCTCGAGACGGGCCTTGCGCGGCACGCTGATCAGCAGCGTCGGCGTGTGGATGGTGTGGGGCACGCCGTGCTTCTTCAGGCGCCGGCTCAGGTAGTCGAAGGCCCGCCTCTCGTGCTTGGTGCCGGATTCGCGCACGAGACGAGTGTAGGTCTCGATCAACGCCCAGGGTTCGTCGAGGCTGACCTCGTTGATGAGCGTCTGCTCATCGGTTTCGTTGAGCCAGGTGCTGGTCGTTGTCATGCGAACCTCCTAATGGTGGGGTGTGGAAGGGGTGAGCCTTCGGTGCAGATCGAGCTGTCGTCGGAGCAGTTCCGAATCCTGATGGAGCTTGTCTACCTTGGCGACTGGATAGTGAACGCCGTTCGGAGACCCGGTGAGATCTCTCGGCAGCACGCAGACGTGTTTCAGCATCTCGCCTCCCTCGCCCACCGGTTTGGTCTCAAGGACATCGTCGAGCCCGAACAGCAGTTGCGCGAGTTCGTCCCCACCAGCGAATTCGAAGAAGCCATGGACGCGTACATCCAGGAGTACGATGACGAGGTGTTCTGGGATGAGGTGGTGGCCCGGCTTGCCGATCGCGATCTGCTGGCCGAGTACGGTGAAGCCCTAAAGGCTATGACCATCGAGCAGCTCATCTCCAAGCGAGAGCCGCTGGTCGAGCGGTACGAACGGGAGGTCGAGCAGCACGGGGTGGAACGCCTGAAGATCATCGAATTCTGATTCACTGCTCGTCGCTGCCGGACTTCGGTGTCGTCGTGATGATGCCCAGGTCGCCTGCGACGCTCATGGTCGTCCCCAGTGCGGCGCACATCGACCGCATGCGCTCCAGGATTCGAGACCCCTGCGGTCCGGTGACCGGGCGGTGCTCGCCGGCCGTATCCGCGGCAGTCGGATGTACGATCACCCTGGCGCAGCGCGGCCCATCGAAGTCGAGCAAGAAGACCGCCGACGCGTCGAGCTCGGGCACCCGTAGGGCGTCCATCCGGTACGGCGGCGCCGGACGCCCCAGCGCGAAGCGGCGCCCCTCGCCCATCGAGTGGAACACGAAGTTGCCCAGGCTGTAGAGGATCGGGACGCCGCGGTACACTTCCACGCCGTGAAGAGTGTGGGGGTGGTGCCCCAGGATCACGCCGGCGCCCGCGTCGACGAGCGCGTGCGCCACCGGCCGTTGATAGTCGGCCAGGACGCCCTGGAACGGCGCGGCCCATCCGGGCGGGACGCCCCAGTGGATGCTGACGACGACCACGTCGGCGCGGCGCCGCGCGTCGCGAACAGCATCCGCGGCCTGCTCGAGGTCCGCAGGCTCGACCGAGGTCCACACATACGGCGACGTGCCCGGCTGCTCTTCCATGACCGACGCGTCGGCCTCGAATCGGACCCGGACCCGAAGCGGCGCGACCCCCGGTCGCTCCGCCGTCGCCGCGAACCCCGGCGGCAGCGTCGAGGCCAGTCCGATCCAGGCGGCGCGGATGCCCGCGCATTCGGTCATGGCCGGGGCTAGGGCCGCGGCTAGATCCTGCCCGGCGCCGATGACTCGGACCCCGGCTGCCTCCACGACCTCGAGGGTTTGCAGCATACCGGGCACGCCGAAGTCCAGGGCGTGGTTGTGGGCAAACGACACCACGGCCAGGCCCATCGTCTTCAGCGAGGATGCGAGCGCCGGTGCCCCGCGCAGGACGATGAGCTTGTCCGCCGGCCAGCCCTGATCGGTGAGCGGGGCTTCGAGATTGGCGAACGCGATCGTGGCGCTCCGCAGCAGGTCGTGCGCCGGATTGGGCGCGGGCGGCCGCTCGAGCATCACGTCGCCGACGGCCGCGAACGTCCACCTGGGGCGACCGGCGGCTTGGAGGCTCATAGCTTCAGCCGGGGGTCGAGCGCGTCACGCAGGCCGTCCCCGAGGAAGTTGTACGCCAGCACGGTCGCCAGGATGAGCACGCCCGGGTAGACGGCCAGGGACGGCGCCGACCAGATGTAGATCTGTGCGTTCTGGAGCATGTTGCCCCACGACGGCAACGGCGGCCGAATCCCCAGCCCCAGGTACGAGATGGCGGACTCCGTCAGGATCGCGAACGCCACGTTCAACGTTGCCGCGACGATGATCGAGGGGACCACCTGTGGAAGGAGGTGCCGGCCCATGATCCGGCCGTCGCGCACGCCGATGGCCCGCGCCGCGTCGATGAACTCGGTCACGCGCCACCGCAGAAACTCGCCCCGCACGACCCGCGCGACCGGCATCCAGGCCGTCAGGCCGATGACAACGGTGGCCGTGGCCGGACCCCCACCGAAGACCGCCAGCGCCGCGAGGATCACGAACAGCGTCGGCAGCGCCATCATCGCGTCGGTGAACCGCATCAGCGCGGCGTCCTGCCAGCGGCCGAAGTACCCCGCCAGTGCGCCGACCGCGACGCCCACCGAGATGGAGATCACCATCGCGACGAAGCCGACGGCAAGGGACACCCGGGCACCCAGCACCAGGCGCGCCAGCACGTCGCGGCCGATCTCATCGGTGCCGAGCGGGTGCTGGAGGCTGCTGCCCGAGAGCCGGGCAATCGGGTCGGCGACAAACGGATCGGTCGGCAGCAGCCACGGTCCGAGCACCGCCACCAGGTGGATGGTCACCAAGAAGGCCATCGCGGCCATCGCCGGGGGGTTGCGGCGCAGGCGGCGCGCCGCCACGCGCCACATGGTCCGCGGCGGCTCCGGTCCGACAAGCACCACCGGCGTGGCCGGGATCGCCAGGTCGGCGCCTGCTGGCGGCCGCGCGCTAGCCATACGTGATGCGCGGGTCGAGCCAGCCGTAGGCCAGATCCACGAGCAGGTTCGAGACGATCACGACCACGGCGACGACCACCGTGATGGCCATCACCATGGGATAGTCGCGGCCGATCGTCGACGACACGGCGAGCTGCCCCATGCCCGGCCAGCCGAAGATCGTTTCGGTGATGACCGCGCCGCCCACCAGGCGGGGAATGAGCACGCCGAGCACGGTCACCACGGGGATCATGGCGTTGCGGATCGCGTGGCGGGACAGCACCAGGCGGTTGGGCAGCCCCTTGGCCCGCGCCGTGCGCACGTAGTCCTGCCCGAGCTCCTCGATCAACGCCGAGCGCATGAAGCGCACCAGGTTGGGCAGCGTCGCTGTGGCCAGCACGGTGGCCGGAAGGACCAGGTGCGACAGGCGGTTGACCAGCGAGAACGGCGCCCCCGGCGTGGCCATCCCCGAGGCCGGCAGCCAGCTCAGGTGCACCGTGAACAGCAGGACGAGCAGGATGGCGAACCAGAACGCCGGGATGGACACACCGATGAACGAGAAGAACGTGACGGTGTGATCGGACAGCGTGTACCGCCGCGTCGCGGACACGATGCCTGCCGGGATGCCGACCAGGATCGAGAGCACGAGCGCGGTCCCGCTGAGCAGGAGCGTGTTGGGGAGGCGCTCCAGGATGACCTCGTTGACCTTGCGTCGGTCGCCGAACGACCGGCCGAAATCCGCCCGCAGCGCCGAGCCGATCCATTTGAGATATCGAACGGCGAGGGGCTGGTCGAGGCCGAGCTGCCGGGCAAGTGCTTCGCGCTGGTCCGGCGTCGACTCCATGGTCATCATGATCTCCGGCCCGCCCGGCGCCAGCGAGACCATGAGGAACGTGAGCGTCGAGACGACGAGCAGGACCACGACCGCCTGGACGGCGCGTTCTACCAGATAGCGTCCCACGCTGACCTCTGCGGACGGCCGGTCCCACGCGGGACCCCGCGAACCCCGGGCGCAACGCCCGTTCGCGGGGTCCCGCGAACCTTAAGCCGTTACTCCAGCTTCCACTCGTTCACCCACTGGAAAGCCGCGCGCAGGTGAATCGGAGGCACGCCCTTCAGCCGCCTGTTCCACGCGCGGATCTCGCTCGGCCACCAGAGCTGCAGGTAGGGGAGGTCATCCGCCATGAGCTCCTGGAGCCGCTTGTAGATCCGCTCACGCTCGGCGACGGAGGTGGCCCTTCGCCCGGCTTCCATCAGCTCGTCGGCTTCCTTGTTGTTGTACATCGGAAGGTTGAACCCCCGCTCCGCGGCGCTGCTGTGCGCGTAGTTGAAGAAGTCGGGGTCCTCGGGCATGATCCACCAGCCCAGAAGCCCGTCGAACCGGCGCGGGAGGAGGCGCTGGGAGACGAAGGTGTTGAAGTCGGCGCCGTCCAGCACGGTCTCGATGCCCACGGCGCGCAGGTACTGCTGCACGAGGGCTGCCAGCGGCTCGAAGTACTGCACCGTCGGGTACGCAAGCGAGAACCGGAACCGCTGGCCGCCCTTCGTCAGGACGCCGTCGGCCCCGGGTTGCCAGCCGGCCTCGGCCAGCAACTGGCGCGCCCTGGCGCGGTCGAACTCGTACGTCTTCACGTTGGGATTGAAGAAGTTCCGCAGCACCGGGGTGAGCGGGCTGCTGGCCGGCGTGGCGAAGCCTTCGAGGAATCCCCGGATCATCGCCGGCCGGTCGAAGGCGTGCAGCATCGCCTGCCGGACGCGACGGTCCTGGAACAGCGCGTTCCGGTGGTTGGGCGCCAGGTAGTAGAAGTTGTTCTGCGGCAGCGTGTTGACCTCGACGTTCGGGCGGCCCTGCACGGCCCTCACCAACGCCGGGTTGTCGATGAACAGCAGCGTCAGGTCTCCCGCGAGGAACTGCGCGATCTGCGCGTTCACGTCGGGCAGCACCTTGAAGGTGATCGTGTCCACCGCCGGCGTGCCGCCGAAGTAGGCGGGGTTCTTCTCCAGCGTCACGTACGCGCCCGAGACGTATTCCTTCATCTTGTACGCGCCCGTCCCGATCGGCATGCGCTTGTTGAAGGCGTCGTGCGTCCAGTAGTTCTCGGGCGCCACCCCGGTGAAGGCGTGCCGGGGCAGGATGCCGGCGTTGACGCCGACGACCGCGACGATGCTGGCCTGAGGCGCGGACATCACGAACTGGATGGTGTACGGGTCGACCACCCGCGTCTCCCTGATGTTCGTGAAGGCGGCCCGGCCGGTCGCGCCAAGGCGCGGGTTCAGGACGATGTCGTAGGTGAACTTCACGTCGTCGGCGGTGAAGTCGCGGCCGTCGTGCCACTTCACGCCGCGGCGGAGCTTGAACGTCCAGGTCAGCCCGTCGGCTGAGACCTCCCAGGACTCCGCCAGGTCGCCGACCCACCGCGAGTCCTTGCCCCACTTCGTCAGGCCGTTGAAGAGGACGCGCGTGACGAAGATCGACTCGACGAAGTGCCGTGGGTGCCATGGGTTGAACGTCGGGTCTCCGACGATCGGGAAGACGATCCCGGCTGCGGGTGCCGGTCCACCCGCGGCGGGCCCATGCAGGCCGGTGATCAGGAGCAGGCCGACCAAAGCCAGTGCAAACATACGAACACGCATCACCCTATCCCCCCTCTAGAGTGCGTCTCCGCGGAGCCGCGCCGTCATCGGGCGGGGCCGGAAGCCAGGTGTAGCTCTGCTTGTGGATCCTCAGGATCAGCGACGTGTCGGTGCGCAGCAGGCCCGGGACCGTGGCCAGGCGGTCGACCAGGAAGTCGTGCAGGCTGTCGGTATCGGGCAGCACGACCTCGATGATGATGTCAAACGTGCCGGTCGTCACCGCGATGTAGCGGACCTCCTGCATCTCCATCAGCTGCGCGAGCGCCTGCTTCACCTTGCTGCGCTCGACGTTGAGGCCGGTGATCGCCGAGGCCTGCATGCCCACCTTGAGCAGGTCGGCCACCGCGACGACCCGGATGACCTTGTCGGCGAGCAGTCGCGACAGGCGGTTGCGCACGGTGCCTTCGGTGACGCCGAGCGACTTGGCCATGGCGCTGTAGCTGGTTCGGCCGTCGCGCTGGAGCGCGCGGATGATGCCCTGGTCCAGCGCGTCGAGGTGGTCAGCGCGCGCCATGGGCCTGGGCCTCCGCGGGCTGCCGCGCGAGCTTCGGCGGCGTCGGGTAGGCCCGCCGGCTGTGCCGCAGACCGAGGTCGCATAGGGTCTGCATCATCTTCACCGCGGCGTGGACGGGGTTGACCACCGGAATCCCCAGGCGCGCCGACAGGGCATCCTGCCGGTCCTGGAACGCCATGGACATGCAGCCCATGATGATGGCGTCTGCGCGCTCCTGGTCCCTCGCCCGCTCGCCTTCTCGCACCATGCGTGCGAACGTCCCATCGGGATCATGCGCGAGCTCGAGGACCGGCACGTCGATCGTCCGCACCGAGGCCAACTTCCGGTCCACGCCCACCTGCCATGCCAGCCGCTCGAGCAGCGGGATGATCGAGCTCAGCACGGTGACGATGCTGAAGCGGTGTCCCAGCGAGGCCGCCAGCAGCATGGAGGCCTCGCCCGGCCCGATGACGGGGATGTCCACCATCTCGCGCATCGCGTCAATCCCCGGGTCGCCGAAGCAGCCAAGGACCACGCCGTTGAAGCCCTCGCGCTCGGCCTCGACGACCCGCTCGATCGCGCCGGGCACCGAGAGGTACTCCTCGTAGGCCGACTCGATCGACGCCGGACCGCCGGGGACGTCCCAGGCATCCATGGTCCACTGCGCGCCGGCGACGCGCCGCACCGCGGCGCGGCGGCGGGCCAGCTCCTCGGCGCCGCCCTCGCGGCGCGTAAACCCGCCCGGGATCAGGTAGAGGCCCCGCATTTCAGATACCTCCGCGTTCCGGATTTTGGTACAGATGAACCAATCAGCTACGGAAATCGGAGCATCCGGATATCGGTAGTCAGCCTAGCACGAGGACACATGGCTGGTCAACCGCGGGCGGAGCGGCGGATCGAGCTGCCGGCAAGCGCCGCACCGCACGACGCGCGCGCGATCAGGCGGGGCGCGAGGACCACGGTCCGCGGGCCGCTCGGTGCCGGCTGGGCCAGGCGCGTGAGCAGCAGCCGTCCGGCCGTGGCGCCGAGGTCGTAGGCCGGCTGGGCGACCGCTGTCAGCGGCGGGGTGAGGATCGGGGCCCAGTCCATGTCGTCGAAGCCCACAAGCGCCATCTCCTCTGGAATCCTGATGCCGGCCTCCCTGAGCCCCAGCAGCGCGCCGATCGTCATCAGGTTGTTGGCGACGAAGACGGCGGTCGGCCGGCGGCGCATGCGGAGGAACCGTCCCACGAGGTGGTGGCCGCTGGGCTGTTTGAAGGTGCCTTCGAGGATCAGTTCACGGTCGAGCGTGATCCTGGCGGCCCGGAGCGCGGCTTTGTAGCCCTCCAGGCGTTCGCGGCCGGTGTAGAGCCTCCGGGGCCCGCTGATGATCCCGATGCGCCGGTGGCCGAGGCCCAGCAGATGCTCGACCGCCGCCCGTGCGCCGGCGCGGTTGTCGACCACCACCGCGTCGGCGGGCAGGTCTGCGAGGCGGCGGTCGACCTGGACGATCGCGGTCCCGCCCTCGAGCATCCCTCGGAGCAGCGCCGCCGCCCCGCTGCTCGGCGAGATCACCAGGCCGTCGACGCGCTTCTGCCGGACCGCCCGCAGGTACATCGCCTCCTTGGCGGGATCCTCGTCGGCGTTGCAGAGCATGATCGCGTAGCCCTTCGCCAGCACGGCATCCTCGATCCCGCGCACCACCGAGGCGAAGAACGGGTTGGCGTTGTCGGAGACGATGACCGCGAGCGTCTGCGTCCGGCCCTTGATCATGCTGCGGGCAATGGCGTTGGGATGGTAGTCGAGCGCCTGGGCCGCGCGCAGGACCAGGGCCCGGGTGGCGTCGCTGACGTAGCCGTACTCCCCGAGGGCCCGGGCCGCGGTGGCCACGGAGACGCCGGCGCGTCTGGCGACGTCGCGAACGGTCGGCATGTGGGAACGTTCTCTTGACTTCCACCTCGCTCGGCGGCGCTCCTCCGGGCGCCGTGGGGGTGCCCCCCGGTCCCCGCGCGGGGCAGGAGCCGGCCGGCATGGACGGCGAATACCCCCTCAGGCCTGATAACGTTCTCCTATCGAGGCGGAGGCGAGCCATGCGCGCTCCCAGGGTCGGCATCCTGACGTTCTCCGACGGCAGACCTCACGTGCACAATGAGCTTCTGCCACTGACCCGGCAGTTTCAGGACCGTCTGGCGGCGCGGCTGCGCGCGGCCGGTTGGGAGGTCACCACCGGCCGCGAGATCGTGTGGACCACGGACCAGGCGACCAGCGAGGGCCGGTACCTGGCTGCCCAGGGCGTGGAGGCGACGATCTTTAACTACGCGATCTGGGCGTGGCCGCACTACTCGGCCATCGCCGCGCAGTTTGCACCCGGCCCGATCCTGCTGTTCAGTAATGTGAACCCGCAGTCCCCCGGGCTGGTCGCGATGCTGGCCGCGGCCGGCAGCCTCGATCAGGTGGGCGCGTTCCACGGCCGGGTCTCAGGCGAGATCGACGACGACCGAGTCTTCGAGCGGGTGTTGCAGTTCCTGCGGTCGGCGATGGCCAAGAACCGGTTGCGCGGCGAGGTCTACGGGATCATCGGCGGTCGGTCCATGGGGATGTACACCGCCGTGCCGGCGCTCGACCAGTGGCGGCGCGACTTCGGCATCGACATCGAGCACGTCGACCAGTTCGAGATCGTCCGCCGGGCGGAGGCGATCCCCGATGGCCGCGCCGACGCCGGGATCGCGTGGCTCGAGCGGTGTGGCGTCACGATCCACTACGACGGGGTGAAGCTCACCCCGGCGCTGCTGCGCCGGCAGATCAAGTCGTACCACGCGGTCCGCGAGATCATCGACGAGTGGCGGCTGGACTTCTGCGGCATCAAGGGCCAGCCGGAGATGACCAACCACTTCGCCACGATGGATGTGGCCGAGGCCTTCCTCAACGACCCCTACGACTGGGAGGGGCCGCACGACCCCATTGTGTGCGCCACCGAGGCCGACAGCGACGGCGCGCTCACCATGGAGATCTTCAAGCATCTCGCCCGCACGCCGGTGCTCTTCGCCGACGTCCGCCATTACGACGCCGCCGACGACGTGTGGGACCTGGTCAACTCGGGCGAGCACGCGACCTACTTCGCCGGCAGGTCGTTCGACCCGGCGGTCAACCTCAGACACGTGCACCTCTACCCGGCGATCATCTACTTCCCGGCCGGCGGCGCGTCGGTGATGCACATCGCGGCACCCGGCGAGGTGACGCTGGCCCGGCTGGCCAGGCGCAACGGCAAGTACTGGATGGCCATCGTGCCGGGCGAGTTCGTGGAGTTTCC
>JBBIOB010000066.1:0-14828 GCA_037443565.1 Armatimonadota bacterium | reverse complement strand
GCCCTGCGGGCCGGGATGTGGACCGCGGTGCACGCCATCGGCGACCGCGCCAACCGCGACGTGCTCGACGTCTTCGAGCGTCACCTGGATCTCTCGCGGCGCGTCGGCGCCCGCCACCGCATCGAGCACGTCCAGGTGCTGCATCCCCACGATCTCCCGCGCCTGGCTCGGCTCGGCGTCGTCGCGTCCGTACAGCCGATCCACGCCACGGCCGACCGTGACATCGCCGACCGCTACTGGGGCGCGCGGTCGCGGTGGGCCTACGCGTTTCGCTCGCTGGCCGAGCGCGGCGCCGTGCTCGCCTTCGGATCCGACGCGCCGGTCGAGACCCCCGACCCATGGCGCGGGCTCTACGCGGCGGTGACGCGTCGACGGGAGGAGGAGCCGGACCGGCCGGCCTGGTACCCGGAGGAGCGCGTGACGTTGCGCGAGGCCTTGCGCGCGTATACAGCCGGGGCGGCGTATGCCGCGGGGTCCGAGGCCTGGCAGGGGACGCTGGAACCCGGCAAGGCCGCGGACTTCGTCGTGCTGGACCGCGATCCATACGTCGGCGCGCCCGAGGATCTGCTGCGCATCCAGGTGCTCGCGACGATCGTGGACGGCCGCGCCGTCCATGCTCAGGGCACGCTCGCCGGTCTCACCCACCAACCCGCCTGATGCGGGTCACAGGAGGCGCATCGATGGCCGACACCGTCCGGCTCGAGGAGATGACCTGGCCCGAGGTTCAGAAGGCGTTGGAATCAGGGGTGCGTACGGTGGTCATCGTCGCCGCGTCGATCGAGCAGCACGGGCCGCACCTGCCGCTGGTCACCGACACCGCGATCGGCGAGGCCGCCGGCGAGCTTGTCGCGCGCAAGCTGGGGCACGCTCTGCTCGCGCCGCTCATCCGGCCGGCCTGCTCCGACCATCATCTTGCCTTTCCCGGCAGCCTGTCGCTGCCGCCGGAGATCTTCATCGAGACCGTCGTGGCATACGTCCGCTCGCTGGCGCCGCACGGGTTCGACCGCTTCGCCCTGTTCTCATCGCACGGCGGCAACTTCGCGCCGCTGGACGAGGCGGCCGCGCGCCTGCGGAAGGAGTTCGAGCCGAAGGGCGTGCGCATTGCCGCGGTCGCCGGTTTGGGAGCGCTGCAGGAGATGATGGCCGCGATGGTCGGGGTCGCCGCGGCCATGGGCGCGCCGCAGGACGTGGACGCCATTCACGCCGACGTCACGGAGACCTCGATCATGATGGCCCGGCATCCCGCGCTCGTGGCGTCCGACCGGATGGAGCCGGGCTACCTCGGCCGCATCGATCCCCAGGAGATCTTCACCCGCGGCATGCGCGCGATCACGCCGAACGGGGTCTTCGGCGATCCTACACGGGCGAGCGCAGCGATTGGAGAGGCCGTCCTGGAGCGACTCTCCGACCATCTTGTGGACGCGCTCAGGCGTCAGTTGGCGTCGTGATGTCGGCGGCGCGGGTCTGTGCGCGCCGCCCCGCCCGGAGACGCGACGGCGCTACCGCGGGAGGGATGAGGGGGCGTCGAACTCGTCCTCCGGGGTGACGAACTGGTCGCCCCGGGGCACGGCGCGGTGCCCGCAGATTGGGCACTCGTACCAGACGTGCTCCGGTACGTGCAGGTGGAAACGCTGCTCCATTACCGTTTCGCAATAGGGACAGCAGAGCTCGCGCTCATCCATCCTCCGTCCTCACACGTGCCGCATGCGTCGCTTTCGGCTCGAGGACCGGTCCTTCCTGCTGCTGCTTAGACGACGGGCCCTGCCTCGGGGCGGGAGACCCTCCCGCCCCGGCAGGACATCGATCAGCCCTTCTTCACCTTCGCGAAGCGGGCCGCCACCTCGGCCCAGTTGATCACGTTCCACCAGGCCGCCAGGTAGTCGGGCCGGCGGTTCTGGTACTTGAGATAGTACGCGTGCTCCCACACGTCCACCCCGAGGATCGGCTGCTTGCCCTCCATGATCGGCGTGTCCTGGTTGGGCGTGCTGGTGACCGCCAGCTTGCCGTCCTTCTCGACGACGACCCACGCCCAGCCGCTGCCGAACCGTCCGACGCCGGCCGCGTTGACGGCCTCCTTCATCTTGTCGACCGACCCGAAGGCGGCGGTGATCGCCTCGGCCAGTGCGCCGCCCGGCGCGGCAGGCCCGCCGGGCTTCATGATCTCCCAGAAGAGGGTGTGGTTGTAGTGCCCGCCACCGTTGTTCCGGACGGCCGCGCGGATGTTCTCGGGCACCGCGTCGAGATTCGACAGCAGGTCCTCGATCGACTTGCCCGCCAGGGCGGGGGCGCCCTCGAGCGCCTTGTTCAGGTTGGTGACATAGGCGGCGTGGTGCTTGCCGTGGTGGATCTGCATCGTCTGTTCGTCGATGTGGGGCTCGAGCGCGTTGTGCGCGTACGGCAGCGGGGGAAGCTCAAACGGCATCTGGTTCTCTCCTCCTTGTTTGGAATGGCCCTGTCCGGAGGCGGAGTCCTCCGGGTCGGTACCGGCGTGTCCGTGCTCAGGATGAACGCGACATCGGTCGCGCCACGTAATGATATCACGATTCCTGTAACGACGAGACGGGCTAAACCTTCCCGGTGCGGGGCGATGTTACAATGACGGAGAGGCCGGCGGTGATCGAGGACCGTGCGTTGCTTGAAGCTTTCCGGCGCGGCGAAGCGAGCGCCTTCTCGGCCTTGGTCATCAAGTACCGCGAAGGCGTCTACAGGGTGGCCCGGCGCATGCTCGGTAGCCATGAGGATGCGGCGGACGCCACCCAGGAGGTTTTCATCCGCGCGCACCGCGCGCTCCCGCGCTTCGACGGACGCTCGCAGCTCTCGACCTGGCTGTACCGGATCACGGTCAACCTCTGCCTCGACATGCGGAGCCGGTTGGCGCGGCTGTCGGTTGCCGACGACGACGCGCCGACGGAAGGCGTCTCGGGGTTGACCACCGAGGAGCAGGTGGAGCACCGCGAGATCGGGCGCCTTGTCGCGCGGGCGATCGCCGCCCTGCCGCCCCGCCAGCGGGCGATGGTCGCCCTGCGGCTCTATCAGGACCTGCCGTACCAGGAGATCGCGCGCATCATGGGCTGCTCGGAAGGCACCGTGAAGGCCACCATGTTTGCCGCGCTGCGGCGGCTGCGCGGCGCCCTGATCCAGGAGGGCGTGCGGGCGCCGTGAGCGACCGCTGCCGCGAGGTGTTGGAGCGCCTGGTCGAGGCGACCACGGGCTCGCTGCCGCCGCAGGGGCGGGAGGGCATCGCCGAGCACCTGGCGGTCTGCGAGTCCTGCCGGGACGAGGCCGCCGCGATCGAGGCCAGTGTCGCGCGCCTGCGCCAGGCCGGTCGGTTCAGCGTGCCGCCCGGATTCTGGGAAGACTTCACCGACCGCCTCAACGCACGGCTGACGGCCGACCGCGTGCCGGTCGCGATGCGCCTGCGCCGCTGGCTGGCGGTCCCGCGGCACGCCTGGGGGACCGCGGCGGCCATCCTGGTAGTGGCCCTGGCACTCTCCGCGGCCGTCCGCTTCGGGCCCGTTGCCAGCCGTCCTGATCCGGTGCTTCCCAACGCGCGCACGCTGATGACGGAGTCGATGACCACCACGCTGCCTTCGCTCGTCGAGGTGCTCGACACCTGGCGCGCGGGGATGACGCCGGAGGCCGACCTGGCGTCCGATCGGAGAGGGCCGTGATCGCAGCAGGCGTCAGGCGTCTGGTCGTTGGCGCGTTGCTGGTGCTGGTGACCGCGGCGCTCCCGGCGGTCGGGCAGGAGCCGCGGCCCACTCCGCGGGGCGAGCGCATCGTCGAGGCCTTCCTGATCTGGCGGCTGGTCGATGAGCTTGACCTGACTGAGACGCAGATCGCCCAGATCTTTCCGAGGGTCCGAGCGCTGAAGGTCATCCGGATCGAGATGGGCCGGCGTGTGCCGCGGATGGTGCGCGAGATCAGGCGGTTGATGGCCGCGACGCCGCGCGACGACGACGCCGTCCGAGCGCGGGTGGCTGAACTCAATCTGCTGCGGGCCGAGATGGAGGCGCGTCGCCGGCACCAGCTCGAGTTGATCGCTCAGGCGCTGACACCCGAGCAACTCGGTAAGTTTGCCCTCATTCAGGAGACCTTCGAGGCCGATACCCTGCGGCTGCTGGAAGAGGTTCGCCGCATCCTGGAAGAGCAGCCCCCTCCGCGGCGGTAATCGCCGGTGTTGACCCCAAGCGTCAACCCCCGCGCTAGGCCGGTCTGAAGTAGCTGATGTCCAGGATCGAGCCTGTCCGCTCGGCGACGGGCTTGAACACCGGCACCACCCGCAGGCCGATCGTCGCCGCGGCCGGTCCCAGCTCGTCCAGATAGTGGAAGAGGACCGTGTCCGCGCCATCCAGGCGGACCAGCGCCAGCATCACCGGGCGCGGAAGCGGCGCCCCGTCGGGTCCGAGGTGCAGCGCCGTGGCGGCCTCGACCGTCCCGGCCGGTCCGACCTCGCCCCAATCGTGCAGCTCATCGAAGCACCGCTCGCAGAACAGCCGGCCCGGCACATAGGTGATGCCGCAGCGGTTGCAGCGGGTGCCGAGGATCCGGCCTTCATCCCTGAGCGCCCGGAAGAACCGCTCGCCCGCCGGCCCCACGGTGTACCGGTGCGCAGCCGGGATCTCGCCCCGCCACGCGCGGAGGCGCTCGACGTGCAGCGTTGGGTCCAGCGGCATGGTCATCCTCCCCGCAGCGGCTTGAAGTAGCGGATGTCGGTGATGGCGCCCCGACGCTGCCGGCTGGGCTTCCAGACCGCCCGGACCCGCATGCCGACGCGGACCGCGTCCGGCTTGACGCCCCCCAGCAGGTGGAGGATGCCCGCCCTTGGCGAGGTGCCGTCGAGATCGATTACCGCCGGGAGCAGAGGATCGGCGATCCGCTTGACGTCCCAGGTGACGTAGCACAGCGAAAACGTGTTGACGGTTCCGACATCGGCCACCGGCACAAACGCATCCATCGGTCCGAAGCACTGCTCGCAGAACGCGCGGGGAGGCACCACCGTGCGGTCGCAGCGGACGCAGCGTACGCCGAGCAGATGCCCTTCCCTCAGCGCGTCCAGGTACCGGCCGATCGCGAGCCCCGCGTCCCAGGCGTACGCCGCCCGGACCTCGTGGTACACGGTGAGCGCCCGCCCGCTCTGGATGTCGTCCTCGCGCAGTGCCGTGCCGGGAAGCGATGCGGTGTGCTGCGCCATCTCAGACGGCTCCTTCCTCGACGCCCGCCGGTCACGCGGGCCGCTCCGTACCCAGGATCGTCACGGTCCCCACCTGCATCAGGCCGCCCCACGCCTGCGCCAGGCCCCGCTCCGGCGTCCCGGGCACCTGCCGGGCGCCTGCCTCGCCGCGCAGCTGCCAGAACAGCTCCGCGATCTTCATCAGGCCGGCCGCGGTGATGGGATTGCCCACCCCGAGCAGCCCGCCGGAGGGGCAGGAGGGCATGGTACCGGTGCGCAGGGTCACGCCGTCGGCGACCAGCTCCGGCGCCCTGCCGCGGTCGGCGAGCAGCAGCCCTTCCAGGTGGTGGCACTCCTTGTAGTCGAACGGGTCGTAGGGCTCGACGATGTGGATCTCCTTGCGCGGCTCTCTGACGCCGGCCATCTCATAGGCCATGCGCGCGGCGCGCTCCACGTACTCGGGATAGGCCAGATCCCGGTTCGTCCAGTACGCCGTGTCGAGATTCCATCCCACGCCCTGCACCCACACCGGCTTGTCGGTGATCCGCTTCGCCGCGTCTTCCGAGGCCATCACGATCGCCACCGCCCCGTCGCTCACCGGGCTGACGTCGAGGCGCTGCACGGGCCAGGCCAGCACCTCGGAGCTCAGCACGTCCTCGACGGTGATGTTCGCTTCGCCGAGCATCGCCGCGGGATGGTCGGCGGCGTTGCGCTTGTTCTTCACGGCAACCTGGGCGATGTCGCGCTTGGAGATGCCGTAGGTCTGCATGTAGCGATTCATCTCTAGCGCGAAGATCCAGAGCAGGTTCGGCTCCAGCGGCCGCTCGGTCGTGTGGTCGAAGATCGTCAGGAACGCGGCCTGGGCGTGGGGATAGTAGCTCGACATCTTCTCCTCGGCGACGATCAGGACCACGTCGAACAATCCGCTGGCCACGTGGTACCAACCCTGCGGGCCCAGGAAGACGCCGGTGCCGCCGCCGACGAACGAGCGCATGACCGGCTTGCCCCAGGCGCCGCTCCCGTCGGCCAGATACTCGCCCTTCATGTGGACGCCGTCGAACGCGTCGGGCGCGCTCCCGATGCACACCGCGTCCACGTCCGCCAGCGTCAGCCCGCACGACTCCAGCGCCAGCTTGGCCGCGTGCCAGGAAAGCTCTTTGGGCGTCTCCAGCGCGCGCCGGACGAACTTCGTCATCCCGGCGCCGACCACAGCCGCCCGCCGCATGCTCATGGGACCCTCCCGTTCGGCGCGGAACTCAACACCGCCACCGCGCCGCTCGTCGTGGGCACACCCCTCCACGACTGGGCGACGCCGGTGGTGACTCCCCGGAGCTGGCGCGGTCCGGCCTGGCCGCGGAGCTGCAGGACGACCTCGAGGGCCCTGGCGAGCCCCGCGGCGTCGAGCAGGTGGCCGCCGCCCAGGCTGCCGCCCGAGACGTTGACCGGCAGGCGTCCGCGAGGGCCGGTGGCGCCGTCGGCGGTCATCGGTCCGGCCTGTCCGCGGCCGCACAGCCCCAGCGCCTCCAGATGCTGCAGTTCCTTGAACGCGTACGTATCGTCCACTTCAGCGAAGTGAATCGCCGCCGCGGGGTCGTCGATCCCGGCCATCCGGTACGCCATCGCCGCCGCCCGCTCGGCGTAGACGGCTCGTCCCCAACTGCGGCTTTCCAGCGTGGGGCTGTCGTTCGCCCAGCCGACGCCGTGGATCCAGACCGGGTGAGGCGACAGCCGCCGCGCGGCCTCCGCGTCGGCCAGGACCATGACGATGGCCCCGTCGGCATGGTCGCTGATCTCGAGGCGCGACAGAGGAGAGGCGACGGCCTCCGCGCCGAGCACCTGCTCGACGCCCACCTCGGCACCGTAGGCGGCCGCGGGGTTGCCCAGCGCGTTGCGGCGGTTCTTCGCGACCACCGCGGCGCAGTGCGCGCGCGTCGTGCCGGTCTCGTGCAGGTACCGGTCCGCCTCCAGCGCGGCGACGGCGATGGGATGCGCGTTGAGGGGACGGTTGAGCACCGGATCCATCGCGTACGCGGTAATCTCGGGCAGGGTGAGGATGTTGCTTGCCTTGCTGTGGCCTTCGACCACGACGATCCGGAACCGACCGGTCAAGACCTGCATCACCGCGGCGGCCAGGCCGTGGAGGCCGTCGCCGGTGATTGTGTGCATGGGGCGCTGGGCGGCGCCCAACTGGTCAGGCACGTACTCGTCGAAGATGCTCGTCCCTTCGTGGAAGTCCTCGGCGACGGTGACGAACGAGTCGACGTCGGCGCGCGGGTTGATCCCGGCGTCGGCATACGCCCGGGTCGCGGCCTCGTACATGAGTTCCTTATAAGACGCTTCAGGCGAGACCGGGCGAAATCCGGTCCAGCCGACCCCGACGACGGCCACTCGGCTGGTCATGGGCTCCTCCGGAATGTGCGCGGCTACTTCTGGGATTCTGCGTCGAGGGCGCGCGCACCTCTCCGCGGGGTGGGCGGGGCGGGTGTCAGCTCGTAGTCGGCCTTCCGATATGTTGCCCGCACCCCGCAGTGTGGGCAGGTGTGGTAGTTCGCGGCCAGCGTGCCCCGGGCGAAGGCCCGGTCGTCCATCCGCAGGCCGGTGTCGAAGTGGAATCCGCAGTTGTGGCAGGTGACCCAGAGCGCGACCTTGGCCATCAGGCCGTCCCGGTGGCGGGTCCCGTCCGATAGGCTTCGAGGTCGGCGAGCCGCCAGATGCGCCGGTGCTCGACCGCAAACAGCGGTTCCGGGAATCCGGGTCGGGCCGCGATCTCGCTGAGGAACACCGCGGGAGCCACGCCGAACAGCTCGGCGGCCTCGACGGCGCTGGCGATCGGCGTCCCCTCGGCGACGTAGCGGCACACCGCCGCGATCAGCGAATCCGACGCCGCCGGGCGCCCCAGCACCAGCGTGAGCGCCGACAACTTGCGCGGATGGGCCTGCTTGATCAGGTTGCTGTAGCGGCGCAGTTCTTCGGCGTATCCCCGCAGGTGCGAGAGGACCTTGAGATCTTCGTCGAAGACGGCCTGATCCATCCGGGATCCCCGCCTGCAGCCCCTCTTCCTCCGCGGCCGGCCTCTCCCCTGCCGTCCGGCGGAATAGGGGCCCGGGGGGCTCACGTTGCGCGGTGAGGGATCCCCGAGGGAACTTCGATGCCGTTGCTCAACGACCAGGACGCCGCGTTTCTCCGCAGACGCTTCGCCGAGGACATGGTGGACGACGTGCGCCTGCTCTTCTTCGCGCCGAGCCTGGGCGGCATCGCGCTGCCGGGACAGGATGCCGAGATGGCGGAGTATACGCGGCGGATCCTGAAGGAAGTCGCGGCGCTCTCGGACCGGATCACCCTCGAGGAGCACAGCCTGGCCAGCGAGCCGGACGCGGCCGAGCGTCGCGGCATCGTGCGTACCCCGGCGACGGCCGTCGTCGGCGCCGAGGACTTCGGCGTGCGCTTCTACGGCATGCCCGCGGGCTACGAGTTCGTCACGCTGGTCGACGTCATCCTCGACGTCTCGAAGGGCCGCGCGCCGGTCTCCGCGCAGACCGCCGAGGCCCTGGCGGGGCTCCAGGGCGACGCCCACCTCCAGGTGTTTGTCACCCCCACCTGACCGCACTGTCCGAAGGCGGCCAGGCTGGCCGCCGCGCTGGCGATCGCGTCGCCGCGCGTGCGCGCCGACATCATCGAGGCGACCGAGTTCCCCTCGCTGGCGCAGCAGTACGCCGTCTACGCGGTCCCCAAGACGGTGATCAACGAGACGAAGGAAGTCCTGGGCGCGGTCCCTGAGCCGGAGTTCGTGCGGGCCGTTCTTGAAGCGACTGCGCCCCTGGGTCCGGCCGGCGCGTAGCGTCCGCGGTATTCCTGGCGCGGGGCCTCTGGTACGATAGCAGTGCCATGTCCCCCCACAACGACATCGTCGTCACAGGTCTGGGTGCAGTCACTCCCGTCGGCCTGACCGCCACCGAAACATGGCAGGCGCTGGCCGCCGGCCGGTCCGGCGTCGGTCCGATTACGCTCTTTGATGCGTCGGCGCTGCCGGTGCAGATCGCCGCCGAGGTGAAGGGTTTCGACCCCACGCCGTACGTGGACGCCAAGACCGCGAGCCGGCTGGAGCGCTTCACCCAGTTCTCGCTGGCCGCGGCGACGGAGGCGCTGCGGGACGCGGGCATCGCGGTGACCGACGACAACGCCGAGCGCCTCGGCGTGGTCATGAATACGGGAGCCGGCGGCGTGGCCCTGGTCGAGCGAGAGACCGCGGTGCTGGCAGCGCGGGGGCCCCGGCGGGTTAGTCCGTTGTTCGTGCCGATGATGATGCCCAACATCGGCGCCTGCCAGATCTCGATCTCGCTGGGCCTGCGCGGTCCGGCCATCACGTCGACGGCCGCGTGCGCCGCAGGCCTGCAGGCGATCATCGACGCCGTGCGCCTCATCCGCGACGGCGACGCCGACGTGCTCATCGCCGGCGGCGCCGAGTCGGCGCTGACCCCGCTGTCGTTCTCGGGCATGATGAACATGCGCGCGCTCTCGCGGCGCAACGGCGAGCCGGAGCAGGCCAGCCGGCCCTTCGACCTCGATCGCGATGGGTTCGTCTTCGGCGAAGGCGCGGTCGCCCTGGTGCTCGAGCGCCGGGCCCACGCCGAGGCGCGCGGCGCGCGCATCTACGCGGCCGCGCTCGGCGGCGCGTCCACCGCCGATGCCTACCACATCACGGCGCCAGATCCCGATGGCCGCGGCGCGGCGCTGGCGATGACCCGCGCCCTGGCCCGCGGGGGCCTGGCGCCGGAGGACATCGACTACGTCTGCGCGCACGCGACGGCCACGTCCGTCGGCGACGTGGCGGAGGCGAAGGCGATTCGCCGGGCGCTGGGCGGCCACACCGACCGGGTCGCGGTGAGCGCGCCGAAGTCCATGGTCGGGCACCTGATGGGCGCCGCGGGCGCGCTGAGCGCCTTGATCGCCGTCAAGGCGGTCGCCGACGGGGTCATCCCGCCGACGATCAACCTCGACCGGCAGGATCCGGAGTGCGACGTCGACGCCGTGCCCCACGTCGCGCGGCGGACCACCGTCCGGGCCGCGATGGCCAACGCCTTTGGCTTTGGCGGTCAGAACATGGTCGCGGTGTTCGCCCGGGCCTGACTCGGGGCGCAGGCTGCGACGGCCGCCGTTCATGAGCAGCCCGACCATGCGTCGCGAGATCCCGATCAGTGGCATGGACTGCGCCGACTGCGCGCTGAAGATCGAGCGCGCGCTGCGGCGGACCCCCGGCGTCCAGGACGCACGGGTGTCACTGGGCGCCCAGCGCGCCGCTGTCGTGTTCGACCCGGCGCGCACGTCCGTCGAGGCGCTCGCGCGTGCCGTCGAGGCGCTCGGCTATGTCGTCCCGGCGGCGATCGGCCGCCGGGACGCCCCCCGACCGTCCGAGATCATCTCCGGCATCTTCGTTGTCGGGGTTGCGCTGGTCGTCCTGGCCGGACTCGCCGCCGAGCGCCTGGGATGGATCGAGGCCGCCGCGCGCCTGGTGCCCTGGCCGGTCGCCGTGGCCGCGGTGCTCGCCGGCGGGTATCCCATCTTCCGCAAGGTCGTCCTGGCGCTGCGCGTCCGCAACGTCACCCCGCACGCGCTGATGACGCTGGGCATCGCCGGCGCGCTGGCCATCGGCGAGTACGGCGCGGCGGCGGTCATCGTCTTCTTCATGCGCCTGGCCGACTTCCTCGACGCCTACACTGCAGGCCGGGCGCGGCAGGCGATCAAGGAGATCGTCGCGCTGCAGCCGCTGGAGGCCCGTGTCGAGGATGGCGGCGTCGAGCGCGTGGTGCCGGCGGAGCAGGTGCGCGCCGGGCAGGTCGTCCTGGTCAAGCCCGGCGAGCGGATCCCGGCCGACGGGATGATCGTCTCGGGGCACGCATCGGTCAACCAGGCGCCGCTGACCGGCGAGTCGGTGCCGGTGGACCGCGGGCCGGGGCAGCGCGTCCTGGCCGCGACCGTGAATCTCGACGGGGTGCTGCGCATGCGGGTCGAGCACGCCGGCGCCGACAGCACCTTCGGCCGCATCGTCCGCCTGGTCGAAGAGGCCGACGCCTACAAGAGCCGTGCGCAGCGGTTTGCCGACCGCGTGACGGCCTACTACATCCCGGTGGTGGTGACTGCGGCGCTGGGAGCGTGGCTGCTCGGTGGGTCCGCGACCGCCGCGGTGGCGGTGCTCGTCGTCTCCTGCTCGTGTGGCATCGCGCTGGCCACGCCGGTGGCCGTGCTGGCCGCGGTCGGGCGCGCGGCCCGCACCGGTATCCTCATCAAGGGCGGGACGGCGCTCGAAGCGCTTGCGCGTGCCGACGTCATGCTGCTCGACAAGACCGGCACGCTGACAGCCGGACGGCCTGAGGTCACCGCGGTGCTTCCCGCCGGGGGTCGCAGCGCCGGCGACGTCCTAGACACGGCGGCACGCGCGGAGCGTTACTCCGAGCACCCGCTGGCGGCGGCGATCGTGGCGGCCGCGGGCACGACCTCCGGTCCCGGTCAGGCGGCGCCGCTGCCCATCGCCGGTGGAGACCAGGCCGCGGCCGTGGAGGTATCGCCCGGCCGCGGGGTCGCACTGCGCGAAGCCGGCACGGAGATCGCGGTCGGCAGCCGTCGTTTCCTCGAGGAGCGCGGCATCGCAGTGCCCGACGATCTCGACCGGCGGGCGCGCGATCTCGAGGCCCGGGGGCAGACCGTCGTCTTCGTTGTCGAGGATGCGACGGTCGCCGGCGTCGTCGCCCTGGCCGACCGGCCGAGGGCTGGCGTCGAGGACGCCCTGGCGGCGCTGCGCGCGCTGGGCATCGGACAGATCATGATGCTGACCGGGGACAACGCGAGGGCCGCGGCGGCGGTGGCCGGCGCGCTCGGCGTGGAGCCCCGCGCGGGCCTGCTTCCCGAGGACAAGATCGCGATGGTCCGGCGCCTGCAGACCGAGGGCCGCGTCGTCGCCATGGTGGGCGACGGGATCAACGACGCGCCGGGTCTCGCCCAGGCCGATGCCGGCATTGCGATGGCCGCGGCCACGGCCGCGGCGCTCGAGGCCGCGGACATCGCGCTGATGCGGGACGACTGGCGCCTGGTGCCCGAGGCCGTCCAGATCGGCCGCGGCGCCTTCGCGGTGATCCGTCAGAACCTGCTGGGCGCGGTCATGTACAACATCGTGGGCATCACGCTGGCCGCCGTGGGCCTGCTGCCGCCGATCCTGGCGGCGGCGGCGCAGGTGATTCCCGACGTCTTCATCTTGCTCAACTCCAGCCGTCTGCTGCGTCCCACAGGGCGCGGACGAACGGGAACCGCGGCCGCACGGCGTTGAGCAGCCGCTCGTCCGCGGTCACGAGCGACGTCTCCAGTTTCTCCGCCAGCGCTACATGGCTCATGTCGTATGCGCTCGGCCGTTGGAGGTCCATCGCAAGCGCGAGGACGCGGCTGCCGAGTTCCTCGATGGGCACCAGGTCAATGCCGAGCGCGGTGAACAAGGCCCAGCCCTCCTGGGCGGACTCCAGCGTCATCCGCGCCGGCATCCCCGGCTTGCCCCTCACCGCGAGGAAGAGTGCATTGAGGATCTCATGCGCGAGCAGCGGAGGCGCGCAGAGCGTCACGCGTCCACGGACGTGGGCATCAACCAGGGTATCGGCATGAGCCTGCAGGCGCTCTTGAGGCAGGATGGCCGGCAGCAGCGCGCTCGCATCGACCACCACACGCTTGTTCACAGATGCTCCTCGAGCTGCCGTCGCGACTCATGGAAGAGCTCGAGCGCGTCGAGGCCTGTACCAGCAAGACCGTCCCGGAACCGCTGCAGGCGCGCCGCCGCCACCTGGCGTCTCATCTCCTCATATTCGGCAGGCGAGACAAGGACTGCGGCCGGACGATCATCCCTCGTGATCATGATCGGCTCTCCGGCCTCGGCCTTGCGGACCAATTGCGTGAGCCGGTTCTTGGCTTCGGTGATGGGGACTCTCACTGGCACTGCCATGATCTCATCTTCTGGCTATATTCATGGCTAGATTATCTAGCCTGATAAACGACCTGTCAACTAGACGCACTGAAGGATGCCATTCCCTCCGGGCCGAAGTCACTCAACTGAGAAGCGACTGAACAGAGGCCTGAACCAGGGAAGGGGGCAATGATGTCCACTACGGAGGACCTCCTCCGCCGGTACGAGGCGGTCACGGTCCCTGCCATCGCCCGCCACACCGACCTGACGTTCGTCCGGGGCGAGGGGGTGTATCTCTACGACGTTGAAGGCCGCCGGTACCTCGACTTCGCCTCGGGCATCGCGACCATGGCCGTGGGGCACGGCCATCCCAAAGTGATCGAGGCCATCATCGCCCAGGCGCACACCCTGACGCACACCTCGACGCACATCGGGGTTTCCGAGCCCGCGGTGCGGCTGCTCGAGAAGCTGCGCGGCCTGGCCCCGGGCGCGCTGCGCGATGGTAAGGGCGTGCTGGTCAACAGCGGCGGCGAGGCGGTCGAAGCCGGGGCCAAGATGGCCCGCTACGCGACAGGCCGGCCGATGCTCGTCGCCTTCCACCACGCGTTCCACGGCCGGCCGATGGGCGCGCTGGCCCTGACCGCCAGCAACGCGGCCTACCGGAAGCGGCTGTCGGCGCTGCTGCCCGGCGTTTACCACGCGGTGTATCCGGCCCCGCACCTGCCCATCGGCGCGACGCCCGAGGAGCGCGGCCGTGCGGCGCTGGCCCTGCTGGAGGACGCCTTCAAGACGGTGCTCCCGCCCGAGGATGTGGCGGGGATCGTCATCGAGCCGATCGTCGGCGAGGGCGGGTACCTGATGCCTCCGCCGGGATTCCTCGAAGGCGTGTGGGCGATCGCGCGGAAGTACGGGATCCTCGTGATCGCCGACGAGATCCAGACCGGCGTCGGCCGTACCGGGAAGTGGTTCGCCGTTGAGCACTGGGGACTGGAGCCCGACATCCTGCTGCTGGGCAAGGCAGTGGGCGGCGGCATGCCGCTCGGCGTGGTGCTGGCGCGCAGAGAGATCGCCCAGGCCTGGGATCCCGGGGCGCACGGCAGTACGTTTGGCGGGCACCCGGTGTCGTGCGCGGCGGGCCTGGCTTCCATAGAAATCATCGAGACCGAGGGGCTCGTCGAGCGGGCCCGCGAAACCGGCGCGTCCATCCGAGGAGCCTTCGAGGCGGCGCGGGAGCGGATCCCGGCGGTCGGCGAGGTGCGCGGGCTGGGGCTGATGCTCGGGGTAGACGTGCTCGATCCCGAGACCGGCCGCCCGGCAGGAACGCGCATCAAGGATGTCATCCGGGCCGCGTCGTCGGCCGGTGTGGTGCTCAGCAGGTGTGGCGAATCGACGATGCGAATTGTCCCACCGCTGTCGATCACACGGGACCAGGCGGCCGAGGGGGTGGACGCGCTGCTTGGAGTCCTTCAGGAGGTCGGGACGGCCGCACGGGTGTAGCCGACGTCTTGCCTCCAGGTTGCCTCCGACTGCCCGGGAAGGCGCCCCAAAGCAGGCCGACAGGTATCCAGAACCTACTTTCCGCACTTCACAGACGCGATATCGCACCATGGCGTCAGCGTGATGCTTTGAACAACGCTGTGGGCAAGCGCATGAGTTCGAGGATCTGCCTGTGCAGGTCGTTGAGGTCGGGTTCGAAGATCTGCACGAGCCTGCCCT
>JBBIOB010000065.1:0-15019 GCA_037443565.1 Armatimonadota bacterium | reverse complement strand
GTGGCGCCGCCCGCACGTCCTGCGCCGCCCAAGCCGCCTGCGCCCGAGCGCCGGCGCGCACCCGAGGGGCGGCCGGCCCGTCCCCCGATCCACCCTCGCCGGCCGATGCGCCGCCTGCCGAGGCGGCGGCGGCCGCTGGTCCATCCGGCGGAACAGGCCCCGGTTCAGGCCGCGCCCGTGCAGGTGGCGGCGGAAATCGAGGTCAGTGGATCGCTCACGGTCGGCGAGCTTGCCTCCCGGCTGCGGGTCGCAAGCGGAGAGATCGTCCGGCGGCTGCTCGACCGCGGAATCCTGGCCGGGATCAACCAGCAGATCCAGCCTGACGTGGCCGCGGACGTGGCTGAGAGCTTCGGAGCTGCAGTGCGGATGCCTCGTGCGGGGGTCGCAGACGCGGCGCCGAAGATCGAGCGTCTGGCCGTGGCAGCGGGTGAGCACGCCGCAGGTCGCCCGCCGGTCGTGACCGTGATGGGCCATGTCGACCACGGGAAGACCTCGCTGCTGGATGCCATTCGTCAGACCAAAGTGGCCGAGGGCGAGTTCGGGGGCATCACGCAGCACATCGGCGCCTCCGTCGTCGAGTCCGGCGACAGGAAGATCGTGTTCATCGATACGCCCGGTCACGCGGCCTTCACGGCGCTGCGCGCCCGCGGGGCCCAGGTGACCGACCTCGCGGTGTTGGTCGTCGCGGCCGACGACGGGGTCATGCCGCAGACCGTCGAGGCGATCAACCATGCCAAGGCTGCCCGCGTGCCCATCCTCGTTGCCATGAACAAGATGGATCTCCCGCAGGCCAACCCCGACCGTGTCAAGCAAGGATTGGCTGAGCTCGGGTTGGTGCCCGAGGACTGGGGCGGCGACACGATCGTCGTGCCCGTGTCCGCGCGCCAGCGCACGGGTCTGGACCAGTTGCTCGAGATGATCCTCCTGGTGGGCGATCTCCAAAACCTGCGCGCCGAGGTGGACCGCCCGGCGCGAGGCACGATCATCGAGGCGCGGCTGGACCGTGGCCGCGGGCCGGTGGCCACCGTGCTCGTACAGGAGGGGACGCTGCGCGTCGGCGACTCGGTCGTGGCCGGCGAGACCCACGGCCGCGTCCGGGCGATGGTCGACGCCCGGGGCCAGCGTACCAGCGAGGCCACGCCGTCGATCCCCGTCGAAGTCATCGGGCTGATGGACGTGCCGACTGCCGGCGATCTGCTCGAAGCGGTGCGGGATGAGCGCATGGCCCGTGCGGTAGCCGAGGAGCGCCGCGAGCGGCGCCGCGCCGCCGAGCAGGTGGCGGCCCGGCCCGCCGGGGCGGAGGCCGTCGGCGAGGAGGGGCCACGCGAGCTCCGCCTGATCATCAAAGCCGATGCCCACGGATCGCTCGAGGCCCTGCAGGGCGCGATTCCCCGTCTATCCACGCCCGAGGTGAAGCTGGCGATACTCCACGCCGGGGTCGGCAACGTCACCGAGTCGGACATCATGCTGGCCGCCACCAGCCGCGCTGCGGTCATCGGGTTCAACGTCCGGCCCGACCCGGCGGTCCGCCGGATGGCCGAGGCCGAGCGCGTCGACATCCGGTTGCACCGCATCATCTACGAAGTCCTGGAAGACCTCCAGCAGATGCGGCAGGGGCTCGTGGCGCCGAAGACGCAGGAGGTTGTGCTCGGGCAGGCCGAGGTGCGGCAGGTGTTCACGATCTCCCGCCTGGGCGCGATCGCGGGCTCCTACGTCACGGGCGGCCGGATCGTGCGCGGCGCGCTCGCCCGGGTGATCCGCGACGGCGTCCTGGTCCACGAGGGCCGGATCGGCTCACTGCGGCGGTTCAAGGACGACGTCCGCGAGGTGACCGACGGATTCGAATGCGGTATCGGCCTGGAGCGGTTCAACGACATCAAGGAAGGCGACGTGATCGAAGCCTACGAAGTGCAGCAGGTGCCGGCCTAGTCGTCCCACGCGGGCGGTGCCGGAGGAACACGGCCATCATTGTCGGTGTGGCACGAGCAGAGATCAGCCTTCCCGGGGCCCGTGGCCTGAAGGACAAGCGTCGCCTGGTGAAGAGCCTGGTCGAGCGCGCGCAGCATCGGTTCCGCGTGAGCGCCGCCGAGATCGACCACCACGACACCTGGCGCCGCGCCGCCGTGGGCTTTGCGTGCGTGTCGACCTCGACCCGGCATGCGCACGAGATCCTCTCTGGAATCGCTCAGTTCGTCGAGCATCAAGACGACATCGTGTTGATGGACTTCAATGTCGAGATCCGATAGGTGGAGGCGCCAGCGGTGAGCGGGTCCCGCGCCGAGCGTCTGGCCGAGCTCATCAAGGTGGAGGCCAGCGCCATCATCCAGCGCGACCTCAAGGACCCGCGCATCGGGTTCGCGTCGATCACCGACGTGGTGGTCAGCGCCGATCTGCGCCACGCGAAGATCTTCGTCAGCGTGCTGGGCGACGCCGAGGCCAAGCGGCGGACGATGGAGGGGCTGGAACGGGCCCGGGGACACGTCCGGTCCGAGCTCGGCGGCCGGCTGGAGGTCCGGTTCGTCCCCGAGATCCTCTTCAGGCTCGACGAGTCGATCGAGCGTGGGGAGCGTGTCAGGTCGCTCATGCGCAGAGTCGCGGAGGACCCGTCGCGTGGAACCCCGGGCGACCATCGCTGAAGTTCTCAAAGCCGGCAGGAGCGTCCTGATCGCCTGTCACGTGGAGCCGGATGGGGACTGCTTGGGCTCGGGGCTGGCGCTGTACTGGGCGTTGGATGCGCTGCGCATCCCCGTGGTGATCGCGTGCCACAACGGCGTGCCGGCCAGCCTGCGGTATCTCCCGGGCGCCGATCGGGTGGTCACCGACGTTGGGCCGGACCAGGCGTTTGACGTCGCCGTCACCCTGGAGTGCAGCTCCCTCGACCGCGCGGGCCGGCTCGCCGAGGCGGTCCGGCGCGCGGAGACAATCGTGGCCATCGACCATCACGCGGACCTGGACCCCTATGCGCACCTCGCCGATTGGGATCCATCGACCGCGGCCGTCGGAGAGCAGGTGGCCGAACTGATCGGCCGCCTGGGGGTGCCGGTGGACCGGCGCATCGCCCTGTGCCTGCAGACCGCGATTGTGACCGACACCGGGGTCTTCCGCTATGCGAACACCCGACCGGCCACCCTGCGGCTGGCCGCGGATCTGATGGAGCGCGGAGCCTCGGTCGTCGATGTCGTCCGCCCGGTCTACGAGGAGCAGCCTGCATCCGGGCTGCGGCTGCTGGGCCAGGCGCTGGGGGGGTTCACGCTCCACCACAACGGCGCGGTGGCGGTGACGACGATCACCCCCGAGATGCTGGCCGCGGCCGGCGCGTCACGCGAGGAGGTTTCGGGCATCGCGGCCGCCCTGCGGGCCATCGCGGGCGTGCGCCTGGCGATGTCCTTTGAAGCGGACGAGGATGGGGTGGTGCGCGTGTCGCTGCGCGCGCGGGACGGCGTGCGCGCCGACAGGATCGCCAGGTCTCTCGGCGGCGGCGGGCATCCGGCGGCGGCCGGCGCCGAGATCCGCGGCCGCCTGGACGAGGTCGTGCGACGGGCGCTGGCCCTGGCGGCCCGGGAGCTCGGGGTGGGATATAGTGGCGAACCGGCGACCTCCTGACGGGCGGCCGGCGCTCACCGGCGTCCTCAACGTCCTCAAGCCGCCCGGTATGACCTCGCACGACGTGGTCGACGACGTCCGGCGGCTGGCGGGCATGCGGCGCATCGGACACACCGGCACGCTCGATCCGGGCGCGGCCGGCGTGCTCGTCCTGTGCCTGGGGCACGCAACCAGGATCGCCGAGTTCCTGACCGACCAGCGCAAGGCCTACCGAACCGAGTTCACGTTTGGCGTGGCGACCGACACCGGAGACGCGTACGGCACGCCCACGGCGGAAGTCGATGCCTCCGGGCTCACGCGCGAGTCGGTGGAGCGCGTGCTCGCCGGGTTCGTCGGGGTCTTCGATCAGATTCCCCCGCAGGTGTCGGCGATCCACGTGGCCGGGCGGCGCCTCTACCAGCACGCGCGACGCGGCGAGACGGTTGAGGTGGCGCCGCGCCGCGTCGAGATCACCGAATGTCGGCTGCTCGAGTTCCGGTCCGGCGCCCGCCCCGCAGCGCTGGTGCACATCGAGTGCTCGAAGGGGACGTACGTCCGGGCCGTGGCCCGCGACCTCGGCGCGCGCCTCGAGATCGGAGCCCACGCCTCGTTCGTGCTCAGGACCCGATCGGGTCGGTTTGAGCTGGACGGCAGCCTGACCCTTGAGGAGGTGGCGGCGGCTGCGGGTGAAGGGCATCTACCCGCCGTCCTGGCCACCATGGACGAGGCCCTGGCCGACCTGCCCGCCGTCGAGCTGAGCGCGGCGCAACGGTACCAGGTCCTCGATGGCCGGCCGCTGCCGCTGTTCCAGATTCCCGGCTGGTCGAGGCTACCCGCCGGTGGGCCGATCCGGCTGCGCGATCACCGGGGTCTGCTGGCCCTCGGCCGGATTGAAGACGGCCGCCTGCAGCCGTTCCGCGTGCTCAGGGGGCCCGGGAGCGCATGATCGTCACGTGGCACTTCGATGCGGCCGCGCTGCCTGCAGGCCCCGTGGCCCTGGCGCTTGGGACGTTCGACGGGGTCCACAGGGGGCACCAGGCGGTCATCCAGGCGCTACGGGCTGAAGCGCGCGCGACGGACGGGCCGGCCGTGGTCGTGACCTTCGATCCGCATCCTGTGACCGTGATCGCCGCGCCACGAGAGCCGTTCCTGCTCAGCACCATCGAGGAGCGGCTCTCGCTGCTTGAGGCGGCCGGAGCCGACGCGGTCGTGGTGGTTCGGTTCGACGAGTCAGTCCGGCGGATGCCGGCCGGGGCGTGGCTCGACCTCCTGGGCGAGCGGCTCCAACCGCGCCACATCTTCGCGTCGTCCACGCATGCCTTCGGGCGCGGAAGGGAGGGGACTCCCGCACTGTTGCAGGCGTGGGCTGCGCCGCGCGGCGTCCGGGTCACGGTCGTCCCGCCGGTGCACGACGGTGACGCCATGATCAGCAGTACCGCCATCAGGGAGAGGCTGCGCGCCGGCGATACGCGCACCGCGGCCGCCTGGCTCGGCCGCTGGTACAGCGTGCGCGGTGAGGTCGTCACAGGAGAGGGGAGGGGCCGGCAGATCGGCGTGCCGACGGCCAACCTCCGGTGTCCTCCGCACAAACTGCTCCCGGCGCGCGGCGTCTATGCCGCGTACGCGACAGTGCAGAGACGCACGTTTCGGGCGGCCGTCAACGTGGGCGTGAGACCGACGTTCGGCAACAGCGAGCTGACCGTTGAGGCCCACCTGTTGGATGCGGTGGTCGAACTGCGCGGGGAGATCCTCGATCTCGCATTTGTCGCGCGCCTGCGAGACGAGCGCCGGTTCCCGGCCGCCGATGCCCTGCGCGCGCAGCTGGCCGAGGACCTTGTGAGGGCGCGCAGTACTCTCGAAGAAAGTGGTGAATACTGAACTCTCAAGAGTCGCGGGTATTCAAAGGCTTTTTATGCTTATTTTGGCACTGGAAATATGCTTGATATGAGTTTGTGCACCTATCCCCGGTGTGCTACTATTGGCTGTGACCCTGGCGGGGGTGGTCGTCTCCTCCGGCGACACCTCGGCTGTGGGCGACGCGACCAGCGGCATCTCGAGCGCCGCAGGAGGAGCACATGCTGAAGACCGAGACAAAGCAGGGCATCCTGGGAAAGTACCGGCGCCACGATGGAGACACCGGGTCGGCCGAGGTGCAGGTGGCGCTCCTGACTGAGCGGATCAACCAGTTGGCCGAGCACCTCAAGCAGCACAAGAAGGACTTCCATTCGCGCCGGGGGTTGCTGAAGATGGTCGGCAGGCGGCGCCGCCTGCTCGGGTACCTCGAGCGAACGGACATCGCCGTGTACCGACGCCTCGTGGAAGAACTGGGGCTGCGCCGGTAGGACTCGACCTGTAACTCCGCCGCCCTGAGATCACACCGCGTCACACCGCATAGGAAGGACGGACTCTCTATGGATCTGGCAGCACAGGTTCGCCGCGCCGAAGCTGAAGTCGGCGGGGATCGGGTCGTCTTTGAGACCGGCCTGCTCGCCAAGCAGGCCCACGGGGCCGTGACCGTGACCATCGGGGAGACGGTCGTTCTCGTGACGGCCACCATGTCGGAGGCCCCGCGGGAGGGCATTGACTTCTTCCCCTTGACCTGCGACTTCGAAGAGCGGATGTACGCCGCCGGGAAGATCCCCGGCGGTTTCTTCAAGCGCGAGGGGCGCCCCGGGGAGCGGGCAATTCTGACATCACGGTTGATCGACCGGCCGATCCGGCCGATGTTCCCAAAGGGGATGCGCAACGACGTGCAGATCGTGGCCACCGTGCTGTCCACCGACCAGGAGCACGACCCGGGCGTCGCGGCGATGAACGGTGCGTCCGCGGCGCTGATGATCTCGGGCATCCCGTTCGCGGGCCCGGCCGGGGCCGTGCGCATCGGCCTGATCGAGGATCAGCTCGTGGTTAACCCGACGCTGCGACAGATCGAGGACGACAGCCGGCTCGACCTGGTCGTCGCGGGCACCGAGGACGCGATCCTGATGGTCGAGGCCGGCGCCGATGAGATCCCCGAGGACCGCCTGCTGGACGCGATCGACCTGGCCCACGCCGAGATCAGGAAGCTGGTGGCGGCGCAGCGCGACCTCGCGGCGGCGGCGGGCAAGCCGCAGCGCGAGATCGTCAGGGTCGCGCCGGATCCTGCCCTGGAAGCCGCGGTGCGCGAAGCGGCGCTGCCGATGGTGAGAGACGCGTTGAGCCATCCGGAAAAGATCGCGCGCGAAGATGCGCTCCGCGTCGTCGAGCAGGAGGTGGCCGGACGCCTCGCCGAGCAGTCCGCGGGGGACGCCCGTCAGATCGGCGAGGTCGTCACCGCCGTCGTCAAGGAAGAAGTCCGCCGCCGCGTCCTGGAGGACGGGGTCCGGCCTGACGGCCGCTCGCCCACCCAGATCCGGCCGCTGGCCTGCGCCGTGGGCCTGCTGCCGAGGACGCACGGCTCCGGGCTCTTCCAGCGCGGCCAGACCCAGGTGCTCTCGATCGCGACGCTGGGCACCGGCCAGGACGAGCAGCGGCTCGACGACATCGGCATCGTGGAGTTCAAGCGCTACCTCCATCACTACGTGTTCCCGCCGTTCTCGGTGGGCGAGGTGCGGCCGCTCCGTGGCCCGGGCCGCCGCGACGTCGGCCATGGCGCGCTGGCCGAGCGCGCGTTGGAGCGGCTGGTCCCGCCCGAAGAGCAGTTCCCGTACACGATCCGCGTCGTCTCCGAGGTGCTCGAGTCCAACGGCAGCACCTCGATGGCGTCGGTGTGTGGGTCCACCCTGGCGCTGATGGACGCCGGTGTGCCGCTGCGGGCCGCGGTCGGGGGCATCGCGATGGGGCTCATCACCGGGTCTGACGGACGGTACGTGGTCCTGACGGACATTCAGGGCATCGAAGACGCCATGGGCGACATGGACTTCAAGGTGGCCGGCACCCGGGTGGGGGTGACCGCGCTCCAGATGGACATCAAGGCAACCGGACTCTCACGCGCGGTGCTCGCCGAGGCCCTGGCACAGGCGCGCGAGGCGCGGATGACCGTCCTCGACGCCATGGCCAAGGCGATCTCGGCTCCACGCACGACGCTGTCGGCGTACGCGCCGCGGATCCTGACCATCCAGATCAACCCGGACAGGATCCGCGACATCATCGGCCCGGGCGGCAAGGTCATCAACAAGATCACCGCCGACACCGGCACCAAGATCGACATCGAGCAGGACGGCCGGGTGATGGTCGCCTCGGTCAACGAGGAGGCGGCCAGGCGCGCGGCGCAGATGATCGAGGCCATCGTACACGAGGTGCAGCCCGGCGAGACCTACCGCGGCCGGGTCACGCGTCTGATGAACTTCGGGGCCTTTGTCGAGGTGCTGCCCGGTAAGGAAGGTCTGGTGCACATCTCGGAACTCTCCTACGACCATGTGAACAAGGTCGAAGACGTGGTCAAGGTGGGCGATGAGATCGAGGTAAAGGTCAAGGAGATCGACAGCATGGGCCGGATCAACCTAACCCACCGCGGCACCCAGCCACCGCCTGAGGGTTGGAATCCGGAGTACGAGGAGCGGCAGCCCGCCGATATCACGTCGCGGCGGCCGCTGCATCCGCGTCGGGAAGGTGGCCGCGACGGCCGGCCGCCCAGGCGGCGCGGCGGAAGCGGGAGCGGAGGACGGCCGGCCAGGCGCCCGCATTCCTAGGTGGTCGCCGGGCCCACGACTCTGGGGGAGCGCCATGGAGCCGACGCAGAAATCCCTGCTATCCAACGGGATCCGGGTGGTCACCGAGGCCATGCCCCAGGTCCGCACGGCCTCGCTGGGGATCTGGATCGGCACCGGCTCGCGCTACGAGCCCGCCAGCCAGCACGGCATCTCGCACTTCCTGGAGCACCTCTTCTTCAAGGGCACCCGCGACCGATCGGCGCTGGCCATAGCGCAGGCGGTGGACGCGCTGGGCGGTCAGATGAACGCTTTCACCGACAAGGAGCACACCTGCTTCTACGTCAAGGTGCTCGCGAACCACCTGCCCGCCATCGTGGAGCTCGCCGCGGACATGCTCCTCAATTCGGCGTTTGACCCGGGCGCCATCGAGAAGGAGCGCCAGGTCATCATCGAGGAGATCAAGACCTACGAGGACTCGCCCGATGAGGTCGTGCAGGACCTGATCGCCCAGACGCTGTGGGACGGGCATCCGCTCGGCCGGTCGGTGATCGGGACGCGCAAGGCCGTGGCCAAGCTCGCGCGGGACGACTTCCTGCGGTACATCGACAAGCGGTACCGGGCCGACAACATCGTGGTCAGCGTCGCCGGCGATGTCGAGCACGACGCGGTCGTGGACCTGATGGCCAGGCACTTCGACGGCTGGGACGGCAAGGCATACGTGCAGCCCACCGAGGTGCCTGCGCTCACTCCGACGGTCTCGGTCCGGATGAAGGAGATCGAGCAGGTGCACCTGTGCCTGGGCACGCGCGGCCGGGCCCAGGGAGACGAGGATCGGTACGTGCTGGCCGTGCTGGACAACATCCTGGGCGGCGGGATGAGCAGCCGGCTGTTCCAGGAGATCCGCGAGACCCGCGGGTTGGTGTACACGATCGCCTCGTACTCCGCCTCCTACCGCGAGGGGGGCATGTTTGTCATCTACGCCGCCATGAGCCCGGAGAACGGGCCCGAGGTGTTGCGGCTGACCGTCGAGGAGATCGCGCGGCTGCGGAACTCGGTGGACGAGACCGAGCTGCACCGCGCGAAAGAGTCGCTCAAGGGGAGCATCATGCTCTCCCTGGAGAGCACCGGGAGCCGCATGTTCAAGCTGGGCCGCTCCGAGCTGTACTACGGCCGGCAGATCGATCTCGATGAGATCATCGGGCGCATCGACGCGGTCACGCTGGAGGCGGTGACCGCGATGGCCGCCGGCATCTTCACGGCCGACCAGATGGGCATGGCCGCGATCGGCCCCTTCGCGGCCCGCAGCGCGGCGCGCGCCGATCTGGAGCGCACGTTCGCCGACGCGGTGGCGAGCCTGGCACCCGGGCAGAAGGTCCCCAGCGTCGTCTAGACCCGGCGTGCCTGGGTGGCGCGGACCTCACACAGTTCCTCAACGTAGCTGTTAGGCGTCCCGGAATCCTTGACTCGCCAGGATCTCTCCTGGTAGGGTACTTGTGTACTACGATTTCATCATCGACAGGAGATACGTATGGAGGCGGCCACGGTGTCTCCCAAGTATCAAGTCGTCATCCCCAAGCGGGTCCGCCGCGCCCTTGGGATCCGGCCTGGCCAGAAGGTTCAGGTCATTCCCTACCAGGGCCGGATTGAGCTCATCCCTCTCCGCCCCATCCGGCAGGCACGGGGCCTGTTGCGCGGGATTGACACCTCGGTTGAGCGCGAGCCTGACCGAGTATGAACATCGTTGACTCGTCCGGATGGCTCGAGTACTTCGCCGACGGCAAGAACGCCTCGTTCTTCGCCGGGGCCATCCAGAAACCGGCCGAGCTCCTCGTCCCCACAATCTGCCTCTACGAGGTGTTCAAGCGAGTTCTCCAGCAGAAGGACGAGACGGAGGCCCTTCGGGCGGTCGCGGTCATGCACCAGGGGACCGTCATCGATCTTGATGCGGGGCTGGCGCTCGCCGCCGCGAAGTTGTCCGCCACGACACCACTGCCGATGGCTGACAGCATTATGCTGGCGACTGCCCGCGCCTTCCGGGCAACCCTCTGGACTCAAGATGCGGACTTCGAGACCATCGCGGGCGTGAAGTACACTCGGGCGCGGTGAGATGAGAAGCCTGCGATGCCCGGCGAGTCATGCCTTGACGGCTGGCAGGCAACAGGGGAGTCCCCCATACAGCGTCGAAGCCACCCGCCATGGATCCCATCCGCATCGCCGTCAGCGGCGCCGCCGGCCGCATGGGCCGGACGGTCGTCCGAACGGTGTCACGTGAGCCGGACATGCAGGTGGTCGGGGCGCTCGACCTGGAGCACGTGGCCGGGCGCGATGCCGGCGAGGTGGCTGGGATCGGTCCGCTGGGGGTGCCGCTGACCACGGACCTGGCCGGCATCCTCGCCGGGCCTGAAGTGCTGGTGGAGTTCGCCACGGGCCGCGCGGTCGTCGACCACATCAGGGCGGCGCTGGAGGCCGGCGTGCGGCCGGTCGTGGGCAGCACCGGTATGACCGGCGACGACATCGGGCGCCTCGGCACGCTCGCCGCGCAACGCAGGGTCGGCGCGGTGATCGCGCCCAACTTCGCGATCGGGGCGGTTCTGATGATGGAGTTTGCCCGTGCGGCCGCCCGGTTTCTGCCGCACGCCGAGATCATCGAACTGCACCACGACCGCAAGCGGGACGCGCCGTCCGGCACCGCGCTCAAGACCGCACGCCTGATCGCCGAGGCGCGGGGGCAGGCGCCGGCGCCCGCGGTGCAGGAAGAGGAGATGGTCGCCGGCGCGCGCGGCGGGACAGCGGATGGCATCCGCGTGCACAGCGTGCGGCTGCCGGGCCTGGTGGCCCACCAGGCGATCGTCTTCGGCGGCCTCGGGCAGACGTTGACCATTCGCCACGATTCCGTCAACGAGGAGTCCTTCATGCCGGGGCTCCTGCTGGCGATTCGCCGGGTGCGCGATCTCGAGGGGCTGGTCTTCGGCCTCGAACATCTGCTAGGATTGCGGTAAATATCGCGGAGGCAACCACGGTGTCAACCGAACTGCGCGTGGCCGTCGTCGGCGCGACCGGAGTCGTCGGCGGCACGATGGTGCGCATCCTCGAGGAGCGCCGCTTTCCCGTCGCGGCGCTCCGTCTGTTTGCCACGGCCCGCTCGGCCGGCAAGAGCCTCGCCTTCCGCGGGACGACGCTTCCGGTGGAGGAGACCGGAGACGCGGTGCTCGACGCCGACCTGGTGCTGTTCGCCGGCGGTGACGACGCGAGCCGACGGTACGCCTGGGCCGTGGCGGAGCGCGGCGGCGTCGCCGTCGACAACTCCTCGACCTGGCGCATGGACCCGCGCGTGCCGCTCGTCGTCCCCGAAGTCAACGGGGACGCGCTGTCGCGGCACCAGGGTGTCATCGCGAATCCGAACTGCACCACCGCGGCGCTCGTCATGGCCCTCAAGCCGATTCACGACGCCGCGGGGATCCGCCGGTGCATCGTGGCGACCTACCAGTCGGTCTCGGGCGGTGGGCTCGACAACATGCGCGCGCTGCTCGAGCACACCCGCGGCCTGCTGCAGGCGCCGGAGGCCCTGGAAGCCGGGGATCTCGAGCGCATCGCCGCGGCCGCGGGAGCGCCAAACCCCATCGCGTTCAACGTCCGGCCGCAGTGGAAGTGGCAGCCCGACGGCGACACCGAGGAAGAGGCCAAGGTCGTCGCCGAAGCGCGAAAGATCATGGAGGCCGACATTGCGGTCAGCGTGACCACAATGCGGGTGCCGGTGATGGTGGGGCACACCCTCGTGGTCCATCTCGACCTGGCCCAGCCCCTGGCGCCCGAGGCCGCCCGGGAGCATCTGGCGGCGTTTCCCGGCGTGGAGGTCGTAGACGATCCCGCCGCGGACCTGGTGCCGACCCCACAGCTCGCGGCCGGCCGCGACCCGGTGTATGTCGGACGGCTGCGCCGCGATCCCTTTGACCCGTTGGCCCTGCGCCTAGTCGTCACGTCGGACAACCTGCGCAAGGGCGCAGCGTTGAACGCGATCCAGGTCGCCGAGCACTTGATGGCGATGGCCCTGCTGCGCGCCAGGCCCGCGGTCACGACATCCTGAGGGAGGAGGCAGGCAGATGGCACTCTTCGGCCACGTCATCACCGCGATGGTGACCCCGTTCGACGCCGGCGGCGAGGTGGACTATGCCAAGGCCGCGACGCTGGCCAGGCGGCTCGTCGCCGATGGGAACGACGGGCTGGTCGTCGCCGGGACGACCGGAGAGTCGCCGACGCTCTCCGACGAGGAGAAGGTCCGCCTGTTTGCGACCGTCAAGGAGGCCGTGGGCGACCGCGGCAAGGTGATCGCCGGGACCGGGACGTACAACACCGCGCACTCGATTCATCTGTCGCAGGATGCCCTGAGGGCCGGGTGTGACGGGTTGCTGCTGGTCAACCCCTACTACAACCGGCCGTCGCAGGAGGGGCTCTACGCGCACTTCCGTGCGGTTGCGGAGAGCACCCCACTGCCGGTCATGCTCTACAACATCCCAGGCCGCACCGGCGTCAACTGCACGCCGGACACGATCGCGCGCCTCGCGCAGATTCCCAACGTGGTCGCCGTCAAGGAGGCCGCCGGCAGCCTGGATCAGGTCTCCGAGATTCGGGTGAAGACGCCCGAAGGGTTTCTCATCTACAGCGGCGACGACAGCCTGACGCTGCCCAAGCTGGCCGTCGGTGCCACCGGGGTCGTCAGCGTGGCCGGCAACCTCACCGCCCGGCCGATTCAGGAGATGATCCAGGCGTTCTTCGCCGGGCGCGTGGCCGAGGCCCTGGCGCTGCACCGGCGGCTGTGGCCGCTGTTCAGGGTCCTCTTCATCACGACGAACCCGGTCCCGGTCAAGGCCGCGATGCGCCTGGTCGGGTTCGACTGCGGTGGGGTCCGGCTGCCACTCGTTCAGGCCACGCCGAAGGAAGAGGAGCAGATCCGGGCGGTCCTGCATACGCTCAATCTGGTTCCGGCGCCGGCCTGATCGTTTGCGGCCGCAGGGGATCGGACTCGTCCGTCGAACAGACGTACGGTAGTCGAGGAGCGCGCCCCATGGCACCGACCGACTTCGTCGACGCAGCATCTGCAGGAGCGCGATTGTGGTTTCACTGGTCATCCTCGCCCTCGTCCAGGGGCTGACGGAGTTCCTCCCAGTCAGTAGCACCGGGCACTTGCTCTTCGCGGAGCACTTCCTCGGGGTTGAGCGGCCCGGACTGGTGATTGAGGCGGTTCTTCACCTCGGCACGGTTGCCGCGACCATCGTGTTGTTTCGGCACGACGTCATCCGGCTGATCCGGGCCGTCCCATCGCTGTTTGGACCCCCGCCGGCGTCGCCTGAGGCCGGCGCCGACAGACGTCTGCTCATCGCCCTGCTGGTGGCCACCGCGATGACGGGCATCGTGGGGCTGGCGTTTGCGGCACCACTGGAGCGGATGTTCGATTCGGTGCGAACCACGGCCGGGCTGCTTCTGGTGACGGGTGTCATCCTCCTGGCCCACCGCGAGCGCGGGACGCGCGCCGGCGGCAACGCCACGGCCTTCGACGGGCTCGCCCTGGGCGCGGCGCAGGCGGTGAGCATTCTGCCGGGCATCTCGCGGTCGGGCATCACCATCATCACCGGGCTGCTCCTGGGGTTCCGCCGCACCGAAGCCGCGCGGGTGTCGTTTCTCATGGCCATTCCCGCGATTCTGGGTGCCGGGATCTTCGGCCTCAAGGACGTCGGCGAAGCCTCGCGGCTGGGCTTCACGGCCGCGGAGCTGATCACCGCCGGTGTGGTCGCGGCGCTCGGCGGCGCCCTGGCCATTGTGTGGCTGCTGGACATCGTGCGAAGGCAGCGGCTCACCTGGTTCAGCGCCTACTGCTGGCTGGCGGGCCTGGCTGTCCTTGCGCTGACGAGGTAGGCCGTGACGCGGCGGCGAGACCATCGTCATCCCCCCCGAAGCCGCAAGCCCGCGGCCGGCCTTGTCCTGATCCTCATGGGACTACTGCTGGCGCTGTCGTTCCTGCCGGGCGCGACCGGCGTTCCGCTCGCGCTCGCCGTCTGGCAACGCCGCCTCCTTGGCACGGCCGCGCCGGCGCTGCCGGCGTACGTGTTCCTGGCTGGCCTCGTCCTGGTCGCCGCGGGTGAGCGGGCCCGGTTCACACGGCGGATCGGCGGGATCCTCCTGGCCAGCCTGACCGCGCTCGTGATCGTGCACGCTCGGATTCCCACCGCCGATCCCCTCGGCGCCGGCCTGGAGGGCCGCGGCGGCGGACTGGCCGGCGGGATCGTCGTGGCGGGCCTCTTCCGGGTGCTTGGAACGGCGGGGTTGTGGGTCGCGCTGGGCGTGCTGGGCGTGGTGAGCCTTGGACTCATTGGCGGCTTCACCGCGGCCTCGCTCGGGTCCGCACTGCGGGCGGGCTCTCGCGCGCTGGTGTCCGTGCTCGCGCTGACGGCGCGCCTCGCGCGCCGCTTCATCCGCGCGGCCGGCGGCGCGCTGCGCGAGGTGGGGCAAGCGGCGCGACCATTGCTGACGCGTGCCGCGCGCGCCGGGATCCGGTGGATGGGCGATGTCGCAGCGGCCGCAGTCGCGGGGCTGCGTCGTCTGATTGCCCGCGGGCGGGCCGCCGGGTCATGGGACCGGGCCTCAGATGTCGGCCCCGTGGCGACGGGACCTCGGCTGGATGGGGCCTCGGCAGCCGGGCTCGGGCCCCAGGCTGATGTAGAAGTTGGAGAGGATGGGGGTGCCGGCGCTGCACCCGGCACCGCGGCGACCGGCGGCCTTGCCGCCGCTGACCGTCGGCCCGAAGGCTCAGC
>JBBIOB010000064.1:0-15647 GCA_037443565.1 Armatimonadota bacterium | reverse complement strand
CGACACCGATCGCGAGGTTGATGCCCCGCAGCACGTGCAGCCGGCCAAACCACTTGTGCACGTCTTCCAGGATGATGATCGGCGGGCCTGTGCGCTCCGAAGACACGATAGGAACCTCTTTGCACGGGCCGGTCGGGCCTCCTGCCCGAGGCGGCTACGCGGGGAGTCTACCCCTGAGCGCTTCCGGTCCAAACGGCCCGGGCTCGGCGATCAGCGCCCGCGCGGCGTCGACCTGCCCCCAGACATTCCAGAGGAGCACCCCGCGCACACGGCCGTCCTTGAGATAGTACACGACGCCCTCCCGGTACGGCTCCTTCCAATCCTCAACGGTGGCCAGTCGAGGGTCGAGGATACCGACGGCCTCGTACCCCAGATCGAACAGGTCTGAGTAGAAGAACGGTACGTGGTCGTACGGGCCGGCCCCGCCTGCCATGTTGCGACCGGCCTGGACCCCCATCATGTTCGCGTTGTCCTCGTGCTCGACCCGCATCCGGCCCAGTACCGGGCTGGAGAATGCGGCCACATCGCCGGCCGTGTATACATCGGGATGGCTCGTCTGGAGCATCGTGTTGGCCACGATGCCGTTGTCGACCGCCAATCCGGCCGACTGCGCCAGCCCGATGTTAGGCACGATCCCCAGGCCCGCGACGACGCCGTCGGCCTCGATCATCCGGCCGTGGCCGGTCTCCACGACCGCGCCTTGGCCGGTCGCCTGCAGGCTCTCGACGGCTTCGCCCGCCTGCACATCCACTCCGCGCTCGCGATAGTAGCCGTTGAGGAACCGGGCCAGCCCGGCGGGGAACGTCCGGGCGCCCACGCCCTCCTCGGGAAACAGCATCACGACGTCCGTCTGGTTCATCGCCAACGCCGCGGCGATCTCGGACCCGATGAACCCGCCGCCGATCACCGCAAAGCGCCGTCCCGGACCGGCCGCCTCGCGCAGCCTGCGGTAGTCGTCGAGCGTCCGGAAGTAGATGACATCGGGCCCCCCTGACGGCAGACGCCTGGGCGTTCCTCCGGTCGCGAGCAGGAGCGACTCGTACTCATAGATCGCCCCTTCGTTGTCCGCCACCTGCTTCGTCCGAAGGTCGAGGGATCGCGCCGAACGGCCGAGATGCATGGCAACGCCCATCTCGGAGGTTTCCCGCCAGATCCGGTCCTCCGAGCCGCCCTTCCAGAGGCCCTTCGAGAGCGGTGGCCGGTTGTACGGCGGATGAACCTCGGCGCTGATCAGCCCTATCGATCCGTCGGGATCGAGCTCGCGAATGCCGCGGACCGCGGCATCCGCCGTCATCCCACCGCCGATGATGAGGTACCTGTAGCGCATCATATGCCGCCTCCCGCGGCCGATTCCCACCCTCGCGGGCGCTCCGGTGTGCCAGGGACGTTCGACCACACAGGCAGGTCGTCCTCTCTATCCGTCCATGCCGCCGCCTAACCTCCCTCATATGTCCTCCGGAAGTACCGGGAGGACTACGGGAAGTTCCCCACGGGCATAACCCTCGTTGCAGAGCGACTCCCGATCTCAGGGCTTCGGCACCCCACCTGACGGGGCAGGATGCATGGATCTCGGTACGTCGAAGACGCAACCAGGCGGCGATCTGCGGACCCTTCCCGCGACCGCGGAGCCCCTCGATGGCAGCCCCGGATGGGTCGCGACGGTGCTCGCGGAGGTCTTCGCGGCCGTCGGCCGGGCGGGCTCGAGCGATGAGGCGGTGACCTCTGCGGCGGTTGAGCGCACCGCCGACCTGCTCGGCGATAGCTGCGCGATCTTGCTGAGGGCCGACGACGGCCGGGCGCTGAAGCCTGCGGCATGTCACGACCCCGACCCTGAGGTGCGGACGTTCATCCAGGCGCTTCCGGCGCTCGTCCCCTCGATCGGTGACGGCGCGTCGCTGACCAGACGCGTCCTCGAGACCGGCCAGCCGATCCTGATGACCCGCGTGGACCCTGAGCAGGTCCGGTCCTCAATACGGGCTGAGTTGTGGCCTGCGCTCCATCGGTTCGGCCCCCGCAGCCTGATCCTTGCGCCGCTCCGTGTGGACGGCCGATCGATCGGCGTGCTGTACCTGTCGCGGCACCGGGCCGATGGGCCGCCGTACGGTGAAGCCGAACAGCAGCTTGCCCAGGAGGTGGCCGGTCAGGTCGCGCATGCGCTGGTTCGGGCCAGGCACGCCGCAGATCTGGAGGCCAGGTACCACCGGCTCGAGCGTGAAGTCCGGGAGCTGCGCGCGGGCGCCCAGCAGCGGGTGATGGAACGTGCGGCCGCGGCACGCGAGGCCGAGGCATTTTTCGAGAGCCTGGTCGCCACCAGCCCGATCCTGATCTGGCGCGCCGACGCGGAGGATCTGACCCCCACCTACATCAGCCCGAACGTCGAGCGCGTGTTGGGGTACCCCGCCGACGAGGTGATGCTGACCGAGGCGTTCTGGAAGGCGCAGATGCATCCCTCGGACTATGCGCGCTTCAGGGCGGCCGTGGACGAGGCCGACCGGCAGGGAGAACCTCAGGTTGAGTCTGAGTGCTGCGTCTTACACAAGGATGGATCCTACCGCTGGCTGTATCTGGTGACCGTGCTGGAGCGCGATCAGGTCGGCTCGGTCCGCAGCCTGATCGGCATGGGGATGGACATCAGCGGCCGGAAGGCCGTGGAGGCCACCCTGGATCAGGCCCGGCTCGACGCCGAGCGCGCCAACCAGGCGAAGAGCGAGTTCCTGTCCCGCATGAGCCACGAACTGCGCACACCCCTCAACGCCGTGCTGGGTTTCGCGCAGCTCCTCGAGATGGACCCGCTCTCGCCCGAGCAGCAGGAGAGCCTGGGCTACATCCTGAAGGCCGGTCGCCATCTCCTCGATCTCATCAACGAGGTGCTCGACATCGCGCGCATCGAGGCCGGCCGTCTATCGATCACCCCTGAGCCGGTCAGCCTGTCTGAGGTTACACGCGAGGCCCTGGCCCTGACCGCGCCGCTGGCAGCCGAGCGTGCCGTTCACGTGCGGTGTGAGGTGGCCGATGATGATGCCCACTGCGTCCTGGCCGACCGGCAGCGGCTCAAGCAGGTGCTGCTCAACCTGCTTTCCAACGCCGTGAAGTACAACCGTGTCGGCGGCGAGGTCGCGGTCTGCTATGAGACCCTGCAAGGCCGCGTCCGCATCCGGGTCACGGACACCGGGCCCGGCATTCCGCCCGACAAGCAGCAGCGGCTCTTCATCCCCTTTGAGCGCCTGGGCACCGTGCAGGGGGGCGTCGAGGGCACCGGGCTCGGTCTGGCCCTGTCCAGGCGGCTGACCGAGGCGATGGGTGGCGCCGTCGGCGTCGAGAGCCAGGTCGGCCAGGGGAGTACCTTCTGGGTCGAGCTGCCTCTCATCGAGACGCCGGAGACGGCCAGGGAGCGCCCGGTCGAGGAGATCCGGACCCGGCCTGCGGTCGGGCGGGCGCACGAGCGATCCCACTCAGTTCTGTACATCGAGGACAACCTCAGCCACCTCGAGTTGATCGAACAGCTCCTGACCCGCCGTCCGGGCGTGCGGCTGCTGTCCGCGATGCAGGGGCGCATCGGGCTCAACCTGGCGCGTGAACACCGGCCCGATCTCATCCTGCTCGACATGCATCTGCCCGACGTGCCGGGCAGCGAGATCCTTCACCGCCTGCAAGCCGATCTGCGCACACGTCTGATTCCTGTTGTGGCGTTGAGCTCCGACCCATCACCCGAGCAGGTGGAACGGCTCCTCGCGTCGGGCGCGCACGCCTGTCTGGCCAAGCCAATCGATGTCAAGGAGCTGATGGCGATTCTCGACCAGGCCCTGAGGTTGCGGATCGAATGATGTGGACTTCTCAGACTGCACCAGCGTGGGGACGGCGTAGACGATGACGGAAATCTCCCTGCGAGCGTATGTCGGCGAGCACACGCCGCGCGTGTTGATCGTCGACGACGAGCCCATCAACCTCAAGGTCCTGGCCGCCCACCTGGTCCGGTGGGGATGCGCGGTGCACGCGGTACCGGGCGGCCAGGAGGCAATCGACGCCGTCGGCATGTTTGAGCCGGACCTGATCCTGCTCGACATCATGATGCCCGGGCTCTCGGGATACGACGTCTGCCGGATCCTACAGTCCAATCCGGCCACCAAGCACATCCCAATCATCTTCCTCACCGCGGTCGCCGGCGAGCAGCCCATGCTGCGGGGGCTGGCCGCTGGCGCGCGCGACTATATCACCAAGCCATTCGTCTCCGCCGACCTGGCGGCCCGCATCGGTGCGCAGCTTCGCCAGCGGCTTGCCGGCGGCGATGGCGCGAGCGAGGATCGGAGGGTTGCGGGATGAAACGCCCTGCACGCATCCTGGTTGTCGATGATCAGCCGGCGAATCTGGCGCTCGTGCGGAGGATCCTCGAGCCCGCCGGGTACGAAATCTACGAGGCCCGTTCGGGCGCCGAGACCCTGGCGCTGGCGCAGGAGAAGGTGCCCGACCTCATCCTGCTCGACATGCATCTGCCGGACCTCCACGGGCTCGATGTGATGCGACGCCTGCGGGAGGAGCCCTGGAGTGCCGACATTCGGATCGTGGCCATGAGCGCGCTGGCCGCGCCTGAGGACCGCGACCAGTGGCTACAGTATGGCTGCGCCGGCTACATCGAGAAGCCCATCAACGTCCGCGGCTTTCCCGCTGAGGTGGCCCGGTGGCTCCCGGGAGCCGCCCCCGCGCAGACCGATGAGCGGCCTCCGGACGGCGAGCGCCATTCCGACAAGCTGGGCGAGCTCCTCGTCGCCAACCTCCTCATCTCGCCTGAGCAGCTCTCGCGCGCGGTCGCGACCCAGCCCGAGAGCGGCAAGCGCCTCGGCCAGATCCTGGTCGAGCAGGGCGCCCTCTCCGAAGACGACATGGCGTGGGCGCTGAGCCATCAGCTCGGCTATCCCTACGTCTTCCTGACCTCTGAGATCGTTGATCCGGACGCGGTCCGGTTGCTCCCCGAGCCGTTTCTGCGGCAGCGGCGCATCCTGCCCATCCTCACATTTGGTCATGAGATGACCCTGGCCATGGTCGATCCCACCGACCAGCAGACCATCGAGGAGGTGACCGCGCGGACCGGGCTGCAGGTGAAGCGGGCGCTCGCGCTCTCTTCGAATATCGAAGAGATGCAGAGCCTCTTCTTCCCGGGCCGTGGGGTCACGGTGCGCGAAGCATCGCCGGCCGCGGCCACCGAGGCCCAGTACCTGCAATTCCACCTCGTGCAGACGCTGCAGCAGGGCGGCACCGAGATCCACCTCGATCCCGGCGCCGGCGGCCAGGCGCGCGTGCGCTACCGGCTGCAGGGCGAGCTGGTAGATCGGCCCGGGCAGCCACTCGACCTGCATGCGGCGATGCTCCGTTACCTGCGTGAACTCTCCGGCGTTGGCGACGCGCCGTCTGGGGTCGGGGCGCGGACCCTGACCATCGGAGACCGTGAGGTCGTCCTGATCGCCGCGTTCCTGCCGACGATCGCCGGTGAATCCGCGGCGCTGACCATCTACCCGGTGCACACCGACCCCCCCGATCTGGCCGCCCTCGGCGTGGCTGACGAGACGGTCGCCCCGATCCGTGACACCCTGCGGTCGGCCTCAGGGGCCGTCCTGGTCGGCTGCGACGACCGGTGGGTTCGCGCGACGCTCATGCACGGCCTGATCCCCGCGGGGTCCCGCGGCATGATCTGGTCCCTCGATAGCGTTCCGGTCTATCGCCGCGCGACCATCAACCAAACGGTGCTTCCCCTCCACGCCGACCGGGCCGGGGCCATCCGCTTGGCCCTGGATGCCGGCGCGGACCTGATCGCGGTGGACGATGCCTCGGCGCAGGAGGCGCTCGTGGGCGTCTTCGAAGCCGCGCGGGCCCGCCTCGTCATGGCGGGGTACGCCGAGGGCGACATCGTGGCGGCGCTGACCCAGGCGCTGGGATTCGCCGGTCCGGCCCTCGTCGCCTCGACGCTGCGGGCCATCGTCGCCGCCCGCCCCATCCGCCTCCTGTGTCCAGCATGCAAGCAGCCGATCAATGGAGGGGGAGGCGCCTTTCCCGGACAGCGGACCTTCTACCCGTCGGGATGCGAAGCCTGCGGGTTCACCGGCTTCAAGGGCCGCCGGCTGCTGGTGGACGTGTGGCTGGCGGACGCCGAGAGCCGCCGGCTGCTGCGCGCAGGACACGCCGGCCTGGTCCTCGACCGCATCGCGCAGATCGGTTCCCGGATGCGAGATGCCGGCCGGTCCCTGGTCCTGGACGGCCTGACCTCGGCCGATGAACTGACGAGAGTCGTCGAGTAGACCGCGGAGACGAGACCGATGGAGATCACCGACCTCCTGCTCCTAACGAAGCAGCGCGGCGCCTCGGACCTGCACCTGGCTGCGGGCGCGCCGCCGAGCCTACGCCTCAACGGCCGCCTGATCCGGCTCGAGGGCGCCTCGCGCCTGTCGCGCGAGGAGATGCACCGCATGCTCTACGACGTCCTGACCGACGAGCAGAAGGCGCGCTTCGAGGCCACCCACGACCTCGACTTCTCGATCGAGCTGGCGAGCGTGGGCCGGTACCGCGTCAACGCCTTCATGCAGCGGCTCGGCGAGGGCATGGTGCTGCGGCTGATCCCTTCGAAGATCCAGACCCTGGACGATCTGGAGATGCCGCCGGTGCTCAAGGATCTGGCGATGAAGGACCGCGGGCTGGTGCTCGTGACTGGGCCCACCGGATCGGGCAAGTCCACCACCCTGGCGGCGATGGTCCATCACATGAACGAGAACCGCGAGCATCACGTCATCACCATCGAGGACCCGATCGAGTTCGTGCACGAGCCGAAGAAGTGCAACATCAACCAGCGCGAAGTCGGGCCGCACACGCAGAGCTTCGCCTCGGCGCTGCGCAGTGCGCTACGAGAAGACCCCGACATCATCCTGGTCGGCGAGATGCGCGACCTCGAGACGATCGCCCAGGCGATCACCGCCGCCGAGACCGGCCACCTGGTGCTGTCCACGCTGCACACCAACAACGCGCCCCAGACCGTCAGCCGCATCGTGGACGTCTTCCCGCCCCACCAGCAGGAACAGGTCCGCGTCCAGCTCGCCGACTCACTGCTCGGCGTGGTGGCGCAGACGCTGATCCCCACGCTGGACGGCCGAGGGCGGATCGCCGCGCTGGAGATCATGGTGGCGACGCCCGCGATCCGGAACATGGTTCGCGAGAACAAGGTGCACCAGCTCCCATCGGCCATTCAGACCGGCGCCCGCGATGGAATGCAGAGCCTCGACCAGCATCTCAAGACCCTGGTGAAGCTGCGCCGGATCAGCCGCGAGGAGGCGGTCAACCGGGCGGTGGAGCGTGACGCGTTCATGCAGGAGCGGACGCCCGCGGGCGCGCCCGCCGAGTTCTCAGGCTTCGTGAGCGGACGCTGAGATGCGGATCGACGACCTCCTGGCCCAGATGGAGGCGCACGACGCCTCCGACCTGTACCTCAAGACCGGGCTGCCGCCGATGATCCGCGTCGCAGGCGCCGTGGTGCCGACCAACGGCCACGTGCTCACCGACGAGGAGATCGCCCGGATGGCCGAGCAGGTCATGGCGCCCAGGCACCGCCGCGAGTTCGAGGAGCGGCAGCGCGCTGACATCGCGTACAGCTCACCGGCGGCGGGCCGCTTCCGGGTAAACGTCTACGTGCAGCGCGGCTCGCCGGCGCTCGTGGCCCGCCGCGTCCGGAGCCGCATCCCCGACTTTGAGGAGCTGCGGCTGCCGCCGGCGGCGGCGCAGCTCGCGCTGGCGCCCCGCGGGCTGGTGCTGGTGGTGGGCCAGACCGGCGCGGGCAAGTCCACGACCCTGGCGTCGATGATTCACTACCGCAGCCAGCAGCGCACCGGCCACATCGTCACGATTGAAGACCCGATCGAGTTCCTCTACACCGACGAGAAGAGCATCGTCAGCCAGCGTGAGGTCGGGACCGACTGCGAGTCGTACAGCCTGGCGCTGCGCGACGCGCTCCGCCAGGCGCCGGACGTCATCCTGATCGGCGAGATCCGCGACGAGGAAAGCGCCGCCGCGGCGGTCTACTTCGCGGAGACGGGCCACCTGGTGCTTTCCACGCTGCACGCGAGCACGGCGAGCCAGACATTGGAGCGCCTGCTCCACTTCTTTCCGCACACCGCCCAGGAGACCGTGGCCATGCAGCTCTCGCTCAACCTGAACGGGATCATCGGACAGCGGCTGCTCCCGCACAAGGGCGGTAGCGGGCAGGTGCTGGCGGCCGAGGTCATGCTGTCCACGCCCCGCGTGCGGGAGCTGCTCCGCAAGAGCGACCTCGCCGGGATCCGCAGCGTCATGCAGTCGCCGGCCGGCATCCAGGAAGGCATGCAGACCTTCGACTACGCGATCTTCCGGCTCGTCAAGGAGGGGCTGGTCGATGTCGCGGTCGGGATGAGCGCCGCCGACAGCCCAAACGACCTCCGAATGCGGCTGAAGGGCCTGCTCTGAGTCGTCTCTCTAGGCGGTATCGCCGGCGGTGACCACGCGGTCGCGACCCGCGGTCTTCGCCTGGTAGAGGGCTCCGTCCGCGGCCCGGAGCAGCGCATCCACGGTGCTGCCGTGCGTCGGGAACGCGGCGACGCCCAGCGAGATGGTGACCCCACCGAGCAGGGTACCCCGGTACGGCACGTGCAGCATCTTCACGCGCTCCCGCAGGGTCTCCACGCGGCGGACCGCGGGTTCCAGCGCGGCCTCGGGGAGGATCAGCACGAACTCCTCGCCGCCGTACCGGCAGACGATGTCCTCGCCCCGGAAGTTCGCCTGGAGGAACTCGCCCAGCGCGCGCAGCAGCGCGTCACCGGCGAGGTGGCCGTTCGTGTCGTTGAACTGCTTGAAGTGATCGATGTCGAACATGACCGTGCAGACCGGGCTCTTCCGGCGGTCGGCGCGGCGCAGCTCGCGCTCCAGCGTCTCCTCCATGTAGCGCCGGTTGAACAGTCCCGTCAACGGGTCCCGGATCGACTGGCTCTTCAGGCTCTCGCGCAGCCTGAGGTTGGCCAGCGCCAGCGCGATGTGTTCGGCCACCGTCGCGGCGAAGAGCCGCTCCGACTCGCCCGCCGCGTCCACATCGTCGTCGGCGCGGCCTGCGCCCCAGCCGGACGTCTGGCCCACACTCAGGATGCCCAGTGTCTCCCCCTGCGCCGTCATCGGGACGCACATCGACCAGGCCGGGCGCACGCTCTCGAAGTGCGGGCAGTACGGGCCGCTCTCCGTGGCGACATGGTGCCGTCCCCGGCGCATCGCCCAGCAGCCGTCGGGCTCGAACACCAGCTCGCCCTCGCGCACACCCCACGCCGCCGCGGCCTCGAGCAGCTTACGCGAGTTCGAGTGGACATACACCGCGCCGATTTGGGCGACAAAGAGGTTCGGCAGGCGGGCCTGGAGGATACCGTAGGCCTCCTCCAGGGTACGGCAGCTCTGCAGCAGATCCGTGGTCTCTGTCAGGCGGGCCATACGGGTGGTCCGATGCTGCAACTCGGCCAGTGAGCGGGAGAGCTTGGCATTCGCTTCGTGCAGCGCGTCCTCGGCACGCCGGCGCTCGTCCGCATCCTCGATCATCGCCACGGCGTAGAGCGGATGGCCGGCCTCGTCGCGGATGATCTGCGCAGTGATGTGCGCCCAGAAGACCGTGCCGGACTTCCGCACATACCGCCGATCGACCTCGAAGAGCGTCGCGGTGCGCAGCCGCCACTCGCTCTCCGCCCGCGCCCGCTCGGCGTCTTCGGGATGCGTGACGTCGCACGTCCCCAAGGCCGTCAACTCGTCAGGCCCGTACTCCAGCATCTCGCAGAGCGCCCGGTTCACCTGCATGAACCGGCCGTCGGGCGCGACGATAGCCACGCCGATCGGCGCGTTCTCGAAGAGGCTCTGGGACCGGCGCTCGCTCTCGCGCAGCGCGTCTCCGATGCGCTTGTGCTCGGTGATGTCTTCCAGGACGCCCTCGTAGTACAGAATCCGGCCGTCATCATCCCGCACGGCGCGGGCGGTGTCGCGGGCCCAGATGGTCTCGCCGCCCGCCCTGCGCACGCGCACGTCGAACCCTCGGACCACACCCTCCCGCTCCATTGACGCCATCCAGCGTTCCCGGTCCGCCGGGTCGGCGTAGAGATCCTCCGCCCTCACCACCAGGAGATCCGCCTGGGACGGGTAGCCCAGCAGCCGGAGCATCGCGGCGTTGGCGGCCACGATCCGCCCGTCGGGCGTGCTGCGGTAGACGCCGACGGGCAGGCCGTCGATCATCTCCTGCAGGCGGTTGCAGTCATGCTCGGCTGATGGGAGCGCCTCAAAGGGCCGGGCGGCTGTCGTCACCGTATCCTCCGGGCCTTCTGAATGAGCACAGATGGATTCTTGAAGGATTTCTGCCCACAGGAGGGGCCGGCTAGTCTACGAATTGCCCAAAGGGACTGCAGTCTGGAGGACACAGGACGACCGAGACCAGTGACGCGCGGATGCTGACATCGCTCTTGCGCAAGCTCATTCTCACGGCGGCGCACAGCCCCGGGCTGGCGTCCCTGGTCCGACGCTACGGGATGCGCCTCGGCGCCGCGCGCTTCGTCGCCGGCGAGGACCTGGACCAGTGCGTGGCGGTTCTGCGGGGGTTGAACGACCGCGGCCTGGCCGCCAACACCACGCTGCTGGGCGAGGGAGTGGGCGATGAGGCTGCGGTCCGGACCGTCGTGGACACCTACGTGAAGGTGCTCGACCGCCTGGCCCGGGAGCGGCTGGACTGCAACGTCGCGCTCAAGCTCACCCACCTGGGGTTAGACTTGGGCGAGGACGTCGCCTACCGCAGTGTGGCCCGGCTGGTCCGGCACGCGGCGGATCTGAGGAACTTCATCCGGATCGACATGGAAGACTCGACCAGGGTCGACGCCACCCTGCGCATCTACCGCCGGCTGCGCGCCGAGGGGCACGTCAATGTCGGCGTGGTCCTGCAGTCCTACCTCTACAGGAGCGACAAGGACCTGACCGACCTGCTGCCGCTGCGGCCCAACCTGCGCATCGTGAAGGGCGCGTACCTGGAGCCGTCTTCGGTCGCCTATCCTCGAAAGGCCGACGTGGACCGCAGTTTCGTCCGCCTGACCGAACGGTCGCTCGCCGACGGCGGCTACACGGCCATCGCCACGCACGACGAGAAGATCATCCACCAGGCCCTCGCGTTTGCCGAGCATCATGGCATCGGGCGCGACCGCTTCGAGTTCCAGATGCTCTACGGGGTGCGGCCCGGCCTGCAGGCCGACCTCGCCCGAAGGGGCTACCGGGTCCGGGTGGCCACGCCGTACGGCCGCGACTGGTATCCCTACTTCATGCGCCGGCTGGCCGAGCGGCCGGCGAATGTCCTGTTCCTGATACGGAATCTCGTTCGCGCATAGGCTGGGCCGCGTACCGGCAAGGGACCTTTCGCCGGGGAGGGCCGGCCTGTCACGGTGCAGGTCCATCGGTCGATCCAGCGGTTTCGGTCGAATGGTTCAGGGCCCGTGATTCGGTGTCAAAGCCCTGATCGCGTAGTCGATGACGCGGTCCGGGCCTTCATAGAGGAACTCCGCGAGGATCCGCCGGCCGGCCAGGATCTCAGGCAGCCAATAGCGATCGTCGGGCCACATCCGATCGAACGGCAGGGCGAGCGTGGGGAACCACCGGGGCGAGACCTCCTCCGACTCCGTGGGATCGCCCTGCCACCGGTCGGCGACAAACACGCTCACGCGCTGATCCCACTCGCGGCCCTCGGGAATGCGCGTGAAGTAGAAGTCGAGCGTGGCCATCTCACGCAGGGCGATCAGGATGACATCGATCTCTTCGCGGACTTCGCGGGCCGCCGCAGCCTTCGTCGTCTCACCCGGCCGCACTTTTCCGCCCACGCCGTTCCACTTCCCTTGACCAAACCCCCGGCGCTTCATGGCAAGCAGGACCTCGCCCGGGCGCACGAGGAAGACCAGCGTGGCCCTGCGCAGGGGGGACCCATCGATCCGGGCCTTATGCTCTCGGAGTGTCAGCTGCACAAGGGGTAGCCTTTGGCGGGCGGGACGGGAATCCTGCGCATCGCCCCGGAGGGAGACAGCGTGCCCACAAGCGAACGCATCGCCGAACTCATCCGGGCCTATGCCGACGGCCCCCGGCTGCTCGACCAGGCGCTGGAAGGCTTGTCCACCGAGGACCTGCACTTCGCGCCCGGCCCCGAGCACTGGAGCATCCACGAGAACGTCGTCCACCTGGCCGACACCGATCTGGTTGCGGCCGCCAGGATGCGGTATGTGCTGGCCGAGCCGGGCGCGACCCTCGTCGGCTTCGACCCGGGACGCTGGGCTGTGGGCATGGCCTATGGCGCCCAGCCGCTCGGCGCGTCGCGCGCGTTGTTCCGCGCGGTGCGCGAGTCAACCGCCGCGCTGCTCAGTCGGGTCCCGGAGCCGGCGTGGGAGCAGGCCGGGATGCACACCGAGGCTGGCGCGCAGACGCTGGAGTACATCGTGCAGTACTACGTGGAACACGTCCAGTATCACCTGCGCACCATCGCGAAGAGGCGCCGCCAGCTGGCGGAACGCTGATGCCGCGCGACCGGGCATCGGCGCGCGGCCGTTCAACGGCTTGACTATCGCGCGTCCAGCACGAAGTCGAACGTCGCGTACCGACCGCCGGGACCATCCCGCATCGTCACCTGCAGCGCGGGATTGAAGATCCGGTCTGCCTGGTTGCCGGGCTCCCCCGGGAAGTAGACCTGCGTCGTCAGCACCGGTCCGTCCGGTGCCCGCACCTTCACGTGGATGTGGGGCGTCCGTCCCGGGTAGCGCCCCGGGATGATGGTTTCGAGGTAGTAGATCCCCCGGGCGTCGGTGAACTGGTGGCCGCGCAGCCGATAGCCGGCGTTGTCGTACTGCCCGCGCTCGTCCGCCTGCCAGAAGTCGACCCAGGCGCGGGGTATCGGCCGGCAGCCCCGGGTCAGTACGTACCCGGTGACGATGATCCGCGCCCCGCCCATACCCTGCTCGACCAGCGAGGTGCGCTGCGGGGAGTTGGCTTTGTAGAACGGCCCTTCGGTCTGCGACGGCGTGGGACGCGTCTCAGCCGTGCACGCCGGCGCGGGCGGCGTCACCTGGCGTTGTGCCAGGGCCGGGTCCAGCAGCCGGACGCCCGACAGCCCGAGCGCGAGGACAAGGGCGAGGATCCTGGTCACGGAGCAGACCTCCTTCGCGGTCAGGCTACGCATATAGCACGCGGCCGTGCCCGAAGGTATTCCCCGAGGAGCAGAGACCGCCAGCGCGCAGGCCTGGGTCAGAGGATCCAGCGTCTTCTGATGTTGCGCAGGCTGACGGCGAAGAGCACCGCGCAGAAGACGAGCAGCATCGCAAAGTCCATCAGGGGTGGCAGAATGGTCGCGCCTCCAAAGCTTCCGTGCAGGACATCCACCCCATAGGTCAGGGGCAGCGCGTACGAGAGCGGGCGCAGGATCAGCGGCAGCCTTTCGATGGGGAAGAAGAGGCCGCAAAGGAAAAGCATGGGAAATCGGAAGAAGTTGGAGAACGTCTGAGCTTCGAAGACCTCGGTTACCGAGACCGCGATGAGCAGGCCCAGGAAGGTCGAGGTGACGGCAATCAGCACCACGGCCGGCACCGCGGCGCTCCAGACTACCTGAGACAGGTCGGCGAGGAAGATGGCCAGGACGACCGGCACGAACGCATTGGCCACGCCGAAGTACGCGCGCACGTCCTTGGCAAGGATGCTCCAGAACGCGATCCACCGGCTCATGCGCTGCCTCCTACTCGCTCCTTCTCTTTGCGCATGGCCTCCACTTCGATCCCGGTAATGCGAACGAAAGCGTCCTCGAGGGAGGGGCGCATCCTTCGGGCCTCGGTGACCTCGGCCCCCTGATCCTCCAGGAAGCGAACCAGCGGGCCGACGCGAACGGAGTCCTCAGCCTCGACCTGGATCAGCCGCGCGGACAAGGCCTGGAACGCCAGGTGGGGGAAGGCCCGGATGAGGCTCCCGAGCACGGCGCTCGCCGGGTTCGTACAGGCGATCTGCACGATGTGTCGCCCTTGAACCGATTGGACGAGACGCTCCACCGCATCGACCCGGACGATGCGCCCGGATACGATGAAGGCGATGCGCTCGCACAGCCGCTCGGCCTCCTCGATGTAGTGTGTGGTGAGAAAGACGGTCGTGCCGGAGCGGCTACTTCGATGGCTGCCGTGACACCGGGCATCAGGATGGATTTCTCCGGGTTGCGCCGCTTCCATGCTGGAACTCTAGGCAGCGCGGTATGGGCTGTCAACAGCGGGTTGACGCAGATGCTGACAGACGTCGGACGAGGTGGCACAAGGCGTCAAACTCAACACCGTGGGGAGAACTTCCTTGAGGCGGCCAGAAGGGTCCACCAGGTCTTCCTGGCCGGCAGCCCGAGGCAAAGGCGGCAAGTGGTTCAGTTGGTAGATCCTTGCCACAAGGCCCAAACTGAAAAGTGGCTCCGCGGGTAGGATTCGAACCTACAACCCTCCGGTTAACAGCCGGACGCTCTACCGTTGAGCTACCGCGGAACGTCTGACGCGCCATCCGGCGAAGCGCCTTCATTGTAGGCAGCCGTACGAGAAGGCGTCAAGGTGGCACTGACCCGCCCCGGCGGGCCGGTGCGAATCCCCGACTAGAAATACGCCAGCAGCCGCCCAGCCGCGATCGCGGCGGTCCACATCGTCAGCGACACCACCGCGGCGCCCTTCGCGCCCGGGGGCATCGGCCGGTCCTGGTTCCAGTGGCGGATCGACCTGGCGGTACGGCCGTGGAAGACGAACGTGTTGAGGATCGCAAGCGTGATCAGCCCCACTTTGACGAAGAACACCAGGCTGGTCCCCCAATCGGAAGCATGCGCGACGAACATCAGCAGGCCCGAGGGGACGACGATGCCCAGGCCGAGCCGGGCGCGGGGGAGGAGGTGCGCCGCCATGTCGGTGACCTTGACACGCCCGGTCAGCCCGAGCAGCCGCAGGTCGAACATGAACGCGGAACCCACGAGCAGCACGATGTTCCGGTGGGGGTACCCGACCACGGTGGCCCGCGTGCCCGGGGCCAGCATCTCTTTGGTCAGCCCCCGCACCTGCATCCGTGACGGCGGCGCCAGCACGACGCCCCAGGTGCGCTGGCCGCGCTGCAAAGTCAATGTGCCAGGGATAACGCAGGCGCAGCCGCCCGTATTCGCCAGAGTGAGGGAAGGTCGCGGGCTAGTGCATGGGCCTCGCTTTGGACCGAGGTGCTTCCTGTGCGGCGCGAGCAGGCGCCGGGGCCGGGCGCGCGAATAGATGGGATTCGGGTGACGTTCCGCTGAGCACACGCTTGGAATTGATCACCAGGACGGCCCTCGTGGTCCTCACCGCGCTGGCGATCGTGGTCGTCGCCCGGCTGCTGTGGCAGGTTGGCGAGATCGTCGTGCTGGTCCTCATCGCCGCGATCCTGGCCACAGGGCTGAGTCCACTGGTGGAACTGCTACGCCGCCGGCGATGGGGCCGGAAGGGCCGTCAGATCTCCAGGGGCGCCTCGATCGGCATCGTCTACCTCGGCGTCCTGGTCGCCATCGGCGTCCTGGGCAGCCTGTTGATCTCGCCGATCGTCGACGAGACCCAGGAGTTCATCGAGAA
>JBBIOB010000063.1:0-15949 GCA_037443565.1 Armatimonadota bacterium | reverse complement strand
ATGCGTGATCGCCGCCGTCAACGTCGTCTTCCCATGGTCCACGTGCCCGATCGTCCCAATGTTCACGTGCGGCTTCGTCCGCTCAAACTTCTGCTTGGCCATCGCCCCTGGTCCCTCCGTCCGTCCTCGTCGCCCGGCGCGCCTATGCCCGCGCGCCCACGCCCGATCGGGCCATCACGTGCTCGGCAATGCTGGGAGGCACGTCCTCGTAGTGCAACGGCTCCATGGAATAGGTCGCCCGACCCTGACTGACCGAGCGCAACGCCGTGGCGTACCCGAACATCTCGGCCAGCGGCACCGTGGCGCGGATCACGCGCAGCGCGCCCTGGGATTCCATCCCCCCGATGCGCCCGCGACGGGCATTGAGGTCGCCGATCACGTCGCCCATGTAGGCCTCGGGCGTCACGATCTCCACCTCCATGATCGGCTCCAGCAGCACCGGTTTCGCTCGGCCCGCGGCCTCCTTGAAGGCGAACGACCCCGCGATCTTGAACGCCATCTCGCTCGAGTCGACCTCGTGGTAGGATCCATCGATCAGCGTCGCCTGGAAATCGATGACCGGATACCCGGCCACGACGCCCGCTTCGGCCGCCTCACGGATCCCGGCCTCGATCGGCCTGATGAACTCCCGGGGGATCGTGCCGCCGGTGATCTTGTCGACGAACTCCACGCCGGCTCCCCGCTCGAGCGGCTCGATCTCGATGACCGCGTGGCCGTACTGGCCGCGGCCGCCGGTCTGCCGGACGTACCGCCCATCGCCCCGCGCTGCCTGGCGGATGGTCTCTTTGTAGGCGACCTGGGGCCGACCGACGTTCGCCTGCACGTTGAACTCGCGCAGCAGCCGGTCGACGATGATCTCCAGATGCAGCTCGCCCATGCCAGAGATGATCGTCTGCCCGGTCTCGGTGTCGAACCGCACCCGGAAGGTGGGGTCCTCGTCGGCCAGGCGCGCCAGAGACGTGCTCAGCTTCTCTTCGTCGGCCCGGGTCTTCGGCTCCACGGCCACCGAGATGACGGGGTCGGGAAAGTGCATCGCCTCCAGGATGACCGGGGCGCGCTCCTCGCACAGCGAGTCGCCGGTGGCGGTGATCCGTAGGCCGACCGCCGCCACGACGTTGCCCGCGGACACCTCGGGGATGTCCTCGCGGTGGTTGGCGTGCATCTGGAGGATGCGGGACACCCGCTCCTTCTGACTCTTGTTGGCGTTGAATACGTAGGAGCCTGACTTCAGCGTCCCGGAGTAGACCCTGAAGTAGGTGAGCTTGCCGACATAGGGGTCGGAAATGATCTTGAACGCGAGCGCTGCGAACGGCCCGGAGGGGTCGGCGGCGCGCTCGAGCGGCTCCCCGGTCTTCGGATCAGTCCCCTCTACCGGGGGGAGGTCGAGGGGCGAGGGCAGGTAGTCGATGACCGCGTCCAGGAGCGGCTGGACGCCCTTGTTCCGAAACGCGCTCCCACACATCACGGGTACGATCCGGGCGGCCAGCGTTCCCCGCCGCAGCGCGGCGCGCATCTCCTCTTCGGTGATTGCGCCGCCTTCGAGGTACGTGTGCGCCAGGTCGTCGTTGAGGTCGGCGCACGCCTCGAGCAGACGCTCGCGCGCGGCCTCGGCAGCCCCCCGCAGGTGCTCGGGGATGTCGGTCTCGTCCGACCGGGTCCCGAGGTCGTCCAGGTAGATGATGGACTTCATGCGGATCAGATCGATGACGCCCTCGAACCGGTCCTCAGCCCCGATGGGCAGCTGTACCGGCACGGGCACGGCGGCGAACCGATCGCGGATCATCTCGACCACGCGGTCGAAGTCGGCCCCGGTGCGGTCCATCTTGTTGATGAAGATGACGCGGGGCACCTGATAGCGGTCGGCCTGCCGCCAGACCGTCTCGGACTGCGGCTGCACGCCCTCGACCGCGGACAGCAGGACGACAGCACCGTCGAGCACCCGCAGCGACCGCTCGACCTCCATCGTGAAGTCCACGTGCCCGGGGGTGTCGATGATGTTGATACGGTGGTCTCGCCACAGGCAGGTCGTGGCGGCCGAGGTGATGGTGATCCCCCGCTCGCGCTCCTGCACCATCCAGTCCATCGTGGCCGAGCCCTCGTCCACCTCGCCGAGACGATGCACGCGACCCGTATAGAACAGGACGCGCTCGGTCGTCGTCGTCTTGCCCGCGTCGATGTGAGCGACGATGCCGATGTTCCGGATTGTGCGCAGTGCGTTGACGTCCACCAGGTCTGCTCCTGGCCGGGGCGAGGTGGCGACTACCATCGGTAGTGCGCGAAGGCCTTGTTCGCCTCGGCCATCTTGTGCGTGTCCTCTCGCTTCTTCACCGCCGCGCCCTGACCGGTCGACGCGTCGAGGATCTCGGCGGCCAGCCGCTCACTGAAGGTCCGACGGTCCTTGCGCTGGCGGGCGTACCCGACGAGCCATCGGATGCCGAGCGAGCTGCGGCGCTCCGGCCGCACCTCGACCGGCACCTGATACGTGGCGCCGCCCACGCGGCGGGGTCGGACCTCGACCGCGGGCATTACGTTGCCGAGCGCCTTCTCGAAGACCTTGTCGGGATCCTGACCGCTCTTCTCGCGGACCAGACCGAACGCGCGGTAGACCGTCCGGGAGGCCAGGCTCTTCTTCCCCCGGGTCATGACCTTGTTGATCAGCCGGTGCACCATGACGTTCTCATAGAGGGGGTCCGGGCTGATGTCGCGTTGGGGTACGCTTCCCTTCCGGGGCATCGTCGATTCCTCCGGCTACTTCTTGGGCCGCTTGGCGCCGTACTTGGACCGACCGCGCATCCGGTTGGCCACCCCCGCGGAGTCGAGCGTCCCGCGCACGATGTGATACCGGATGCCGGGGAGGTCCTTGACGCGTCCGCCACGGATCAGCACGACCGAGTGCTCCTGCAGGTTGTGCCCGATGCCGGGGATGTACGCGGTGACCTCCATACCGTTGGTGAGCCGCACGCGGGCGATCTTGCGCAGGGCAGAGTTCGGCTTCTTGGGGGTGGTGGTCTTCACCTGAATGCACACCCCCCGCTTCTGCGGGCTGCGTCCCAGGGCCGGGGACTTGCTCTTGCCCCGGATCTGGTGCCGGCCGATCCGCACGAGTTGACTCACCGTTGGCATACGTCTCCTCCCAAGCAGACGTCGCGCACACTCCCCGGCGACCTCCCGCTGTGGGGGTCAGGACGCAGGGGGCGATGCCTCAGCCGACATCCGCCTGTTGGGGGCGGCGCCGCCTGGGTTATCGCGACGCGACTCGTTCTTCTGTTCGTCGAGCCCGCGCCATACGAGACACGGCAAGGAGGGCACGTGCCCTGCGGCGCAGTCTAGAGGGCTCCGCGGAACGAGGACGAAGCGTGATCGTCGAGCCCCGATTCACTTGCGGCCGGATCGCTCCGGCTCCGTTCACAGCGCGTGCGGCGGGCCGGAATCCTCAGCGAGAACCGCCGCTGCGGCCGCGCCGACTGCGATGCCGCAGGCGCGTCCGAGGGCGGTCATGGACTCCACCTCGATCAACCCGATGCCGCGTTCACCCGCCGCCCGCACCACCGGTTCAAGCACCCGATGGTCGGCGTCGGCCGCGATGAAGGCCTCGACGACCTTCCCGCGGGTAATGGCCCTGGCCGTTTGCTGCGCCCCTACGGCCCGCGCCGGAGCCGCGCGGAGCCGCGCGAGCGCCGCCTCATCTGCCATATGACCACTCACCGCGCGCCAGAGGATTTTAGCACCCACCCCCAGGGGTGTCAACGACGCGCGCCCAGGCGGGCCCGAGCGCCGGCCGCTTCCACCCTGGGGCCGGACTCACAGCTCGGCCCGCACCTTCAGGTCGCGATACCGCGACATGCCGGTACCAGCGGGGATCAGCTTACCGATGATCACGTTCTCCTTCAGGCCCAGCAGCGGGTCGACCTTGCCGCGCGTGGCAGCATCGGTCAGCACCCGCGCCGTCTCCTGGAACGACGCTGCGCTCAGGAAGCTCTCGGTGGCCAGCGAGGCCTTGGTGATGCCGAGGAGCTGAGGCCGGGCCTTGGCCGGCTCGCCGCCCTCGGCCATGACCCGGGCGTTCCCCTCCTCAAAGGCGAACTTGTCCACGAGCTCGCCGGGCAGGAACTCCGTGTCGCCGGCCTCCTCCACCTTCACACGCCGCAGCATCTGCCGGACGATGATCTCGATGTGCTTGTCGTTGATGTCCACGCCCTGCGACCGGTAGACCGACTGGATCTCCTGGACGAGGTAGCCCTGCAGGTCCTGCAGCCCCTTGATCCGCAGGATGTCGTGCGGGTTGATCGACCCCTCGGTGAGCTGGTCCCCGGGCTCGACCTCGTGGCCGTTCGGCACCCGCAGGCGCACGCCGAACGGCACAGGGTACGCCCGCTCATCGTTCTTGCCGGACACGATAATCCGGCGTACGCCCTTGGCCTCAACGACAGACACGGTGCCCGCGGTCTCGGCGATGATGGCCTGGCCCTTGGGCTTCCGGGCCTCGAACAGCTCCTCGACCCGCGGGAGGCCCTGCGTGATGTCGAAGCCCGCCACGCCGCCGGTGTGGAACGTCCGCATGGTGAGCTGGGTGCCCGGCTCGCCAATCGACTGCGCGGCGATGATGCCCACGGCCTCGCCCACCTCGACGGCCTTCCCGGTGGCCAGGTTGCGGCCGTAGCACTTCCCGCAGACGCCGTAGCGGCTCTTGCAGGTGAGCACCGACCGCACGATGACCTGCTGGATCCCGGCCTCTTCGATCCGCTCGGCGGCCTCCTCGTCGACCTCCTCGCCGGCCTCGAGCACGGGCTTCCGGCGCGGGAGCGCGGCGTCCTCGGCCAGGAACCGGCCCACGATGCGGTCGCGCAGCGGCACGACCACGTCGTTGCCCTCGGTAATGGCTGTCACCATGAGCCCTTCGTTGGTCTTGCAGTCCAGCTCGCGGATGATGACGTCCTGCGCGACGTCCACGAGCCGGCGAGTCAGGTACCCCGACTCCGAGGTCCGGATGGCGGTGTCCGCGAGCCCCTTGCGCTGGCCGTGCGTCGAGATGAAGTACTCCAGGACGGTGAGGCCCTCGCGGAAGTTCGCCTTGATGGGCAACTCGATGATCCGGCCGCTGGGGTCCGTCATCAGCCCGCGCATGCCGGCGAGCTGACGGATCTGCTGGATGTTGCCCCGGGCGCCCGACAGCGCCATCATGTACAGCGGGTTGAAATCCTCGAACTGATCGAGCATGGCCTCGGTGATCTCCTCGGTCGCCTTGGTCCAGACGTCGATGGCCCGCTGGTACCGCTCGCCCTCCGTGATCAGCCCGCGGCGATACTGCGTGTCGATGGCGTCGATGAGCCGGTCCGCCTCGGTGAGCAGCTTCTTCTTGGCGTCGGGGATGACGATGTCCGAGATGGCGATGCCGGACCCGCTCCTGGTGGCGTACCGAAAGCCCAGGTCCTTGAGCGCGTCCAAGAGCTGGACGGTCTTGGTGGAGCCCAGCCGGGTGTACGCCTCGGAGACGATCTGCGACAGCACCTTGCGGTCGCATACCTCGTTGATGAACCGCAGCTCCTCGGGGATGGCCTCGTTGAAGATGACGCGGCCCACGGTGGTCGCGATCGGCTCGGGATCCAGGTAGCGGACCTTGATCCGGGAGTGCAGATCGACGGCCCCGCTCTCTAGCGCGAGGATCACCTCGTTCGGCGACGAGAATGCCTTGAGCTCGCCCTCCGGCCGGTCCTTGTCCTCGGACCGTTCCATCGTCAGGTAGTAGCAGCCGAAGACGATGTCGCGGGTCGGGCTGGTGATCGCCTTGCCGTAGGCCGGGGACAGGATGTTGTAGGCCGAAAGCATCAGGAGCCGCGCCTCGGCCTGCGCCTCGGCGGACAGCGGGACGTGCACGGCCATCTGGTCGCCGTCGAAGTCGGCGTTGTACGCGGTGCAGACCAGCGGGTGCACCTGGATCGCCTTGCCCTCAATCAGCACGGGCTCGAAGGCCTGGATGCCCAGACGGTGGAGGGTGGGCGCCCGGTTGAGCAGCACCGGGTGCTCACGGACCACCTCTTCGAGCACGTCCCACACTTCGGGCCGGGCCCGCTCGACCATGCGCTTGGCGGACTTGATGTTCTGCGACAGGTTGCGGTCCACGAGCTTCTTCATCACGAAGGGCTTGAAGAGCTCGAGGGCCATCTCCTTGGGCAGGCCGCACTGATAGAGCCGCAGCCGGGGGCCGACGACGATGACCGAGCGCCCCGAGTAGTCGACGCGCTTGCCCAGGAGGTTCTGGCGGAAGCGGCCCTGCTTGCCCTTGAGCATGTCCGAGAGCGACTTCAGGGGGCGGTTGTTGGGCCCCGTGACCGGTCGGCCCCGCCGGCCGTTGTCGATGAGCGCATCCACAGCCTCCTGCAGCATGCGCTTCTCGTTGCGGACGATGATCTCAGGCGCGCCGAGGTCGAGCAGCCGCTTGAGCCGGTTGTTGCGGTTGATGACGCGGCGGTAGAGGTCGTTGAGGTCGCTGGTGGCGAACCGCCCGCCGTCGAGCTGCACCATCGGCCGCAGGTCGGGCGGGATGACCGGGATGACCGTTAGGATCATCCACTCGGGCTTGTTCCCGCTCTTCCGGAAGGCCTCGACGACCTCGAGCCGCTTGAGGATCTTCATCCGCTTCTGGCCCGCCGCGGTCCTCAGCTCCGTCCGCAGCGTCCGGCTCAGCTTCTCGATGTCGATCTCGTCGAGGAGCTCTTTGATGGCCTCGGCGCCCATGCCCGCGCGGAAGGCTGCCCCATACTTCTCCCGCATCTCACGGTACTCGTTCTCGGAGAGGAGGGTCCGCTTCTGCAGCGGCGTCGTGCCCGGGTCGACCACGACGTAGGCGGCGAAGTAGACGACCCGCTCCAGCGACCGTGGGGACATGTCGAGCAGCAGCCCGATCCGGCTCGGCACCCCCTTGAGGTACCAGATGTGGCAGACCGGCGCGGCCAGCTCGATGTGCCCCATCCGCTCGCGACGCACCTTGGCCCGGGTCACCTCGACCCCGCACCGGTCGCAGACGATCCCCTTGAACCGGATGCGCTTGTACTTGCCGCAGTGACACTCCCAGTCCTTGGTGGGACCGAAGATGCGTTCGCAAAACAGGCCGTCGCGCTCGGGTTTCAGCGTGCGGTAGTTGATTGTCTCGGGCTTGCGAACCTCGCCGTGCGACCAGCTCCGGATCTGCTCCGGAGAGGCCAGCCCGATCTTGACCGCATCGAAGTTGTTGACCTCGTGCATGGCTTAGTAGTCCTCCACCAGCGCTTCTTCGCCTTCCAGGTTGATGCCCAGCGCCCGGGCCGTCTCCGCGATGTCTTCCTCGATCTCCTTGAGCTGGATCTCCCGCTTGTCTTCGCTCAGCACCTTGACGTCCAGGCAGAGCGCCTGCAGCTCCTTGAGGAGCACCTTGAACGACTCCGGCACCCCGGGCTCCTGGATGTTCTCGCCCTTGACGATGGCCTCGTAGGTCTTCACGCGGCCCACCACGTCGTCGGACTTCACGGTGAGCAGCTCCTGTAGGGTCGAGGCGGCGCCGTAGGCGTACAGCGCCCAGACCTCCATCTCGCCGAACCGCTGCCCCCCGAACTGCGCCTTGCCGCCCAGGGGCTGCTGCGTGATCAGGCTGTAGGGGCCGGTGCTGCGGGCATGGATCTTGTCCTCGACCAGGTGCAGCAGCTTCATCATGTAGATGGAACCCACGGTCACCGGCTGGTGGAACGGCTCGCCGGTCCGGCCGTCGCGCAGCACCACCTTGCCGCTGCGGGGGAGACCGGCCACCTCCAGCACCCGCTCGATCTCCTGCTCCCTGGGCCCGTCGAAGACCGGGGTCTCCGCCCACGCGTTGAGCTTCTCGGCGGCCCAGCCCAGATGCGTCTCGAGCACCTGGCCGACGTTCATCCGGGACGGCACACCGAGCGGGTTGAGCACGATGTCCACCGGCGTGCCGTCGTCCAGGCAGGGCATGTCCTCTTCCGGCAGGATGACCGAGACGACGCCCTTGTTGCCGTGCCGTCCCGCCATCTTGTCGCCGACGGCGATCTTGCGCTTCTGCGCGACGTAGACCCGGACCAGGCTGTTGACGCCCGGCGGCAGTTCGTCGCCCTCGTCGCGGTCGCCGCGCTCGCGGCTGAACTGCTTGACGGCCACGACTTTGCCGCGCTCGCCGTGGGGCACCTTGAGCGAGGTGTCGCGCACCTCGCGGGCCTTCTCGCCGAAGATCGCGCGCAGCAGCCGCTCCTCCGCGGTGAGCTCGGTCTCGCCCTTGGGCGTCACCTTGCCCACCAGGATGTCGCCGGCACGCACCTCAGCGCCGATCCGCACGATGCCGCGCTCGTCGAGGTCGCGCAGGGCCTCCTCGCCGATGTTGGGGATGTCTCGGGTGATGTCCTCGGGCCCCAGCTTGGTGTCGCGGGCTTCGACCTCGTACTCCTCGATGTGGACCGAGGTGAAGAGGTCCTCGCGGACCAGCCGCTCGCTGATGACGATGGCGTCCTCGTAGTTGTAGCCTTCCCAGGGCATGAACGCCACCAGCACATTGCGGCCGAGCGCGAGCTCGCCCTGGTCGGTACTGGGCCCGTCGGCGAGCACGTCCCCCTCTTTGAGCTGGTCGCCGGTCCGGACGACCGGCACCTGATTGATGCACGTCCCCTGGTTGCTCCGCTGGTACTTGATCAGGGGATATTCGTCGCGCTTGGAGCCGACCTTCACGACGATCTTGTCGCCCGAGACCTCCTCGACCTCTCCGGCATGTCGCGCCACGACGACCGCGCCGCTGTCGACGGCGGCGCGGAACTCGACCCCGGTGCCGACGCGGGGAGCCTCGTTCTGCAGAAGCGGCACCGCCTGCCGCTGCATGTTCGACCCCATCAGCGCACGGTTCGCGTCGTCGTGCTCGAGGAACGGGATGAGCGCGGTCGCGACCGACACGATCTGCTTCGGCGAAACGTCGACGTAGTCAACCTCCTCGGGCCGCACAAGCCGAATCTCGGCGCCGACCCGAGCCGTTGTCCGAGGGCCCACCAGCCGTCCTTGGTCGTCCACCGTGGCGTTGGCCTGGGCGATGACGTGTTGGTCCTCGACGTCCGCGGTCAGGAACCGGATGCGGCGCGTGACGACGCCGTCCTTCACCTCGCGGTAGGGCGTCTCGATGAAGCCCAGGTCGTTGACGCTGGCGAAGGTGGCCAGCGAGGAGATCAGGCCGATGTTGGGGCCTTCCGGCGTCTCGATAGGGCACATGCGGCCGTAGTGAGACGTATGCACATCACGCACCTCGAATCCGGCGCGCTCGCGCGAGAGGCCGCCGGGCCCCAGGGCCGACAGGCGTCGCTTGTGGGTGAGCTCGGCCAGCGGGTTGGTCTGGTCCATGAACTGCGAGAGTTGGCTCGATCCGAAGAACTCCTTGATGGCCGCCACCACTGGTCGAATGTTGATGAGGAGCTGCGCGGTGACCGCCCCGGGGTCCTGAATTGTCATGCGCTCGCGGATGACCCGTTCCATGCGCAGCATGCCGATGCGAAACTGGTTCTGGAGCAGCTCGCCCACGGACCGGACGCGCCGGTTGCCGAGGTGATCGATGTCATCCACCCGGGCCTCGGGGTCGCCGGCGGCGAGCCGCGCCAGATAGCGCACGATCTCCGCGATGTCTTCCTTTGTCAGGATGCGCGTCTCGGGGTCAACCCGCAGCCCGAGCTTCTTGTTGAGCTTATAGCGGCCGACCCGGCCCAGGTCGTAGCGTCGGGGCTCGAAGAACAGGGTCTGCAGTAGGGTCCGTGCACTGTCCACCGTGGGGGGATCGCCCGGTCGGAGCCGGCGGTAGATCTCGATGAGGGCCTCGTCGCGGGTCGAAGTACCATCTTTCTCCAGGGTCGCCCGGATGAACCGGTCCTCGCCGTAGAGCTTGAGCAGCTTCTCGTCGGTGTCGTACCCGACCGCGCGCAGGAGCGCCGTGGCTGGCAGCTTGCGCGTCCGGTCGATCCTGGCGTAGATCACGCCCGTGGCATCGACCTCGAGCTCCAACCAGGCCCCGCGGTGTGGAATGACCACCGTCGTGGGGAGCGGCCGGCCGGAGGCGTCCGGGGTGAAGCTGTAGTAGGCGCCCGGCGAGCGGACCAGTTGGCTGACCACCACGCGCTCAGCGCCGTTGATGATGAACGTGCCCCTGACGGTCATGAGCGGGAACTCACCCATGAAGACTTCCTGTTCCTTGATCTCCCCGGTCTCCTTGATGACCAGCCGGACCTTGACCTTGAGGGCGGCGCTGTAGTTGTAGTCCCGGTCGCGGCACTCTTCCTCGGTGTACTTCAGACGCTCGAACCGGTAGCCGCCGAAGTCGAGGACCTCGGTCCCATCAAAGACACTGGGCGGCGCCGCGCTCCTGCGCCGACCGCTCTCAACCGCGAAGTGGAGCTCGAGGTTGCCGGTGAAGTCCTGGATCGGCGAGATCTCGCTGAACACCTCGCGGACTCCCTCGCGCAGGAACCAGTCGAAGGACCGGCGCTGGACCTCCACGAGATCGGGCATGTCCAGGATCTCGGGGATCTTGCCGAAACTCAGGCGCGAGCGGCGGCCGCGGTGCACGGAGCGCGCCTCGAGATTGGCGGGGCGGGCTCGAGTGGGCTTGCTGGCTTCCAGCCTGGATCGGGTCTTCACGGTGGAGAATGTCACCTCCGCATGCAGTCGGCGCCTCCCGCAGGGGCGCGGTCGATCAGTCGCGAGGCCGTCGTGGTGCACGCTACTGTGGGATGCCCACGGATTGCTTCGAGGTTCGACTGTCAGGACGCGTCGCGCAGGCGGCTCATCCAAAGACGAAAGCAGGGCCGGTCCCCATGGACGGTCTCCCTGCCTCGCTGATGCAACTGCTGCTGGGCCAGATGCCTGCTCACCCACACGCGGCGGCCCTGCGAAAGGCCGTATCCACAAAAATACCCCGGGCCTCTCCTCCTGTCAAGAGGCGCGGCGGGTGCCGGGCGATCCGGCTACTTGATGACGACGGTCGCGCCTTCGGCCTCGAGCTTCTGCTTGATCGTCTCGGCCTCCTGGCGGCTGACCTTCTCCCTCACTGGCTTCGGCGCGCCGTCCACCAGATCCTTTGCTTCCTTCAGGCCCAGCCCGGTCAGCTCGCGCACCACCTTGATGACCTGGATCTTCTTCTCACCGATCGCCTGGAGCACGGCATCGAACTCGGTCTGCTCCTCGACGGCCGGGCCGGCCGCCGCGGCCGCTCCTGCGCCGGGCATGGCGGCCACGGCCACCGGGGCGGCCGCGGTCACGCCGAACTTCTCCTCCAGGGCCTTCACCAGGTCGGCGAGCTCGAGCACCGTCAACCCGCTGATCGCCTCGATGATCTCGTCCTTGCTCAGTTTGGCTGCCACGTCGGTCCCTCCCAATACATCGTCTTCGGTGGTCTCAGGCCTCGCGAGGCCCGGATGTGCGCTGAGTGATCAGGCGGCGCTTCGCTGCTGGCGGATCTGATCCAGAACAGACACCAGGTTCCGTGACACCGCGGACAGGACCCCCACCAGGCCTGACAGCGGCGCGGCGATGCCTCCGACGGTTCTGGCTAGCAGCTCCGCTCGGCCGGGCAGATCGGCCATGGCCCGGGTCCGGGCCTCGTCGTACACGCGCCCGGAGACAATGCTGCCTTTGATGGCGAGCTTGCGGCTGAGCCGGCTGAACTCCTGAAGGATCCTGGCCGCGGTCACCGGGTCGTCGGCGACGAACGCGGCTCCGGTGGGCCCCTCCAACATCCCGCCAAGCGCTTCCAGCCCGGCGGCCCGGCTGGCAATTCCCAGCAGCCGGTTCTTCACGACCCGGTACTCGACTCCGGCCTCGCGGAGCCTGCCCCGCAGCCGCGTGATCTCGCCGACGGTCAGCCCGCGGAAGTCAGTCAGGATGACGGCCGCCGCCGCTCGGAGGCGCGCCTCCAGCAGATCGACTTCTCGCAGTTTCTCTGGACGAGGCATCGGTCAACCCTCCATCCGAAACACAAGGACCCGCCGTAGCCAGACGGGTCCTGCCCATCCCGCTCCTCGGCAGGCGACCCAAGGTCCTTAGGCCCGGTCAGGCACCTGCTGTCTACGGCGCGCGGCCGCGCACGGCGGCCGAAGTCTTCGGTTGCAGATCGCGTCGAACCGTGCGGAGTATACCATCGCCCCCCGCCGGCGTCAAATCACGAGACGCGTGTGGCCGTCTGGGCCTTGGCCGGGTCGATACGGATCCCCGGCCCCATGGTGGAGGCGAGCGTGAGCGACCGGATGTAGGTCCCCTTAGCCGCGGCGGGCCTGGCCCGGGCGATCGCATCCGTGAGCGCTGTCAGGTTCTCGAGCAGCTGCGCTTCACTGAACGACACCTTGCCCATCGGCACATGGATGATGCCAGCCTTGTCGAGCCGGAACTCGATCTTGCCGGCCTTGAGTTCACGCACCGCGCGCGCGACGTCCATGGTCACGGTGCCGGCCTTCGGGTTGGGCATCAGCCCGCGGGGCCCGAGGATGCGGCCGAGCCGGCTGACGAGATTCATGACGTCGGGGGTGGCGACGGCCACGTCGAACTCCATCCAGCCGCCCTGGACCTTCTCGATCAGGTCCTCAGCGCCGACCACGTCTGCACCGGCGGTCTCGGCCTCCCGGGCCTTCTCCCCTTTGGCGAAGACCGCCACCCGGACCGACCGGCCGGTGCCGTGCGGGAGGACCACGGTGCCCCGCACTTGCTGATCCGCCTGCTTGGGATCGACTCCCAGACGGATGTGCGCCTCGACGGTCTCGGAGAACTTCGCGGTCGCGGTCTCCCGCACCAGACGCACCGCCTCGTCGGGCGCGTGCAACCGGCGGTGCTCGACCCGCTTGGCGGCGACCAGGTAGCGCTTGCCGTGATGTCCCATCATGATCCTCCTCGCGGTCCGACCGGGGGATTGTCCCCCTCCCGCGCTGCGCGGCGCGTCGGTGCGCGCCTAACCCACGACCTCGATCCCCATGGAGCGGGCGGTGCCTTCGATCATGCGCATGGCGGCCTCAACGGTGTTGGCGTTGAGGTCAGGCATCTTGCGCTCTGCGATCTCCCGGACCTGCTTGCGCGTCACCGTGCCCACCTTGGTCTTGTTCGGCTCGCCCGAGCCCTTCTCGAGCCCCGCCGCCTGCCGCAGCAGGATGGCCGCCGGCGGGGTCTTGGTGACGAACGTGAAGGTGCGATCCGCAAACACGGTGATCTCGACCGGGACGATCGTACCGGCGAGCTTGGCCGTGCGGTCGTTGTACGCCTTGCAGAACTCCATGATGTTGACGCCGTGCTGGCCCAGGGCCGGGCCGACCGGCGGTGCCGGCGTCGCCTTGCCGGCCGGAATCTGCAGCTTGACCATCGCGATGACTTTCTTGGCCATCGACCGTCTCCTAGAGTTTCTCGACCTGCCCGAAGTCCAGTTCGACAGGCGTCTCGCGTCCGAAGATCGACACCAGCACCCGGACTTTCTCCTTTTCCATCATGATCTCATCCACCAGCCCGGTGAAGTCCTGGAACGGACCGGATGTGATCCGGACCGGCGAGCCCTTCTGGTAGGTGATCCGGAACTTGGGCGTCTCGTCTCGCAGTTGACGCAGCAGCGCGCGGACTTCCTTGTCCTCGAGCGGGATCGGTCTGGCCCCTGATCCCACGAATCCTGTCACGCCGGGAGTGTTGCGGATCACGTACCAGGCATCGTTCTCAAGTTCGCCCTGCTCATCGGTCTTGACCTCGACGAGGACGTAGCCCGGAAAGATCTTCCGATCGACCTCGCGACGCTTCCCGCCCTTGATCTCCTTCTCTTTCTCGGTCGGAATGAGCACCTGGAAGATCTTGTCCTTCATGTTCATCGAGGCGATGCGCCGCTCGAGGTTGGACTTCACTTTGGCCTCGTACCCTGAATAGGTGTGGATCACATACCACTTGAGGCGGGGGTCCTTCGCGACGGCGACCTCGTCGGGCTCAGCCGGCTCCTCGACCGGCTGGACCGGTTCGTCGGCGAAGAGGCCTTTGAGGGGGTCGTCGATCCTCGACATCGCGCCTACGGGGCGGTGGGCGGGAGGAGCCACCGCCGCACGACCACGGTGAAGATGTAGTCAAAGAGGCCCAGGTACAGCGCCATGACGATCAAGACGACCAGCACCACGATCGACATCCGGATCAGCTCGGTCCGCGTCGGCCAGTCGACGCGGTGCAGCTCCGTCCAGACCTCCCGCAGGTACGTCCTGGGACGCTCCACGACCGCCGGCAGCCGTCGGAGCCCATCGGTGCGTGCAGGCTTGGCTGCCGGCCGAGAAGCGAGTTTGGCGTCCGTTGTCCGCGCCATGAGCCCTCCCCGGGGAGTGCGCAAACCCCAAAAAAAAAGAACCTGCGCCGGGAATGCCACCCAAGTATACCATGCCTGCCCGACCTGTCAAATGCGCGAGGTCGGCAATGCGCGAGGTCGGCAGCGAGGCCGGCCTTCGGTGCGGTCGGCCTCGCGCACATCGCGCCCGGCGATGACTACCGGACGAGGCGCGATGCCACGTCCCGGACGACGCACTCCATCGCCGCGAAGCCCCACGAGGACACCTGGCAGATGAAGGTGTCCTGGAACAGGTTGAGCCTCGTGCCCACCTCGAGCACCCGTACGTCGACGTCCACCCGGCTCACAGGAAGCCCGCTGAACGGCCGGTCATCGATGTCGCTCCGCTCGCGCTCCGTCTGGAGCAGAAGCACCCGGCCAGTGACGACCGCATCTGCGCCGACCGCCTGGCCTACGCTAACCGTCTTTGTGGGACTGATGAGTTCCTCCGGCGCGATGCCCAGACGCCGCATCTCCTGGGTTACGCGCGCGGGGGGGACCACCTGGAACGGACCATGCGCGATCAGCTCCGACAGCCTGACCGCGCCCCAGTCCGCCAGCGGTCGGGTCAGTGCCGCCACATCGGCGAAGGGCGCGATGGCCAGCACCCGCACTCGCGACAGGTCGGGCCGGGGCCCGGGACCGGCCTGCCCGATCGACGGGATGACGAGGAGGGCGACCAGCACAACGGCGAAGAGCGTGCGTACGACCAACCGGGGAACCACCCACATACCCGCCATCTCCTTCCCTACGCCAGAGAACGCGGTAGGGTCAGAAGCGGTTCCGCGGGCCACAGGCCCGCGGAACGACTGGCAGGGGCGGAGGGATTCGAACCCCCAACGCGCGGTTTTGGAGACCGCTGCTCTACCAATTGGAGCTACGCCCCTATGACGCCTCCATTATACGGATGGCCCAGATCGCCGGCAAGCAACCGACGCGAGGCCCGCGGCTAGCGGGTCTCGCGGTGCGGCGTGTGCTTGCGACACCACTTGCAGTACTTGGTCATCTCGAGCCGGTCGGGGTCGTTCTTCTTGTTCTTCGTGGTCGTGTAGTTGCGCCGCTTGCACTCCGTGCAGGCAAGCGTCACGATATCTCGCGGCATGGCCTACTCCACCACCTTCACAACGACACCGGCGCCGACCGTCCGCCCGCCTTCCCGGATCGCAAACCGCAGCCCTTCCTCCAGCGCCACCGGGGTGATCAGCTTCACCCCCATCGTGATGTTGTCCCCCGGCATCACCATCTCCACCCCCGCCGGCAGCGCAATGTCCCCCGTCACGTCCGTCGTCCGAAAGTAGAACTGCGGCCGGTACCCCGTGAAGAACGGCGTGTGCCGCCCTCCCTCCTCCTTCGTCAGCACATACACCTCCGCCTCAAAGTCCGTGTGCGGCTTGATCGACCCCGGCTTCGCCAGCACCATCCCCCGCTCCACTTCGTCCTTCTCTACCCCCCGCAGCAATACCCCAATGTTGTCCCCTGCCAGCGCCTCGTCCAGCGACTTCCGGAACATCTCCAGCCCCGTCACCACCGTCTTCTTCGACGCCGGCCGCAACCCCACGATCTTGAGTTCGATTTCGCGTCTGGTCTCGCGCTCGATTGCGGCGTCCTCTG
>JBBIOB010000062.1:0-16186 GCA_037443565.1 Armatimonadota bacterium | reverse complement strand
CCCACGGTGCTGGCCGGCGGCCCTCGCATCACAGACGCCGAGTTGCTGTCGCGGATGGAGCAGGCGGTGCGCGTCGGCGCGGTCGGCTGCTCGGTTGGGCGGAACGTGTATCTGTAGCGGGGCGTGGCCCCCCAAGAAGCCGAGGGGCTGGCAACTGCGTGCTAGAATCTGATCACACGGAAGAAGGAGGCATCTCGTGGCCATCAGCCTCAAGCTGGCTGCACCGCCGAGCGACCAGGAGATCCTCGAGCTGTCCAGGCGCAATCCGGGCTTGCAGTTCGAACGCCTCGCTGCCGGGGACCTGGTCGTAACGCCTACTGGAGGCGAGTCCGGCCGGCGCGAGGCCAAGCTTGTGGGCCAGCTCGACCGGTGGGACTCCGCCCACGGCGGGGGCGTGGTCTTCGGTCCATCCACGGGTTTTCATCTTCCCGACGGCTCGCTGCTGTCTCCCGATGCGTCGTGGTTGCGCAAGGAGCGCTGGGAGGGACTCACGCACGGGCAGCGCGAGGGTTTTGCTCCGCTGTGCCCCGACGCGGTCTTCGAGGTGGCCTCGCGTTCCGACTCGCTGTCCGACCTGCGCGCGAAGATGCGGGCCTATATCGTGAACGGCGCCCGGCTCGCCGTGCTCATCGACCCGAGGCGCCGGGCGGTCGAGATCTACTCGCCCGATCACGACCCGCGCGTGCTGGAGCCCGCTGGACCGGTTTCCCTGGATCCGGTCCTCGAGGGCTTCACGCTCGATCCCGAGCCGATCTTCTCGTAGAATGAAGCCCTGCAACTCAAAGGGGAGGAGTTCCGCATGATGCTATGACAGCCCGAGGAGGGCGCATCATGCGACGCTGGCACGAAGAACAGTCCATCATGGTGGCCCGGTGGCGCGCTAAGCAGCGGCGTCATTGGAATCTCGCGTTTGATCGGCTACCGGCCGGAGAGTGAGGCGACCCGGCGTGGGCGCCTCAATGCCCGCCTGGAAGCGCTGCGCCGGCAGGCTGCGGCTTGGGACCGCGAGTGCAGTCCCAGGAAACGCGATGCCCGGAACGAACTGAGTCGGACATGAAGAGATTCCTGACGCTGGTCCTTGCGCTGGCGGCCGCCACGGTCTTCGCCGCTGAGGCCTGGGCCAAGTCCTACGACCACCCCTCCATCGAGATCGCATTCCGCCTCCTCTCCGATGGGGACGCGGAGGTCAATGAGATCCGCGCGTTCCGGTTCCAGGGCTCGTTCTCGTGGGCGGAGATCCGGCGCACCACCACCGGGCAGTACGGCACCTACGGGATCCGCTACCAGGGCGTGTGGGACGCGGACACCGGTCAGGCGATGGCGTTCAAGCAGTCCCGGGACGGCACGGAGGAGGTCCTGCGGTGGGACTACCAGGCCGCGGATACGACGAAGCGCTTCAGAATCCGGTATCGGATTTCCCGTGCGGTGCAGCGCTACCCCGATGTGGCGCAGTTCTACTGGCAGGCCATCGAGGGTGACCACGCTCCCATCGGCCAGGTCAGGGTCGTGGTTCAAACGCAGGACCCCAGCCCGAACCTGTTCAAGGTGTTCGTCCACAGCAAGGCTGCGCCGGGCGAACTCCGCATAGCCCCGGACTACCGGAGCGCCGAGATCACGCAATCAGACATTCCCGAAACCTCTTTCGTGGAGGTGCGGGTCCTGCTGGACCCGGCTCTGTTCTCCCGGGCTCCGATGCGCCAGGGGGAGAGCCACGAGAGCCTGCTGGCCGACGAGCGCCGGCAGTCGCAGGGGGAGCGGCGGTTTGCGTCGTGGTTCATGGCGGGGCTGGCCGCCGCGCTCGTGATCCTGGTCGGTCTGGTCGCCGCCTACGTATGGACCTACGCGCGCTACGGCCGGGAGCCGGCGGTGGCCTACGAGGCGATCTACGAACGCGAACCACCGCGGCCGATCCCTCCCGCGGTGGTCCCTGCTATCTTGACGCAGTCCGGCGTGCGAAACGCCGACCTGCCGCGGGCCTTCGCGGCCACCCTGCTGGAGGCGGCGCGGCTGGGATATTTGGAGATCGAGGAGCGGCAGGACCGCGGCGTGTTTGGGACCGGGCTCTTCCGCGACACCGACATGGTCTACCGTCTCACCGACAAAGGGCGCGCGCTCCTCTCTGGAGGGCGACCGGCGCGGACGACGCGGGAGCGGTCCCTGGAGACTTTCGAGGTGGAGGTTCTGAACGCCGTGTTCCGCAAGGCCGGCAACGGTGACGAGGCGACCAGCGACCAGATCGAAGCCTGGGGCAAGAAGATCACCGGCAGGAAGAGCAACTTCCTGCACTTCATCGAGCAGTGGGGGCCCGCACTCCGTGAGTGGTTCGAACAGCGCTACTTTCGTCTGGACGACCCCAGCAGCGAGCGGGCCAAGCGCTGGTTTATCGGTGGCGCGATCGTCAGCCTGATCGTGGCCTATGTGGTGGGGATGGGGATATCCGGAGTGGTAGTGTTCCCGGTGGGCGTGGTCCTGATCGTCCTGGCTGTCAGGGGCTTGTCCCGCCGCACCCCGGAGGCGGTACTCGAAGTGAAGCGCTGGGACGCCTTCCGGCGCTTCATGGCCGACTTCTCGGCCATGAAGGAAGCGGGCCCGAAACTGCTGGCGATGTGGGAGGACTATCTGGTGTACGCCACGGCGTTGGGCGTCGCGGAGCAACTCCTCAAGCACCTGAAGATGGTGGCCGTGGAGTTCGGTCAGAGCACGCCCAATCCCGCGTGGTTCCGCGGCGCGTCGGGCGGCGGTGGATCAGGGCTCGCCCCCGCTGGAGTGGGCTCCCTGGACGCGCTGACGCGGTCGCTCCAGAACTTCCAGAACCTGTCGCGGGCGCTGTCCAGTTCGTCCAGCCGCGGCGGCGGGTTCAGCGGCGGCGGGGGCGGCGGCGGGGGCGGGGGCAGCAGCCGGGCGGGGTGATGCCCCAGAGATTGTGCGGGACCTGGCCGCGTTGGGCGTGACAGAATCATTGGGCTATTACACCAGAGTATGATGATCATGCCGGCAAGGAATGGCAAGGATCACCGGCGCGACGGCGTCTTACCATTCATGGTGTGAATGACATTCATTCACGGCATGAATGGTTGAGTGTCCCGCGCCGGTGCCTCTGCCCGCGCGATCAACTCCCCGAGATCGTAGTTCACGCTCGTCACCCGTCCCTTCACCTCGATGAAGCGCAGCCTGCCGGCGCCCGGCACGCGGCTTCCGATGTCGTACCCGGGCTTCTCTTGCTCGCGATTGGTCGGCTCGAAGCCGAGGTGGCTGTTCGACTTCCATCACAATTGCGCGCGCCCGCGCGGCAGTAGCCTGCGTGTCGGCTACTGCCCGCTGGCTTCCTGTAGAAGACCTCGCAGAGGGGGTGAGCGTTGGTTTGCCGGAGCGGGGCGGGCGGTGCCGGCGGGGGTGGGCCGAGCGTCAGGCGGGAAGGTCGTCGGGGGTGATGATCAGGCGTAGCTGGGGGATGATCCGAAGGTCGCGGTCGAGCGAGATGAGCGCGGCGCCGCGCTCGAGTGCGGCCGCGGCGACATAGGCGTCGGCGAAGTGCACGCGGGGGAAACTGCGATACAGGGCGAGTGCGCGAGCGAGGATGCGGTGTTCAGGGACATGGACGACTCCGGCCGCGAGCAGGGTCTGCAAACCGCTGCCAATCTGGTCCCGCGACCACCGGTATGTGCGCTCGAGGACAAAGACGACCTCAGCAAGAGTCAGCGCGGTGACGGTAAGACGGGTCTTGCGCTCCTCCGCGGTCTGAAGCAGCCCGCGGACTTGCTGAGCCAGCTCGGGCGGTTGTCCGGTGAGATGCCGCAAGAGGATATTGGCATCGAGGAGGGCTTCGGTCACCGGGCGGGCCCTCTCGAGCGAGCAAGCCGGCGGGTTTCTGCTTTCCAGGCACGGGTACGTTCCTCGCTAAAGGGTAGGGCCTTCTTGACGGGAAACAGGCCGGCGAAGTCCGCGAGGGTCTTCCGGCGCTCCGCCCGCACCTGCGCGCGGCCACCCGCCAGATCGAAGATAAGCGCGTCGCCGGGTCTGAGGCCGAGGCGGTCCCGCACGGCCTTGGGAACGGTGACTTGCCCCTTTGACGTCACCCTGGCTCTGACGGTGCTTACCATGGAAGGCTCCTTACAAATCGGATCTCCTTACAGTCTATCAGGTAAGGAGTTCGGGGTCAAGCGTTGACTCCTGCGGGTCCTGCGAGGGCTTCCGAGTCGGGTGAATCAGCTGGAACCCGCGTGGGGACTGGCGGAGGGGATTGCGTCACGGCTGCGCCACACGTTTACTGGTGGTGCGCTTTCAATACTGCCCGCTGGCTTCCTGTCGTCAGACCCTCTCCCCCGCTTTCCCGAAGGGCACGGGCAAATTCAAGGTTCATCCGGCAAAACCGGGGAACGCGTCCATGATCTTGAGGAAGAAGTAGTCATTGTCTCGATAGCCAAACGCCATGCGTTTGAGCACCTTGATCTTGTTGTTGATCCCTTCCAACAGACTCGTGTGGAAGGGGTGGCGGCAATGCGCCAGGATCCCGGAGAGCTTGACCTTCAGGTTGCGTGCGAAGGTCTTCAGCGGGGCAATGCGGCTCCGGATCGCCCGATGGTACCAGTCGTCGAAGCACCGTCGGGCCGCCCCGGCATAGGTGTAGGTCCAGAGGCGCTTGAGGTCGTCCTTGAGGATGTAGATGGTGGCGAGGCGCCGATTGGCGGCCAACAGTTCTCGGAGGGTCACGCGGTCATCGGGGCGGACATTCTCCCAATTGCGCAGCAACAGCCACCGCGCCCCCTTGATCACCTTCCGGGCCTGGCGGTCCTGCCGCACGCGATTGGCTTCGTCCACCCGCACGCGATCGATCACTTCCCGGCCGTACTTGGCCACGACATGGAACAGGTCGTAGACAATCTGGGCCTGAGGGCATTGGGCGCGGACTTCCTCCTCGTACGCCGGGTTCATATCCATAACCACGGCGTGCAGCCGGTGACACCCCTCGGCCCCCAACTGCTGGAAGAAGGGCCGAATGTCTTCCCGGGCGCGTCCGCGGCCCACCCACAGCACCCGCTTGCGGCGCGGATCGAGGATCACGGTCGCATAGCGGTGGCCTTTGCGCAGCGCGAATTCGTCCATCGCGAGGACCGTGATCCCCGAGAGATCGACGGGCAGCAGCGTGGTCGCCAGCGCGGCCTTGTCGAGGGCTTTGACCGTGTCCCAGTCGAGCCCGTACCAGTTCGCGACGTGTTGCACAGGCAGGACCCGGCACAGGCGGATGATGTTCTCCGCCCTGGCACGTCGGGCTCTTCCCCGTGCAGTTCCCGGTGTTCTCGCTGGCGACCGGGGTGGCCGCCATGCTGGTGGCGATCGGGCTCTTCGGCCCAAAGGACGACCCGCACCGCGGCGACCAGTTGTGGGTCCTGGCGGTGTCCACGGTCGTGCTCAGCGCCGTGAAGATGTACTTCTACTGGGCCGACTTCTCCCAGAGTCTCTACGGCAACGTGCCGCACAACGTCGAGGCCGTCCGCGAGGTGCTGTTCGGCTCGTACTGGTGGGCGTTTTGGATCGTCCAGATCCTCCTGGGCACGCTCATGCCGGTCGTCGTGCTGATGCAGCCCAGGCTGGCGCGGCATGGCGGTTGGGCTGGGGCGATGGGCGTGCTCGTGCTCCTGGGGTTTGCTGTCGCGCGGGCCAACATCGTGTTTCCGGCGTTGACGGTACCGGAGCTGTCGGCCCTGGCGACCGCGTTCGCCGGGCCGCACCTCTCGTTTCACTACTTCCCGAGCGCCATGGAATGGGCCGTGACCGCGGGCACGGCCGGAGCAGCGGTGCTGGTGTTTCTGCTCGGCGGCGAGCGGCTTCGTTCACCCCGCAGGGAGGTCGCGTGACATGTCGACGCGTGACGAGCGAACATCTACCCCGCAACCCGGCGGTGCCCCGCGCAGGAGAATGTCCCGGCGGGCATTCCTGAAAACCTCAGCCCTGCTCGGGGGCGGGACGGTGGGCGGGGCCCGGTTGCAGCGGACGTGGAGGATCGTCGGGCGCGCCGACGCCGGGGCGGCAACCCCGCGCGAGACGTACGCCCTCGCTCGGCCGGAGAACATCCTCTACTCGGCCTGCCTGCAGTGCAACACCGGCTGCGGGATCAAGGTCAAGATCCAGGAGGGCATCGCGAGCAAGATCACCGGCAACCCGTACAACCCATTCACCCTCGTGCCGCACCTGTCGATGGCGACGCCGCCCGAGCGGGCGGCCATGGTCGATGCGGCGCTCTGCCCCAAGGGGCAGGCGGGCCTGCAGAGCGTCTACGACGCGTACCGGATCGTCAAGGTGCTCAAGCGGGCCGGCCCCCGGGGATCGAACCAGTGGCGCACGATTCCCTTCGAGCAGGCGGTCGCCGAGATCGTCGACGGCGGACGGCACTTCGCCGACATCGGTGAGGACCGCCACGTGCCCGGCCTGCGCGAGGTGTGGGCGCTGCGCGATCCCAGCATCGCGAAAGCCATGGACGCAGCGGTCCGGGAGATCCGCGCCGAGGGGGACCGGGCGAAGAAGCAGGCGCTGGTGGGAGCGTTCAAGCGGACCTTCAAGGGTCACCTGGACACGCTCATCGATCCGGATCATCCTGATCTTGGGCCGAAGAACAACCAGTTCCTGTACTTCTGGGGCCGCCAGAAGGCCGGGCGGGCCGAGTTCGTCAGGCGCTTCGTGCAGGAGAGCTTCGGCTCGGCGAACTTCCACGGCCACACCACGGTCTGCCAGGGCTCGCTCTACTTCGCCTGCAAGGCGATGAGCGAGCAGTACGCATTCGACAGCAAAGACAGAGCCATGAAGTGGGCCGGAGGCCGCAAGGCCTACTGGCAGGGCGATCTGGAGCACGCCGAGTTCGCCATCTTCGTGGGCGCGTCGCCCTTTGAGGGGAACTACGGGCCGACCAATCGGACCCCGCGCATCACCGAGGGGCTGGCCAGCGGAAGGCTCAAGTTCGCGGTGGTCGACCCGCGCCTGTCGAAGACCGCAGCCAAAGCCTGGAAGTGGATCCCGGCCCGGCCCGGCACGGAGGGAGCACTTGCGCTGGCGATCATACGGTGGGTCATCGAGGCCCGGCGCTTTGACGAGCGCTACCTGCGCAATGCCAACAAGGCGGCCGCCAGCGACGATGGCGAGCCCACATGGAGCAACGCCGCCTGGCTGGTGAAGATCGAGCACGGCGTGCCCGGCGGCTTCCTGCGCGCCTCAGACCTGGGCCTGCCCGTGGCAACATGACCGTGAAGGTGCAGCCCATCCGCCAGCCGGTCATCGCGCCGGTTCCCGAGACGACCAGGGTCTTCGGCGAGGACCTCCCCATCTGCCACGAGACGTTCTTCATGGCCTGCGCCGAGCGGTTGGGTCTCGCGGGGTTCGGGAAGGACGGCTTCGGCCCGGGCGCGGACTTCAGACGGCCGGAAGACTTCTACCTCAAGATGGTGGCCAACGTGGCTGCCGGGGAGAAACCGGGTGAGGACGTGCCGGAGGCGAGCGACGCCGAGCTCACTCTCTTCCTCGCGGCCCGGGGCCACCTGCCAGCCACGGTGTTTGATGCCAGGAAGTGGGAGGCGGCGGTCGGGGCTCGGTGGTGGCGGAAGGTCGTCTACGTGCTCAACCGCGGCGGCCGCTTCCAGGAGCACCGTCACGCGTTCAAGGGCGAGCTGCTGGCCAATCAGTACGGCCAGCTCGTCAGCCTCTACAGCGAGAAGGTCGCGAGGACGCGGCAGGCGATGACGGGGAACTACTGGCTCCAGGCGCTACTCCCCGAGAATGCGGTGCTGGTGCACGCGACGGACGGGCGGCGCCTGGGGTTGCGCGATGGCGATCGGGTCAAGGTGACGTCGGCGTCGAACCCGGAGGGCGTGTGGCCGGTCGCCGACGGCAGGACGGTGCCGATGGTCGGCAGGGTCAGGATGATCGAAGGGATCCGGCCCGGCGTGGTGGCGTTCTCGCTCGGCCACGGACACTGGGCCTACGGGGCCGGCGGGCTCGTCATCGACCGGCAAGCCGTGAAGGCCGATCCGCGCCGCGCCCGCGGGCTGCATGCCAACGCCGCGATGCGGGTCGATCCGGTGCTCAAGAATACGTGCCCCGCCGATCCGGCAGGGGCCAGCGCAGTCTTCTACGACACGAAGGTGAAGCTGGTCAAGGTGGCGTAGCCAGGTGACATGATCGACCGGGCAGCGCCGGCGACACCGCGCTCGACGACGGTCGGCGAGGCGATCGCGAGAATTCTCGCCGCGGTGCGCCCCCTGCCGCTCGAGGAGGTACGCCTCGAAGAGGCGGCGGGCCGCGTGCTTGCCGCGCCGGTGGTGGCGGCCGAGGATCTCTGGCCGTTTCCGCGCGCCGCGATGGACGGCGTCGCTGTGCGCGCGGGCGACGTGGCCCAGGCGCGGGCGTCGGTGCCTGCGACGCTTCGCGTCGTCGGCTCGGTCTACTCCGGACAGGTCTGGCCGGGCCCACTGCGGCCCGGCGAGGCGCTGCGGATCGCCACCGGTGCGCCGGTGCCCGAGGGCGCCGACGCGGTGATTCCGCAGGAACTCCTGGAGTGGACCGCGGACCAGGTGCTGGTGCGCCAGCCGGTTCCGTGCGGCCGGCACGTGTTCCCGGCCGGCGAGGACGCGCGCGCCGGCGAGACCGTGCTCGATGCGGGCCACCTGCTGCGCGGGGGGGACCTGAGCCTGCTCGCCGCCCTGGGATGCAGCCGGGTGACGGTGTTCAGGCAACCGGCCGTCGCGGTGCTGGCGACCGGGGACGAACTCGTGCCGCCGTCGGCCGGCCTGCGTCCGGGCCAGGTGCGCGAGAGCAACTCCTACGGCTTGGCCGCGGAGATCGCTGCGGTTGGTGGTCTGCCGCGCCGGATTCAAGCGGCCCGGGACGACGGCTCGGACCTCGAGGCGCGGATTCGCGACGGGCTCGGGGCCGACGCGCTCGTGATCACCGGTGGCGTCTCAGTGGGCGAGCGCGACCTCGTGCGCGCTGCGCTCGAGCGGGCAGGCGCCATCTTCGGGTTCGTCGGTGTGTCCATGAAGCCCGGCGCGCCCGTGGCGTTCGCCACCGCGGGCCGGACGCTCGTGTTCGCGCTGCCGGGCACCCCAGGCGCGGCGCGGATCGCCTTCGAGATGCTGGTGCGGCCGGCGTTGTCCACCCTGGCGGGTCGGAGGCAGACCCGGCGTCCGGTGGTCCAGGCCGTGCTGGATTCACCGCTTCAGGTCGTTCCGGGCCGTCACCGGTTCCTGTGGGCGCGCGTCACACTCGACTCGTCGGGCATCCACGTGATCCCGCTGCAAGGGCAGGGGACCGCCACGCTGCGGTCGGCGAGCCAGGCCAACGCCCTCATGGAACTCCTGCCGGAGGAAGGGCCGCTGGTCCCGGGTGACGAGGTGCGCGTGCACCTGCTCGACGACCTGTCCAGCACAGAGCCTGCGCCGATCATGCGCCGATCCCGCGCGGCCGTCTGCGTCGTGGGCGCGCGCGATTCAGGCAAGACCACCCTGATCGAGCGCCTGATCCCCGCGCTGCGGAGCCGCGGCCTGTCGGTCGCCGCCGTCAAGCATCATGTCCACCTCGACGAACCCGAACGCGCAGGGACCGACACCGCCCGGTTCGCGTCGGCGGGCGCTACCCAGACCGTGCTGGCCGGTCCCGGCGGCATCATCAGACGCGGCGCGCAGGCGGTTGATCCTCCTCTGATCGAGGTGCTCGCCGCCGCAGGGCCGGCCGACTTGGTCCTCGTCGAAGGCTACAGCCAGTCCCACCTGCCCAAGATCCTGGTGCGCCGCGCCGGCGTGGCGGCCGATCGTCCTGATCCCGCCGGTCCAATCGTGGCAATCGTCACAGACCACGACGGCGGTCGCGGGGACCTCCCGGTCTTCGGCTGGGACCAGATCGACCGGCTGGCGGTGCTGATCGCAGGTCTGACATGAAGCCGCTCCCCCACCTGACGGGGATCGTCCTGGCCGGCGGCTCGAGCCGCCGCATGGGGACGGACAAGGCCCTGCTCGACCTCGGCGGCGTCCCGATGATCGGGCGGGTGCTGGATGCATTGGCCGTATGCTGTAGTGATCTCGTCATCGTGGCCAAGGAGCCCGCGGCGTACGCCGCGCTCGGCGTGCGCGTGGTTCGCGACACGGCGGACGAGCAGGCGCCGCTCGTTGGAGTGTGTGCCGGCCTGCGGGCCGCCGCGACGCCGTGGACGTTTGTGGCGGCGTGCGATCTTCCATTCGTGTCGCCGGCTGCCGTGCGATTGCTGGTCGATGTTGCGCGGGGCTGGGACGCCGCCGTCCCTCGGGTTGGCGGCCGGTGGCATCCGCTGCATGCGGCGTACGCGGCGGGTGCCGTCGGCGCCTTGGAAGTCCAGCTGGCCGCCGGCGTCCGGAGCATGATTGCGGCGATGGAGGCCCTCCGCGTGCGGCCGGTCAGCGCGGCGGCCCTTGGGGCCGTCGATCCCTCGCTGCGAACCATTCGCAACGTGAACACCCGATCCGAGTACCGGCGGGTCGTTGCGGAGCTTGAAACTCGGCCCGACGACAGGAAGCCCGTCCGCCGGGCACGAACTGCACTCTCCAAGACCCCACGTTCTCCGGGAGGACGCCGCGCCCATGAATCGTCGTGACAGCCCGCTGGGCTACATCGCCCTCGGGCTCTCCATCGTCGCGCTCGTCGTCAGCATCGTCATGTACATGTCCCGCCGGCCGGCCGTTGAGACCGCAGGGCCGGTTCGGGTGGAGCCCGCGCGTGTGTCGCTTTCCATGGTGGTCGCGACGTTCTCGGGCCAGGGGGTGTTCGCGCACCGCTGGTATCCCACCATGCTGGTGGTGCGCGAGGGCGACACCGTGGACCTGGCAATCGCCAATCCGGATGAGTTCGCGCATCAGTTTGAGCTCCCCGCCTTTGGGATCAAGACGAGGATCCTCAATCCGGGAGACAGCGAGCGGGTGACGTTCGTGGCGGACAAGGTCGGCGTCTTTCAGTTTCACTGCTCGCTCCCGTACAACCCGGCGGAGCGGCACTGCACACCCGACCACGACGAGATGCGCGGCTACCTGATCGTCACGAAGTGAGAGACTGGGCATGCGGGTGAGTGCATCGGGATCGTCCGCTATCGCCGCGGCCCTCATCGCCGGAGCGGCGCTGCTGCTCAGCGTGCTCTCGCTGCCGTCTGTCGGCCGCGCGCCCGCGCCATCGGCGGGCGCCGAGCCCGCGACGATCACGCTCGATCTGCTCATCACGGGTCTGGGCGCCGCGGGCGGGCCCGCCACGCACCACTACTATCACCCTTCGATGATCGTGGCGCGCCGCGGCGATCGGCTGCGCATCCGCTTCATGAACATGACCTTTGCCAGCCACGGCATCGAGTTCGAGGGGTACAACGTGCGCACCGGCGTGCTGCCCGGCGGGCCCAGGGGCCAGGAGGTCGTGGAGTTCGTTGCCGACCGGCCGGGCGTCTTCCGGTTCAAGTGCTACGTGCCCTACGAACCCGCCGCCGGCATGTGTTCTCCCGACCACGACACGCAGATCGGCTACCTGGTGGTGCTGGACGCCCCGCGCTAGGGGTGTTCATCGCCATCGTCCGCGCGCGAGCGTGACGGCAGGAGCGCGGCGTCAGGGACCCGGCCGATGAGAGCCGTCGTCGCCGACATCTCGGTACCCCGTTACCTCATGGCGCGCGGGATGGGGTTCGTCTGGCGGCCGGCGTTCTGGAGTGCGCCTGGCCCGGTTCGACTCGCTGACCTTCCGGATCTCCACCTCCCGGGGCCTGAATGGGTGAGGGTTCGGGTGGATCTTGCCGGCATCTGCGGCAGCGACCTGCACCTGATCCTCCTGGAGAACAGCCCGTCGGCCTCGGTCTACGCCTCGATGCCGTTCGTAATCGGCCATGAGAACGTCGGGACCATCGTCGAGGCCGGTCCCGACGCCGGGGTGCAGCCCGGGACACGGGTCGTCGTCGAGCCACTGCTGCCGTGCGTGACCCGGGGCTTCGCCGACGTCTGCGCGGCGTGCGCGCGCGGCGACTACAACCTCTGCAGCCGGTTCACGGAAGGCACGCTGTCGGCGGGCATCGGGCACGGAGCCTGCCGGGACGTCGGCGGATCGTGGGGGCAGACGATGCTCGCACACCGCACGCGGCTCGTGCACGTTCCCACTGAGATGACCGACGAGCAGGCGGTCATGGTTGAGCCGCTCGCGGTCGTGATCCATGCCATCCTGCGCTTCGTCCCGGACGATGCCGCGACCGTGCTGGTGCTGGGCGCCGGGACTATCGGGCTCGCCGCGATCGGCGCGCTGCGCGCGCTGCGGCCGGCCTCGCACGTCGCTGCGATCGTGCGGCATTCGCATCAGGCCGACCTGGCCCGGCAGCTCGGCGCGGCGACGGTCGTCATGCCGTCCCGGAGTGGACCGTATCAGGAGATCGCGCGGCTGACGGGTGCGCGCGTCCTCCGGCCGCTGCTGGGACCGCCGGTGCTCACCGGCGGGGTCGATGCCGTGCTCGAGTGCGTCGGGTCTGCCCGGAGCATCGACGACGCGCTTCGCCTGACCAGGGCCGGGGGCGTCGTGGTGCTCGTCGGCCTCGCGTCCGTGCCGCGCGGCGTGGACTGGACCCCGATCTGGCTGCGTGAAGTTGCGGTGCGGGGCAGCGGGTACTACGCGGAAGAAGTCGTGGACGGCAGGCGCATCCGCTCGATCGACCTGGCGATGGAGCTGCTGGCTTCCGGGCGCGTGGACCTGCGGCCGCTGGTCACACACCGGTTCGCGCTCAGTGACTGGCAGCAGGCCGTTGCCGTGGCCATGGACAAGCGGCGCCAGCGGGCCGTGAAGGTCGTCCTCACGCCCTGATGCCCGGCCGATCACTTGCGCCGGTCGCAGCCGCGCGCTACTCTTGCGAAGGTGGCGCGCCGGATGCGCGCGCATCGACGCATCTCATCATCATCCGAGGAGGAGCGAAGGGAATGCGCAACGCAGTGTGGATCGTAGCCGTCGTGCTCGTCGCGGCGGTCGCGGCGGGGTGTGGCGGCCGCGGGGCCGAGCAGCCCCAGCAGCCGGCGGCGCAACCGCCGGCCCAACCCGCGCAGCCGGCGATGCCGGCGGGGCCGGGTGAGGTCATCAGGGTGGAGGGCGGCGACAACTACTTCGAGCCGGCGACGATCACCATCACGGCCGGCCGAGAGTACGAGATCGACTTCGTGAACGTGGGGACCACGGTGCACAACCTGATCATCCAGGCGCGCGACGCCGCCGGGCAGGACTTCGCGTCCGACATCGCGGTGAACGCCGGCCAGTCAAGCAAGTTCAAGGTCAAGATCGACCGCGAGGGCACCTACAAGATCATCTGCACCTACCATCCGGAGATGGTAGGCGAGCTGAAGGTCACGCGCTGACCGAGGCGGTCGACAATCGTCTGGGAAGGGGGCGGCTAGCGCCGCTCCCTTCTGTCATCTGCCCGCGAAACCCGGTCTCTGGCGAACCGGGCATCGGGTCAGTCCCGGATGACTAATCAGGTCCAGCCCGTATTGTCGCGGCGCAGGCGTCCGGGTAGGCTGAAACCGAACTAATAAGTCCTGAATATCCGATTTATCGCGCACAGCCGTTCAGGTGGATCAGGACATGGAACTCAGCCGGGGAGCCCAGTTTGCCATCCGGACCGTCCTCGATCTGGCCACGGGCGGCCCGACGCAGACGGCGGCTATCGCCGGGCGTCGAGGTATCCCGCCGGCCCAGGCCGGAAAGATCGTGCAGCAACTGGTGCGCGGGAACGTTGTCCGAACCACGCGGGGCGCCCGCGGGGGCGTGCGCCTGGCCCGGCCCGCCGAGCGGATCACCCTCAAGGACGTCATCGGCGCGGTGGAGGGACCACTGGCCGTCTCGCGGTGCATCGTGTACGACGACTGCCCGTGCGTCCAACCCTGTCCGGTCCGTTCCACCCTGACCCGCATCCAGCACGAACTGGAGCGGCTGCTCGACGGGGTCACCGTCGCAGACCTGGCCGCCGACGACCGGCGCCTTCGCCGGCCGCGAGGCACTGGCACGACCGAAGGGCACGTGTAGGGTCGAGATCACCACAAAGGGGGAGGATGTATGTCGCGTCTGGCAATGAGCGTCACCGCGGTGGTCCTGGCCGCCGTGCTCGTGGCGGGGGCGTACCTGTTGGGAGCCCGATCCGGGTCCGGGTTGGCCGGATGGACCGAGGCCGCGCAGGCGGCGGCGGCCCGCGGGTTGAGCCCGGAGGCGGTGTCCGCGGCCGTACGCAGCTTCGTCCCGCCGGGGCAGCACGACGAGTACTACATGATCTCCTCAGGCGGCCACGGCGGGCAGGTGCTGGTCGTCGGCCTGCCGTCGATGCGGCTGCTCAAGGTCATCGCGGCCTTCTCCAAGGAGCCCTGGCAGGGGTTCGGATATGGCGCCGACTGGTCCGAGACGATTCTCGATGAGGGTACCAGCGGCCGCGGCGAGCGGCTGACCTGGGGTGACACCCACCACCCGGCGCTCTCCGAGACCAACGGCGAGTACGACGGCCGGTGGCTGTACATCAACGACCGGGCACACGGCCGGATCGCGATGATCGACCTGCGCGACTTCCGGGTCAAGCAGATCGTGGACATCCCGAACATGCAGACCTCGCACGGCGGGGTGTTTGCCACGCCCAACACCGAGTACGTCCACGTCTCGAGCAAGGTCCCCATGGTCTGGGACGGCGGCTACGCGCCGCTCGAGCAGTACGAGGAGCGGTACCGCGGCGTTTCCGGCTGGCTGGCGGTCGATCAGGCCACCGGGCGCATCGACCTGGCGCGCTCCTTCCAGATCGAGCTGCCGCCCTACAACCAGGACCTGGCCGACGCCGGCAAGCTGGCCAGCGACGGCTGGGGCTTCATCAACTCGTACAACACCGAGATGGCGACCGGGGGCAACATGGAGGGCAAGCCGGCGATCGAGGCCGGCGCCTCGGCGGCTGACTTCGACTTCCTCCACATCATCAACTGGAAGAAGGCCGAAGAGGTCGTCCGGGCCGGTAAGTTCGAGATGAGGAACGGGATCCGGGTCATCCCCCTCCACACGGCGATCGCCGAGGGCCTGCTCTACTTCGCGCCCGAGCCGCGCAGCCCGCACGGCGTGGACGTGTCGCCCAACGGCCAGTACATCGTCGTCTCAGGCAAGCTCGATCCCCACACCACGGTCTACGATATCGACCTGATCAAGAAGGCCATCGACGAGAAGAACTTCGAGGGCACCGATCCGTTCGGGGTGCCGATCCTGAAGTTCGACGCCGTCGTGGCCGGTCGGGTGAACCTCGGCAACGGCCCGCTGCACACGCAGTTCGACGACAAGGGCCACGCGTACACCAGCCTGTTCGTGGACAGCGCGGTGGCCAAGTGGACGCTCGGCGCGCCTTACTTCACCGGCGATCAGGCGTGGAAGGTCGTCGACAAGGTCTCGGTGCACTACAACATCGGCCACCTGGCCACGGCCGAGGGCGACACCGTCAACCCCGACGGCAAGTACCTGGTCGCGCTCAACAAGTGGTCGGTGGACCGCTATCCGGTGGTCGGCCCGCTGCACCCGCAGAACTTCCAGCTCGTCGACCTGAACGCGCCGAAGATGCAGGTCATCTACGACATGCCGATCCCCAACGCCGAGCCGCACTACGCCCAGATCATCAAGGCGGACAAGATCAAGGCGTGGGACGTCTACCCCATGGGCACCGACCTGCTCACGATGCGGCCCAGCGCCCACGCGACCGAGCGGGGCAAGGAGCGGGTCGAGCGCAAGGGCAACACCGTGACCGTGTGGATGACCTCGGCGCGCAGCAACTTCAGGCCTGATGTCGTGCGCGTCAAGCGCGGCGACACCGTGATCTTCCACATCTCCAACACCGAGAAGATCCGCGACGCCACCCACGGGTTCGCGATCCCGCAGTACAACATCCAGATGAGCATCGACCCCGGCGAGACGGTGAGCGTGCGGTTCGTGGCCGACAAGCCGGGCGCGTTCAGCTTCTACTGCACCGAGTTCTGCTCGGCGCTCCATCTGGAGATGCAGGGCTGGCTCATGGTGGAGCCGTAGCGGAGGCACAGCGCGGCCCGGGGGAAGGCACTACACGACCCTCGGGCCGACTGGCTGCCGTCAGGGGAGCCCGCCCATGCTGATGACGCGCCGTCGATTCCTGATCCTGGCCGCGGCCCCGGCCAGGATCAGG
>JBBIOB010000061.1:0-16543 GCA_037443565.1 Armatimonadota bacterium | reverse complement strand
CCGATCATGAAACCGGCGAAGAGCGCTACGGCCACCCCGGGCCAACCGAGGAACGCCCCGATCATGGCGGCGAGCTTGACATCCCCCCCACCCATGCCCCCCCGGCTGACGACGATGATGAGCAGAATGAGCGCGGCGGCGCCCGCTGCGCTCAGCAGCGCCGGCACGGCGCGCCCCTGCAGGATCGCAAAGACCATGCCCGCGGCGATGCCGGGATAGCTGATGCGGTTCAGGATGAGCTGGTGGTCTAGGTCGATGAACGTGATGACCACCAGCAGAAAGACAAACACCAGCCCCAGAGTCCGTTGGAGCGGCGTAGGGCTCGCCAGCCACACCGCGACGGCCAACGCCGCCATCAGCAGCTCAACCAGGGGATAGCGGGAGGCGATCCTGGCGCCGCAGTCCCGGCAGCGCCCGCGCAGCAGGAGGTAGCTCAGTACCGGGATGTTGTCGTACGCCCGGATCGGCCGGCCGCAGGCCGGGCACCGAGACCGCGGCGTCACGATGGACTCGTCCCGGGGCATCCGGTAGATCACGACGTTGGCGAAGCTGCCGAGGGCGGCGCCCAGCATCGCGACTAGCACCAGCTCCGCCGCGCTCATGGCAGCAGGAAATCCTCGCCGGGCCCCGAACACTCTTTCGAGATCAAGAGCGCCCGCGAAGCCCGCCGGACAGCGCGCTCAGGGAGACGGAACCGATGGCCGGAGGCCTGTGGCCGTTCGTCCTGTCGATTGTTCTTGGACTCGCGCTCCCCGTGGTGGCCCAGCCCGTCCCGTCCGCCGCCCCGGTGCTGATCGTCCCGGGCCAGAGCATCGGGGGCGTCACCGTGGGCCGCTCGATGGCCTCGACGCTCGCGCGGCTCGGCACGCCGTCCGAGGTGCGCGAACTGCGCGACGGCACGCTCTACACGTTCCCGCGCTACGGCCTCAACGTCTACGCCAGCGGCGGCGTGGTCCACGCGATCTCGACCACGAACAGCGTGCTGCGCACCGCCGAGGGAATTGCGGCCGGCGGATCGATCGCCGACGTCCGCCGGGCGTACGGGGCGCGCTTCAGCGACGCCGTCATCGAGGGGCTGCTCGGGATCGCGTACGATCAGCACGGCATCGCCTTCGGGCTCGACGGCGTCGTGGTGTCGGTCATCATCGTGTATCCGGCCCGCGTGCAGGCCGCGGCACCGGCCGCGGCGCCAGCGCTCGCCCCGCCTTCATCTCCCGGGTCCCAGGCCCTCCCCGCCACCGCGGCGCCCGCGTCGATGCTGCCGCCGGCGTTGACGTCCCCGCCCGCGTACATCGACGTCGGGCTCGTGGCACTCCCGCGCGTCGACGAGCTCAAGCCGTTCACGCCCGAGACGCAGTACATGTCGGTCGTCGGATTCCTCCGCTACGTGGTCTACCAGCAGACCGGCACGTGGCTCACGCACGGCGAAGCCACCCGGATGCTGGCCGAGCAGCAGCGCACGCGCCTGTAACGGACCGGCTTCGCGCCCTCTAGCCCGGCCCCGGTTCGGGGCCGGGCGCGTCGGCCTGGATGACGACATTGCCGCCGAGCATCCGCGCGCGGTCGCGCGCGTGCCGGACGGCACGCAGCAGCTCCCGGGCGGTCGTCCCGTGCTCGGGGTGTGCGCCCACCCCTATCGAGAGCGTGAGCTCGCCTCGCCCTTCCTCCCCCAGGCCCCGCAGCGGCCGCATCTCGGCCACCTCGGACCGCAACCGCTCGGCCGCCACGAACGCCACGGTCAGCGGCGTCTCAGGCATCGCCAGGCCAAACTCGGCTTCGTCGATCCGCGCCTTGACATCCACGTCGCGGGTGAGGTTGCGCAGGAGCGCGGCCACACCCACCAGGGCGTCGGCCGCGACAGGCTCACCGAACCGGCCGCGGAACGAGTGGAAATCGTCGAGGTCGAAGATGGTGAGCGAGAACGCGCGGCCGTATCGGACTGCGCGCTTCACCTCGACGGTCAGGTGCTCATCGAAGTAGCGGCCGGTGAAGAGGTCGGTCACCGGATCCTGCACAGCCTGCTCCTGCAAGGCCTGCTGGAGCTGCTCCAGCTCGAGCGCCTGCGCCTGCGCCCGTTGATCCGAGAGATACTGAAAGTGCGTGACGAACTCGACGATGGTGAAGTCCGTCGCCTGGGACAGGCTGTGAAGCAGATCGACCCGGTCCTCCCGGTCCGGGGCGATCTCGGCGCACAGACTCTGGGCCAAGTCGCGAAACGCCAGGAAGCCCTGCACGACCTCGGCGGCGCCGAAGCCCATGCTGAGCCGCAGCGCGGCCTCGCGATGGATGAACTCGCGCAGGCGCGACGGATCGTCGGAGTCCAGGTACGCGACCAGCTCGGTCAGGTACGAGCGGCCGAGCCGTCGCAGTTCCTCCAGCGGGCGGTAGACGAACGCGGACGGCCGCATTCGCGACAGGGCACCCGCCCAGGCCACCGCAATGCGGCCCTGCTCCAGGTCGAGCAGACTGGCCAGGCGGCGTGTCACCGGAACTGGTAGCGGCCGCTGGGGGTCTACGGCGCCGGGCTCCCCTCCCTGGGCAGGATGAAGGTCTCAGCGTTGATGGTCGCCCGCAGCGCCGGGAGCTCCCCCGGTGCCATAGAGATCTGTTTGAGCACGATGAACCGCGGGAAGTCCTCCAGCCGCGCCAGGAAGGCCATCAGCGCGGAATAGGTGCCCTCAAAGGCCAGGTCCAGACGGAACAACTGATAGGCCGGCTGGGCCGGGGGCGACGGGGTCGGCGCGGGCGCGGCCACCACCACCCCAGCGGGGCGGGGCGCCGCCTGCTGCCCGGCCGGCGTTGCCGCGCCGCCGGTCGGCGCCGCCGGCCCGGGCTGTGTCTGTCCGGGCCGGAGCAGGTTCATCTTCACCCCGAGGCCCTGCGCCGTGGCCTGGAGCTGCCTGATCAGGTCGGGGATCTCCCGCTCAGGCGGCAGCCGCACCTCGATCAACCGGATGCGGTCGGCCAGCGCCCGATACTCCCGCTCCCGCTCCACGCGGGTCTCGGCCAGCCGCTCGAGCCGCTGGACCTCCGCCAGCCGCTGCTGCAGGGTCTGCTCCAGAGAGGCGCGCCGCGCGGTCTGCGGGGTCCAGAGGAACAGGTAGAACGCCACGCCGATGACCGCCGCGACCACCAGGGAGATCATGATCCGCTCGCGCCCACTCAGTCCGCTCATGGACGGCTCCCTCCTTCGGCCTGCGGTCGTTGGATGCGGGCCGTCACCATGAACTTCACGACATCGCGCGTGCCGATCCGCTCAGATTGGGCCACGGTCAGGTCGACCTGCCGGAAGAGCTGCCCGGCCCTCAGGTTGTCCATCAACTGCGCGACAATCGGATAGGTCAACGCGTACCCTTCGATGCCGAGCGCCTCAGGCTCGGGCACGTTCATCGCCGTGAGCCAGGCGTCGCGCGGGATCAGCAGCCGCACCTCGTTGAGCACCGAGGCGGCGGGCAGCTGCTGGCGGACCAGGGCCACGATGATGCGCTCCTTCTGTCGCAGCGTCGCGATCTCGCGCTCTAGCCGGAGCACCTCGTCGACCTGGGGCCGCAGCTCCTCGATCCGCCGGCTGGCGTCGGCGATCTGCCGTTCCAGCGTCCGGATCTGACTGCCCACCAGCAGGCTGAGGATCACCACCACGGCGAGCGCGGCGATCGGAATGCCGATCTCGACCCACCGCCGGGCGGGCAGCCGCCGGCGCGGGACACGAGGAAGCAGGTTGATGCGGATCAACTGACGTCACCTCCCCGCATGGCCAGGCCGACGGCCACCGCCATGGACGACCCGAGAGCCTGGATCTGTTCAGGCGGATGCGCCTGCGGATTCACCTTAACGTTGACAAACGGCAGCGCCACCGAGGTGGGGATACCCAACTCGGCGGCGATGGTCTTGTCGAGATTCCGGAGGTGCGCCAGCCCTCCCGCGAGCAGGATCTGGTTGACCACCGCGGCGCGCGACCGGGTCTGGTAGTAGTCCAGCGACCGCCTGATCTCCGTCACCAGGTCGCCGATATGGGGCGCGATGATGTCGTGCAGTCGCTCGGTGGTGTGATCGACGCTGACGGCGCCCTCTTCGAGCACCTCGCCCTTCTCCTCGAGCAGGCTCTTCGCGGTCGGCAGATCGACGTCCATGGCCTCGTGGATCGCCGACAGCAGCACCTGCCCGCCGATGGGGATGTTGCGCGTGAACCGCAGCCGCTGTCCGGCGGTGATCAGGATGTCCGAAGCCTCGGCACCCAGGTCGACGACACCGATCGTCTCGCCGTTGGTGGACAGCGGCACCACCGAGCGCAGGAGCGCGAACGACTCGATGTCGAGAATGCGCAGCTGCACGCGCGCCGCCTCGGCCACGGCCATGATCTGATCCACCACATCCTGCCGGGCGGCCACGACGATCACGTCGAGCATGCGCCGGTTCTCCTCGGTCGTCTCGCCGAGGACCTGGTAGTCCATGTAGACTTCCTTGATGTTGTACGGCAGGTACCGCTCGGCTTCGTACCGGACCGCGGCCGCCAGCTCCTGCTTGGTCATTGGCGGCACACGGATCTCGCGGACCGTCACCGCCTGGCCGCCGACGCCCATCACCGCCCGATCGAGACGGACGCCCGCCCGATCGAGCAGCGCTCGAATGTGGCTGCCGAGTTCCTCGGGCGCGGTGGGCACGCCGTCGCGCATCGCCACCGGCGGGCTGGGTGCCATACCCATGCGGACCAGCCGAAACCCGGAACGATAGGAGCCGGCGAGCTCTACGACTTTGATCGCATCGCTGCCGGCGTCGATCCCGACGTGCCCCTGTGGTGTGCTGGAGAACAAGCCCATGGCTGTCGCGTCCCCCTCCCGCCTGTCGGACGGTTTCGTGTTCAGGCGCGGACGCTCCGGCGCATCCGAATCCGTGTTCGCATTCGATGGTCCAAAACCCTGCCGGAACAGCCCGGCGCGAACCCTCAGGGAAGGATCCGCACGCGGCCCATGCCTTCGACGACCACCTGACGGACCAGGCCGGGAGACGCCCGCAGGGTGACGGTCCCTCCATTAGGATTCCCAAGTGGGCTGAATTGCAGGACGTCGGCCGGGACAAAAGTTGTCGAAATCAGGTCCACCGACCGGGGCATGCGCCGCGAGACCCGGTCGCCGGCCACCTCGACAAACTGCGGATCGGTCCAGACGGCACCGGTGCACATGCTGCCGCCGCCCGGCGGGGCCGCGGTCAGGGGGCCCTCGTACCGGGCAATGACGTAGGCCTCGGCGCTCGCATCGAAGGTGATCCGGTAGCACGTGCGCTCAGCCCGGGCCCGCTGCTCAATCATCCGGATGTCGCCGACGAGCGTCCGCGCGGCGCCCATCAGGCGACGGCCCGCGATCAGGCTGGATCCGGCAAGTGCCAACGCGAGCAGCATCCCGCCGACGGCGATGACCACCGCCAGCTCGACGAGCGTGAAGCCGACGGGACGCCTGCCGGCGGGTCGCCTGCGCGACCGAGAGCGCCTCACGGCGCTACCATCTCCTCCCACTGCGGCCGGTCGTAGAGCGGATCGCCCTCGGCGAACACCGCGAACGGCGCGGGGTACCTCGGGGCGGCGTAGACTGCCGCGGTCCGCTCGATGAGTACCGGCCATCCGGCAGAGGCACCCCCGGTGAGCACGAAGCTCCCACGCCACGCCGCGGCGACGCGGGGGAACCACGCGGCGCAGCGGTCGGCATTCGAACTGCGCAGGCAGACGCCCCGCCCTGCATTGCCCACCCGGCCGACTGAGAGAACGGCGTAGTCAAACCAGACGACCCCCGTCTCGGGCGGGTCGGCGCCGAACCGGCACTGCCGGGGGCCGCCGGATTCCCGGACGGCGATGACGGCGTAAAAGGTCCCGAGCAGCCGGCCGGTAGGGCGCTCCACCGCCTGGATCCGGCCGGTGGGCGATCCCAGCGAGAGCAAGGCGGTTCCCGCGTCAAGGGACCACTCGATGCCCGCCTCGCCCGGCGGAGCGTCCTCCGGCTGCGCATAGCCGGTGACGATCTCGATCGGCGCTCGGCCATCCAGCCCGCTGCAGAGATTCCAGACGGTGCGGTCCGTTGCCGGGACGGCGCGGAGCCTCGCATCGAGGTCCACGTGCAGGCGCCGTCGCAGCTCGGCCAGGGCGCGGAAGGCGCCGGCTTCCGCGATCCCGAGCGCCTGTTGCGCGCGCATCTGATCGAACGAAAGCGTGGTCTCGCCCATCGTGCCGATCACCAGGACCGCGATCGTCAGGGTGAGCAGGAAGACCGCCAGCAGTGCTGCGATCATCGCGATGCCGTGCTCACGGTCTCGGTGTCGCATACGCGGATCAGCGCCCCCGGAGCATGTCGCGGATCAGCGCCGAGCTCACCGCCGCGAGTTCCTGTCCGTCAACAGTCACCCGGATCGTCAGCCATTTGAGCGTGTTCGGGTGATCGGCGACCGGCGGGCAGCCGGCGGGCGGGCTGCCGGTCAGCCAGCACGGATGGGCGGACTGCGGGCTCAGGTCCACCTCGTTGACCGCCATGCTCCAGGCATACCGGCCGTACGGCGCGGGGAACGTGCCGACGGCCGTCGGAGGGATGCTGTCGAAGCCCTCCACCCGGGCACCCGAGGTCGTCTGCCCTTCGACCGCGGCCCGGGACTCCTCCAGGACGCGCACCGCCAGCGCGGTGGCGACCGTCCGGGCGTTGCTCCAACCCGCGACCTGCATCAAGCCCACAAACGCACGCGCGACCAACAGGATCGCGACCGCGAGCAGCGTCATCGCGATGAGCACTTCCAACAGGGTGAATCCATGCTGACAGCGCGCCATGATGCCCTCTGCCCCACGACATGCTGTGGCTCGACCATATGATCGCCTGGGCAAGGGGCTATGTCCTACAAGCCTGCCCTCACACGCCGCAGCACACCGATGAACGGCACGCTTTCCGTGCTGAACGGGCTGCTGCCAGACTACCAGCCGAGGACCTGGACCCAGTACACCCCGAGCGCGTTCATGCCCACCGCGACGGCCAGCAGCACATAGTCAGCGGGGCGTGGGCGCTCCGGCAGCGCCAGCGCCACCAGCACCAGGACATACGGCCACCAGTCCAGGCTGTACCGGTACCCGAACTGCACCCACCCGAGGGAGAAGTAGGTGAGCATCGGTAGAGCCAGACACAGTGCGAGCGCGCCCCAGGGTGCCCACCCCGCCCGATCCCGCGCCGGATAGACGAGCCGCGCGACCAGCGGGCTGGTGAAGAGCAGGCTCATCCCCCAGGGCGAGGGTTTGAGGTAGGGAGGCCCATCGATCAGCTCAGGCGCCCGCAGCAGCATGGTGTAGAGCTGCTCGGGGATGAAGTGGATGTTGAAGAACCCCCAGCGCGCGGCCGCCTCGGCGTTCACCGCCGACATGGACAGCATGCCGTACCCGGTCTGCAGCGGGTCGCCGAAGCGCAGGCAGTTGTAACCAAGGTAGATGACCGCGCCGGCGGCGTTCGCGGCCAAGAACGCGAGCAGGGCGCGCGGTCCCGGATGCCGCCTCCAGACCAGCACGGCGAGCACCGGAACCGCGGCGAGCAGGTTGAGCCGGGTGAGCCAGGCCGCGGTGATCGCGGCGCCGAGCGCGGCCGGCCGCGCCCGTCCGGCCAGTTCCCACACGAGACAGGCGGTGGCCAGTACCACGACCACCTGCGCGAAGAACCAGGTGGTGCCGATCGCGGTCGCGGCCCACAGCACGCTGCCGAACGCGAGCGCCACCCCGCAGAACCATCGCGCGGCCGGGCCGATGCCCAGCCTCCGCAGCCCGGCCACGAAGACCGCGACGGATAGCGCGGCCAGGATCTGTCCGACCCGGCCCATGTCCGTGGGCTCGCCCCACAGCGCCACCGCCGGGAGGAGCAGCAGCGCGGGCACCGGTGGGAACGGCGCGTAGACCCGGTCGTTCAGGTGGATCACGTCGTGGTAATAGGCCGGAAGGCCGCGCAGGTCGACGCGGCCGTGCATGAAGGCATCCGCGATGTAGACGAAGTGCCGGTAGGCCTGGTTGGTCCTGGGCGTGGCCGCGACGTAGACCGCCAGCACGAGGGCGAAGAGGACGGCGGCTTCCGCCAGCGAGGAGGCCCATCGGCGGCGTGGAACATCCATCACCGATGTCTTCGGGCGTTCGCTCTGCCCTCCTTGCGGACGTCGAGCCCGCCGAGGGGGATGTGCGCCGCTGGTGGGCCCTGGCTGCGGCCGCCCTGCTGCTCCGCTTCGTCATCATGCCCTACGGCGGATACCCGACAGACGTCGGCACCTTCAAAGCATGGTCGCTCGCGCTCGCCGAGCGGGGCCCGAGGGGCTTCTACGGCCAGGGCTTCGCCGACTACCTGCCGGGCTATCTCTACGTCCTGTGGGCGATCGGCGAGCTCCATCAGGTCGTCCGATTCAGCGATCAGGCCCACCTGTTTGTGCTCAAGCTGCCGGCGGCGGTCGCCGACGTGGTCACGGCATGGGTGATCTTCGCGCTGGCCCGGCGGTTCGGCTCGCGGTGGGCGCTGCCGCTGGCGGCCTCCTACCTGTTCAACCCCGGCGTCGTGTTCACCAGCGCCTACTGGGGACAGGCCGACGCGGTGGGCGCCGCCTTGGCGCTGGCCGGGGTCGCGACCCTGGGCAGGGCATCGCCTTGGCTCCCGGCGGCGCTCCTCGCCGTCGCTGCGCTCATCAAGCCCCAGACGGCGCCGGTGATGCTCTCGGCCGGGCTCTACCTGCTGCGCACGCTCGCGCGTCCGCCCGAGGGCCCGCCGCGCTGGGACCTGGTCGCGAGCCACGTCGCGGCGGCGCTGCTCACAGTGGCCGTGATCATCCTGCCGTTCGGCCTGAACCTACCGCGCCTGGTCGGCGTGCTGCGCAGCTCGCTCGATGTCTATCCCTACGGCAGCGTCATGGCGTTCAACATGTGGGGCGCCCTGCAGGGATTCTGGGTCAGCGACCAGCTCCGGTGGCTTGGGGTGCCGCTTTCAGCCATCGGCGCGACCGCGGCCGCGGTCGCGCTGACAGCAGTCGGCGCGTGGACCTGGCGACACCCGACCGGCCGCGCCGTCGTGCTGACCGCTGCGGTCGCGCTGCTCGCCACCTTCGTCCTGCCCACGCGCATCCACGAGCGGTACCTGCTGCCCGCCATCCCGTTCTTCGCCGTGGCGGCGGCGCTGGACCGCCGCATGGCCGGCGTCTACGCGGGGTTGTCGCTGGTCTTTGCACTCAACCTGCTCTACGCCTACACCCGGCCCTATGTCGGGACGTTCCTCCTCCCGGGATGGCTCGAGGCGACCGTCTTCTCAACCGGCGCGGTGCGCGCGTGGAGCGCGCTCGGCGCGCTGCTGCTGCCCGCCGCGTTCTATCTGCTGTTCACATCACGGGAGGAGTGATCCCCACCCCGGCCCCATCACACCATCGGCCGGAATCGCCTTACCTTCCACCACAACCGCCCCAGTTCGAGGAACGCGCGCACCAGCACGCGGACCGAGCCGCCCGTGGACGCGCCCGCCCGCCGCGGCAGGTGCCTCACCGGCAGTTCGGCAAACCGGGCACCCATCCGCCTGGCCTTGGCGAGCATCTCCGCCGAGAGGAACGCGCCGCCCGCCTCCAGATGCATCCGCTCAAGATACGACCGCCGCATGAGCTTGAACGCGCAGTCCACGTCACGCACGGCGACCCCGAGCAGCAGCGACATCAGGCGCGCCCAGATCTTCGCGTACAGCGCGCGGTGCGCGGGGTCGGCGCGCGACGGCCGGTAGCCCACCACGAAGTCGGCCGCGGCCGCGGCCTCGAGGAACGCGGGCAGCTCCGCCGGGTCGAACTGCCCGTCGGCGTCCATCAGGAACACCCACTCGCCCCGCGCGGCCCCAAACCCCGACTTCAGCGCCTCGCCGTAGCCGAGATTGCGCGCATGATGGATCGTCCGGACCGCGGGATCCTCACGCCCTAGACGGCCGGCGATCTCGCCGGTGCGGTCCGCGCTGCCGTCGTCGACGATGACGATCTCGAACGGCCGGCCCACGGCCAGGAGCACGATCCGGAGCGCGGCCACGGTCTCTTCGAGCGCGGCCTCCTCGTTGTAGGCGGGAAGGACCGCGGAGATGCCGTCCGTCAGATCCACGAGCCGAACCACATGAGGCGGAAGATGCGGTCGGCGGTCGTCGGCAGCGCCGCCAGCACAGGATAGAACGCCACGAGCCAGCCAACCGCGAGGCCCAGGAACGCGAGCACGACCGCGCCGCCGACCCGCCGGCGCACCCAGCCCAAGCCAACGGCCAGGCTCATGATCAGGAACGGCAGCGCCGGCAGAAAGTGATAGAGAAACAGCACGCGGCTGATGACGGCGTACTGCGCGTAGGCGATGACGAACCCCATCGCCACGAACGTCTCGGGGAGCGCGCGTGTGCGGACCGCGCGCACGGCGAGGAACGCGAAGGCCGGCAGGCTCCCCCACCAGATGACGGGATTGCCGATGGCGATGATGCCCTCGTAGAGTTGCGGGGCGGCCTCGCGGTACTCGTACCAGATCGGCCGGATCAGGAATGGCCACGAGTACCAGGCGGACTTGTAGGGATGCCCCTCGGTCAGCCCGGCGTGGAACCGAAACATGTCGGCCTGATGGACCGCGAAGTCGCGCAGGCCGTGCCCCAGCGAAAAGTACGGGATGTACGTGAGCATGTAGATCGTGGCCGGCAGCAGGATGAATGCCAGCAGGAGGTGTCCGACGTCGTGCCGGGTCAAGCGCAGGCGGCCCCCGCCGGCCAGCAGCGCCAGGGTGATCGGGATGACCGTCAGTGGGACGGCGGCGGTCCACTTGGTGGCCACGGCGCAGCCGGCGGTGATGCCGGCCAGGTACACCCATCCCACCCCGCCGCCGCTGGCGGCCGGCGGCGTGTCATCCGCCCGCGCCTGCACGTACCGCCAGAGCGCCGCGTACGCGCTGAAGACAAAGACCGCAAGGAAGACATCAGGCTTGGCGATCCGGCTCTCCACGAATACCAGGCCGTCGAGCGCGACCAGCAGGGCGCTGGCGGCGGCGACGAACCGGTCTCCAAACAGCAGCCAGGCCAGCAGGCCGACCACGAGCACCAGCAGGGCGCCGGCCGCGGCGCTGGCCGCGCGCCATCCGACGGCGTGGTCCCCGAACACCCGGATGCCGGCGGCAATGATGAGCTTGGACAGCGGCGGGTGCGTGCGCTCCTCGGTGACCTCGACCCCGGCCAGCATCTGCTGCGCGGCCTTCGCGTAGTAGATCTCGTCGAAGACCATGCGCGGCGGCGCCCCGAGCCGCGGCACGCGCGCAAGTATCGCCACCAGGGTGACCGCCAGGAGCGCCGCCACCACCCAGACGTCCGCACGGCCCGGCGCTGCGGCCTCGCCGGTTGGGGCGAGCTCTGGAACCGCGGCCTGGGCCATGCTAGCGGCGCAGCCGGTGGCGCAGCCCGTGAAGGGCCTGGCGGACCGACTGCAGATCGTCGGCGTCTACCGTCCGGCCGCCGTAGGCCGCGGCCTCCACGGCCTCAGAGATCACGCCGACTTCCGGCAGATCGGCCGCTGCGTCCACGCGACGGCGGAACTCCGAGACGGTGTCGGCCGGCCGCCGCCGCAGCCCGCGCCGCAGCAGCATCGCGCACATCTGCCGGTAGGCCTCGTCCAGCGCGGGCCGCGCGGGCCCGGGATCGGTCCGCAGACCCGCGACCCGCCGGACGCCGCCCGCCGCCAGTGCGCCGGCCGCGAGCACCAGGATCACCCACAGGCCGGTCCGGGCCGTCCGCCCGGCCGCCGCGATCACCTGCGCCGCCCGCGGCGAGGCCTCGGCCCAGGCCGCGACGCGCGCCTGCACGAGCGCGGCCAGGTCCTGCCAGACCCAACGGCGCACCGCCGGTCCCCCGAGCGATTCGGTGTCGGGAAATCCCGGCGTCGGCTCGAACTCAACCCACCCGATGCCGGCGAAGAAGACCTCGACCCAGGCGTGGGCGTCGCTGTTGCGCACCTCGAGCATCCCGGTGATCGGGTTGAGGGTACCGGGCAGGTAGCCCGTGACCAGGCGCGCGGGGATGCCCACCGCCCGCAGCATGACGGTCATCGCGCTGGCGAACTGCTCGCAGTACCCGCGGCGCTCGTCGAACAGGAAGTAGTCCACGGCGTCGCCCCGCCGGCGCTGCGGCGGGATGTTCAGGTCGTAGCGGTACGACGTCCACAGGTGCCGGTTGACCGCGCGCACACGGTCGTAGACGGTCGGCTGGCCGGCTGTCACCTCCTCGGCCAGCGCGCGGACCCTGGACGGGATCTTTGGCAGCGCCAGGTACCGTTCGACGATGAACGGCGGCGGCTCGCCGTTGTGCCGCCGCAGGGTCTCGGCGTCGGGGACGAACACGCGCGAGATCACCGAGTAGACGATGCCGGGCTTCAGCGTGTCGGGGAGGCGCATCGAGCCGTACCGGTCGACGTAGACGCGGCCCGACGGCAGGTAGAGCCGCTCGGCGATCGGCGCGGCGAAGACCACGTTGGGCTGCTCGACGTCGATGTAGAACGACTGCACCACCCGGGTGGGCCGCGCGCCGAAGCTGAGGACCTCGTCGCGCCGGTGGACAATGGAGAGCGGCATCGTGGTCCCGTCGATCTGCGCAAGCTGCGGGTCGGAGATCTTCCAGCCGGTGCCGGTGTAGGTGTCGAAGACCAGCCCGCGCCAGTTGAGCTCGTGGGTCGCGCGCACGCGCATGACCAGCGTGTGGTCGAGCCGGCCGCGCAGCCGCAGGTCGAGCGTGGTGCCAAACCCGAAGTACCCGCGCGGGTTCCACCGCAGCAGCTCGCCCTCTGCGCCGCCCTCCTGAGGATAGGCCGGGTTCATGATGCGGCCGGCGAACAGGTCGAGCAGCATGCGCTGCGCCGAGAAGGGCAGCGCGGTGAGGCGCAACCCCTCAAACCGCGGGGTGAAGACGAAGACCACCGCGGCGACCAGCAACACCGTGACCAGCAGGTGGTTGGCTGTCCAGAGGACGCCGCGCCGCAGCGCCGGCGCGGCGGGGTCAGCGGTCTGCTCCGGTCCGGCCGCCCGGGACGGCGATCCGGGCGCCGGCTGCGCCGCCTCCTGCGTGGCCTGCCAGGTGTTGTGCACCAGGGCCTGGACGCCCACGAGGGCGTAGGCCGCCAGGTAGAGCAGGAAGGTCATGTCGAGGGCGAACGCTGCGGCCACCGCCATGAGGATGACCGACGTCAGCAGGCTGAACAGGAGATCGCGCCGGGCGGGCACGTCGAACGAGTGCAGGGTCTGCAGCCACAGGAGCAGGATGGTGAGCGGGATGCTGGTGTGGAAGGGGTCGGCCATCACCCCGCGCAGGAACTGCCAGCCGACCTGGAGGCACAGCAGCGCCAGGATGACCTTGACCCACCAGTTACGCTTCCCCATGCGCCAGTACGAGAACGCGAAACCGGCCGCCACCAGGATCGGGATCGTCAGGCGGTACTCGAGGAAGTCGTCGTGCGCGGTCACGGCGAACACGCTGACGACCACCGCCGCCAGCGTCCACAGCCGCAGCGGCACCGAGCGCTCGGGCGTGCCGCTCGCCTGCAGCCGGCGCCAGCTTACCATGCCTGCACCGTCCCGTCGGCGGTGTACACCAGGCCGCCGGCCGCCGGAGTCCCCGCCGCGTCGTCGGCGGGCGTGATCACGATGACCTCGGGATCGCGCGGCGCCGTGGCGCCGGACGACACCACGATCAGCGCGCGGCCGCCGCCGCGGAACGCGCCCAGGACCTCGGCCACCGGCGGGCCCGACGGCGCGACGCCGGCGAGCCAGTCCATCGCGTCCTCCCACGACCGGTGCTCGCTCCGCGCCTCACCCCACCCCGCCACGGCCACATCGAGCCCGCGGTCGCGGGCCAGCGCGAAGACCGAAGCCGCGGCGCGCACCGCCGCGTCGAGGCGCTCGGGCGACTGGCGCCGGTCGAGGTCGAGCAGGACCGTTGCGGCGCGCGTGACCGGACGCTCGAACTCGCGCACGACCAGCGCGCCGCGCCGGGCCGACGACCTCCAGTGGATCCGGCTCGCCGCGTCGCCCGGCTGATAGTCGCGCACGCCGTAGAGGTCCTCGGCCTGGCGCGTGCGTTGGGCCGCACCGGCCGCGTCGAGCGCCGGGGCGAGCAGCGGCAGCGCGGGCGGCGGGACGGGCCGGGTCCGCGGCCAGATGATGATCTGCCCGCCAAGCGCAATCTGCCGGCGCGCGGAGAACAGGCCCACGGCGCCGCGCGAGGCCACCGCCACTGGACCGAAGGCATACCGCCCGCGCCGGGACGGGATCACGCGGATCACCACGGCCGCCGGCCGCCGGCGCTCGATGTGCGGCACCACCGCGCGGCCCCGGGCGCCCTCCCACCCGTCCTCGACGACGAGGAAGCGCCCTCCGCGCGGACCCTCCAGCGTCAGGGTGACCTCGACCAACTCCCCCTCCCGGCTCCGTGCGGGCGCGTCGCGGGTCACCCGAAGCCACCGCACCGGGACCACCGCCGTGCCCGCGCCCACCACCACGAGCGCCACGAGAAGCGCGTCGAGCACGAACAGCAGCCCCGACATGAGATTCGTGGCAAGCAGGAAGACGGCCGCCGCGACCAGCAGCAGGGTCGTCCCCTCACGCGTCGGCACGGGGCGCCTCGAAGATCGGCACAGGGGTCTCGGAAAGGATCTCGGCGATTGCGGCCTCGGCGATCGCCGCCGACCCGGGCTGCGGCCGCATCATGATCCGGTGGGCCATCGCCGGGCCGGCCAGGGCCTTTACATCGTCGGGCAACACGTGGGACCGCCCGTCCATCAGCGCCCGCGCCTGCGCCGCCCGGACCAGCGCCAGCCCGCCCCGCGGGCTGCAGCCCAGCGCAATCGCCGGATGCTCGCGCGTCGCGCCGGTGATGGCCAGGACGTACTCGCGCACCGCCGGGCTCACGTGCACCGCGGCCGCGGCCTCCTGGAGGGCCAGCACGTCGGCCGGCGCAAGCACCGGCACAACGTCGTCGATGGGATGCCGGCCCAGGTGCCCGCCGAGCATCCGCCGCTCGGCCTCCGGCGGCGGATATCCGAGCGACGTCGCGATGGCGAAGCGGTCGAGCTGCCCTTCGGGCAGCGGGTACGTGCCGTGGTGCTCGGTGAGGTTGAGGGTGGCGATCAGGAAGAACGGACGGGGCAGGCTCCGCGCGTGCCCGTCGACCGACACCTGCCACTCGTCCATCGGCTCGAGGAACGACGACTGCGTGCGCGGCGTGGTGCGGTTCAGCTCGTCCACCAGCACGACGTTGGCGAAGATCGGCCCGGGCACGAAGCGCGTCTCGTAGGTGCGCGGGTCGATGATCGAGGTCCCGAGCACGTCGGTGGGCAGCAGGTCTGGGGTGCACTGGATGCGCGTGAACTCGCCGCCGATCGAGCGGGCCAGCGCCCGGGCGAGCATGGTCTTGCCCACGCCCGGCACGTCGCGCAGCAGCACGTGGCCGCGCGAGATCATCGCGACCAGAACCAGGTCGATGACCTCGGCCTTGCCCAGGATGACGCGGCCGATGCTCTCCTGCAGGCGCCCGATGCGGTCGGCCACTCCCGGAGATGCGCTCACGGCCGTTTGACGTGCATCAGGATTTCGCGTGGACTTATGCATAGTGGTGATGCTTGATGAGGACTACGATTGACATCGAGAGAGAGCTCCTTGAGGAAGCCATGCGGCTGGCCTCCGTCCGGACCCAGAAGAAGGCAGTGGCCCTGGCCCTCACGGAGTTCGTGCGGCGCCGGCGGCTCGAGCGGCTGGCCGGTCGCATCGGGACGTTCGAGATTGCCCTGACGCCCCGAGACCTGCGCCGGATGCGCCGCGGTGCGTAGCGACCTGGTCCTCATCGACACCTCCGCCTGGATCCGCCTGCTGCGCCGGAACCCGCCGCCCGCGCTAGCAAGCCGCGTAAAGCACACCGTCCTCGAGCACCAGGCCGCCACGACCGGCATCATCATACTCGAGCTGCTCGGCGGCGTGCGCACGGACGACGACTATGACGCCCTGTGTGAAGATCTGCGGGCGCTCGCCCTGCTCTCCTCGGACGATGTGTGGCCGCAGGCATGGCGTCTCTCATTCTTGCTGCGGCGGCGCGGCGTGACCGTCCCGTCCGCAGACGTGCTCGTCGCGGCGGTCGCGATCCACCACGGGTGCCGCCTGCTCCACGCCGACACCCACTTCGGCCTGATCGCCAGACACTCGTCCCTCCGCCAGGAGGCTGTGTAGTCCGCCGGACCACCCCTCCGGCTACGGCGTCCTGGCCGTCCGCCACGTCCAGAGGTTGTGCATCACGAAGTTCACCAGCCCGCCCAGCCCCACCGCCAGCAGGTTGGCCAGCAGCGGAGGCAGCCCGAGGTGCACAAACCCCCAGAGCAACCCCAGGTACACGAGATAGCCGAATCCGGTCGCCACATAGTACTTGCCCATCCGCCGCAGGAACACCGCCGCTGACCGCTCGCGGCGGTCGGCCCACGTGAAGGCGTTGTTCAGCACGAAGTTCGTGAACGTCGAGACCAGGCCGGCGACGACCCCCGA
>JBBIOB010000060.1:0-16663 GCA_037443565.1 Armatimonadota bacterium | reverse complement strand
CCAACGGAGCATTCATCCGCGTCGCGGACGGAGACCGTCGGCTCAGCCCCTACGAGGTGCAGGTGATGCTAGCCTCCCGCGGACAGCCGCGCGAGGACGAGACGCCGGTCGCCGAGGCGACGGCGGCCGACCTCGACCCCGATCTCGTGGCAGGGCTCCTGGCACGTGTGCGTCGGCCTGAGGAGAGCGCATTCCGGCGGCTCACCGACGAGGAAGCCCTTCGAACGCTGCGGGTCTGGTGCGCTTCGAGGACCGCTGGGTACCGTCGCTGGCCGGCCTGCTCGCGCTTGGGCGATATCCGCAACAGTTCTTCCCCACCCTGGGCGTGACGTTCGTGGTCTACCCTACCCCAAGGGTCGGGGAGCCCGGGCCCGGCGGCGAGCGCTTCATGGACAACCGGAGATTTGAGGGGCCGATCCCGGGGCTCATCCGGCCCGTGCTGGACGCCCTGCAGCGCAACATGAAGCGACGCACAATCGTCCGCGGACTCTTCCGGGAGGATCTCTGGGAGTACCCCGACACCGCGATTCGTGAGGCCCTGGTTAACGCCCTCGGGCATCGTGACTTGAGCCCGATGGCGCGTGGTACTCCGGTACAGGTCCAGATGTTCCCAGATCGCCTCGTGATCGCCAATCCGGGAGGGCTCTATGGTCCGGTGACGGTGGACCGCCTCGGAGAAGAAGGTATCTCGGCCACGCGCAATCAGGTTCTCATGAAGATTCTGGAAGACGTCACGGTGCCCGGCGAGGGGCGAGGGATCTGCGAGAACCGCGGGTCCGGCATCGGCGCCATGCTGGCCGCGTTGCGCCAGGCCGGCATGAGCCCGCCGCAGTTCGAGGACCGCATCGCTACGTTCCAGGTGACCTTCCCGAATCACACCCTGCTCGACGAGGAGACGCTCAGGTGGCTGGAGCGGGTGGGGGCAGGCGACCTGACCGACAGCCAGCGCATGGGGCTGGCGCTGATACGTCACGGTGAGACGATGACGAACAGCCTTTACCGTCAGCTCACCGGCCTCGACAGTCGCGTCGTGACGCGTGAACTGGGCGAACTGGTCAGCCGGGGGCTGGTGGAGCAGGCAGGCACACGTCGCTGGGCGACCTATCGGCTGGCCCCCGGCCTGGCCAAACCGGCCGAAGAGGTAGCGCGACCGCCGGCGAGGCGCGAGCGGCGCGACCGGCGTGCGGAGATCCTGAGTCTTCTGCGGGAGAGGGGAGAACTGTCGAGGGCAGAGATCGCCCAGGCACTCGGGCTTTCGAGCGCGGCGGCCAGGAAGTGGCTGGCGATTTTGAGGGAAGAAGGTGTTGTGGAACTCACGACTGACAGTTCGCGAGCCCCAGGGGCCAGGTATCGACCGGCGCAATCCAGGAAGCGCAGACATGCTACTTGACACGCCACGTATCATGGTAAGTAGCATGTTGGGTAGCATGCCTCGGTAACGAGGTGGGCGATGGGCAGGGTCACCGACTACGTTCTTTCCCTGGTCCAAAAGCAGGTCGAAGACCGGGGGATCGTCGTCTGGTACGATCCCGACCTTGCCTACAGGGAAGTGGCAACCAACCTCAGCCTCCCGGGCGTGGCCCTGTTACGCTTCGAGGGCAGCTTCTTTGCGTTGCGCGAACAACTCGAACCCTTCCTCGAGTTTGTGGATGAGGCGGGCCGGCCGAAGACGGATGCCGGGGTGCCGCCCAGGGTTCTTGTTTACGTCCCCGCTGCCCGAGGGGACACCCACTTTGCCCTGATCGAGGCCGAGTCCGCCGGAGTGGTCATGGAGCCGGGTGCGACCCCGTGGCAGCGCAACACTCGCCTTCGCGTCATCGCGGAGCGGGTGTTCAAGGAGATCGCGCCGGACCACGCTGCCCATATCGGTCGTCAGGTCGAGCAGAGCGCGCTGACGCTGGCCGACCTGGACCGATTGGCCGATCAATCGGGCGGGATCAGCACCGGGGCCGTGGTGCTGATTTTCGGCACGTCGTCGCCTGACGAGGTGGCGTTGGTCTTCGCAGCGTCCGACCGGCACGATGCGGCCATCCAGACGAAGAACGCGATGCCGGAGATCGCTGCGTTGCTTCTCGCCGATTTGGGAGTGGCGCTCGATGCTCAGGACTCGCCTGCGCAGGCACGGACGAAACTCCGCCGGCTCCTGCTCCTGGGCGATCTGGTCGCCGGTCTGCCTGCGGGCGAGGCCCCACGAGAGTTGGGCTCGGTGAAGCTGCCGGACCGATCGGCCCACCTGCAAGCCATCCAACACGTATGCCGGACCTGGCGGAACCGACACGATCTCCGCGGGTCGTACGTCGAGGCCGCCCGGGCAGTGGAGGCGGAGGCCGGTATCGCACGATTCGAGCTGATGCCGCAGGCACTGGCCAGCATCGAGACGTTTCCTTCCATCGAGGAGAGATTGCTGCACCACGCCGAGGAGTGCCTCTTGACCGGCAGCCCCCAGGAGGCTCTCGACCTGGCGGTTCGGCGTAAGGAATCCTTCTGGTCAATTGAGGCCCCAACGCATCAGGTCCGCTGGTCCCTTCTGGAGACCGCAGCGCGCCTGCACATTGCCGCCGGCCGCGTGCGGGCCGAGCTGACGGCAGGCAGGCGCAGCCCCGCGGAACTGATCACCGCATATGCCGGCGGCGAGTTGCCCTGGTGCCTTCTCGACACCTACCACCGCCATCTGGAGCGACTGTTCGCAGTGTTTGATGTGTCCGTCGACGGCCGGCACAACACGCTGGAACAGGTCATCCATCGTGCCCGCCAGGAGTACGTGGACGTGGTTGGCTCCTGCGCCGAGGCGTTCAGTGCCGCTCTCGAATCCACGGGCTTTGTGGTGGATGGCGTCCTGTTTCAACGCGAAGTCTTTGCCCGATTTGTTGGGCCTGCAATAAAGAAGCACGGGAAGACGGCGTATCTTCTAGTTGACGCGCTGCGCTTCGAGATGGCCCGGGAAATGCTGGATGGTCTCGGAGAGGAGTTTGAATCCTCGCTCCTGCCCGCGGTTGCCCGACTGCCGACCATCACATCCGTGGGCATGTCTGCGCTCCTGCCTGGGGCTGAACGCGGCATGGAACTGACCGAAGCCGGGGGCAGGGCGGTCATCCGAATCGGTTCGACGCTGCTGAAGGATCGGGCCAGCCGGATCAAGCACCTACGCGATGGCACCGACCGCGCGGTGGTCGATGTCAAGCTCAACGACCTGCTCCGGTTTTCACGGAAACTTCAAGAGGCCGTCGGTACCGCCGATCTCGTGCTGGTGACCTCGCAGGAGATCGACCGTCGCGGGGAGGAGGCCGAAGACGAGGACGAAGCCCGCCGCTACATGGACGAGGTCCTTGACAAGTTGCGCAGGGCCATTCGACGTCTCGCCGCGCTTGGGGTCAGCGAGATCATCGTCGCCGCGGACCACGGACACATATTTGCGGAGACGCTCGGAGAGGACCGGCTCCTGCCGGTCCCTGATGGGCAGGAGGTGGAGCGCCACCGCCGCGTGTGGATCGGCAGGGGCGGAGCCACCCCTCCGAACTGCGCGCGTATGCCCGCCTCCCGCGTAGGGCTGGCCGGCGACCTGGAACTGGTGTGGCCGCGGGGATATGCGGCCTTCAGGGCAGGCGGGTCGAGAACATACCTGCACGGGGGGCCTTCTCTGCAGGAAGTGGTGGTCCCGGTGGCGGTCGTCAAGGTGGTGCGTCCGGCGGCACCGGCGGGGGCTCCTGGCGGGATTCGGTTGGAAATGGAGAAGTCGCGCGTCACCACACGTTTCTTCTCAGTGACAGCGACCTACGCTGTCTCCGACCTCTTTGCCCCAGGCGAGAAGCGTGTCAAGGTCGTCGCGCGCGCCGGAGGCAAGGACGTGGGACATGCGGTCACCGCTGCCTATGGGTTTGAAGATGGAACACAGGAGATCATTCTCCAGAAGGACCGACCCGACCCGATCACGCTCATGTTGCCGGGGAGACCAGAGACGGGGACGGTCTCCGTTCACGTACTGGATGGTGCGACGCAAATCGAGCTTGCGCGATTGGATAACATCCCCGTGATGATCTCACTGTAGGCCTGGGGAGAGGTTGATGATCGACCTGGATCGGAAGGTCACCGAAGTGTTTGCAGGTAAGGTCGTGCGCAAGGACCTTGTCCGCAAGGTCAAGGTCGGCTCGAACGTCCCTGTCTTCGTTCTAGAGTATCTGCTTGGTAAGTACTGCGCGACGGACGATCCGCTGGCGATCGAGGCCGGACTCCGCGTAGTGAATGACACCCTCGCCGATAACTTCGTTCGGCCGGACGAGGCGAACCGCGCGCAGTCCCTGGTCCGGGAGAAGGGTCACCACAACTTCATCGACAAGATCAAGGTTCGCTACCTAGCCGAGGATGACAAGTATTGGGCGGAACTCGTCCACTTCGGCCACCGGTACGTGCATATTCCTGACACAGCCGTGCGTCGGTACGAGCGACTGTTGGTCGGCGGGATCTGGGGGCAGATAGAGCTGCGCCATCAGTTCGACGAGTCCGCGACCGGCCGGAGAAGTCCTTTCTGGATCGACGGTCTCGTACCCATTCAGGTCGCATCGTTCGATCTGAATGAGTTTCGCGAGGGACGGTGCCAGCTGACTGGCGACGAGTGGCTCGACCTGCTGGTCAGGAGCGTTGGTCTCGAGCCGACCCACTTCGACCGCCGGCTGAAACTGCTGTTTCTGGCCCGGTTGCTTCCTCTCTGCGAGCGCAACTACAACCTCGTGGAGCTCGGACCCCGGGGGACGGGAAAATCTTTCGTCTTCCAGGAGATCTCTCCGTATGTAATCCTCCTGACTGGCCCCACGACCGTGGCGAACCTGTTCTTCAACATGGCCACGGGCAGAATGGGGCTGGTCGGACTCTGGGATGCCGTGGCCTTTGATGAGGTCGCCGACCTCCAGAAGATGCCTAAGGAGGTCGTAACGACCCTGAAGACCTACTGCGAGTCGGGGACGTTCGCCAGGGGCAAGGAAGCGCTCTCAGCTCCGGCCTCGGTCGCGATGTTTGGAAACACCAACCAGCCCGTGGAAGTCATGGTCCAGTCAGCCCACCTCTTCATTCCGATGCCGGAGGTCATTCGGGAGGATCTGGCGTTTCTCGACCGGTTGCACTTCTATCTGCCGGGCTGGGAAATCCCTAAGATGCGGAACGAGTTCTTCACTGACCGCTACGGCTTCGTCGTCGACTACCTGGCAGAGGCCCTGCGCGAACTCCGGAAGCACAACTTCACGGAGTTGATGGACCGGTATTACTCCCTGGGTAGTCATCTCAACGCCCGGGACGCTAAGGCGGTGCGCAAGACGGTTTCAGGGTACTTGAAACTGCTGTATCCCCATGGCGAGTTCGAGCGTGACGAGCTACGGGAGATCCTCGAGCTGGCGCTGGAAGGCCGGCGCCGGGTCAAAGAGCAGTTGAAGAAAATGGGGTCGCATGAGTTCTACCAGACGAGCTTCTCATACATCGATCAGGAAACCCGGGAGGAGCGGTTCGTCGGGGTTCCAGAGGAGGGTGGGCGGAACCTTATCTCGCCTGACCCCCTTGCCCCGGGATCCGTGTACGCCGCGGCGGTCGCCGAGGACGGCAAAGTTGCGTTGTACCGGATCGAGGTCGGGACATCCGCAGGCACCGGAAAGCTGCGCGGCGCGGGCGGCATGGACGGCACGATGAAGGAAGCACTGAACCGCGCGTTCTCGTACCTTCAGGGGCACAAGGTGGAGCTTGGAATCGGCGCTGTACTCGAAACTACCGATTTCCACGTCGAGGCCATCGACCTATTGGGCAGCCGCCTCGGGTGCGATGCGGGGGCTGCGTTCTTTGTCGCCCTGTACTCTGCTATGAAGAAAACCCCTGTTCTGCCGGCGCTGTTGATCCTTGGGGACATGACGATTCAAGGAAATCCAAAGCCCGTCCGCTCTCTGGTGGAGCCGCTGCGGCTGGCTATGGATAACGGCGCACGGCGTGCTCTGGTGCCTATCGAGAACAAACGCCACTTCCTGGAGGTCCCGGGGGACATCATGGAGCACGTCGACCCCATTTTCTACAGAGATCCCGCCACAGCCGCGCAGAAGGCGCTTGGGTTGTAGGGTGTCGAGGTGCTGTTGGACCCCGACGACCACCATCTTGGCTATGCTGAAGAGCTCGGTCGATCTCAGGTTACAGGAGTTGCGCAACACGCATGATTCTGTCGGGCAATCAGTCCATCGGACATACGCGACTCGACGGCCGCGGCCTCACCCCGAATCCCTGCTGTGGACTTGACACCCGACGCGATCGGGCTGACTGACCTTCGTTCAATCGCGGCGAGGCCTGTGCGAAGCCCCGCATAGCCAGTCCAGCATAGAGGCTTCTATGCGACGATAGGCTGCACCCTGAATCATCTTCAGCATTCTTTGCACCAGAGCCCTATCGGGTTTGAAGTCCGGCTGTATCAGCCTGCGGTCGATGAGGGCCTTCAGGGCCAGCGATATGTTTCCGGCAATGAGCGCTATTCTGTAGGCCCGGTTGTATGCCCGTACTGCCTCATGTACACGGTATTCTCTAGCCAGCCGCCTACCGTGATCTCGGTATGCAATCGCCTTGCCCGTTTGAGCAGACAGCAGCTCATAGACGCCGCCTGCTTGGAGCGCGGCTGTGGTCCTTGGCGGAATTCCGAGCCTTTCGCCGTACTTGCGGGCGTTTCCGATTCCATGTGCGTAACCGATTTCGTAACTCCGGACCTCAACGTAGCTCCACAACCAGGTCATGAGAACCTTGGCCATTCCTTCCAATCGGTAGCCGGCCAGGAGCTCTTGAAAGATGGCACCAATGCGTACGAGGTGCTCCAAGTATACGGATTCAGCGTGCACTGTGTTCTGGCCAAGGCGCCTCGGAAGATCTTGCCATCGCCTGATACCGAACACGAAGGCATGGAGGAGAAATCGCACGACAACAATCCAAGCACGGGGGTGCAGCAGATAGCTCTTCTCCTTGAACCTGAGTCCCGGAAGATGCTGCATCCGAAGTGCTTCGTCTGCAGCCATCGTTGCTTCAACCGTGACTGCTCTCAGCCCGTGACGACATGCTATTCTTCGGGCTTGCTCAGAGAACGCGAAAGAGTCCTCGTATTGGGAGAACTCGTGGGCAAGCGAGGCTTTCAGGGTAAGAGCCCCGGAAACCAATCCCGCATCCATGCGGTGTGGTGGCACACTCGCCGCGGCCGTCGTGAAGCGAACTACGTAAGGCCATGCTCTCCTGTTCTGTCCGATCGAGGTCAGAGCACGAGCGTGGATCAACAGCCTTCTCGGGTCTGCGGGCGGCAAGATGCGCGTGAAGAGGCCCTTGAGGTGCTGCCGTACCGCAGCCAGGTATCTTTCCCTGGCGTGGACGCGGCCGGCCAGTGCGCGATCTCGGGCAGCATCCGACTCCCTTAGGCGGTCCCGGAGTAATCCGATTCGGGCGTCCTCGATCTTCCATTGGCCCGCCAGAAGGGTCGCGAAGCGCTCGCTGGTACCGACTACGGCCGTGAACTGATCTGGGTTACGATGAATCATGTGCCGTCGAGAAAACGAAGGACCTAACCAGTAGATGCGATGATGGAGCCGCCACCCCGCCATATGCGGAAAGAGGTCTAGATCGCTGCCGCTGTAGCCCATGAAGCATACAGTGGTGCCAATTTGCTCGAATTGCTGGCGTATTCGTTCGAGTTTTCTCCAGTCCGCCTGGGTGATCGTGCGCAGCGTTGTATGGATAGAGTCAAAGTTGGTGGGTTCTACAGTGCCGTGTACCTTCCAGATTGCAACTTCGTTGTCGCGCTGGGCTGTTCGGAGCTGTTCGTGGTCGGGCGGACGCAAATCGGGTGGGATGGGAATGCATGCGAGTGGCTCCAAGCTCAGAGACCGGGCAGCTTCTTCGAGCAAAGTGTCGAAGTTTGTGGTGATAAGGGGCGTCCGCCCCTGCCATGCAAGATAGACCAATGCGAGGTGTCCGGGGTTCGGGCCCAGGTTGAATTGCTGGAGATCCGGGTGATCCTGCCAGAACCTCAAGGCCTCCCAAGCACGGATGGCTTCGTCCCCGATCACATCTCGAAGGATCTCGTAGTAGATTTCGGGGAGCGCTTCTGCAAGCCGGCGGATCTCCCTTGCTAGCTCGCGCTCTAGCCCCGGCGTGGGTGTGGGTGCGACTACTCCTGCCGTTTCGCTGATCATCTCCCATGCGGACGGAAGCACTGACGGGTACACGGTAGAGACCCCTGATCCAACGAAGAAGACGATGGGGGCATCTGGGGACACGCGGAGGCATCTTTCGACGAGACCCTCGATTGGCTCAAATCTCAACTGGGGCATTTTGACCTCGACCCTCTGACAGCGTACGTTACTCGTAGATTCGCGCTTCGTGACTCCGATCCTCACCGGGGCTTCACCGTGAGGCGGGTGGCGGGATGTTCACCAACGAGGCGCTGCGGCGTGGAAGGCGCTTGTGCTGTAGGGTGTCAGATCCCTCGGGCGCCGCGAGGAGGTTCCCTCAGGTCGGCGAGTTGGTTTGCGAGCGATGAAGGTTGTTGCGTCCATCCGTTGGGGCACCCTTGGGGCACATCCGCCACCCTCAGGGGTCTTGCTGATTCCCATCCGTCTCAGGAGTCTTGGGAATGCGCGCATTTTGAGACCCAGGAGACTCGATGGATCGTGGGAGATTGGGAAAGCGCGCACTCGTAATGCGCAGGTCACGAGTTCGAATCTCGTCGCCGGCTCCAGTTCTACTTCTATCATGCTGAGGGCGCATGCGTCGTCCTGCACGCGCGTCCCTCTGCGCGAAGCCGCACCCCGATTCAGGAAGGTGTAACCACCCGCACGCCGAGGCGGCCGATGTCCGCATCGAACGAGAGCACGCCCACGTCCGCAGCGCGTGCGAGCTCAGCAAGGAGCACGTCGGGGAAATCCAGGCTGGTACCGGGATAGCGCTCAAGCGCGCGCACGACGGGGATCTCGTCCTGGACGACCAGCACCTGCGCAGAGAGCAGCGTGAGAAGCTCGGCCGACACGACGCCTGAGGCTAAGCCGTACACCATCGCTGCACGCGTTCTACTGAGAGGTCAGTGAGGGGACGGCCGTCAGGCTCGTCGAGGACAGGCTGCGGGCGGCGTTCGGACCGGGATTCGATGGCGGGTGTGGACCAGTCCGCCGAGCGGACATGTATACCCGGCGGCGTCAGGGCGTGAGCGCGGCGGCCAGCGACTGGCGGTCGAGGCGCCGCAGGCCGTGCTTCTTCGATTCGCGCTCCAGCACGTCGAACAGTTCAGGCGCGAAGGCCAGCAGACGGGCCTGGCAGGTGTCACAGTGTCCGTGGTAGACGCTGTAGCCCTCGGCGTAGAATTCCTTGACGCCGCTGCGCGAATACCCTTCACGGGTGTCCGGATTGTCGAAGGCCTCCTCCTTCGAGAGCAGCCGCCCAGCATAGGCGACCCGCATTTCGTCCAGCGCCATCTGGGTTGCCTTCTTGGCCCCCGGCGGGGTCACCGCCGCTCGCGCGTTCTCACTCCAGAACGGCGGCGGGTTCTTCATGAGGCGGTCGCGCTTCTCCCGCGGCATCGCATCGAGCCGCCCGCGCAGCCTTCCGGTCTTCGTGTGGTCCCAGGCGTGGGCGAGCTCGTGGCGGAGATCGTCCGTCCGGGCGTTATCGCGAACCAGCACGACCCGGGCCAGGTTAGTGTAGGCGGCGCGCGCCGCAGGCGTGGGCATTTGCCACCCGTCGTAAGGCGAGGGGCTGCCCACCATGGGCCAGACCCGGATGCCGGCGCGCAGCATGGCGTCGATCTGGCCGTTGCTGAAGGCGTCGCACGCGGAGACGATCCGCTCCACCAGCTTGGCGTCGAGCTGGGCACCGCGCCGGAGGTCGAGCATCCGCTTGTCGTCGACGGTGCGGGCCGCCATCGGGGGCCGTCCTACGCCCACACCACCAGGCCCATCTCGACGGGCGTGGCCAGGTCGGGGTGGCGCGGCAGCACGCGGACCGTCAGCCCGTGTCGGCCGCTGGTGCGCGCGGGCATCTCGGCTTCGAAGATCAGCGCCCTGTCCTGGCGGGCTCCATTGGCCGCCATGGGGATTACCGTCCCGTCCGTGATGGCGCCGGTCGCGTCCAGCCCACCGAAGTAGAGCTGCACCGACACGTCGTCCGGCGACAGGCTACCCAGGATCACCCTGGCCTGCACCTTCAGGAGGCTGCCGACTCGGAGCGTCGTCCCGTCGGGACTGTCGACCGTTTCGACCCGGACCTCGTGCCAGTGCTGCCGCACCCGGCGCTTCCAGGCGGCCAGCACCCTGGCCCGCGCCATGCCGTCCTCGGACAGTCGCTGCCCTCGCGCAAACGAGGGGAGGTAGCACCGTTCCACATACTCACGGACGAGACGGCTGGTGTTGAACACCGGGCAGAGGGCGTGCATGGAGGTCTTCACCCGCTCGATCCACCCGCGCGGGAGTCCATCTCGTCCCCGCTGGTAGAACAGGGGCACGACCTCCTTCTCGAGGAGATCGTAGAGGACACGTGACTCGATCGCGTCCTGCATCTCTTCGTTGTCGTAGATCTCTCCATGGCCGATGGCCCATCCTACAGCCGGGGTGTACGCCTCGTCCCACCACCCGTCGAGGATGCTCAGGTTGAGGACGCCGTTGGCGGCGGCCTTCATGCCGCTCGTGCCGCTCGCCTCATGGGTCCGGCGGGGCGTGTTGAGCCATACATCCGAGCCCTGGACCATGTAGCGGGCGACGGCCATGTCGTAGTCCTCCAGGAACACGATGCGCCGGGCGAACCGGTCCTGGCGGCAGAGGTGGATGATCCGTCGGATGAGCTCTTTGCCGGGATCATCCCGGGGATGCGCCTTGCCCGCGTAGATGATCTGGACCGGGCGCTCGGGGTGGTTCAAGATCGCCGCGAGCCGATCGGGATCGCGCAGCAGTAGCGCGGCGCGCTTGTAGTCGGTGAAGCGCCGCCCGAAGCCGATGGTCAGCACCTCAGGGTCGAGCACGTCGCTGGCCTCGGCCATCTCGGCCGGCGGCGCGCCCCGGCGCCGGAGCTGGGTCTGGATGCGCCGCCGCGCAAAGGCCACCAGCCGTTCCCGCCGGCGCTCGTGGGTGCGCCACAACTCCTCCGCGGGAATCGTCTCCAGCCGGCGCCAGATCGCCTCATCCGCCGGCGAATCCCTCCAGTGGGGGCCCACGTAGCGGTCGAAGAGCTGGTCCAGGTCGTGGGAGATCCACGACCGCAGATGGACGCCGTTGGTCTTGGCCGCAATGGGGACCTCGTTCTGCGGGACACCCGGCCAGAGACTCTGCCACATCCTCCGGGTCACCTTCCCGTGGAGTTGGCTCACGGCGTTGCGATGGGCGGACAGGCGCAGCGCCAGGACGGTCATGCTGAACAGTTCGCGCTGTTCATCCAGATGCTGCCGCCCCAGCCCGAGGAACTCGTCCCTGGTCAGGCCGAGCTGGGGGTAGTACTCCTCGAAGTACCTGTCCATGAGTTCGGGAGGGAAGTAGTCGTGGCCCGCCGGTACCGGCGTATGTGTGGTGAAGACGCTTGAAGCGGACGCGGCTTCCGCGGCCTCGTGGAACGCGACCCCGTGCTCGGCCATGATGAGCCGGATGCGTTCCAGGACGGCAAACGCGGCATGCCCTTCGTTCATGTGACAGACGGTCGGCCGCCGCCCGAGCGCATCCAGCGCCCGCACGCCGCCGATGCCGAGCATGATCTCCTGCATGAGCCGCATCTCCTGATCGCCACCGTAGAGCTGCTCGGTGATGCGGCGGTCTTCAGGGCGATTCGCGGCGATGTTCGCGTCGAGGAGATAGAGCGGCACGCGGCCGACCTGGGCCCGCCAGACCTGCGCCTCAACATCCCGGCCGGGATATGTGACGGTGATGGTCACCGGACTCCCGTCGGGGCGGCGCTCCAGCGCCAGCGGCATCGTGTAGAAGTCGCTGGGCACGTACGCTTCTTGCTGCCATCCGTCGACGTTGAGGTACTGGTGGAAGTAGCCGCGCTGATACAGCAGCCCTACGCCGATAAGGGGGATCCCGAGGTCGCTGGAGGCTTTCAGGTGGTCGCCGGCGAGCACCCCCATCCCGCCCGAGTAGATGGGGAGGCACTCGGTGAGACCATACTCCGCCGACAGATAGCCGATCCGCAGGCCTTCTCGCTGATGAGTCTTGCGGTACCATGCGGTCTGGTTCGCAAGATACTGGTCGAGCGCCTCACAGACCCGGCGGTAGTAGGCCAGGATACTATCGTCGGATGCTGCGGCCTCCAGCCGTTCCTGGGCGAGCGTGCCGAGCATGGAGACGGGATTGTGGCCGCTGGTCTCCCACAGATCGGCGTCGAGACGGCGGAACAGGTCGATGGTCTCATGATCCCAGGCCCACCGAAGATTTGCGGCGAGCTCGAACAGGCGCTCCAGTTCTGCCGGAATCGCGGGAGTGATGGTGAACGTCTTTGAAGGGCGCACCAATCGATGACCTCACTTCATCACTGAGGACGTGGCATCGCGCAGTTGCTCGGTTGGCTTCTTCGGTGGGCATACCGCGTTCCTGCCTCCCCTACCGGGGGGCGGTCGAGGTCATCGAGATGAGACCGGTGGGCTTCGCGCTACTCTCCGGACCCTTCCAGCATCCGCGCGTAGACCAGGCCCAGGACAACGGCGTACAGCCAGTGGCGTACCAGCGCCATGACAGGGGCCATGATGCCCATGTTGAGCCCCAGGGCGCCCATACCCATGACCGGCATCATGAAGAGCCACACGCCGAAGATCGTCTGGATCGTGATGAACTGCACCGCACGCAGCCAGAGCGCGCCAACGAACAGCGGCGCCAGCCCGGCGAAGATGACTGCGAGGAGGATTCCGTTGGCGTAATGCGCCAGCGCGCCGACGAACAGCCCACCGCCGATGCGTTCCCCGAGCAGGCCGGGAAGATCCCACCCCTGTCCCAGTACGAGGCCGAACAGATCGAACGCGATTGTCCCGACGATACCCGCCGCAACCGCCCGGAGGGCCTTCTCCCGAGTGATCCCCCCCGATCCGGCCTGGTGCGTGGCGCCGTGCGTGCCCATGTCGTCCACCCCCGTCGTACGTCGTTGTCCCAAGTATGTCGCCTCATGCTCCCGGGGGCAAGGCCAGCGCGTCTGTAAGCCAGCCTACGTGTCCGGAGGAATTCGGGCGCCGTCGATGAAGGAGTGTGCTTGCCGGAGAAACGGCCGCCCCGACGCGGGTGTGGACCTCGCGACGGATCACGGCGTTACAGGCACGGGGAGGGGCATAGATCCTGGCTATGCCTCTTTTCGTTGGCCCCTGGCCAGGGCGACTCGCGCCGGAGGGAGCATCGCGATGCAGGGCACACAGGCAAGAGATGTATACGGAGACCTCGGCATCCGCCGCATCATCAATGCGCGCGGCAACGTCACCGTGCTCGGCGGGTCCATCATCTCGCCGGGCGTGCGGGCCGCGATGGACGAGGCCAACGCGCGCTATGTCGACATGGCCGAGCTGCTCGAGCGCTCGGGCCGCACCGTCGCGCGGCTGCTCGGGGCCGAGGCGGCGCTCGTCACCTCGGGGTGCTTCGCCGCACTCGTGCTGGGCGCGGCAGCCATCATGACAGGCAGGGATCCCGCGCGCATCGCCCGCCTGCCCGACGTGACCGGCCTGCGGCGCGAGTTCCTCATCCAGAGGCCGATGCGCTACCGCTACGACCGCGCGGTGACAGTTCCGGGCGGCGTACTGCTCGAGGTGGGGGATGAGCGCGGGACGACGGCGGCGCAGCTCACGGCGGTCATCGGCCCTCAGACGGCGGGTGTGCTCTACCTCGCCCGCGAAGAGGGCGCGCCTGGGACCTTGTCCATCCCCGACGTGGTCCGCATCGCGCGGGCCAGGGGTGTGGCGGTCCTGGTCGATGCCGCCTCCGAAGTCTATCCCCTGGAGCGCATGACCTGGCTCGCGGGGCAGAGCGGGGCGGATCTCGTCTGCTTCGGGGCCAAGTACTTCGGCTCGGTGCAGTCCGCCGGGATCCTGTGCGGCCGCGCGGACCTGGTCGAGGCCGCCCAGACGAATGGCTTCATCGGCTATGAGACGTATGAGAACCGCGCGATCGGTCGCGGCTACAAGGTCGACCGGCAGGAGATCGCGGCCACGGTGGCCGCGCTGCGCGAGTGGTTCAACGCCGATCACCAGGCGCGGTTCGCGCTTCAGGAGCGGCGTATCCGGATCGTCGCCGCAGCGCTCGAGGGGTTGTCGCATGTGACGGTCGAGCCCACGTGGCCGCGCCAGGGTCCGTGGATGCAGCTGCGGGTCAGCCTTGCGCCGGACGCCGGGATCACAGTGGCTGCAGCCGAGCAGCGGCTGCGCGAGGGCACCCCGAGCGTGTGGGTGCGCCTCGATGGCGATGTCATCAATGTGGTCGTCCACACGCTGATGGACGGTGAAGACGCGATTGTCGGTGAGCGGATGCGCGAGGTCCTGAGCGCGCGGGCATAGGGAGATTGGGCCCGTAGGCCATCAGGCGAACGCCTTCACAAAGCCGATCCACGCGGGCATCGGCACGAATCCCAGCTTGCGGTTGATGGCCAGCATGGCTTCGTTGCGGCTGCTGTTGAACGTGCGGATCGTGCGGTAGCCGTGCTGCCGCGCGTACTCCACAGTCCTGAGCTTCAACGCGGTGGCCACCTTGTGCCCCTGAAACGGGGCGATGACGCCGGTCAGCTCCTGGTGCAGCAGGCTCGGGTCGCCGTGGCTGCGCTTCAACTGGCTGAGGCCGATGTAGACGTCGCCATTAAACCACGTCGGGCGGGGATGTGGCGTAGGGTGATGCGAGGCCCGGCCAAGACTGGCCGGGCCCCACCTTGCCGAGTGTCAGGCCGCCTTGAGATGGCGCTCGAACCAGCCGAGCACGCGCCGCCAGGCGTCGTCGGCCGACGCCCGATGGTAGCGTTGGCCGGTATCGTTGAAGAAGGCATGGTCGGCGCCTGTGTAGATGTGGATCTCGTGCACAATGTTCGCCCGCTGCATCGCCTCGCGGATCGCCGGGATGCCGGCGTTGATCCGGGCATCCAGCTCCCCGTAGACGGCCAGCACCGCGGCACGGATTCTCGGCACGGCGTCGATCCGCGGGTTGGGGCCGTAGAACGGCGCCGCGGCGCGCAGGTCAGGATTCTGCGTGATGAACCGCCAGACCATGCCGCCGCCGAAGCACCAGCCGATGGTGCCGATCCGGTCACCCCGCACGCCCGGAACCTGCTGGAGTCGGCGGAACGCGTCGTTCAGCATCGCGACATGCTGGTCGGGCGACGTCTGGCCCAGCACCGACGTGACCTGGGCCGAGTCGGCGAACCGCGCGGTGCCACCCGCGGGCGCGGCGAGATCGACCGCCAGCGCGATGTACCCCTGCTTTGCAAAGCGCCGGGCGACGTCCTTGAAGTGCTCGAGCAGGCCGCGGTTTTCGTGGATGACCACCACCCCGGGGTGGGATCCCGTCGCCCGCGGCCGGGCCAGGTATGCGATGTTTGGCTCTCCACCGCCCGTCCGTGGGTACGTGATCATGCCGGCCTCGAGCGCCGGATCGTCGGGCGGCACGGTGATGCCGGTCTGCTGCGCCACGAGCTCCGGGCCCATGGCCAGGGCGTCCATCAACTCCACGGGCGTGGCCGCCATGCCGAGCCGCTCGAGCATCGGGACGGCCAGGGCGACGCCGCCCGCCATGATCGTGATCCGGCGCAGAAACTCCCGCCGGGGCAGGCGTCCCGCCTGATAGTCCTCGGCCCATTCCTCAACGATGTATTGCTGCAGATCGCTCATCCGTGCCCCCCTCTCGGGCCGGCCGAGGCGGAGGCTCCGGCCGCCCTTTATCGTCTCTTGACGATGCGTGCGGCACACTGAGTGTTACATATGCAACGCGCCGGGCGCCGCGAATACTCCGGGGGCGCCGTGCGTAGTATCTGGAGACAGAGCAAAGAATCGGATCTTCAGGAGGAGTGTCCCTGCCTGTGTCCGTGCTGCGGTGGGTTGGCGTCGTCGTGCTGGTCGCCGCGCTGGTGATCGCGCCGGTCGCCGCCCAGGCGGCGCCGGCGACCGCCCCGGCGTTCACGCTGGACCTGTTCAGCGGCAAGACGCTGAGCCTGGCCGATCTCAAAGGCAGGGCGGTGGTCCTGCTCTTCTGGGCCGAGTGGTGAACCACGTGTAACCGTGAAGCCCCCGTGTGGGAGCGAGTCTACGGCGAGTGGAAAGACCGAGGCGTCGAGTTCGTCGGGATCGGGTTGCTGTCCAGCAGAGAGAAGAGCAAGGAATTCGTCGACCGGCACAGGTTGACGTTCCCGAACGGTTTTGACGCGAACGGCCGCATCGCGCAGGCATACGGATTCAGGACCCAACCATACTGGGCCGTGATCGACCGGGAGGGACGGCTCCTGCGGTCGGGCTTCGGCCCTCGCAACGAAGAGGAGCTCACCTCGACGCTGCGGACCGTGACCCGATAGTCGGCGTCATGCTGCGTCCCATCCTGGTGGTCGAAGACGACGCGAAGATCGCGCACGAGCTGCGCACTCCCTTATCCAACCTCAGGGGATACCTGGAGGCGGTGCGCGACGGGGTCACGCCCGTGTCGGCGGAGACCGTGGCGCTGCTGCACGAAGAGGTCATGCGGATGGTCAG
>JBBIOB010000059.1:0-17399 GCA_037443565.1 Armatimonadota bacterium | reverse complement strand
GCAGATTGGGAGGTGTAACAGATCTGTCGGTCCCTATCCACTGTGGGCGCAGGTGACTTGAGGGGAGCTGCTCCTAGTACGAGAGGACCGGAGTGGACGGACCTCTGGTGTACCGGTTGTCCTGCCAAGGGCATGCGCCGGGTAGCCATGTCCGGACGGGATAAGCGCTGAAAGCATCTAAGCGCGAAGCCCACCCCAAGATGAGGTCACCCACCGGGTAACCGGGTAAGTCCCCTGGGAGACCACCAGGTTGATAGGCCGCAGGTGTAAGGCCGTAAGGCTCAGCCTAGCGGTCCTAATAGGACGAGGGCTTGTCCCGCTCTGGGGGCGGCTGTATAGAGCCTGCATCAAAGTCTGTGACCGGTCTGAGGGCCGTTGATCGAAGGCCAATTCACGGCCACCCGTGGTGTGCAGTAGTCCGACTCTCAGACCGTGTCCGGGACTCATCGTCGACGTTTGTCGCCATTCCCGGTGGCGATGCCGGAGGGGCCACACCCGTTCCCATTCCGAACACGGAAGTAAAGCCCTCCAGGGCCGATGGTACTGCGCTGGTGACGGCGCGGGAGAGTAGGTCGCTGCCGGGAGTATGTCCGCGGGCGGGACCCTCGATCGAGGGTCCCGCCCGCACGCGTTTCAGCGCACCTCGTGCCCGATTGCGACCCGGACCTGAAACTCGACTTCTCCTCCACTGATCAGGCCCCGGATCTCCCGCACCTCGAACCACTTGGCCTGCGGCAGGCGAGCGGCCGCGATCGCGTTCCGAGCGGCCTGCTGAATACTCTCCCGCGACGCGCCGACGACCTCCACCATCTGCCAGGACTCCGCCATCTGGCACCTCCCGTCAGTCGTCCAGACCGAATTTCGCCATCCGGTGCGACTTCAGGTACATCCCGTCGATCTCCTCCCGATACCGCTCCGTGATGGTGCGTGCCTGGTGGCCTGCGCGGCCACGTCGGCGCGTTCTCGCCCGGAGACGACGAGCAAGCGCGATCCAGAGTCCCGGGCGATGTGCTCGACGTGCGCCGGGGTGAGGGACGGGTACAGCGGGACGACAATTGCGCCAAGGAGGTGACACGCGAAGTCCACGACATGCCACTCCGGCCGGTTCTCGGCGAAGAGCATCAGACGGTCGCCGTGGACGAGCCCGAGCCGGCGCAGCCGCGAGGCGGTGTACCTGACGGCCTCGGCGAACTGATCGACCGTATAGGCTCGCCACCCGCGGCCCGACCGCGCCCTCAGGAGCTCCCGGCCCGCGCTGTTGGTGGTGACGATCGCCCGCGGGAGGAGGGCGGAAGGCGGGAAGGGTGGCGGATGCTTCCGGGGCTACTGGCAGTCGCGCCAGCGGAACGTGGTCGCGACTCTCGTCGACTCGCCGTTTCGGTTGAACGCCGTGACCGCGACCTCGATGTCCCGACCGCAGCGCGGTTCCGCCACGGCCCCGGCGAGACTCTCGATGGCGGCCTCGTGTGCCATCGGCCCGGTGGACGACGGCGAGGCGGATGAAGTCGAGGTCCAGCGCCGCCCATCCACGTAGATGTGGAACCCGAGCTCGTTGGTACTCGTGTCCACCCACTCAATCCGGACGCGCTGGTCCAGGCTGATCCGCAGGCCCGTGGGGGGAGCGGGGACCAGAATCGCCGGCCTCCCACCCGACGGCCCGGACATCAGCGAACGCACCGTGAGGGAGCGCCACTCGCTGGCCACCGTCTGGGGCGCGTTGTCGACGATGACCGTGCACCGCACCTGAAGCTGGAGTTCTCTGGGGGTGCCCGTCCATTCACTGCCCAGGCGGACGAACGCCTCGGTACTGGAGCGGACGATCGCGGGCACGGCCTGCTCGGGAATGTCCGCCGCGCGTACCCAGACGCCGCAGGTCGCTCCAAACCCTGTTCCCACCAGCACGACATCGACGCCGGTCGCGATGAGCACGACCTCCGGCCGAACCTGCGACAGGACCACCTGCGGCGCCTGTCCTGACGCGGGGACGGTGAGCAGCAGGCAGACCAGCGCTGCCACCGTGGCCCCGGATCCTGTGTGCCGGTTCGTCATGACGGCCTCCAGACTGACGTCAGTCTAGTCCCCCCAGGGGACATCCCAGGGGTACGTCCATTATAGGCAGGATTCTTCACTGCGAGAACCGCTGGCTGACGATCACCGTCCCAAACGGCGCCGAGGTGCTGCGGCGCTGCGCCTCCTGGCCGTCGACCAGGAGGCGCACGATGAGCTCGCCCTCGGCCGCGCCCTTTGTGAACGTGCCGATGACCGCCACGCTCGTCCTGACCTCGTACTGCGCCGGCACCCTGCCGCGGACGGCGGTACTCTGCGCAGGCGTGCCGTACGAGCCCTCAAACGCCAGGCCCGCCGTGCCGTCGAGGACCAGCAGCGCCGTGCGCTCGCGGACGGCGCCTGGTCGGACGTCCGGACGCGGCGCCAGGAACAGGCATCCTGCGCTCAGCCCGGTCAGGACCGCGACGAGCAACAGGCCCCCGCCCGCGATCCGGATTCGCCGGATGGTCGGCCGACGGAGGCGCAGGCCGTGATCCCAGCGCATCGCGGCGCTACGCGCCCTCCTGCTGGCGGTCAAACATGAGGGCGGAGTAGTCCAGGTTCTGCGCGGCGATCCCTAGCTGCCGCAGCATCGACATGACCTGCGCCCGGTGGTGGACCTCGTGGAACACGAGTTGGGAGGCCACGCCCTGCCGTGTGGTCCGGATGCGCACTGCCGGGGCGTTGGGCGGCATCATCCGGTACTCCACCGGCGCATCCCAGTCGGCCACCTCGGTCAGCGCAGCCCGGGTCTCCATCGAGAGCCCCTGCCATGCGGCCTCGAGTTCGGGGTAGGTCTTGATCTTCTCTGGGGTGAACGGGCTGTCGGCGATCGCGACCAGGCGGCCGCGCAGCCGGTTGCCGTAGGCCCACTCCGCGCTGGCCGTGTGCAGCAGCGTCGCGTGGATCGTCTTGAATCCATAGGGGAACTCGCGGCCGTACTGCTCGGGGGTCAGCGGGCGAATCCAGTCCAGCAGGCGTCCCCGCGCCTTCACCAGGTAGTCGAACATCGCCACGTAAGGCTGCATCGCGTCGGACCTCCGTGATAGGGTACAGCGATGTTCTCGGCGCGCGCTGGTCGGCCCTGCCGGCGATGGGCGAGTGACGGGATCCCTGCGCTCCGCGGCGAATCACTGTCTGTGCCCGCCGGCCGCAGACGCGGGTCTGGAGGTGTTTCGGGATGGCAGTGCCGCAGGTCATCGTACTCGGCGGAGGGTTCGGAGGGCTGGCCGCGGCCCATCGCCTGCGGGAGCGGCTCGGCGAGCGCGTCGAGGTGACCGTCGTCGATCGTCGAGCGACCTTCATGATGGGCCTGCGCATTCTCTGGACGATCACCGGCCGGGCCGGCCGCGCCGAGGGCAGCCGCTCGCTGGAGGCGCTGGCGCGCAAGGGCATCGGCTATCTTCGGGCGGACGTGACCGGCCTCGACCCGCTGCGCAGGAAGGTCGTGACCACGCAGGGGCCCCTCGCTGGACAGGCGATCGTGGTCGCGCTCGGGGCGGAACTCCGGCCCGACGTCGTTCCGGGATATGATCCCGACGCCTCGAATCTCTACGACCCCGAGCAGGCAGAGCGCATTGCGGCGCGCCTGTCTGCCTTCGACGGCGGCCGGATCGGGATCGGGATCCTCGGCGTGCCGTACAAGTGCCCGCCGGCGCCCTATGAAGCGGCGTTCCTGATCGATGAGCTGCTTCGGGAGCGCGGCGTGCGCGACCGCGCCGAGCTGGAGGTCTTCACGCCGCAGCCGTCGTCGCTCCCGGTGGCCGGTCCCCAGATGTGCGCCGTGGTCGAAGGCCTGCTGGCGGCCCGGGGGATCCGGTTTCTGCCCAAGCACAGGGCGATCGCCGTGGAGGGACGCGAAGTCGTGTTCGAGCACGACCGGCGGGCGTACGATCTGCTGATCGGCGTCCCTCCGCACCGGACCCCGGCCGTCGTCAGGGACAGCGGCCTGGCCGCGGGCGAGTGGGTCCGGCCGGACAGGAAGACCTGCGAGGTGCCGGAGCACTTCAACGTGTTCGCCGTCGGCGACGTTGTCGAGATGCCGCTGGCAAACGGCATGATGCTGCCCAAGGCCGGGATCTTCGCCGAGGCGCAGGGCCGGGTGGCGGCCGACGTGATCGTCGAGCGGCTTGCGCCCTCGGGCGGTGCTCCCGAGTTTGACGGCCGGGGATACTGCTTCGTCGAGACCGGAGACGGCTCGGCAACCGCGGTGCGCGGGGCGTTCTTCGCCGAGCCCGAACCGGCGGTGGACGTGACGCCGCCCAGCCCGCAGACGGCGGCCGAGAAGCGCCGGTTCGAGGAGGAGCGCCTGGCCGCATGGTTGTAGAACGCGATCCGACGCTCGCCGACGTCCTCGAGGCGCGCGAGCGCATCGCCGGCCGCGTGCACCGTACCCCTCTGCTCTCCTCACAGACACTCACGCAGATCCTCGGCGCGCCGGTCTTCCTCAAGGCCGAGAATCTCCAGAAGACCGGGTCGTTCAAGGTTCGCGGCGCGGTCAACGCGGTGCGGCGGCTGACGCCGGCCGCGCGCGCCCGGGGCGTCGTGACGATCTCTGCCGGAAATCACGCGCAGGCCGTCGCCTACGCTGCGGCGGCAGAAAGGGTGCGGTGCGTGGTCGTCATGCCGGCCGGTGCCGTGCAGGCCAAGGTGGATGCGACCCGGGCGCTGGGCGCAGAGGTGGTGCTGCACGGCGACACGCACCGGGCGTTCGCGCGGTTCGAGGAGCTCCAGCAAGAGCGAGGGCTGGTGCCGGTGCACCCGTTCGACGATCCCGACGTGATCGCCGGCCAGGGGACTGTGGCGCTCGAGATCGCCGACGACGCGCCGGAGACCTCGACGGTGATCGTCCCCACAGGCGGCGGCGGTCTCCTGGGTGGCATCGCTGTAACCCTGCGCGGGCTGGGCCGGCGCGCGCGGATCGTGGGCGTCGAGCCCGAAGGGTCGGCGGCGATGCATCGGGCCCTGGCCGCCGGCCGCCCGGTGCGGCTCGAGCGGATCGACTCCATCGCCGACGGATTGGGCGCGCCCGCGGTGTCGGAGCGCACCCTGCGTCTGGCACAGGGGCTCGTGGACGACGTCGTGCTGGTCGGCGACGATCACCTCCGCGAGGCCGTGCGTGTGCTGCTCGAGCGCGTGAAGGTGCTGGCTGAACCCGCGGGTGCCGCTGGCGTGGCCGCGCTGCTGGCCGGGCGCATCCAGGCCGACGGCCCAACGGTGGTGGTCCTCAGCGGCGGCAACGCCGACCTGGCGCGCCTCAAGATGTGGCTGTGAGCCGCGTCCGGTGGGGCGGCCTGGACGCCGCCATGCTCCTCCTGGTGGTCGTCTGGGGCATCAACTTCCCCATCATGAAGAGCGCGTTCGGCGAGATCCCGCCATTTATCTTCAACGGACTACGCTTTATCGTGGCGTCGGTGCTCCTGGGGGCCGTGCTGCGGGCGCGCGAGGGACCGCTGCGCGTGGCCAGGGCCGACCTGCCCGGCCTCATGCTGTTGGGCCTGGTAGGCCACGCCGGCTATCAGAGTCTGTACGTCGCGGGGCTCGCCCGGACGAGTGCCGGCCATACGTCGGTGATCCTGTCCATGGTGCCGCTGTTCGTGGGCCTGCTGGGCGCGGCAATGCGCATCGAGCGTCCCACCGCTCGCATGTGGATCGGTCTCGTGCTGGCGTTCGCGGGGATCATGGTGCTGGTGGCGGGCGGCACGGGCCTCTCGATCGACCGGTCCATGCTCGCCGGCGACCTGATCGTCCTGGCCGCGGCGATGTGCTGGGCCACCTACACCGTGATGTCCCGACCGTGGCTGTCGCGGTTCTCGGCCCTGCGGCTCACGACCATCACGCTGTTCTTCGGTCTGCCGGTGATCCTGGCCTCCGCGGTCCCGGGCCTCTCCGGGATGGCCTGGGCGGCGGTTAGCCTGCGCGCCTGGGCGGCGCTGGCCTTCTCCGCGGTCTTCGCCATCGTGATCAGCTACGTGATCTGGTATTCCTCGGTGCAGGCTGTGGGCAGTACGCGCACGGCGGCCGTGTCGAACCTGATCCCGGTCGTGGCGCTCCTCTCCTCGTGGGCGATGCTGCGCGAGCCGCTGGGTCCCCCGCAGGTCCTCGGCGCTTCGGTGGTGCTCCTGGGCGTGTGGCTGGCCCGGCATGCGCGGGCGGCCGGTTGACGGCGGGTGTCCGCCTGCTACAATACGGGAGTGCTCAACGAGGTGATTCCTGTGATCAAGCCCCCGCTTGAGGAGCTGCTCGACCAGGTCGACTCCAAGTACGCCCTCGTGCTGGCCGCCGCGAAGCGCGCCCGCCAGATCAAGGAGGGCGGGTTGCCGCTCGTGGACGTCGACTCCGCCAACGCGGTGAGCGTGGCCCTCGAAGAGATCGCGACGGGCAAGCTCAGCGTCGAGGAGTAGGCGGAACCGGCCGAAGCGAGTCGGCGTATACTCTGGGCGAACACGACCTGGAGGGCGACCGATGACTGCCCTGGTGCTCCTAATTGCTGCATTCCTGGTCGCCGGCGGAGGCGCGACGGCCGGGCGTGCCGAGCGCACGGTCGGCGACCTGCGCCTCGACATGACCGTGGCCAGATGGAACGTTGGGCTTGCCGAACCGGTGGCCGTGACCATGAACGTCACCAACACCTCTTCGCAGCCCGTGACCCTTACATTCGGGGGGCAGCAGTACGACGTGCTGGTCCGACAGCGGGGGGCGCTGGTCTGGCAGTGGTCCCACGACAAGGCGTTCGTGCAGGTCATCCGGAACATCGAGCTGGCGCCCGGGCAGGCGCGCACCCACACCGCCGTGTGGGACCAGCGCGACCTGCAGGGCCGACAGGTGGAGGCCGGGACCTACGACCTTTCCTGCGTCTTCATGGCCTCCCAGCGCGGCTCGCCGCAGCGGGTGGAAGTTGGACCGATCCGTGTCGTGATCGGCAAGTAGACGGCAGGAGAGGCTCTGCGCCGGGCTGAAGTCTGAAGCCCGCGGATCGGACCGCGGGCAGGATGCGGATACTCGACCGATACGTCCTCAGGGAACTGTTGCCCCCGTTCGTCCTCGGGCTCGGCGGCTTCCTGGTCATCCTCGTCGGCGACATTCTCTACACGCTGGCCGAGTACATCGTCAGCGGGCGGGTGACGTTCGAGGTCGTCGTCCGGCTGCTGGCCTACAAGATGCCGGCCATCATGGTGATCACCTTTCCGGTCTCCACGCTGTTCGGCACGCTGTTGGGGCTGGGCCGGCTGGCGCGGGACCGGGAGCTGCAGGCCATGCGCCTCATGGGGACGAGTCTGCCCCGGCTCTTCGCCCCGGTGGTCGCCTTCGGCCTGGCGATCACCGGGCTGACGTTCCTGACCAACGAAGTCATCTCGCCGTGGGCGAATCAGCGCGCCAACACCCTGATCCGTCGAGCGATCTTCGGGGAGGCGTTTCCCGAGGTCCGCGAGCAGGTCTTCCTGCGCGGCCCGGGCAACCGCTTCCTCTACATCAACCGGGTGGACGACCGGGCCGGCGTGCTGCGGGACGTCCTGATCTTCGAGTCAGAGGGTCCGCTCCCGCGCCTGATCACCGCCCGGGAGGCAAGCTGGTCCGCGAAGACGTGGGTCCTGCGGCAGGGCGTGACGCGCGACCTCGACGATCGGGGTTTCACCTCGCACGAGGCGGCGTTCGAGTCGATGCAGATCAACGTCGGGCTCGACGCCGGCGGGTTCTTCGCGGGCCAGCGGACACCCGAGGAGATGACGGTGCGTGAGCTCCGGTCGCACGTGAGCCTGTTCCAGGCGGGCCTGCCGGCGCGGGTGGCCGTCGAGTACCATCGGAAGTTCGCGATTCCCGCGGCCAGCCTGGTGTTTGCGCTGGTCGGCGCGCCCCTCAGCCTCTTCGCGGCGCGGGGCGGCCGGTTTCTGGGCGTGGGCGCCAGCATCCTGCTGCTGTTCATCTACTACGTCGTCATGTCGATCGCGCGGGCGCTGGGATCTGCCGGCGTCCTCTCGCCGGTCGTGGCGGCATGGACTCCCAACCTGCTGTTCCTCGCCGGCGGTGCGATGCTCATCGTCTGGGCCGAGGGGTGGGTTCGGTTGCCGGGCCTGGCTGTGCCCACGCCCCGGGCCGACGGAGCCGCGCCGTGAGATCCCTGTCCCTGGGCGGGCTGGTGCTGGTACTGGCGGCGGCGGCCGGCGTGTGGTGGATCGCGCATACCGACCAGCTCGACGCCGAGCGTCCGCCGGAACCGGTGGCCCTGCGGGTCACCGACGCCACGATCGTGCTGCGGCACCAGGGCGCCAAGCAGGCCGAGATCACGGCCGACCGTGTCGAGGTCAGCGCCGATCGGCAGGTCACGACGTTCACAGGGCGGACGCGGGCGGTGTTCTTCGAAGGGGACGCACCCTCCCTCACCTTGACCGGCGGGCGCATCATCTACGACCGGACGCGTCAGGCCGTGCGGGTCGAAGGCGGGCTCTCGATCACGACCGCGCGCGGCGAGACGCTGCGGGCTCAGGCCGGGACGTGGGACCAGGAGTCGGAGGCCGTGGAGCTCTTCGGCGAGGTTGAGGCGGTGTTCCCGTTGGTGCGCCAGCCGTGAAGACGGTGGCTGCGGCCGCGGTCATCGTGCTTCTGGCACTGGTCCCCGGCGCCGGATCCGGATTCGCCGCGCCGTCGCCTTCGGCCAGTCCGCAAAGTCTGGGTGACGGCAGGGGGCGGCTGCGCGCCGACCGCATCCGCTACGAGCTGCGCACACGGACCATCGTGGCCACCGGCAACGTCTGGCTGGAGCTCGGCGACGTCGAGATCCGCGCCGACGCCCTACGGATCGAGCCTGATCCTCAGGTTGCCGTGGCCGAGGGGCAGGTGAGGGTCAGACGACGGGAGACGCGTCTGACCGCGCCCGCGGTCCGCTACGAGTTCCGGACCGAGGTCGCCGAGGCCACCGGCGGTGTGGTGCTCGAGCAGGAGGGCGCGGTGGTCCGGGCCCCTCGGATGCGCTTCGACCTGCGGGCAGAGGTGACCACAGCGACCGGCGGTGTGGAGGTCAGGCAGGACGAGAGCACGCTGACCGCCCCCTCGCTCCGCTACGAGGGTCGCACCGGCGATGTGACGGCCGAAGGTGGCGTGACGCTGGTCCAGCCGGGGAGCCGGCTGACCGGTCGCCGCCTGCTCGCCAGCCTCCCGGCGAAGCGGGCCGATGTGCGCGGCGACGTCGTGCTTGTCCGGGCTCCCGGTCCGCCGCCCAGCCCCGGTGACCGGGCGGTGGCCGCCCTCGCGAAGGATGAGACGACGATCACCGCCGGCCGGATTGTGTTCCGATGGGATGTCAATGAAGCCGAGGCCGAGGACGGTGTTGTTGTCACTCAACAGGACCGGAGGGCAACGGCGGATCGGATGACCTACTCGGAGCCGGCCAACCGTCTGGTGATGATCGGTCGCGTGGAGGTGGAGCAGGCCAGCGGCGAGTGGCTGGTCAGGGAGGGCCTTGCCAGCCCGCCCCGTGATCCTGCGGGACAGGAGGCGCTGGCGTCACCGACGCGGCTCACCTGCACCCGGCTGACGATGACGCTCCGTGAGCGGGACATCATCGCCGAGGGACCGCTCACCGTGACCCAGAAGAACCGGACCGCCACGGGCGACCGGGGAGAGTACACCGAAGCCACGCGCCTGCTCGTCATCACAGGCAACGCCCGGCTGCGGGATGCCGACGGCCAGCGGCTGCGCGCGGACCGCGTGGTCGTCTCCCTGGTGGACGAGACCTTCGAGGCGGAAGGCAACGTCGAGACCGAGTTCGTGATCCGCACTGCCCCCAGCCCCACGCGCAGGCCGTGAGCGCGGGCGGATGTCGTAGCACACCGTCGGTACGGTGGCCCGCAGCCCTCGCGCTGGCCCTCATCCTGGCTGTCCCGATTCCGGCGACAGCCGTCGCTCAGGAAGAGATCCCTGTGACATTGCGGGCGCGGACTTTCCGATACGACCGCGCTGCCAGGCTCTTGGTCGCCTCCGGCGATGTGGTGGTCGTCTATCAAGACGTCACCATCTCGGCGGACCACCTCCGGGCCAATCTGGACACGAACGACGTGCGCGCCGAAGGTAACGTCGTCATCGCGGTTGGCCGCTACCGGGCGCGAGGGGCGGCGCTGGATTACAACCTGACATCGCGGCAGGGCCGCATCGAGCAGGCCGCCGCCGACTACATCGGCCCGCCGGTGCTGGGGACGGTCCGCATCCGCGCCGCGGTCATCGAAGGCACGCTCGGCGGCGCGACGGTTGGACGAGAGGGCTTCTGCACGACGTGTGAGGGCCCGACCCCGGTGGTCTACCTCACCGCGCGCGAGCTGCGGTTCTACCCCAACGACCGCATCGTCGGCCGGGGCGTCTCGGTGTGGATCGGCGGGCGTCGGATCCTGACCTGGCCCTACTTTGTCGTCTTCATCCGGGAGCAGCGCGCCAGCCGGCTGCTCCCCGTGTTCGGGTATTCTGAGCTCGAGGGGTACTACCTGAAGACCTTCTACACATATGCGCTCAATCCCGACCAGTATGGCTACGTGCGGCTCGACCTGATGGAGCGCCTGGGTATCGGGTACGGGATCCAGCACTCATACCGGTTCGCGTCGGCGCTGGGCACCGCGTTCCTCTACCGGCTGGACAACCGGCAGACCGGCGGGACCGACTGGCGGGCGGTGATCGACCATCGGCAGCGCATCGGCGATGTCTCGACCCGCCTGTACACCGACTACACCTCGTTGAGTGGTCCGCTGTTCGCCTCAACCGACGCATTCGTCGCGCTGGACGCCCACTACCGTGGCCCGGTCTTCTCGACGACGCTCTACCAGAGCTACTCGGGTCGGGACTTCGGCGGGCTGGCCTTCAGCACGTACACCGGCCGCCTGATTCACTACCATCAGGTCACGCCCACTCTGCGCGCCGAGCTCACAACTGACCTCTCGCGGGTCTCGAGCGTCCTCGGCACCGACGACGAGGCGTTCCCGCGGCTGCTGCTTCAGTACCGCGGCCGGGGCTACTTCGCGACGCTGGTGGCCGAGGGGCGGATCGATCTCGATCGCGACGCATTCCCCGATGATCTGCGGTTCGTCACCGAGCGGCTCCCTGAGCTGACCGTGACCGCGGACCCCCGCCTGCTCCCCGGCACCCGCCTGGTCTACCAGGTGCAGGGCGGGCTGGGCCGGTTCCGCGAGACGGTGTTTGCCGGCACCGTGGACGCCGTTCGAAGCGACGCCGCGATCACCGTGAGCGGGCCGCTCTTCGAATCCCCACGTGGATTTCTGGCGCTCCGCGGGCAGGTCCGCGGGTCGTACTATTCAACGGGGGAGGCCCGGGCCTTCGTCTCGAGCCGGCTGGACTACACGCGGTTCGTCGGGGACGCGTGGACCGCCCAGGCCGGGTTGACCTACCAGGATCAGGCGGGGCAGTCGCCGTTCACCTTCGATCGCATCTTCGGCCGGGTGGCCGTCGCCGATGCGACGCTGACCTACCGGCGGCCGAATCTGATCGTGACCGCCAACGCGGCGTTCGACGCGAACGCTGGTCGCTGGGCGCCCGCGGTGGTGCGGGCCCAGTACGCGCCCCGGCCCGAGTGGGTGATCGCCTCGGCGCTGGCCTACGACCCGGCGCTGGGCATCCTGAGCCGCGCGGAGCTGTCGATCGACATCAAGTTGAGCCCCCTCTGGCAGGTGGCCTATTATGGGTTCTACGATGGGTTTGCCGGTCAGGTCTTCCATGACCGGTTCACCGTCACGAGGATCTGGGATGACTGCCTGGCGACCGCGGTCACCTACAGGGGGATCTCGAACGAGGTCTGGTTCGAAGCCTGGTTGACGGCGATTCCGTGGGCGCGCGGGAGAGTAGGCGTCGGGTCGCAGGGGAATATCCTCTTCGATCAGCCCTGGTTGAATCCCAGGTAGAATGGGGATCAAGACCATGACCACGCCGACGCGTCCGGGGGAGAGTTGAGGGTGAAGCGCCTGATGGCGCTGCTCGCTGTCGCGGTGGGCGCGGCGGCGCTCGCGCCTGCCGCCTTCTGGGTCCCGGCGGCGGCGCAGTCAGGTCCTCAGGTCGTCATCACCATGGCGGTGGTGGGCACGATCCAGGACCGCGGCGGCGCCTACTACATCGCGTTTGCGGTCAGCGACTCGCTGCTCGCCGGCCCCCAGCCGGACAGCACGAACTGGACCCACTACGTCGTCTACCGCGACGGCCGATTCTTCTTCGGCACCGTACCGCCGGCGGGCGCGCAGGCGTTTGCCTTCACGGTGGCCCGGCCGCCGGTGCCGTTCCCATATGGACATGTACTCCCCGACCGTCGCGCGCTGCGGGCGAGCGTGCCGCTCGCCGATCTCCGCACAGGTCCGGCACTGCCTGCGCGCTTCATGGTAAACTTTGTGACAACCGACGAGGGCAACCGTCCGCTGGACGCGCTCGGGATGGGCGCGACCGACCGCCTGGGGTTTGTGACCGTCACCATCGGCCGCGATCTCTACGTCCCAATCCCGCCGCCGCGCGGAGGCACGCGGCCGGACCCGAACTTCGCGCTGGCGGGCGGGGAGATTCGGATCGCTACTCCATAGGAGAAGATCTGGGTCTCAGGCGATGTATCTGTAGGGCAGTCCCAAGAGGCTCCTGAGGACGATCCGACGCCGGAGGGCACGTCCCGGGATTCCCGGAGGTGGTGTGGTGTCGTTACGTCTCTACGCACTCCTGACCGTCGCCGTCCTGTTCGTCGCCGCCTGTGGAGGTGGAGGGGTGGCCCCCCCGCCGCCGAGCGGTACCGGCACGGTCACCGGGACCGTCACCGTGGCCGCCCTGCAAGCGCTGGCTGCGGCGGTCGGCAATCCGGTTCCTGCCAGGCCGCTCAGGCAGAGTCTGAACCGTCCGGTATACGTCCCCGATCGGCTGATGGTGAAGTTCAGGAGTGGCGTCGCGGCGAGCGCGGCGGCGGCCGTCCATCAGAGGGCGCAGGCCATGGTCGTGCGCACCATCGAACGGCTCGACGTCCAGGTCGTTCGGCTGGCGGCCGGAGTCTCCGCGGAGGCGGCGATGGCGGCCTATCGGGGATCGGGCCTGGTCGAGTACGTCGAGCGGGTCGGCTACGCGTACCGGATGATCACGCCCAACGATCCCATGTACTCGTCCCAGTGGCACTATCCCCAGATCAACCTGCCACAGGCGTGGGATGTCACCACGGGCGGCGCGGTCATCGTGGCGGTGCTGGACACCGGAATCCGCTTCGATCACCCCGATCTGGGCGGGGTGACGGTCACGGGGTACGACTTCTTCGACGACGACTCCAATCCGACCGACCCAGGATGTCCCAACATCGACCCGAGTGATCCCAGCCACGGGACGCACGTGTCCGGGACGGTGGCCGCTCGGACGAACAACGGGATCGGTGTGGCGGGCGTGAACTGGGGCGGGGTGGCGCAGACGAAGATCATGCCGCTTCGGGTGCTCGGTGAGGATCCTCCGGACTTCTGTGGGGTGGGCACATACGACGACATCGCGGACGCCATCACCCACGCCGCCGACAAGGGCGCCAAGGTTATCAACATGAGCCTGGGCGGATCGGAAGGAAACACGACGGTCGACAACGCTATCACCTACGCCCGCAACCGCGGCGTGACGCTCGTGGCCGCCGCGGGCAACGATTCCTGCGGCCCGGTGTCGTATCCGGCGCGCAACTCGCAGGTCATTGCCGTTGCCGCGACGACGAACACCAACCAGCGCGCATCGTACTCCAACTGCGGCCCCGAGCTCGACGTCGCCGCTCCCGGCGGGAGTTCGGCCGCGGGGGTCCTCAGCACCACCTGGAGTCCCAGCGGCGGGCACACCTATCTGAGCTTCCAGGGGACCTCGATGGCGACCCCGCACGTGGCCGGGCTCGTCGCGCTCATGATCTCGCGCGGTTTCACGAGTCCCACGACCATCCAGGCCCAACTGGAATCCACCGCGACCGGCCTGGGGGCGCCGGGCAAGGACAACGAGTTTGGCGCCGGGTTGGTCAACGCGGCCCTCGCGATCTCCGGCGGGCCCTCGGCGGGACGGATGCGCGCGTTCTCCGGACTGATCAGTGGGACCACCATTTCGGTCCAGAGCAACGTCGTGTTCGTGCAGTCGAACGGTACGTTCACGATCACCGCCGCGCAGGCCGGGACGAAGTCGGTCTTCGCCTGGCAGGATTTCAACGGCAACGGCGTGATCGACGCGGGTGACTACTACGGGCGGACCGACGGAGTCGTGATCACCGACGGCGGCATGACCAGCGGCGTCGCCGTCACCGTGAATCGGTACACCGGCCCGACGATCACGCCGATGGGGATCATGGTCGTGCGCTGAATTCCGGGGCGGCGGCTCAGTTCGGCCGCCGCCCGGCCCAGCGGCGCAGCTCGACGTCGAGGTCGACGGCCGCGACCATCGTGGGGTAGTAATCCACCAGGGCCGCGGTCGTGCGTTCGTAGTCGGCGAGCTGCGCCGTGAAGTGATGCACCAGCACCAGGCCGCGCGCGTAGGCCGTCCGCAGCGCGGCCTGCGCGTCTTCGCCGGAGAGCGCCAGCCTGATCGCCGTCGCTTCGAACATGCTCTCGGCCACGATCTCGGGCCACGTGCGGTAGCCGGAGCGCGCGGCCACCTCGCGCGCCGGCGGATACAGCGGCTCGGCCCGCTGGGTGGCCTCAAGCGCCGTACCCCGGATCGGGGCGAGCGCGAGGCGCACGAAGGGTCGCAGCAGCGCCAGGCGGTCGACCGCCCGGCCTGCGGAAACCACGAAGACGGTCTGTCCGGCCTGCTGGACCAGGTACCCCTGCCCGGGGCCTCCGAGCAGGTTCGGCACGACCGTGATCCGGCCGGCAGGGACCGCCGTCGCTCGCATGTAGTCCGCCGCCTGGCCCAGGACGGCCGGCACCTGGTTGCGGTAGGTCTCCCGCGCCTCCGCGTGCGCGCCCGCGTAGGTCCGCCACAGGTCGGCGATGGCCGCGCCTTCATGGAACTGCGCCAGCATCGGACCGATCGCGGCCTCCGGGCGGTTCGCCGGCGTCCGGAACTCCGGCGGCCCGGAGAGCAGGAGCGTTGAAGCCAGGGGCTCGTCAATCGGCGCCGGATGGTCCTTGAAGAACGCGCGCGCTGGATCGACGACCCGCGCGGGGAGGTCCTTCAGCCTTGAGCGGACCGCGCCCCGCACCGTACCCTGGTCGCCGCTGTCGTCCGGCGCGGCCGCGAGTATCGCCGCGAACAGCGTGAAGACGCGGGCATCGGCCGTCACGTCGATCAGCTCCGCCAGGCGCAGCCGCCCCTCGCCGCGCAGCTCGCTCGGCGCGACGGTCGTGAAGCTCCAGACGTAGTCCGCGGTCATGAGGGCGCCCAGGCGATCGCGCCCCCGTACGCGGACGGTGTAGGTCTGGCCCACGGCGAGCGGCGTCGTGGGCCGGACCGTGGCGGTCCTGCCGTCATCCGACCACTGCGCCGGACCGAGGGCCACGGCAGGGTCCGTGGAGATCTCCAGGCCGCCGGTGCTCATGGGCTTGTTGAAGGTGACCGCGATCGCCGAATCTGCCGGGGCCTTTGCGCCGGCGGCCGGCAGCACGGCGGTGACCGCCGGCGGGGTGTTCTCCGACACGCCCGACGGCAGCCCGGTGAGGCCGCTCAGGGATCCGCACCCGGCGGTGAGCGCCGTCAGGAGCGCAATGACGGCGGTCACGTGCCGCGGCGCGGCCGCGCGCCTGGATGCGGTGGTCAGCTTCCGAAGCACACCGATACCCCTCACTCGACTTCGCGCAGAACGGCTCTGGTCCTTCTCTCGTCTCGTACCCTCCACTCCGCTGCGCGGCGTCACGCATGCATGGACGCCGCCATGCGCGCACGCTATAATGACGCCGAGTCGTGGCGGCGTAGCTCAGTTGGTTAGAGCACGCGGCTCATACCCGCGGAGTCGGGAGTTCGAGTCTCCCCGCCGCCACCAATGTCCGCCGGCGGCCTCTTGGGCCGCCGGCGCTATGCTTGTGAAGGGCGCGTGGGGAATCCTGATGAGCATCCGCAGAGCGTCATCCCGGCACTCTCGGGTCCGGACGCGGCGGCGTCTGGCGCGGGTCTCCATCCGCCCGGTCCAAATCCTGGCCCGCGTCCGGGCCACCATCCGCCGCCATGCCATGCTCTCCGGCGGCGAGGCCGTGGTGGTTGCGGTCTCCGGCGGCCCCGACTCGATGGCCCTGCTGCACCTCCTGCGCCGGCTCCAGGACGAGCTCCGGCTCCGCCTGCGCGTCGCGCACGTCGATCACGGCATCCACCGGGCCAGCGCGGCGCACGCCGCGTTCGTGCGGCGCACCGCCGAGGCGTGGGGCCTGCCGGTGTCCGTGCGGCGGGTCCGCGCGACCGCGGCCGCGCGGCGCCAGCGGGTGACACTCGAGGAAGCGGCCCGGATGCTGCGGTATGCCGCGCTCGCGGAAGTGGCGCGCAGGACGCGCGCCTCCCACATCGCGGTCGCGCATACGGCCGACGACCAGGTCGAGACGGTGCTGCTCTGGATGCTGAGGGGCGCGGCGGCCGACGGCCTGGCCGGCATGCCCCCGGTCCGTGCCCACGACGGGCTGACGGTGATCCGGCCGTTGTTCGACCTGTCGCGGAATGAGGTGCTGGACTACCTGGCCGCCGAGCGCGTGCCGTACCGGACCGACCCTACGAACCGGCTGCGCCGGCCGCTGCGCAACCGTATCCGCCACGACTTGCTGCCGCGCCTGGCAGGGTATAACCCAGGTATCCGGGGCGTGCTGCGTCGGCTGGCTACGCAGGTCGCAGACGACGCGGCGCTGCTGGACACCCTGGCGTGCCGGGCGGCGGCGTCGGTCGTGCGCCGGATGAGCGGCGGCCTGGCGGTCGATGCCGCTCGGTTCTGCGGGTTGCCCATCAGCCTGCAGCGCCGCGTGGCCGCGCAGGCGTTTGTCGCCGTCGGCGGGAACATTCGCGCGCTGGCGTTCGTCCATATTGAACGGTTGCGGGAGATGGCGTCGCGCGGGCGGCCGGGAGAACGAGCCGATCTGCCGGGGGTGCGCGCGGTCAGGCGCGGCGGCGTCCTCGAACTGTCCCGCGCACGCCGGCGCTCACCCGCTCGCCGTTCCGGTGGGGTAAGATAGATTGTAGGGGAGATCCTCCCCTGCGTCGAAGGATGGCGGAACCGTGGCGAACAACCGCTACCTGCGTAACCTGATTGTCTGGGCGCTGATCCTGGCCGTGGCGTTTCCGTTTGCGCTGCAGCTCTGGCGCCGCGCGCCCAGAGAAGAGGTGCCTTATAACGTCTTCATCGACCAGGTCCAGGCCGGGCAGGTCACCCAGGTCGAGATCGGCGACGGCGCCGTGACCGGCAAGCTCAGGAACGG
>JBBIOB010000058.1:0-18598 GCA_037443565.1 Armatimonadota bacterium | reverse complement strand
CATCATCGTTGAGGCTCAAGACCGTCTCTGGCGGAATCAGGCGGAGATGCATGTCGCGCTGCGACGGTTACGCTTCTACGGTGTGCGAATCTTCTCAGTGGCTACTGGCACGGACCTTACCGGCCGTGCTGGGCGGCTTCTGGCATCCATCATGGGGTGGAAAGATGAGGACTTCCTGGAAGACCTGCGAGAGAAAACTCGTCGAGGGATGCTTGGGTAGGTCAAGCGTGGCCTGAGTCCCGGTGGACGGGCTTACGGCTATCGCAGTGTGCCCATTTACGATGAGACGAAAAGGGACGCCTATGGACAACCCCTGGTCGTAGGCTATCGACGAGGGGTCAACCCTGAGGAGGCCGCCACTGTTCGGCGGATCTTTGAGGAGATATCGCCGCAGCGCCGCAACCTTACCTACATTCCGCACTTTGACGCCGCAATTTCTCACCCCACAGCTGGCTTCAGTGTGAGACTCGATACATCTGTTCTGGCACGCTGAGGAGGCGTAACACCTGTCGCTGCAGGTCGGTGAGCTCAGGTTCGAAGATCTTGACGATCTGGTCCCCGGCTACCAAGACGTGCCGCTGGACCAAGCTGAAGAGCCGGAGGACCTGCTCTGCGGTCGGCCGACGACTGCAGCGCTCCTCGGGGTAGAGGGGCAGCTCCTGGATGCCTTCGCGGGACATGGCACGCCGCAATTCCCGCTCGATGAGCGCCTGCACCAGGAGAGCCAAGAAGTAGAGCAGGAACAGCGCTTCAATGCGGCCCTCGTTCTTGAGCAGCACCGGGGCGAGCTCGTGGACCGTCTTCGTCTGCTGGAAGCGCTTCTCAATCGTCGGTTGGCGCTTGTGCGCTTCAAGGATCTCCCGGGGCGTCAGCGTACGGTCGTTGGTGAGCAGGGGATACATGCCATCCGTAAGACGATCGAACGCGATCGCCGCATCATCGGTCTCCCATAGCAGGTGGAGGCGAGGCCGGCTCACACGCCGGTACCGGGTCTGTGAGCTCGGTCGCCCCCGATGCTCCTGGCGGTAGATGTGCTCCTGGTCCTCCACGATGCGGACCCGGAGGTAGCGCTCCACGTGAAGGTGTGCCAGCATGGCCTCCACGCGCTGCGCCAACGGTGCCCGCGCACGCCACCGCGGCCGTGGGCCTGCCAACTTCTCCTGCAGACCTTTCAGCTCCTGGAGCGCGCGGGCCATCCGGTTGCGCCGCTCCTGCTCCTGGTGTACCGCCAATAGGGTGCTCCACACCCAGATCACCGGCCAGCCCTCGCGGGAGGGGAGCGGAGCGCGACAGACCCGCCAGATATCTCGGGGGCCATCCTGCCGGCGGGGGTGAGGCCGGTTCCAGACTTCCTCCCAGACCGGCGTGTGCCTGGGGATCTGGGCGCGAAACTCGGCATCTTCTCGACGGGTCCGCGGCAGCACGGCCACAAAGCGCCCCCGCCGACGATCGATGTAGTCCAGGTTCTCGCCGCTACACAGCTTGGAGTCGGCCACGTACAGGAAGTCCGGGCGCCCCGCGACCCGGCACAAGGCTTCCCACGTCTCGATATGCGTTCGGGCATCATTCGTATTGCCGTCCGCGCACCGGAACTGCACGGGAACCCCGCCATCGCTGCTGGTCGTCAGAATCCAAAGCAGCTGCTTGAGGTCGGGCCGGTGGTCCTTGGAGTGACCGTAGGTGATGTATGGGGCGCGTCGCCCGCGGAGCGACCGGCCGCGGGCCTGCCTGTACTGGCCCGTGAAACGAATGGTGGTCGAATCGTTGTGCAGCTCCGTGCACTCCACGCCAAACCGCTGGATCGTCGCCACGACGACCTCGGTGAGCAGGGCCCCGCGATCGGCTGTGAAGAGTCGGTCCAGGGCTCGGCCAATCTGGTCGTCCCGGAGGGAACCGGCTTCCTCCGCGGTGAGGCCGAAGGCCGAGGGGGCGAAGGCCTGGACCGTCTCCTGCTGGCGGTAGATCGGCTCTCGTTCGACCATGATCGAGCGCAGCAGCACGCCCAGGCCTCTCGCATACGCCAGCGCACACCGGCTCGTCTCCGTAGGGACGAATCGCTCCAAGAGTGCAGGGAGGCCCAGCCGATCGAGGAAATGGGTAACGAGGGGCAGAGGGCCGAGCCGTTCGGTGCGCACCGTGAGGGGCGCAGTCGCAACCAGCGCTGGGGCTAACCGGTTCTGGCCTCCGGGGAGCAGCAGAGCCCTCCACTCCCTCCGGTATTGACTTTGGGTCATGCCTACAGTATATTGTACTGAAAGAAATGGCGACTGTCAAGAGGTCTCGATCCAGGAACGACCTGCGGCCCGATGCGCTGCGCCGCTACCGGCAGGAGTACCAGCGGCTGAAGCGGCAGCTGGAGACCCTGGGCTACGTCTGCCTGGGGAGCATCACCCGTCGCTGGATCACCTGCGGGAACCCGGCCTGCGCGTGCCATCGCGATCCGAATCGCCGCCATGGGCCGTACTATCAGTGGACGCGCAAGATCGGCGGCAGGACCGAGACGAGGATGCTCGATGAGTCACTCCTCCGTCTATACCAGGAGGGCATTCGAAATCACCGCCGCCTCGATGCTATCCTTGAGAAGATGCGGGAGGTATCCCTGGCGGCCTTCGAGGCGGTCAAAATTCAGTCAAAATCATGAGCGCGAAGTGCGGAATGTAGGGCGTGGCTCTGCGCGTCTGCCACTTCCCGCCGGGCACCAGCAAATGGAACAAGGTGGAGCATCGCTTGTTCTCGTTCATCTCCACGAACTGGCGCGGCCAACCCCTTCGCGACTACGAGACCATTGTTCGTCTCATTGCCTCGACCACCACTGCGAAGGGGTTGACGGTCACCTGCCGTCTCGATCGGCGCCGCTACCCCGTCGGGCGCAAAGTGACAGCCAAGGAGATGGCGGCCACGGTGAATCTGATTCCTGATCGCTTCCATGGCGACTGGAACTATACGATTCGCCCGAAGTAGTCACTGCTATCACAGCTTGTATAGCTTATTTATTGACAACGCCTAACCCACGTGGCCATGGAGAGCACGGGCATCTACTGGAAGCCCGTGTTCTACGTCCTCGAGGAAGCCTTCACCTGCCTGCTGGCCAATGCCGCGCACATTGCGCAGGTTCCGGGGCGGAAGACGGACGTGCAGGACTGCGTCTGGATCGCGCAGCTGCTGGAGCACGGGCTCGTGCGGGGGAGCTTCGTGCCGCCGACGCCGATTCGGGAGCTCCGGGATCTCACGCGCTATCGCAAGGCCCTCATCCAGGAACGGACGCGCGAAGCCAACCGCCTGCATAAGGTGCTCGAGGACGCCGGGATCAAGTTGGCGTCGGTTGCCAGCGATGTCCTCGGGGTCTCGGGCCGGGCGATGCTGGAGGCTCTGGTCGGGGGCACGACGGACCCAGACGTGCTGGCCGAGCTGGCCCGGGGCTCGTTGCGCAAGAAGCTGCCGGCATTGCGCCAGGCCCTGGCCGGGCGATTCCGAGCGCATCACGCGTTTCTCCTCAGTCAGCTCTTGGCCCACCTCGACTACCTGGAGGAGGTCGTCGAGACCCTGGGTGGGCAGATCGAGGAGATGATAGCCCCTTTCGCCGCGGAGCTGACGCGCCTTGATACGATCCCCGGCGTGAATAAGCGGACGGCCGAAGTCATCATCGCGGAGCTCGGCGTCGACATGAGCGTCTTTCCCAGTGCCGACCATGCCGCCAGTTGGGCGGGCCTGTGCCCGGGCAACAACGAGAGTGCCGGGAAGCACAAATCTGGTAAGACCCGCAAGGGGAACCGGTGGCTGCGGGGCGCGCTGACGGAAGCAGCCCTGGCCGCAACGCGGGCCTCCAACACGGCCTTCGCGGCCCGCTATCGGCGCGTCATGCGGCACCGGGGGCATAAGAAGGCCGTGGTCGCGGTGGCCCACGCCATCCTCGTCACCGCGTATCACCTCCTGGCGCGACAGACCACCTACCAGGAGCCGGGCACCGACTACTACGACCGCCGGCATGCCGAGCGCGTCCGGCACCGTGCCGTGCACACGCTGGAACGCCAGGGGTACCGCGTGATTCTTGAACCGGTGGCCTGAGCGCGCGGGCGGATCGTCGGGGGGGATTTTCTGAGCAAACACCAAGATCCCCCTCGCTCTGGCGACTTCATGTGCTGGCAGAGACGCAAGGATTGTCGGCCTATGACGCAGCATATCTGGACCTGTCTCAGCGCAGAGGCCTGCAATTCGCGACATTCGACCGGCGACTGGCGGCGGCCGCCCGGCGTGTTGGCGTCAGGATCGTGGCGTTCAAGCGCTGATGCGGCCTTCGTGGTCGGCCCGCGCCGGCTGCGCGCCCGGACTGACCGCGGCCCCTCCAGGGCATGAGTGACTAAGATGGGGACCGAGGGAGACACGCAGGGTGCGGAGCGCGTCCTCCGCCGCCTGAGCGTCGCCGTTCGCACCGCGGCGCTCTACGGAGCGTCGCATCCGATGACCCGCCAGGCCGTCGCCGGCCTGCTGGAGGTCCTGCGTCCGTACCTCGATACGCAGTCCGCCTTTGCGGCCCGCATCACAAAGCGCGGCTTCATCGTGGGTGGCCTCGAGCTCGAGCACGGGGCCAATCGCGACCTGGCCTTCTACCTCTACACCCGCAAGCTCTCCTACCTCAAGATCGCCGCGGGCGTTCGCGAGGAGGAGCTCGACGCGTGGCTATCCGTCGTGGGCATGGATCGCGTCAGCCTGGAGGCGGCCGGAGGCATCGAGTACCTCCTGTGGCAGGCCAAGGTCGAGCACATCCAGGTCAAGGAGACCGCGTTGGGCCGCCAGGAACTGGACGACACCCTCGACCTCAATGTCCTGCTGGCCTTGCTCCGGGGTGGCCGGTTGGCGCCGCAGGAGCGCGAGATCGGCATCGAGATCCTCACCGCCGGCCCCGATCAGGTCAAGGTGTTCCTCGAGAGCCTCTACGCGGCGATCGGGGAGGCGGGCGATGCGGTCGACCAGGACGAGCAGGCGCAGCAGATCTATCAGGCCGTCAGGAGCCTGGACCGGATCATCCTCGACGAGCCCCTCGAGGATCAGGCGCTCCTGTACCGCAATCTGGCCCAGGCCATCGTCCGGATTCAGGAGTCGCTCCGTCCCGCCCTCGCGCGCCTCCTGTTCTCGACCGGCGCCCAGGACGTGGGAAGGGTGATCGTGGATCATCTGGCCGGCGAGCAGCTCGCCGACCTTGTGGTGGGATCCATGATGCAGGGCGACGTTGACGAGCAGATCGGAGCCTTCATCAAGACCGTGTCTGAGAATAAGGAGAAGGTGAAGTCCACCCTGTCGATCCTCGAGGGGCAGTTGCGCCAGCCGGGGAAGGGCCCCTCGTGGCTGTCCGATGCGGTGTGGCCGCAACTGCAGTCGTCGTCTCCACACCTGAGGACCCGGTCGCTCTCGCTGCTCGAATTCGACGACTTCCAGATTCCGGTCGGACACCGCGAGGCCGAGGGCCGCCTCGCCGAGGCTGAGGCGATTGATGATGTGTCGGTCACCCGCGAGGTCATCGCGACACTCACCGATGTCCTCCGCTACGAGGACGATGGGGAGGCACAGGCAGAGACCGCCGTCGCGCTGGAGCGCCACTTCCCGTGGCTCATGGAGCACCGGGAGTACACGCTGCTGGCCACCGTCCTCCAGTGTGTCCGGCAGATCACCTCCGGACCCGATGGGACGCGCAGGGACATCGCGACCCGCATCATCAGACGCATGACCGAGCCCCCTCTGTTCGACCGGCTGCTCGCGGCTCTGTGGACAGGGCGGGAGACCGCCGCCGAGCGTGAGCTGCAGGAGTGCCTGAAGATCCTTGACGGGGACCTGATCAGACCCCTCGTGCAGGCCCTTGGGGAGGAGCCCCGCGCGGCGCTGCGCGCTATGCTGTGCGATCTCCTGGTGCTGGTGGGGCGGGACCACATCGACGACCTCGGGCACTATCTCACCGACCCCCGGTGGTACCTGGTGCGGAATGTCGCGAGCGTTCTGGGGCGTCTGCGCGATCCTCGCGCGATCGCGCACTTCGACCGCCTCATGCGACACGAGGAGTATCGCGTGCGGCGTGAAGCCATTGACGGTCTGGCCAGCATCGGGACAGAGGAGGCGCAGGCCCGCTTGGCGGGGTCTCTCAACGACCCGGACGTGCGCATCCGGCTGCGTGCGCTGAAGTCCCTGGACGCGGTCGGGGCCCGGCGGGCCATGCCCAGGCTCGTCGCGCTGCTAAAGGGCTACGATCTGTTCAACCGGCAGTTCCTGCTGAGGCAGGCCGCGATGGAGGTGCTGGAGCGCGTCGGCGCCAGGGAGGCCCTCCCCGTGCTCAAGACGCTGGCCGGGGGCAGGCTCGTGTTCGGTCCCCGCGGCCGGGAACTCCGCCGTCTCGCCGCCCGGGCCATCAGCGTCATCGAGGCGCCGCGTCCTGTCGTATGGGACCATCCGCGCGCGGCCGGAGGTCCGCGGGCCGATGACTGAGCCTTCCGCGCCCGGCACCCAGCCGATCGCCTGGGCGGTGCGGCCGCACCCGATGGGTGGGCTGGGAAGGGTCGGCCCTGCGCGGCCGGGCGATGTGCTGAGGGGGATCTCACGCATCAAGCGGACCGACGCTCTCTATGGGGCCGACCATCCGGTGACGGCGCAGACCCTGGGCGAGGTCTACGGCCTCCTCGGCGGGATCCTTCACGGTCATCCGACCCTCAGGCTCTCGATCCACGAGGACACGTTCTTCGTGGGCAATACCGTGTTACTCGAAGAGAGCCTGCAGCTCTCCAGGCTGCTCTCCGACCTGAAACAGCGACAGATCGGGACGATTGAGCTGCGCAGCGGTGTCGAGGCCCTGGAGTTCCGGCGATTCATCGACCTGCTGGACGTCGCCCCAGAGGACCTGCAACACCTGGGTGGGCCTGGCGTCTGGCTGAAGCAACAGAACGTCTCCCGCATCGGTGTCGGACCGCCGCTCGAAGGCGAACTCGCGCTGGAGGTCGATCCGGCCGATGCGCGCCGATCGGCGCTGCGGGTCATGGCTGAGCTGAACTTCCAGGCCTCCCGCCAGCTTCCCATCGACCTCAGGAAGGCCAAGCTCGTGGTCAAGTCCTTCGTAGACATCATGACGGAGGACAGGTTCGCGCTCCTCGCGCTCACCGCACTGAAGGGCTACGACGAAGACACCTGCCACCATTCCGTCAACGTCGGCATCCTCTCGCTCCTGCTGGGATCCCATCTGGAGTTCAGTCGAACCCTGCTCGGGGTGCTGGGGATGGCGGCCCTGCTGCACGACCTCGGGAAGATGCTGATTCCCCAGGAGATCCTCTCCAAGGCTGGGCCGTTGACGCCCGAGGAGCAGGAGGTCATCAAGCGGCACACCCTCTATGGCGCGCGTCTGCTGCGAGGCCTTCCAGACCTGGCCCGGCTGGCCATGGTCGTGGCCTTCGAGCACCACGCCGGCTACGACCTCTCCGGCTATCCGCGCGTGACGGCCAAGAAGGCCCCCCACGTGCTGACGCGGATCGTCCAGTTGGCCGACTTCTTCGACGCGGCGACGTCGTCTCGGCGCACCTTCCGCTCGCCCATGCTCCCTGTCGAGGCGATCGCCTATATCATCGACGGCGCCGGGAGGATCTTCGACCCGATCCTCGCCAGGAGCTTCGTCCAGATGATGGGTCTGTATCCCGTCGGGTCGGTCGTCGAACTGGACACGGACGAGCTCGGCGTCGTGATCTTGCCCGGGAAGCGTGAGGCCGCGCGGCCCGTCGTCAAGGTCGTTCGGAGCAGCACCTGGGAAGTGGTTGAACCCTACGTTGTGGGCCTCGAAGAGGAACGTCAGCGGAGGATCGTGCGTGCCCTGGACCCGGCGGAAGTGGGTGTGGGCGTCGCAGCCTACCTCTAGCCGATTGCATCCTTTGCCAATCGCGGCGGTTCGATGCCGGCTTCAAGGCGACCCGCCTGCTGCGCGGGGTCTCCGGCCGGCCTGAGACGCCTCCGGCCTATTCACACAAATATGTGCTACACTGTTCTATGTGGAGGCCCGAGACCCGTGAAGACGCGAAACGTCACGCTGTCTCTTCCCGAGAACCTCCTGCGTCGGGTAAAGGTCGTGGCCGCGCAGCGTGAGACCTCGATCTCCCGATTGCTGACGGAAGCCCTTACAGCACTCGTCGACAGGGAAGAAGGGTACGCTCAGGCCCAGCGGAGGCATCTGGCGCTCCTCCGGCGCGGACTGACTCTTGGCACCCGCGGCAGGGCGTCTTGGACTCGGGAGTCGCTCCATGAGCGTTGAAGTGCCGCGTCAGTTTGCCGACACGAACATCATCGTGTATGCGCACGACGATACGGCCGGCGCCAAGCAGGAGCGGGCGAGGAGCCTGGTGGAGGAACTGTGGATCACGCGGACAGGCTGTCTGAGCGTCCAGGTGCTCCAGGAAGCGTATGTGACGCTCACGGCGAAGGTGCCGAAACGCCTCGACCCGGGGACTGCCTCGGCGATCGTCGCTGATCTGTCCCGCTGGCACGTGCACGTGCCCGGCCCCGGCGATATCGTCGGCGCCATCGCGCTCCATCAGCAGTACCGCATCGGATTCTGGGACGCGATGATCCTGTGGAGCGCGCAGCAGCTCGCGTGCACGGTGGTGTGGTCAGAGGACCTCAATCCAGGCCAGATCTACGATGGCACGCAGGTTCGCAATCCATTCGCCGACTAGGACCTCCGAGGCTACGCTGCAGGAGCGGCCGCGACCGCTTCGATCTCCACCAGGTAGTCAGGGGTTGCCAGGCTGCTGATCACCACGAAACCAGGTTGCCGGCCTTCGCGGCGTGAAAGTAGCCGGTGGTCTTGTGGACTCCCGCTACGGTGACTGCCTCCCTGGGCATGAGCATCCTGCTCCTGGTTGTCGTGAACGTCAGTGCTGGAACTCGTGGGCTGTCTGGAGCACCTCTTCGCGCGAGATCTCCTTGCCGTGATCCGTGCGCATGTGCTCCTGCGCTCGCCGAACGATCTCGTCCTCGCCGTTGCCGTGGACAACGTGTCCGGCCGGACAGGTCCAGTGCATGTGCACCCGCTCCACCTCCGATCAGCCGTCGGGAATCCGGCCGGCGGTTGCCTGGCCCCCGGGCCGGCCGTCTCCTGTGGGTTCTGCCCGGTCCTGTGCCGTCCTGCTAGGGGCGCCCGGCCCTCAGGTCCAGCCCTATCGGCCCGGAGGGCTCCGGCCGACGCGGAGAGGGGGGCGGTTGAGATGGCGCGTGAGCCCATGATTGTCGCCGACACCCGTGCTCCTCACAGCACGTGGGTCCTGAGGAAGGCGGTGTTTCGTTTCCCCTGCGAGTGTGTGCCCGATGCCAGGCACGTCTCACTCGTGGGCTCGTTCAACCGATGGGACGCCCACATGCACCCAATGAGCAAGGATCCCGACATCGGCTGCTGGACGGCCACGGTCATGCTCCCGCCGGCGTCTACCCGTATCTGTATGACGTCGACGGCGGGTGGCACAACGACCCCGCAGACGACGGCCGGATGCCCACGGGCTGGGGGAACGAGTACTCGGTCAAGGTCGTACGGTAGCGCGCACGCGTCGCGGCTGCGGCGCCCATGCTGCGTCCCTTTGGTCCTCCCCTTCGGTATGGACCGATCGCTATACTTTGGTCGATACTGAGGTATAGACTGACATAGACTTTGAGTGGAAGGTGCGCCGATGGCCACAACGGTTGGCGTCAAACAGGCACACCAGCGTCTGGCCAAACTCGTCCGGTCCGCCGAAGGGGGCGAGCAGATTGTGATCACGCGGGACGGGACGCCTGTCGCCGTCCTCCTGGGCGCACGGGCGTACAATAGTTTGACGGCCTCGCTTGAAGAGATGGCCGACCCCGGAGCCCTGCGGGCGTTGCGCGAGGCCGAGGCCGACACGAGGGCAGGCCGCGTCTGCTCGTACGAGGATGTCTTCGGCCATCCTCCCCTGCGCGCCGGCCGTCGGGTGCCACGCATGGCCCCCGCACGGCGCTGATGGTGGAGATTCGCTTCACGCGGAGGGCTCTGCGGGACATCCGGGGTCTCGCGCCTCCGGTTCGGCGGCGGATCGAGGTCGCGCTTGATGAGCTCATGGATAGTCCGCGGTCTGGAGACCGGCTGCACGGGGACTGGGAAGGTTACTGGAAACTCAGGACGGGCGACTACCGAATCGTCCATCGGGTCGCGGACAGGAACGCGGTAGTAGTCCTGTACGTCCGGCACCGTCGAGAGCGGAGGAGGCATCCGTGATGGTGCGGGTGTTCAGACAACGGCTCGTTCTTGCCGCGGTTGCGACATGCGCCTGCCTTGCCCTCCTCGCCGCTTCCGCCGGGGCAGCAGGAGCGCAGGAGGCGCGACGCGTTCCGCGCCGCGCGCTCTGGGTCGAGACGTCGGCCAACCTGCTCCAGTTGAGCAGCCGCGAGGGGATCCGCGCGCTGGTCGCCCGGGCCCGTGCCGCGGGCATCGACACCCTGATCCCGGAGGCGAAGAACGCCTGGGGGTTCGTCATCTACGAGTCGGAGTTCGCGCCGCACATCCGCACCTCGCCAGTCCCGCGGGTGGCGTATGCCGCGCCGGCGGCCTGGTTCCCGCGCGATCTCGACGTGCTGGGCGTCCTGATCGAGGAGGCGCACGCGGCCGGGCTACGCGTACACGCGGCGGTCAACACCTTTGGGGAAGGGCTGAGGCTGACGCCCGCTTCTCCGGTTGTGGGGGTCGTTGAGCGCCATCCGGAGTGGGTGGGGATTCATGTTCGGGCCGGCCCGGACGGGCGCGCCGAGTTTGTCCGTGCCACGGATGTTACGCAGGTGATCTTCGTCAACCCATCGCACCCCGGAGCCGTGGCGTACCAACTCGCGGTGCTGTGGGAGATCGTGACGCGCTATCCAGTGGACGGCATCATTCTCGACCGTACCAGGTACGCGGGGATGGACGCCGACTACTCCGGCCTGAGCCGCGCGCAGTTCGAGGCCGCCATCGGCCGTCCGCTCAATCGCTGGCCGGACGATGTGGTCGTGGTTGGCCAGGGCGGTCTACGCGAAGGGCCGCTCTTTCGCGAGTGGGCGGCCTGGCGGGCGTCGGTAATCAGGGCTTACGTGCGGTCCGCGGCCCGTCTGGTCCACCAGGTCCGGCCGGGCATTCCCGTCGGGATGTACGTCAGCGGGTCGTTCGCCGTCATGTACAATCGCGGGCAGTTCTGGGCCCGGCCTGACGCGCGGCTGCCGTTTGCCGCCTGGAGCCCGGCCCTCAGCCAGGCCAGCCTGCTGCCCGAGCTGGACTATCTGATGGTCGGGCTCTACTATCGGATGGTGACCCGATGGGAAGCGTTGCGGCAGGGACAGACGACCCTGGCGACGGTGATCGGTGTGGGCCTGCTGGCCCGGGATCTGACCCAGGGCACGCCTCTTGTTGGCAGCCTCTGGCTCGACCTCTACCGGGACGACCGCACCGCCGCGGAAGGCGCGATCCGCGCGGCGAACCGGCTGACCGACGGCGTGATGGTCTTTGACCACTCCAGCGTCCGGAGCCGGGACTGGTGGACGGCGCTCAACGCCCGATGACGGCGCAGCGGCTGCTCTACCTGTCGCAGGCGGATGTGGCCGCTACCGGCGTGACCATGCCCGAGATCATCGCCGCGGTGGAGGCCGCCTTCCGCGAGCACGGCGAGGGCCGCGTCGAGATGCCGCCCAAACCCGGCGTGCACACGCGGCCCGACGCGTTCATCCACGCGATGCCGGCGCACATCCCGGCGCTGCGCTCGGCCGGCATCAAGTGGGTCGGCGGCTATCCCGAGAACCAGGCGCGTGGCCTCCCGTACATCACCGGCCTGCTGATCCTCAACGACGACGAGACCGGCGTGCCGCTCGCGGTGATGGACTGCACGTGGATCACGGCCATGCGAACCGGCGCGGCCACGGCAGTCGCGGCCAGGTATCTGGCCCGCCCGGACTCGCAGACCGTCGGGATCCTCGGCTGCGGGGTGCAGGGCCGGAGCAACCTGGAGGCGCTCGCCGCGCTGTTTCCGCTCAGGCGCGTCGTCGCGTACGACGTTGTGCCCGCGCAGACCGAGCGGTTCGCCGCGGAGGTCCAGGATCGCTGGGGCTATGAAGTCATCAACGCCGCGCACCCGCGGGAGGCGGTGGAGGGGTGCGATCTCGTGGTCACCGCCGGGCCCATCCTGCGCACGCCGCACGCGACGATCAAGGCCGGCTGGATGAGCCTGGGCGCCTTCGCGTCGCTGGTGGACTTCGACTCGTACTGGGACGGCCCGGCGATGGCCGAGGCCGACAAGTTCTGCACCGACGACATCCCGCAACTCGAGCACTACCGCGAAGCCGGCTACTTTCAGGAGATCCCGCCGATCTACGCGACGGTCGGCGAACTGGTGGCGGGGAAGAAGCCGGGCCGCCAGACCGCGCGAGAGCGGACGATGGCCTGCAACCTGGGGCTGGCGATCGACGACATGGCGACCGCACCCCTGGTGTACCGCCGCGCGGTCGAGCGCGGGATCGGGACGTGGCTCGACCTGTAGGTTCTCGGCCGAACGGGGTCTCCGTTCTTCTAGTCCAAACGGGTGATGCCGAAATCCGGCAGGCACCCGATCCGCCCTAGTCTAGTCTAGATACCTGCCTGTCAAGCAGGGTCCGTCCACCCGGGGAGGCACCTGAGGATCCATGGCAGACGCGCAGCGCCGGTACGAGGCACTCAAACAAGACTTGGGAGGCTTGGGGTTTGTCCGCCCGGGCAGCCTGGTGCGGCGGTTCATGCCCTGTGGCCGGCCCGGCTGCCGCTGCCTGGCGGATCCGCCTCGCTTGCACGGCCCCTACTATCAGTGGACGCACAAGGTGCGGGGCAAGACGGTCACCATGCGATTGACCGAGGCACAAGCGCGCCTCTGCGAGGTGTGGCTGCGGAACCACCGCCGGCTACGGGCGCTCGTCAGACGCATGGAGGCCGTCTCCTTGCGGGAGACCAATCGCCTCCTACGGGCGGCAGCAAAGCAAGGGCGACCGGATTAGCAAGGCGTGCCGCTCCTCAACAAAATCCCGCATAAGGCTCGCAGACCTGCGGAATGTGGGGTGAAACGGGCCGGAATTCTCTACAAAACGCAAGATCCGGCCGAACAGCGGCGCGTGCTCGATTCGGTCCTATCGAACTGCACCTTCGATCGTGGAAATCTCTGTCCTAGTGCACCGTCGCCCAAGTTCGGCGGCAGTACCATTGATGCATCGCGTGCCTCGTGAATGACCACTGAAATGGATGTGCGTGCAGCCGATTGTACTCGCGGAGCGACCGATAGATATGGGTGATCAATTCCTGACGGCTTTCGCTCACCCGATCGCGCAGGTAGCGTCGACTGAAGGCGCTGAGGGCCAGCTCCGCCTGGTTCAGCCACGACGCGTGGGCGGGGGTAAAGTGCAACCGCACCAATTCTTCCTGGGCCGCGACCCATTCGCGCGTGACCCTGGCGATGTGCGAGGCGCCCTGATCCAGGATGCAGTGCACGCGGCGGATCTCCCACGGCAGCTCGGCCGGGTACGCCGCCAGGGTAGGGATGAAGTGCGCCGCATCATTGCGAGCGAGCACGCGCCCCCAGAGCTGGCCGGTGAGGAGATTGTAGATCACGAGCAGGTTCACCGTGCCGTGCCGCACGTACTCCCAGTCGCGCCGCAGGGCGTAGCCAGGCGCCGACGGCAGATCGGGAATGGTGCGGCCCAGCGCCTGGATGTTGGGCTTTTCATCCAGGCACACGACCAGTTCGCCGCGCTCTGCCAGCGCCGCCACCCGCTCGTAGTACCAGAGCACCGCGGCCGCCTTGGCTTCAAAATCCTCGGCCAGCGCATGGCGCCAGTACCGCACCTGATGCGGGTGCAGGTCGGCGTCGGTCAGGATGTGGTGTACGGTCGAGGGGTGCAGGGTCGCAATCTGGCGGCGCTCGATCTCGTCGTGCAGAGCCCGCACCGACCAGCGCACATAGGCGCGACCGGCCTCAGCGGGTGGGGTGCAGGCCAGCGCGACGATCCGCGCCTGCTGCAGGGGGGAAAAGCCGCGGCGGACGGCCGCTGCGCGGTCGATCCCGGAGCCCCGCCAGCCGGTCATGCGCGAAGCGCCGGCGCCACTTCTGCACCCAGGACCGGTGCCGGTGGAGATGGGTGGCGATGGCCACATTGCCCCAGCCGTCAGCGGCCAGGAGGATGGCCTGGGCCCGGTCAGCCATCCGACGTTCTGTCTTGGTCTTGGCGGCCCGGCAGAGACGTTCGAGCTCGACGCGTTCCTCAGGCCGGAGAAGGATGGAGACGGCAGGAGGGGGGCCAAATCGATGCGACGACGATGCGACCATGGGCAGCTGCGACCTCTGCGACGATGAAAGATGCGACGATCTTGTCTAAGGATTGTACGCGGCATAATCGATTCCTGCTCTGTCGCCGAACTTGGGCGACGGCGCACTAGCTACAAGAAGCCATTCGATCTGTTCGCTCGGGCGAGCGAAACAGGAGAATGGCGGGGACATTGGGACGCACCCTGGTCGCGGGTTTGGTCACACTGACTTCCGTGCGTCGAGGGCGCTCAGGTATAATCCCCGAGGGTGTCCGGGATGACACCCGATGCGCTTGAACAGATGGCCGGTCCGGGATGCGACGACGTCGTGCCTTTGCGCTGCAGACCCCAACCCCACGCCCACTGACCTGGGGCGATGCGGTCGTCCTGACCGGTGTCGGCGTCCTGATCTACGCAGGCGTTCGCCTCGCGATCGATGCGCCGGCGACGATTCAGGGCCCGGTCATCACGCTGAATCCGGAAGTCCTCCCGTGGTACGCGGCGCAGTCACTCCGTCGGATGCTGGGGGCCTATGTGCTCTCGATCCTGTTCACCCTGCCGTACGGATATGTGCTCGCCTACAATCGCCGCGCGGAGCAGATCCTGATGCCGCTGCTCGACGTCCTGCAGAGCGTCCCCATCCTGTCGTTCCTGCCCGTGGTCTTGTTGAGCCTCAGCGTGATCCTGCCGTCCACGATCGCAGCGGAGCTCGCCTCGATCGTCCTAATCTTCACCAGCCAGGTTTGGAACCTCGCCTTCGCCTGGTACCAGTCGCTGACCACGGTGCCCAAGGAACTGAGGGAAGCCGGGACGATCTTCAGGTTCGGCGGCTGGTTACGGTTCCGGGCGGTGGAACTTCCCTTCGCCATGATCAGCCTGATCTGGAACAGTATGATGAGCTGGGCCGGAGGGTGGTTCTTCCTCATGGCGGCCGAGATGTTCACCGTCGGCCAGCGTGACTATCGCCTCCCCGGGTTGGGAGCCTACCTGCGGGAGGCGGCGCAAGAGGGCGACCTCCGGGCCGTCGGCCTGGGCGTGGCCACCCTGATCGTGGTCATCGTTGCGCTAGATCAGTTCGTCTGGCGGCCGCTGCTGGCCTGGGCGGATCGGTTCAAGCTCGAGATGGTGGAGGCGGGCCGGCCGCCCACCTCCCGGCTCTTTGACGCGTGGCGCGCGTCGCAACTGGCCGGCGCGGTCGGGAGGCGCGCCGTCCTTCCCGTGCTCGATCGTCTGGACACCTCCCTGATCCGCCGCTTCCCCTCCGCGGAAGGATCGGAGATGCGGGCCATCGCTCGTCCTGCTCGCTTCTACGTGGCGGCAGCGCTGGGCGGTGCTGTGTTGCTCTACGGAGCGGTCCGAGCCACCGGTATGCTGATGGCTATCCCCTCCACTCAATGGCAGGTCGTCGGCGTGGGGCTGGCCGCAACCCTGCTCCGGGTCAGCAGCGCCCTGGTGATCGCACTGGCCTGGACCGTGCCTGTGGGGGTGGCGATCGGAACGAACGTCCGCCTGGCGGCCTGGCTCCAGCCTCTCGCTCAGATCGCGGCTTCCATCCCGGCCACCGCCCTGTTTCCGGTGTTCCTGGCGGCGCTGATCGCCCTCCCCGGTGGGCTCAATCTGGCCGCGGTGCTCCTGATGCTTACTGGCACACAATGGTATCTCCTGTTCAATGTCATTGCCGGTGCGTCGGCGATCCCGCAGGATCTCAAGTACACGGCCGATATGCTCGGCCTCAGCCGCGTCGACCGATGGCGTGCGCTCATCCTGCCGGCGCTGTGGCCGTACATCATCACCGGCGCCATCACGGCGGGAGGCGGCGCTTGGAATGCAAGCATCGTTGCCGAGTACGTAGAATTCGGTGGAAGGACCGTGGCGACGAGGGGGATCGGGGCGCTGATCGCCGGGGCGACGGCCTCGGGCAACTTTCCCCTGCTACTCGCCGCCACCCTCGCGATGGTGCTGACCGTCGTTCTCATCAACCGGCTCTTCTGGCGGCGGCTCTATCGGGCGGCCGCGGAACGCCACAGGCTGGAGTGAGGGATGGAGAACTCCGCGACGCTTCTACAACTGGAGCACATCACGCAGGCCTATGGCGACTCGCAGCGGCCCTTTATCGCGGTTCAGGACGTGAGCCTGACCGTGAGCGACGGCGAGTTCGTTGCACTGCTCGGCCCATCAGGGTGCGGGAAGAGCACCTTGCTCCGGATTATCACAGGCCTGCAGCGGCCGACCGAAGGACGGGTGCTCTATCGGGGTGTCGCGCTCCGCGGCGTGAACCCCCACGCCACGATCGTCTTTCAGACGTTTGCGTTATTCCCGTGGCTGACGGTGCAGCAGAATGTGGAGATCGCGCTCAAGGCCCGCGGGATGCCGCTCGATCTGCGGACGGCCCACGCCGTCGATCTGCTGGACAGAGTAGGGCTGGACGGCTTCGAGCGCGCGTATCCTCGCGAGCTCTCTGGCGGGATGCGCCAGAAGGTGGGGTTCGCGCGGGCGATGGCCGTGGAGCCCGAGCTCCTTTGCATGGACGAGCCGTTTTCCGCGCTGGACGTGTTGAGCGCGGAAGCCCTGCGCGGCGAACTCCTCGAACTCTGGACGGCGGGCCGGATTCCCACCCGCGCCGTGCTGATGGTCACCCACGACATCGATGAGGCGGTATTGATGGCCGATCGTGTCATCGTCATGGAGAAAGGTCCGGGGCGGGTGGTGGCCGACCTGAGGGTGGATCTGCCGCATCCCCGCAGGCGGAAGGCGCCCGAGTTTCTGGCCATGGTGGATCGCGTGTACGCCACTCTGGCCGGCGAAACGCAGCCGGAGCAGGTTGAACTCGGTACGGCCCCGGGAGAACCTGGATGGACCCGTCCGCTCCCGCGCATCGACATCAACGACCTCTCAGGGTTGCTTGAGCACTTGGCCGGCAGTCCCGAGCACCGGGCAGATATTCATCGATTGGACGAGGAACTCGGCATCGACTCGGATCAGTTGCTCCGTCTGACCGAGGCCGCAGAGTTGTTAGGATTCGCCACGGTAGCCCAGGGCGACATCACGCTGACCCCTTTGGGAGACACGTTCGCGGAGGCCAGCGTCCTGGCCAGGAAGGAGATCTTCGCCACACGCATTCGTCGGCTTCCTCTCTTCGCATGGGTCGCGACCCGGCTCGGATCAGCGCCGAGGCAGGAACTGGAGGCGAGCGTCCTGCAGGGCGCGCTGGAACGAGAGTTCCCTCCAGAGGAAGCGCAGCGTCAACTGAGTACGATGATCACCTGGGGGCGCTACGCCGAGCTGCTCGCCTATGACGACAACTCAGAGATAGTATTCTTGGAGGAACTCCCTGCCAAGTCCCGGCCTCACCCGCTGATCCACGTGAATCAGCCTGACCGCGTCATCGCTGACGCGGCGGTCGATCTGGATACGCTCAAAGAGATCTGCGGGATCTCGCTGCCCGGGAAGCGAGCGAATACCCTGGGCGGATTCATCTACCAGCATCTCGGGAAGATTCCCGAGCCCGGGACGAAGTTCTCCTTCAAGGGACTGGAGTTCGCCGTGGAGACGGTCATGAGCGGGCGCATCGGCCGCGTCGAGATTCGGAAGCACGCGTCGATCGGACACGCGCCGGGCCGGATCAATAGATCGGGTACATCCCAAACCTCCCGCTGATCGCGTTCATTTGCAGGGACAATGTCACGCTCTTTCGCTTCGAGTTGGGCATATAGTCCGAGCTTGTTACATTGTTACCTGAGCACGCGGAGTACCTCTGAATCAGGTACGCACAGAGGTCCGCACAAGACGGGGGGTCACGAAACCCCGCATCTGGAGCGCGTTTCCAGCGGTAGCTCGGCGGGGCTCATAACCCGAAGGTCGGCGTTTAGATCCTGTCCACGCTACCAGACTAGACGCCCAAGGCGCGGGATAGATCTGCATTTTGGGCATCGACGACTCCTGTCAGTTTGGTCGCCGTTTTCCGATTCTTTGCCTGTCGGAAAGCCGCGTCCAGCAGACGTGAGTGTGAGTCTCCCACGACCGGCGGTACTCGGAAGCATCGAGCAGCAATTTCACCTTATCGAGCAGGGGGAGTCGACCCGCGTCAGGGAGGTCAGCGATCCAGCCCATCGAGGCGAGGAATGCCACCAGCCCGTCACGGTCCGACGTCTGCGGATTGGGGAGGCGCCTCTCCCGGAGATTCTCGTTAGTTCGCCATGAAAAACACTGAGTTGACGCGCCTTTCGACCGTTGGCCCTGTTGTCCTGGGGTCGGGGCTGGCCTCCCACCGTCATGTTCTACGCCCGA
>JBBIOB010000057.1:0-18793 GCA_037443565.1 Armatimonadota bacterium | reverse complement strand
GTACCGCCTGACCGACACCGGGGAGGACCTGATCGCTGGCCGGGTCATTCGAGAACTCCCCGCCGATCGCGTGGCCGTCACCGCGTATCCACTGGTCGGAAGGGGCGTCTATCCTGACCGCGTCCCGCTGCTGGACCCTAGGCGCGAGATGCCCAGCGCCGGCTTCTCGCTCCGCGGCGGGAACCGGGGGCTGATGGCCGATCTCCGCGCCGGGCTGCTGTCGCACTGGGCGGCGCAGCGCCGAACACTGGCCGATCAGCGCGGTCGGTGTGATCTCGCTGTGGCCGTCGGCGACTTCTATTGCCTGTGGATGGCGGCCCATGCCTGCGCCCGTCCGCTGCTGCTTGCGACGGCGGACTCCGTCCGCATCAGCGAGTTCGGACCGCTCCCGCTGTACGCGCTGCGGCGGTTCGCCCGCCGGATCTTTGCCAGGGATGAGGAGACCGCCGCCGCGCTGCAGACAAAGGGGCTGCCGGCCGTCGCGCTGGGCAACATCATGATGGACTTGATCGAGCCTGACGGCGAAACCTTCGAGACAGACCCGAGGACACCCGTGGTCGCTCTCCTGCCCGGCAGCCGTCACGACGCGGCCGACAACGCCCTTCTGCTGGCGCGGGCCGCCACAGAGGTCGCGCGACAGGTTCCGCAGGCGCGGTTTCTGCTCGCCGTCGCGTCCACGCTGTCTCCGGCGTCGATTCGCACGCGCCTCCTGGCGGCGCCGGGCACGGCGCCGCATGATGAGCATACCCTTGTTGTCGGGGATGCCCGCATCCGATTGACCGGTGCCTTCGCCGATGCCGTGACATCCGCGTGGGTCGTGCTGGGCATGGCCGGGACGGCCCACGAACAGGCGGCCGGCCTGGGGTGTCCGGTCGTGGCGTTTCCCGGACCGGGCGCGCAGTTCAGTCCCCAGTTCCTGGCCGCGCAGCGCCGGCTGCTCGGCGAGGCCTTGGTGGCGACCCGCAACTGGCAGGAAGCCGGCGCGGCCGCCGCGCGCCTGCTCGGCGATCCCGACGAGCGCCGACGGCGTGGCGATGTCGGACGCATCCACATGGGCCCGCCAGGAGGCGCCAAGCGTACCGCGGAGGCGATCCTCGAGATGCTCGACGACGGGCGCGCGCGGGTCTGACCTCGGGACGTTGTCGCTCAGCCGGACGCCGGGCCTTCGATCCAGAACACCTGGCTCCACGCGCGCCGCGCGCCGGCGCGGCACTCGACGCGCACGAAGCGCTCGTCGCCGGCGACCGGGTACCGACCGCTCCCTCCCCGGATCCTGGCGCGCTCTGCGCCGGCGGCATCGAAGACGATCGCCTCGTCGGCATCGCTGCTGAACGTGATCGCGGCACCGTCTGTGCCGAAGTCGGCCGTCACGCCGGTGCTCGCGTAGAACGCGCCGGCCAGCAGTGCCTCGCGCAGGGCCCCGGCTGCAACGCGCTCGACCTTGACCATGACCCAGCCGCGGTTGAACTGGATCGCCGTGTGACAATCGTCGGCGGCGACCGCGCCGATCGTCACGGCCGGGCCGTGAGCGCGCACCGCCCGAAGCCAGCGGCGGATGTCCTCGGCGGAGTCCGAGTGCAGGTTCCAGATCTCCACCAGGAACGGCCCGGGCAGCGACGCCATCGCCTGGACGGACCAGGCGCCGGTCCACAGATTGCCGGTCCACGACGGATGGTGCAGGCATGGAACCCCGCCGGATCGCAGCGTGCGCGCGACACGCTCCTCCGCCGATCCCGAGCCCAGCACCTCGTCAACCATCAGCCGCCCGAGGTGCGGGCCCAACGGTGGAACGCCCCACGTGACGGTCTCCTCAACACCCGGGAGGGCGAGGAACTCCCTGTCGCCGGCCTCGTCACACCGCGTGAGGACGTTGTGATCGGTGAAGCAGACGAACGCGTACCCGGCGTCACGGTATCGCCGGGCCAGGTCAGCGGGCGCGAAACGCCCGTCTGAGCGCCGCGTGTGGCAGTGCAACTGCGCCTTGCGATAGACTCCTGGCACCGCGTACGGATCGAGGATGCGCATGGCCAGACCGCTCACCGCGCCAGGGGGAGCCGGTACCCCAGTGCGCGCAGCTCGCCCCGCGCGCGCGCGATCCGGTCGGACAGCGCCGGATGCGTACGCAGCCACACCTCGACCTGGCCGGGATCGCGCCCTTCGGCCGCGCGCAGGCGCTCGAGGAACCGCAGCCCGGCTGAAGCATCATAGCCGGCCCGGTGGGTGTAGGCGAGCCCCAGGCGGTCGGCCTCGTACTCGTTCTCGCGGGAGAACCCCCTGGCGAGCAGGAACCGCACGATCCCGCCCAGCTGGGCCGCGGTCCCCTCGCCGCCGAGGAGCAGGCGGGCGAGCAGGCCGAAGAGGAGGTGGCGCTCAATCATCGTGACGTGATGGCGGGCCGCCACATGCCCCACCTCGTGCCCGGCGACAAACGCCAGCTCGGCGTCTGAGCCCACAAACCGCATCAGCCCTTCGGTGGCATAGATGAATCCACCCGGCAGCGAGATCGCGTTGACCTCGCGGCTCCGCAGCACCCTGAAGGTGTAGGGCACATCACGACGGCCGGAGACCTGCGCGATCCGCCGGCCGATGCCGTCGAACCTGGCGCGGAGCGTAGCGTCAGGGGAGAGCCCGACCTCGGCCTCGAGCTGCTCCGCGGCCTGACGGCCAATCTGGATCTCCTGGTCCCGGCTGATGAGCCACGGCCCGGCTACAGCTGGCGATGCCGGCGCAAGCGCCATCACCCAGGCGATCAACCACGCCGCGACGACCCCCGCGCGGCCGCGCACACTCCGCGGACGGTCGGTGGGGCGCGCTTGTCGGCCGCGGCCGCGCGTGTTACGATGCGCCTGAACTTCCGCAGACATCGCCATGCAGATCACCGTTCACCTGTTTGCCGCACACCGCGAGGCGGTCGGCGCGGCTGCGCTCTCGCTCACCGTCCCTGCCGGCACAACGGCCGGCGACGTCTGGCCACTGCTGTCCGCGCAACATCCAGGGCTGCGGCATGTCGCCCCTGCGGTGGCGGTCGCGGTGAACGACACCGTCCAGGCCGCCTCCCACCGCCTGAGCGACGGCGACCGGGTCGCGCTCATCGCGCCGGTCAGTGGGGGAGCGGCCAGCGACCCCGATGCCAGGATCGACCTGGTGCGTGATCCGATCCAGGCCGAGGGCCTCCTCAACGCCGTGACGCATCCGGGCGCCGGCGCCGTGGTGCTGTTCTTGGGCACAGTGCGCGAGCACTCCAGGGGCCGGCATGTGGAGCATCTGGAGTACGAGGCGTACGGGGCGCTCGCGCGCGCGGAGATGACCCGCATTGCCGCGCACGCCGTCGAGCGGTGGGGCGTCCGCATCGCGATGGTCCACCGCCTGGGACATGTCGGCATCGGCGAGGTCAGTGTGGCGATCGCGGTCTCGGCGCCGCACCGGCGCGAGGCGTTCGAGGCCGGGCGGTTCGCGATCGACACCCTCAAGCAGACAGTGCCCATCTGGAAGAAGGAGGTCTGGGCCGGGGGCGGGGAGTGGATCGGCCAAGAGGAACGCCCTCCGGCCTAAGGCACCAGCACGATCTTTCCAAACTGCTCGCGGCGTTCCATCATCCGGTGGGCGTCGGCGGCCCGCGCGAGCGGCACGACCGCATGCACGACCGGCCGCACGCGGCCCACCTCGACGAGTCGCATGACCTCGCGGAGCTCGCGCTTGGTTCCCACCCATGTGCCCGCGATTGTGAGCTGCCGTCCATAGATGTATCGGACGTCGGTCATCGCCTCGGATCCGGAGGTCGCGCCGCAGGTCACCAGCCGGCCGCCCCGGGCCAGCGCCTTGAGGCTGGTCTCCCATGTCGCGGCGCCCACATGGTCGAACACGATATCCACGCCGCGGCGGCCGACCAGCCGTTTGAGCTCGGCGGCGACGTCGTGCTCGGCGTGGTTGATCACCTCGTCGGCGCCCAGTTCGCGCGCGCGGTCGAGCTTCCACCCGGCGCCCGCGGTGGCAATGACCCGCGCGCCGAGCGTCCGCGCGATCTGGACAGCCGCGCTGCCGACCCCGCTGCCGGCCCCCCACACGAGCACCACGTCGCCCATCTGGATACGACCGTTGGTGACCAGCATGTTCCAGGCGGTCAGGAACACCAGCGGCACGGCGGCGGCCTCCTCGAATGAGAGGCGCGCCGGTTTGGGCAGCACGTTGACGCCTGGCACCACCACACGCTCCGCGTATCCTCCGAGGATGTGCTCGCCGAGGATCGAATAGTCGGCGCACAGCGTATCGCGGCCGTCCACGCAGGCCGCGCACTGTCCACACGAGACGCCCGGCGCGAGGACCACCTCGTCGCCCACCGCCACACCTGCCACCCGCTCCCCGACGGCCTCCACAACTCCTGCGATGTCGGCTCCGAGGATGTGGGGAAATGTCAGGCGCAACCGCGGAAGCCCGCGGCGGACCCAGAGGTCGATGTGGTTGAGCGCCACGGCGCGGACGCGGACCGCGACGTCCAGGGGTCCGGGGTGTGGATCGGGCGCGTCCTCGTAGACGAGGACCTCAGGCCCACCGTGCTCGTGCATCCGGACCGCGCGCATGGTCTCCTCCCCTCATTCAGTCGTCCAGGCCTCGGCCATGGCCGCGATGGCATCGCGCCGCGCGGTCTCGCGGTCGAGGCCCAGCGACGCGACGGCCCGGGCGCAGATGTGGGCCACGCAGGCTTCAGCGGCCTGCACGATCATCATCCACCGCCCATTGGCGGCGCGGAGCCCCACTTCCCATGCGTGCCGCATCGTGATGGTCTCGGGTGGGGCATACACCATGTCGAGCAGCACGGCGTGAGGGGGGAGGCGCCGCATGCGGGCGCGTGAGCAAGCGTGATTCGCTTCGATATCGCGCTGCGACCGTACCCGCCACGAGGCCAGGAACTCCGCCTCCGGCGCAGGCGGCAGCACCGCGGGCGACGCCGGCGCCATGGCGGAGTAGGGTTCCAGGCAGGTCCACCCATCGGGACGCCGGAGAATGCCCGCCTGCCCGCGCGTCGACGCGTTGATGACCACATCGACGCGGCCAAGCCAGTCATCAGCGCTATCCTCGGTGAGCACCCGGACACGCCCGCCCGCGGCCCGGGCCCGAACCGCCACCTCCTCGGCCCGAGAGATCGTCCGGCTCACGACCAGCAACTCCCCGGTCCCCAGGAGTGGGACCAGGGCGATCCCCGCCGCCCGCGCAGCACCGCCGGCGCCGATCAGCAGCACGGTCTGCCCGTAGAGAGTGTCCACCAGGGGGCCATCGGGGCCGGCATGCAGGAGGGCGGCCACGGCCCCAACCCCGTCCGTGTTTGCGCCAACCAGCTGTCCATCCGGGCGGCGCGTGATCGTGTTCACAGCGCCGATCCCTTCGGTGGCAGGCAAGACCTCGTCAATCAAGGTGATGATGGGCTCCTTGAACGGGACCGTCACGTTGGCGCCCCACCACCCCGGGATCCCTCGCAACGCCGCCACCAGATCGCCGAGGCGCCCGGGGCGAACGTCCAGCGGGAGATAGGCGGCCTCGATGCCGAGCCGCCGCAGCGCAGCGGTCCAGATCTGCGGGCTGCGCGAATAGACCGACGGGCGGTCACCGATCAGCCCGATCAGCCCACCGGCGACCTCGTCGGGGAGCGCATTGTCAACATGCGGACCGAGGGGCGCGAGCGAGACGCTCGCCGGGAATGCCCGCCGGGCCCTCACCCCGCGCCCCGCGCCGCTCGTCTCATGCCACTGCGGCCAGGATGAGGCGCTTGATCTCCCCGGTCAGGCGTAGAGCCTCGGCCATCGGTCGCTGCCACATGTTGCGGCCAAAGATCAGCCCGGTGGCGCCCGCCTCCATCACCAGCCGGGCCTTGTCCAGCAGGTCCTCATCGCCCATCTTGCTGCCGCCCGAGAACAGCACGAACGCCTGGCCCGCGCTGCGCACGACCTTCTCCACCGCAGCCTGGTACTCGAGGATCATCTCGTTGTACGGCTTGGGTGACGTCTCCTTGGCCTTCTGGTCGAAGACCGGCACGTTGAGCTTGATGACGTCAGCGCCGAGCTCAGCCGCGACCCGCGATGCGTAGTCCACCGCGAACAGGCTGTCCCGTCCGCCCTTCTTTTCGATGGCCTCGCCGCGGGGATACGACCAGACGACCAACGGCATCCCGTATCGGTCGCACTCCGCCCGCACCTCGGTCAGCTGCTTGAAGTCCTCGTCCTGTCGGGGCGAGCCGACGTACAGGGTGTAGCCGACCGCATCCGCGCCCAAGCGCACGGCGTCCTCGACACGGCCGGTCAGCCCGGAGAACGCGCGGTCGGAAGGCGGGATATCGGTCTTGCCGTTGATCTTGAGGATCAGCGGGATCTTGCCAGCATACGGTGGCAGATATCGAGCGGCGATCCCGTAGTGGAATGCGATCGCCGAGTATCCGCCCTCGATGGCCAGCCGGATCTGGAAGTCCGGATTCTCGCTGGGCGGGTTGGGCAGGAAGTCCACTGGACCGTGCTCCAACCCCTGGTCCACCGGCAGGACCAGCATCGAGCCGTGTCCCGGCCCATGCTCGTATAGCAACCGGTAGAGACGCGCGCGCTTGCCGTGCGCCATCGGCACCATCTCGAGCACAGGGCGCCTCGTGCGTTCGATGACCATGATCGTCCCTCCTTACCCCCCACGGGCCTGCGCCACGAGGGAACGCGGATTAGCGTTGCGGTTCGAGCCGGATCGAGGTTTGGCCTTCCGCGACGACCCGACCCTCGTCGTACCAGATCGTGACCCGTTCGGTCACCATGCGGCGCCCTGGCTGCGTCAACCGGACATCGCCGGCGAACACCGCGCGCCGCTCCACCGCGAAGACCTCGGCCGTCCGGCTCCGGACCTCGATGTCGCGGAACGACGCGTGGACGCCGCCGGTGGCCACCACGCGCTCGGACAGCCGGAGCCCCTCCAGCCGGTCGGCCTCTACGAACCCGTCGCGGTTCCGCACTCGCGCCCGGCCGTCGAGCACGATGCGCCCCTCGCCGCGAGCGTACCGCAGCCTGGGGGCGGTCGCAATGATGTCGGGCTTGGCGAAGACCGAGACCTCTCCCTCGGCGACCAGCGTGGCGTCGGCGGGCACGATCACGATCGTCTGCGCCGCCGTGAGGGTGTCCTCCGCATCCAGGCTGGCGTTGCCGCGCGCGGTCACGCGGGTGATCGTCTGCGCCGTGAACTCCACGGTGATCTCCCACCCCTCGAGGTCGCCCTGCGGCGCGACCACCCGGGCGTTACCGGTCAGCACCCCGCGGCCCTGCGCGTGGTGCACCGTGGCCCGGGCCGATGTGGCCGTCACCCGTCCATCGGAGATGCGTACCTGGCCCACCGCCGTGGCCACGCGCCGGGCGGCGTCCACAGTGATCTCGTCGGCGGTGATCTGAAGCCCGGCCCCCGCCCGCGGGGCGGGGGCCCCCGCTGTGGGCGTCGCAGCCACACAGGCGAGCATCAAGCCGGCGGCGACGTGGTACGCGGCCCGTCGCTTGTCGTCGCGCTTCGCATACATCAGCCCGAGCACTCTAGTCACGGTCGATCTGGGCCCGCTGGAGCCTCCCACTGTAGTCGACATACACGCTCTTCCACTCCGTGAAGACGTCCAGCACCTGCTGGCCGCCTTCGCGGTGCCCGTTGCCGGTCTGACGGGTGCCGCCGAACGGCAGGTGGACCTCGGCGCCGATCGTCCCATGGTTGACGTAGACGATGCCGGTGCGGATCTCCTCGACCGCCCGCATGGCCGCGCCGATGTCGCGCGTGAAGATCGACGCCGACAGCCCGTACGGCACGTTGTTCACCACGGCGATCGCATCCTCAAGCGTCGCCGCTTCGACGACGCCCACGACCGGCCCAAAGATCTCCTCCTGCTCGATCCGCATCCCCGGCCGGACCTCGTCGAAGATCGTCGGCGCGAAGTAGTACCCGCCCTCGAGGCCTCGGGGCGCCAACCGCGTCCCACCGACCACGACGCGCGCGCCTTCCTGCTGCCCGATGGCCACGTATCGCTCGACGGTCTCGCGCTGCCCGTCGCTGACCAGGGGACCCATCTCGGTGTCCGCATCCAGCCCATCGCCGACCCGCAGACGCGCGGCGCGGTCGACCAGCCGGTCCACGACCTCACGGCGCACGCCCGGCAGGGCGATGATGCGGCTGCACGCGGTGCACCGCTGCCCGGTGGTACCGAAGGCGCTCCAGGTCAGCGCATCGGTCACGAGATCCAAATCGGCGTCGTCCATCACGATGGCCGCGTTCTTCCCGCCCATCTCGAGCGACACGCGGGCGCCGCGCGCGGCGCAGCGCGCCGCAAGCTGCAGTCCGATCTCGGTCGACCCGGTAAACGAGATGAGCGCGACCTCGGGATGGTCCACGAGCGCCGCGCCGGCCGCCCGGCCGGTCACGAAGTTGAGTACACCGGGCGGCACCCCGGCCTCCTCGAGCACCTGGACGAACGCCGCGGCGACCAGCGGCGTCTGCGAGGCGGGCTTGAACACGACCGTGTTGCCGCAGACCAGCGCCGGGATGATCTTCCACGACGGAATTGCCATGGGGAAGTTCCACGGCGTGATCACGCCGACCACGCCCAACGGCTGCCGAACGCAGTAGGCGGCCTTGCGGGGCATCTCGCTCGGCGTGGTGTACCCGTGGAGCCGCCGGCCCTCGCCCGCGATGTAGTACGTCATGTCGATGGCTTCCTGCACGTCGCCCCGGGTCTCGGTCAGGATCTTGCCCATCTCGCGGGTCATCAGGCGAGCCAGATCCTCCTTGCGCTGGACCAGCAGCTCGGCGGCGCGGTAGAGCATCTCGGCGCGCCGCGGCGCGGGGGTGGCGCGCCAGCGCGGCCATGCCGCGGCCGCGGCGCGCACGGCGTCGTCGACATCGGCCCGGGAGGAGTCGGGGACCATGCCGAGCACAGCGCCGGTCGCCGGGCTTATGGAGGCCATGGTCTGACCGCCGGCGGCACCGACCCATCGGCCCGCGATGTAGTTGCGCGCCTGCAGCAATGTCTGCTCAGCCACGCAAGACCCTCCTCCTGTGGAGTCTTGTCACGCTACGCGTGCACGCCAACCGGAACCAGCTCAATGAGCCTGCGCGCGACATCGCGCAGTGCCCCGGCAGATGGCGACGTGGGGTGTGTCTTCACCACAGGCTCGCCGGCGTCACTCCCCTCCCGGATGGCCACGTCGATCGGGATCTCGCCCAGCAGCGGCACGCCAAGCTGCTCGGCCAGCCGCAGCCCGCCGCCCCGTCCGAAGACGTCGATCGTCGGCCCTCCGGGGGTCGGGGTGAATCCGGACATGTTCTCGACGACGCCCACGACCTCCATGTTGACCTTCTCGGCCATCTTCGCCGCGCGCTGGGCCACTGAGGCGGCTGCCGGCTGCGGTGTGGTCACGATCAACAGGCTTGCGCGCGGCAGCGTCTGCGCGATGGACAGCGACACGTCGCCGGTCCCGGGCGGCAGGTCGATGAGCAGGTACTCCAGATCATCGCCCCAGTGCACCTCCTGGATGAAGGTGACCAGCGCCTTGTGCAGCATGGGGCCCCGCCAGACCACAGCCTCGCCCTCGTCGGGCAGCAGGAATCCGATCGACATCACGCGGATACCGTCACGCTCAAGAGGGATGAGCATGTCGCCGACGGCCGTGGGACGACCCTGGATCCCCAGCATCCTGGGGATCGAGAACCCGTAGACGTCGGCGTCGATCACCCCGACTCTTCGTCCGTCCATCGCCAGGGCCATGGCGAGATTGGCGGTCACGGTCGACTTGCCGACGCCGCCTTTGCCGCTCGCCACCGCAATGACCCGCGTGGGCGACTCGGGGGTCAGGAACGCCGGCGTCCGCGCCGGGTGCATCTGTCCGGCCCGGAGCCGCTCGACCAGGGCCTGTCGCTGCTCCTGGCTCATCACGCCGAGATGCACGTGGACGTCCCGGACGCCCGGCAGCGAGCGCACTTTGTCGGTGATGGCGCCTGCGATGGTGTCGCGCAGGGGGCACCCACTGATCGTGAGCAGCGCCTCGACCGTCACACGGCCGTCGCGGACCGCGATGTCTTTCACCATGTCCAGCTCGACGATGCTCTTCCGCAATTCGGGATCCTGGACGTCCCGCAGGGCCTCCAAGATCTGTGCCTTCGTCGGGCCGTCGGTCTGCCGGGCCATCGGTCGCCTCCTTCAGTGGGCAGCACGCACAAGAAGCGGCGCGCACTGCCAGTGTACCATCACCCGGTCGCCGGCGGACGCGGCGCGCCGCCCTGCCTCCGGCGCCGGCGGCGCCGCCGGCGGCCCGCCGGAGCGCGCTTCTGCTCACCGGCCGTCTCGGTTGGAGGTGTCGAACCTGCTTCGTCCGCCGCACCGACGGTGCGATCGGACAGCGGTCCGGGCACCTCAATATCGGGCAGGACCTCGTCTTCCGACACCGCTTCAGCGGGGGCATCTACGGACGCCGTCGCCGCCGCAGACGTCCTGGACGACCGCTCACTCTCAGCGGCAGGAGCCGTGCGGCGGGGCAGCGGGCGCACGAGGTCGCGCTCCGCCGATGCCTTGATCTTGGCCAGCGTGCCGTCGATATGGGCGGCCAGGATCTGCCGCACCGAGGGTTCGCCGAAGAACACGATCCCCGGATCGACCGCGATCTGCGCCTCCAGCTCGGTCTCACCGCCGGCATCGCTCAACACATACGCGCCGGACAGCGCCCGCAGCGTGCCCCGGACCTGCCGGAACTCGATCCGGCCGGGCGGGCGCAGCACCATCCGCTGGACCGAGGTGATGGGCAGCCCGCCGAAGAACCCTCGGAACTCCACGACCGCAGAGGCCTGTGAGTGCTCAAGCAGATCGGCGGTCAGCCAGAGGTTCGTGTATCGAGGGTGCGACTCCAGGCGGCTCAGCACCTGCCAGACGCGGTGCAGGGGCGCATGGATCAGGCGGTGGCCCTCAGCGCGGATCTCGCGGTCCATGCATGCTACCGCGCCGGCTGCACCGTGCGCACCTCGCGCACTAGGTCGATGAGCGGATCGTACCGGCCGAACGAGGGAATCAGATAGACGCCGTCTGCTCGATCGCGAATGATCCCAAGCAGGTCGCGCGCCAAACGCATGCCCATCTCCCGGCCATCGCGCGCGTCGCGCATCTGCGCTCGGACGCGCTCAGGAATGATCATGCCGGGCAGTTCGTTGTGGAGGAATTCTGCGTGCCGCGCCCCGCGCAGCGGGAGGACCCCGACCAGCATCGGAATGGGCGGCCTGCCGTAGCGGGACAGGAACGCCTCCAGAGTCTCAGGCTCGAAGATCGGCATCGTGCAGACGAAGTCCCCGCCAGCTGCCAGCTTCTTCTCCCACCCGCGCATCTCGCGCGCCGGGTCGAGCGGGGCCAGGTTGAGGGCCACGCCGACCAGAAACCGCGTCGGCTCGCCGATGGGGTTGCCCGCCACATCGCGACCTCGGTTGAACTCCTTGATCATCCGCACGACCCCTGATGGGAAGATGTCTGAGACCGCCGAGGCCTGCGGATAGTCGCCTGCCTGGGGCTGGTCGCCGCGCAGGACCAGCATGCTGCGGATGCCCAGCGCGTGGACCGCCAGCAAGTCCGACTGGAGCCGCATCACGTTGCGGTCCCGGGTCGTGAAGTGAAGGATCGCTTCCAGCCCCACCTCGCGTTGGATCCGAGCCGCCGTGGCCCACGGGCTCATGCGCAGGCGCGCCAGCGGGTTGTCCGCCACGTCTACCGCGTCGACGCCGGCCGCCCGCAGCCTCCGGCAGATCTCCAGCTCCTCGGCGTCGTCGGCCCCGCGGGGCGGCGAGATCTCGGCGGTGATGATGAATCGCCTGCCGAGCTTCTGTGCCAGCGTGCTCGACGGCTCCATCGTCGCAACCGGCGGGGGCGGTGCCGCTGAAACCGCCGGGGCAACCGGCCGTCGGGCCACCGTGCGGCGGTCGGTCGTCGCCAACCGCATGGCCGCGATGTGCTCGGGCGTCGTCCCACAGCACCCCCCGACGATGGACGCACCGGCCTCGATCATGGCGACCGCCCGCTCCGCCATGTACGCGGGCGACGACACGTAGACGAACCGCCCGCCCACATAGGCCGGAAGCCCGGCGTTGGGCATCGCCGACAGGGGCGTGTGGCCGGCAGCGGCCATGCGATCGATGACCTCGACGATCCCCTGAGGCCCAACGCTGCAGTTGGCGCCGATCACGGCGACGCCGAGAGACTCCAGGCGCCCCACGATCTCCTCGGGGGTGTAGCCGAGCAGCGTACGGCCATCCTGCGCAAAGGTCATCTGGGCGATGATCGGACGATCCGCCACCCGCTGCACGGCGCGGACGGCGGCCGCGATCTCGTTCAGATCGGAGAACGTCTCGAGAATGATGGCGTCGGCCTCGGCGAGCGTCTGCGCCTGCTCCGCAAACGCGGCCTCGGCCTCGGCCTCGGCAAGCGCACCGATCGGGGCCATCTGCCGACCCAGCGGGCCGATCGAGCCGGCGACCCACGCGCGCCGACCCGATACCTCGATCGCCTCGCGCGCCAGGCGCACGCCCGCGGCATTGATGGCGCCGAGCTCCTCGGCCAGTCCGTGCACGGCCAGCTTGAACCGGTTGGCGCCAAAGGTATTGGTCTCCAGCAGCTCCGCGCCCGCCTCCAGGTACGCCACGTGAACGCTCCGGACCAGGTCCGGCCGGTTGACGTTCTGCGCTTCGAAGCAGTGATCGAAGGGGACGCCTCGGGCGTAGAGCATCGTGCCCATGGCGCCGTCGGCGAGCAGGGGGCCGACGGCGAGGCGATCCTGCAGGGACCGGCCGGCGCTCATCCGCGCAAGCCCTCGGCACCCTCAAGCACGCTGCGCGAGATGATCGCACGCTGCACCTCGCTCGTCCCCTCGCCGATCTCGCACAGCTTGATATCGCGGTAGAAGCGCTCGACGGGATAGTCCTTGATGAACCCGTACCCTCCGTGGATCTGCACGGCCTTCGCCGTCGCGCGCGCCGCGGCCTCGGAGGCGTACAGCTTGGCGATCGACGCCTCGCGCCGGAATGGCGCGCCGGCGTCGGCCAGCGCCGCGGCGTGCTCGACGAGCAGCCAGGACGCGTCGAGTTCGGTGGCCATATCGGCCAGCATGAATTGAATCGCCTGCAGCTCGGCGATCGGCCGGCCGTAGGCCTGCCGCTGCTCCGCGTACGCTACGCTGGCGTCCAGGGCCGCACGGCCGATCCCCACCGCCATCGCCGCGATCCCGATCCGACCGCGTTCCAGCACCCGCATGGCCTGCCGGTACCCATCGCCGACGTCCCCGAGCCGGTGGGCCTCCGGCACCGCGCAGTCGACGAAGCGCACCTCCGCGGTGTCGCTGCTCCGGACACCGAGCTTGTCCTCCTTCTTGCCGATCTCCAGGCCCGGGGCCCCGCGCTCGACGACGAAGGCGGTGATCCCGCGACGGCCGGCGCCGGGCTCGGTCTGCGCCATGACCACGTAGACCCCTCCGAGGCTCCCGTTGGTGGCGAAGGTCTTGGTCCCGTTGAGGACCCACGCGTCGCCCCGGCGCTCGGCGCGGGTTGCGATCGAGGCCGCGTCACTGCCGGCGCCGGGCTCGGTGAGACACCACACGCCTAGTGCGTCCCCGGCAGCCAGGCGCGGCAGCCACCGCCGGCGCTGCACTTCGTCGCCGAACGCGGCCACGTGGCCGGTGCACAATGAGTTGTGCGCGGCCACCGAGAGCGCCACGCCGCCGTCGCCCCACGCCAGGGCTTCGATCGCGGTGGCGACGCCCAGCATCGGCAGGGCCGCGCCGCCATAGTCGGCCGGCACAGTCATGCCGAGCAGTCCGAGCTTAGCCATCCGCGGGACCAGCTCGAGCGGAAACCGCCCCTCGCGGTCCCACTCCGCGGCATGAGGCCGCAGGACATCGCTGGCGAACTCGCGGATCGTCTGGTGGAGCAGGCGTTGCTCGTCGACCGCCAGCATCTGCATGTGGCTACCCCTTCACCACTCCGATGGGACGCATGCGCGCCACCCGCTTCGACAGCCCGGCATCGTGGCAGACCGCGACGACGTCGGCCACGTCCTTGTAGGCGGCCGGCGCTTCCTCGGCCAGGAGGCTGCGGTCGTGTGCGCGCACCGCGATCCCCGCCCGCCGAAGCTCCTCGGCGACGTCGCGCCCCGCGAGCTGCCGGACCGCGGCCTTGCGGCCGAGCACGCGGCCGGCCCCATGGCATGTCGAGCCGAAGCTCTCGCGCATGGCGCCTTCGGACCCGACCGCCACGAACGAGTACCGGCCCATGTCCCCCGGCACGAACACGGGCTGGCCGACGTGCCGGTAGCGCGCCGGCACCTCGGGATGCCCGGCGGGAAACGCGCGCGTGGCGCCCTTGCGGTGCACGCACACACGGCGGCGGCCGCCGCCGACCTCGTACTCCTCGATCTTCGCGATGTTGTGGGCCACGTCGTACACGAGCCGGATACCGACGTGCTCCCACGACTTCCCGAAGGTTCGCTCGAATCCTTCCCGCACCCAGTGCGTGATGAGCTGACGGTTGGCCCACGCGAAGTTGGCCGCCGCGCACATCGCGCCGAAGTAGCGCTGGCCATCGGGAGAGCGCAGGGGCATGCAGGCGAGTTGGCGGTCCACCAGGTGGATGCCGTGCTCGCGGCCGGCGCGTTCGCTGGTGCGCAGGTAGTCGGTGCAAACCTGGTGGCCCAGGCCCCGAGAGCCGGTGTGGATGAACACGACTACCTGGCCGAGTGCCTCGAGGCCGAGCCCACGCGCGGCCGCCGCATCGAAGATCTGATCGACGAGCTGGACCTCGAGGAAGTGGTTGCCCGACCCGAGCGTGCCGATCTGCCCGCGGCCCCGCTTCTTGGCCTCCTGGCTGACCGCATCCGGCTCGGCGCCCTCGAGCGCGCCCCCGGCCTCGGTGACCTCCAGGTCGTCGGCGGTGCCGTACCCCTGTGCGACGGCCCAGCGCGCGCCCTTCTTCAGCACCTGGTCGATCTCGCCCATGCCGACCTTGATGCGGCCTCCAACCCCCACACCGGACGGGACGGCCCGGAAGAGGGTTTCGACGAGATCCTCGAGTCTGGGGCGGACGTCAGCCTCCGTCAGGTCGGTCCGGAGCAACCGCACTCCGCAGTTTGACACCACAAACGTATTGGCGATGAAGTTGTGCCCTGGGTCTCTGACCGTGAAGTCGTACACGGGACCGGCGAACGGCACAGGTTCCTTCCGCACGATCTGGTCCCAGACCTGCCCGGTCCCATCCAGCCCGCGCGTGGCCTGCTGAAGAAATGTCCAGAAATCGACGAAGGTCTTCCCCACCCGCACGTCGCGGGGTTCCGGCTGCTCGAGGGTCCGGGCGACAAATCGTGCGTTCACGAACGGAGATCCAATCGCGGCGGTGATAGCGCGCTGAGACATTCCTGCGGCGCTCATCCTCCGGGCCGCCCTGACAGCCGCCTGGCGAGCCTCCACGACTTGCCGCTTCAAACGCAGGTACTGTGCAGCCACATTGGCCAGAGCCTGCTTTCGCTGGCAGTACTCGTATCCGACGGTGCTCCACAGTGTTATCAAGTTCTCAGGACGGCTCGAGATTTGAAGCCTGAGCCTGATGGAGACATCTCCGTCGCGCGGACCGTTCTCCTCACGCTCGGCCAGCACCTCGCTCTCGATCCCTAGATCGCCCAGCCATGCCCGAATCTGGGACAGGTAGCGCCGACCGCTCTCGAGGCTGGGGCGTCGTTTGCTCAGCGGAAAAACGGGAGAAACGAAGTTGTACGGATGATCAGTCACCGTCTGCGGGCTCGACAGTTCCGCGCCGAAGAGCGCTGCGAGCACAAGCCGCCTGATCCACCTTGGCGCGCGATCGAGCCACTCCGGCATGACGACGTCCTGGGTGGTCTTGTTCCCCGCTGTGGCCCCGAGGCAGACGAGGAGCACGGCGAGCGCCGTCGATCGCACGAAGACAGATGACTCCGTGCGCGCAAACACCCGCCGACCGTACGGCGTGTCGATCGCGTGGGAACGGCGGCGCTGGTAGATTCGTGACGGCGCAAACCCCAGCGCCGCAACGTCCCGCCGGATCGTCTCGAGATCCTCCGGCTCGGCGTAGAAGGCGGTTTGGGCGCTCCCGTTCGGCCGTATCTGAAGGCTCCCGTCCCCCTGTACGAATCCGACCAGCTTCGCGAGGTACGGGACCGCGGGATGATCCATCGTCAGGGGCAGCAGCCCGCGCCGGCGCAGCGCCCCGAGCGTCTGCTGCAAGCCGTTTTGGCTGCCGGGGTATGCCCGGCGCACACGCGCTTCGGACACCAAGACCTCGCGGGAGGGTTCTTCAAACCGCAGCCCCTCGAAGGGATAGACCGCCGCGTACTGATCGGGGTGTACGTCCCTCAAGGGTCGCATCCCCTCCGGAGTCATGAATGGATGATCCTCGGTGGCGACGATCTCGCGGCCCGACAGCGTCGTCAGCTTGAAGACCTCGGCGCGGGCCCCGGGGAACTTCATGAACGCGAGGATGTCGGTGTTCCTGACCCCGGTGTGCGGGCTCACACACTTGATACGCTCACGGTTCCAGCACGCCCCGAAGTCCTCAATCGGCCTGTGGTAGCCGTGCTCATGGAGTACCCTGGCGTCGCCGGCCAGGCAGTTAATGTCATACCCCACGCCGCCGGGCGAGATGATCCCGTCATCCACATCGAACGCCGCCACGCCGCCGACCGGGAACCCGTACCCCCAGTGGATGTCCGGCATCGCTAGCGAGCGGCCCACGATGCCCGGAAGCGTGGCGACGTTGGCCACCTGCTCGAACGCCTGCTCCTCGCCCATCGACCGCAGCATGCGCTCGTCGGCGAAGACCAGCCCCGGCACGCGCATGCCGGGCTTGTACGACGGTGGGATCTCCCACCGATAGTCGTCCAGCTTCCTGAGGACGTGCGCCCACTCACCCATCGTGCTCTCGGAGCCTCAAGAAAAAGGGCCCGCCCGCGCGCCGTGGGGGGCCCGGATTGCCTGGTCGAACCGCGACTAGAAGGGGACCGCCTCCACTACGCGGACCTCTGGGATCTCTTGCTTCAACATGCGCTCGATGCCGGCCTGCAGCGTCATCATCGAGTGCATGCACCCCACGCAGGCCCCGGCGAGGCGCACCTGGACGATGCCGTCGGTCACGTCCACCAGTTCGATGTCGCCCCCGTCGCCCTGCACGTAGGGCCTGATCGTGTCGAGAACCCTTTCGACCCGCTCGCGCAGATCGCCGCCGTGCTCCAGCGTGCCTGCCTGATCGGTCATCCCGCCCTCCTTCATCGCGGAGTCCGCGTCGCTGCGGGCTCCGCCTGCACTGTCAGTGCTTCGCGGCGTCGTCGCACGGATCCGGCTCACCGGACCCGTCGCGGGTCTGGAACGAGTGCCCGCACCCGCACGTCTCCACCGCGTTCGGATTGCGCACCGTGAACCCCTCGCCGGCCACCGACCGCACGTAGTCGATCTGCGCACCGGCCAGGACCCGGGAGCTCACGGGATCCACCACCAGTTCGACGCCGTGCTGGCTGATCACCTGGTCGCCATCATGGCGCTCGGCGTCAAATGCCATGCCGTAGGTGTACCCGTGACACCCGCCCTTGGCGATGAACAGCCGGAGCCGCGACGCGGGATCGTCGTGCTGCTTGAGGATCTCGGACAGCTTCGCTGCCGCCGGCGCGGTGATGGTGATCATGGTGCCCCTCCGGGATTGTTCACTGAATTCGTCTGTAATTGTACACGCCTTCGGGCCCGAGGGCAACCGGACGTGTTGAAGTCAACTCTCATTGTGGCCATAATATAGCCACGTGTGCGCTATGAGATCCTGCTCGCCCCGGAAGCCGTCCAGGACCTGCGCTCCCTGAAGGCCAACCTCCGGGCCGAGGTCCGGGACGGGCTGGAGCGCCATCTGCGCTATCAGCCGACCAAGGTCTCCCGGGCCAGGATCAAGCGCCTGACAGGTGAAGGGAGCCCAGGGTTTCGCCTTCGCCTCGGGGATATCCGGGTCTTCTACGACATCCGGGATGGTGAAGTCTGGGTAATCGCCATCGTTCCGAAGGCTGACGCGGACGATTGGTTGAGGAAGGCAGGTAAGTGAGATGAAGCGTGTCCCCCTCAATGAAGTCAAGGACGAGCTCTCCAAGTACCTCCGTCGGGCGGAGAAAGAGCAGATCGTCATCACCCGGCACGGCAAGCCCGCCGGGGTCTTGATCGGCTTCTCCTCGGAAGACGACTGGTTCGACTACCGCCTGGAGCACGACCCGCGGTTTCAGGTTCGAGTGGCAGCTGCCCGGAAGAGCCTCGACGCAGGCAAGGGCGTCCGCCTGGAGGATGTCGAAGAGTAGCTTGGCCCCACCTTCCGATCCGCCTAAGAATTCGTGTCTGGACTCCTCCTGCAAGCCGTGAACGCCGGCGAGGTGGCGATGGTTCTGACTGCAGCCGTATCCCCGGTCTCTGGGTGGAGCGATGACGGCTCCGGGTCATGATGGAAGCCGACGCGGGGGGAGCCAATCGCTGACAGCGGCCACGTGAGGCCAGGCGTGTTATCGGCTTCCCCCCACGTCGGTCAGGACCGATGCGCCATCAGGTCGTCGTTCTCAAAGCAGCCGGCGCGATTCGAGACGTTGCGTCGGGTGCGTCGTGTTGTCCTGCCCGCCTGAAAGTGGGACAGACCGGGCCTGGAATTTCCTGAGGGCTGCTACCCTCCCACGGCATCAGCCTGATCTCCTTGGACTCTCCAGTAGTCCTGGCGCGCTGTCAAGGCGTGCTGT
>JBBIOB010000056.1:0-20238 GCA_037443565.1 Armatimonadota bacterium | reverse complement strand
GGATCACCCGCTGGCGCAGAACGTCCAGGGCCGCGGGCGAGAGATGTCGAGCATCCTCGTGCTTCACACCAGGCAGCATAGCAGACCAGCGTCGATATGTCAATCATTTTATGCTCTGATTAATAATGTAGCATGGGGAGAACCTGGGCTCATCATTCGCCGTCGGCATGCGCGCGGCCGCGAAGTCGTTTCGTCACAGACCGGTGGTGCTTGGACCGCAGGCGGCGCTCCTTCGCGGCCCCCGGCGGAGTCGTCGCGTGTCGCACGCGTGGAGACCTGCTCGCCCTCTCGATGAGCCGCGCCAGCCGCTCCAGGGCGTCCTGCCTGTTCCGCTCCTGAGTGCGGAAGCGCTTCGCCTCGATGACGAGCTCACCGCTGGCTGTGATCCGGCCCGCGGCCAGCTGCCCGAGCCGTTCCTTAACCGCACTGCTGAGCGCGCGCGTCCCCCGCACATCGAACCGCAGCTGTACCGCGGTGGCGACCTTGTTGACGTTCTGACCCCCCGGCCCCGAAGCGCGCACGAAGGCGAAACGGATGTCGCCGGGAGCGACGGCAGAACTGCGAGACGCTTTCGATGTCATCCCAGTCCTCGAGGTCCTCAGGAACCCTCGGGCACCCGCGCAAACGCCAGGACATGCCCGTCGGGATCAAGGGAATATGCGGCCTCCTGCCCCCAGTCGCGCAGATGGAACTCCGTCATCCCCAGAACATCGAGGTCGGTCGGCCTGCCGAGTACGGCTGCGTAGAACTCCGCGCTTGCCCGCTGATCCGACACATACGGGATGAAGTGCGCTCTCATCGATCCTGTCCCCTACCCTCTGGTGGCGACCGGTCGGGTCAGGCGTGTGGACGGCGCCGGAGCGGATGAACCACAGGCACGGCGCACCCGGTAGCGTGTGTCGAGCCGCCAGCGACCGCCCGTCTGCAGCAATCGCGCCAGCGCAACGCCGTGGGCCTCGCCGCAGGTCTCCCACTTCCCATCGCGTCGCCGGTGCGCGCGCCCCGGGTCCGCGGCGGCCCATGTGAGGGTCCACCCCTCCGCAATCCGGGAGGGCGCGTTCGCCGTCGCGGCCGGTCCCGGGGGCTCCCCCGGCACGGGCACGGGCGCGGTGGACTGCTGGGCCCAGGACAACAGCAGGTACGTGGCCGCGCGGCCCGACGGCAGGGGCAGGGCGTCGCTATCCGGCACCACGATCTCATTGCCCAGGCAGTCGAGCGCCATCCCCGCGGTGACCACGACCTGACGATTCTCCACAGTGACGTCCAATCCCAAGACGACCCCCCATCCGTGGCACCACCGGTTGTGCCGGCGCCATCGTCCGAGGTGGTAGTCCTGCTCCGCCTGGAAGTCGGCGGCGGTCAGGATCTGGCCGGTGAAGTAGTGAACGCGTTGCAGTGTGTGCGGCACGTGACCCATAGATCCTCCGCTGTCAAGCGAGCCTTGCGGTGTCCGATCTCCCTCGGCGTCACAGGGCTCGACCGCATATGACGCGCTGCATTACAACGTAGGGAGCGTCGGGGCGGGCGACGACGCTGAAGCCCTCGCCTTCAAACATGGAAGGCGTGCCGCCATGCTCGTAGTCGGCTCGAAGGGGTGTCACCGCCGGATAGGCCTCGACGGGCCCACCGCCCCGCTCCCGGATCGCGGCGAGGGCGGCGCGCAGGGCGACGCCCGCCACACCGCGACGGCGGTGGCGGACGGCGGTCACGAAGCAGGTAATCCGCCACCGAACGTTGGCGCCCGTCGGAGGGATGCGACGGGACGTGCGGCCGCCCCCCGGAAGCGGCAGTTCCTCGACCGGCCCATATTGGCACCACCCCACCGGTTCGCCGTCGTCATAGACGAGGATGCCGTGCGCCCGTCCCTCGCCGACCAGGGCGCGCTTTTCGGCCAGATTCTGGATCCGCATTGCCTCGCGGCCCGAGAACTCGGCTTCACGTAGGTGCCGACCGCGCTGGAAGAACATGCAGGCGCAGAACGCCCACCCGGTGCCCGGCGCGAACAGCCGCTCGAAGTCCGGCCAGGTCTCCGGACTCAGCTCCTTCGTCGCGTACGTCGTTTGTCTCGCCTTCGATCGGCCCATAGAGCCCCCGGCTTCAGACGCCACGCTTGCGGCGCGTCGCCCGCACGCCGACCATATCCTGCAGCGGCAGTCAGCCTAAAGTCCATCGCTGGGAGCCGCGATCCGTGTCGCCAGCGACCGGATCTCGTAGGTCAGCCGCGCCTCCCAGGCCGCCCCGGGGACCAGCCGCAGCGGCCACACCGTCAGCAGCGAGACGCCCTGGAACGTCCGCTCGAATCCCGCCTCCGAGGCCGAGACGACCTCGATAGGCATGACCCACAGGTCGGGAGGCTGCGGGGATTCGACGGTCGCCGACACCGCCAGGCGCCAGGTCTCGTCCCGCAGGGTGAAGGCTGAAGCATCGGGTATCCGGCGCGCGCCGCCCACGCGATACGAGTCCGCTCCTGCCACCACCGTAGCGTCGGGTCCCGTCGTGCCCCAGTTCGTCTCGACAGCCAAGTCCGCGGCCACCGTCAGGCCGCTGCGATTCGACACGCGATAGGTTACCTCGAGTGTCTCCCGGCCGGCAGGAATCGCGAGGGTCTTCTCCACGCGGATGGGCGCGTGTGCATCGCCTATCCAGACGTAGCCATCGCGCACGAGCCCGACCACAACAGACCGTGTGGATCCGGGCGCGCCCTCGCCCGGCCCCAGCACCACATCGTACGCCTGATTCACGAAGTCGCCCAGTTCGCCGACCTCGCCGCGCGCGAACGCCTCCGGCCCCCCGCCCGACGCCAGGAAGTGATCCAGGAAGCTCGACCGGCGGTACCAGTCGGTGGTGAGATAGCGCTCGAGCCCCCACTCCTTCACACGGACGTGCGCCGTGTGGATCGTCTCGGTCCCATCCGACTCCTCGACCTCGCCGGGTCTGTACAGCGCAGCGTCGCCTCGCGCGATCGCCTGGCGCAGCGCCTCATGGTAGCCTTCGGCGCGCCGCGTCATGACGTTGACCAGGTTGACACCTGCCTCGCGGACGTCCCAGGTGACCACGCTGCCGCCGTCGGCCGGATCGATCGAGAGCACCTGCGCGTCGGAGCGGACCAGCATCTCCGGACGGCCGTCGGCATCGAGATCCTCGGTGCGCGCCTCGACCCACTGCCGGCGCCGCCGTCCCGCATCGGCGATGCGCTCGGCGGCGATCAGGTGCTCGTAGTTGGCCGAGCGGATGTGGCCCAGGTAGATCCCGCCGAAGACGCCGTGCCAGTAGGGGCAGTTGCACTGCGCCTGCCAGAGGTGGTCCAGCGCGGCGTCGCGCCGCGGACCCGGCCGCATGCGCCAGACCCTGCGACTTGCGCGCAGCATCGTCTTGTGCAGCGTGTTGATCTCGGGATACTTGACCATGAAGTGCCGCCAGAAGCCGCCCCGCAGGAACGGAAGGACGTCGGCGCGGCCCTGGGTTTCGAGTTCGTGCTTGAATGCCGGCAGCCGCGCCGCCGCCGGGGCCGGCAACGCCCACTCGGTCATCTCATCGTACGATGCCGTGGGCAGGTAGATGCGGCCGCGCGGGGATCGCGTCTTCACCCACTCGCCCGGCGGCATCACGAGAAGCCAGTCGGACGCCGCCTCGAGCGCGGTGAAGAACGCCTCGATCCAGCCCCGCTCCCAGCACAGCCGGTGTGTGCCCGGCCACAGGCCGAACTTCTCGCCGTCGTCGCCCATCACGAGCACGCGCTCGTCGCCGTCGCGCGCCTGTGTGCGCAGCCACTCCATCACATGATCGACCGTGGACCAGGGGATGTGATACCGGAGGGCTTTGGCGCTCGGCAGAATCGCCAGCGTGGCCCCATCCTCCTCGGTGACGAAGTGCCCGGTGAGGTCGGCTTCAGCCAGGCCGGCATGCAGGAAGTGCGTATCGTCGACGACGGTGTATGTGGCGCCGGCAGCAGCCAGCGGCTTCGGCAGGTGCGGCTCCCACACGCGCTCCGCCAGCCAGAGCCCGGTGGGCTCGTACCCGAACAGGTCGCGCACCGCCTGGGTCATCTTGAGGATCTGGCCGTGCTTGTCGCGGTCCGGGATGGCCGGCAGGATCGGCTCGTAGTAGCCGCCGGTCATGATTTCAAGCTGTCCGCGCGCGACCAGCGCGCGGACGCGACTCAACAGGTCAGGATGCGCCTCCCGGAACCAATCCAGCAGCGGCCCGGTGTAGTGCAGGGCAACCCGCGCCCCCGGGTGCCGTTCGAGCGCGGCCACCATCGGCTCGTACGCCTCGCGGTACGCCTGCTCGAAGACCGAGGGGAAGTTCCCGACCGGCTGGTGATTGTGAAGGGCCAGGGCCAGCGCTAGACGCGGCATACCGAGCACGCCTGTGGGATGGGGCGGATCGTCACGGCCTCGCGACGAACCGCCCGGGATTGAGGATGTGCTGCGGATCGAACGCCTGCTTGAGGCCCCGCATGATCCCCAGCGCAGGAGGAGCAGGCGGCGGCGCCCACACATCGCCGACGGCCTTCAGCGCAAGCGGGGCCCGGACGAGAAACCGGTGGCCGCCGGCTCGGGTCACGAGGCCGTCAAGCGCCGGCAGCACCTGCACGGCTTCGTCGGCATCGACGAAACCCAACCACACGGTGCCGGTTCCGGGGTCGGCGGCGACGCGGGTCGCCGCCGGTAGGGACGTGTCCAGGTGCTCGATTGTCGACCACGTCTGGCCTGGGGGCACGGTCAGGCGGACCGCAACGGGTTCTCCGGTCCAGCCGAAGTCGCGGATCCGCCGCCAGCACGCCGCCTCGGCATCGCCGGTCAGCGCCTCGCTCGCCAGACCGGCCTCGGCCGCCCAAGCGGTGATATCGCGCCGGTGCCGGACCACGGCGGGCTCGACGCCCTCGGCGCGGACGAGCAGTCCGGCGTTGTCCCGGCCGAGTCCCTGCGCTGCGGCAGGGTTCACGAACACCACGGCCGAGGGGACCAGCGGTGAATCAGTGATCCGGCCGGCCAGGGCGGCCAGCCGGACTGCGTCGCTCGACCACACAGCAACGGTCTCCGATGTCTCGGGCAGCGGCAGCACCTTGAACGTCAGTTCGGTGATGACCGCCAGAGTCCCCAGCGAGCCCACGAAGAGCCGGCCCATGTCATAGCCGGCCACGTTCTTGACCGTCTTCCCGCCGCTCTTGGTAACCTCGCCGCTCGTCTGCGCCGCGCGGACGCCGATGATGAGGTCGCGCGCCGAGCCGTACCGCACTCGACGCGGGCCGTTCAGGTTGACCGCGACGGCGCCGCCGGCGGTGGCCGCATCGGCGCGCGGCGGCTCCAGCGGCAGGAACTGACGGTGAGATGCCAGCGCCGCGTCGAGCGTCGCCAGGCGGATCCCGGCCTGCACCGTCACCGTCAGGTTCGACGCATCGTGGTCGACGACCGACGACAGGCGGTCGGTGAGCAGCACGACGTCGGCGGCGCGCGGCGGATTACCCACTTCCATCGTGGTGCCACTCCCCCACGGCACCACCGCGGCGCCGCTCTCCGCGCACACCCGCAGGACAGCCGCCACCTGCTCGGCGTCGCCGGGCCACACCGCGGCGCGCGGAACGATTCCCTCGACGGTCCACCGGGCGGTGTCCGATACGGTCACAAACGCCGGTCCCAGCAGCGCCTCGAGTCTGGAGACGATCGCGGAAGCCTCGGTGATCATGCGCCTGCCTCGTCGAGCAGGTCCATGAGATGCACCACGCGCACCTGGACGCCGTAGCGCGCCGCGCCGTAGCGGAGCTGCAGCATGCAGCCGGGGTTCGGCGCCACCACCACCGGCACGCCGGTTGCGCGGATGTGCTCCATCTTCTCGCGCAGCAGCGCCTCGGACATCTCCGGCTGCAGCACGTTGTAGATGCCAGCGCTGCCGCAGCAGCGGTCCGAGGCGTCCATCTCGCGCAGGACGAGTCCCGGAATCGAGGCGAGAAGCGCCCGGGGTTCGGTGCGCACCTTCTGACCGTGCGCAAGATGGCAGGGATCCTGATAGGTCGCCGAAAACGCGACGGGCCGCGGCGACATCCGCAGCCCCAACCCGGCCAGGAACTCGCCGGTGTCGCGCACGAGCGAGGCGAAGTGCTCGGCGCGCGCGGCGTAGGCCGGGTCGTCTTTGAGCAGGTGCCCGTACGCTCGCATCGCGGCGCCGCACCCCGCCGCGTTGGTCACGATGGCATCCACATCGGTCGGGAACGCGTCGATGTTCCACCGCGCCATGGCCCGGGCCGAGTCGAGCTCACCGTTGTGGCTGTTGAGCGCGCCGCAGCACGCCTGGCCTCGGGGGACGATTACCTCGCACCCGTTGCGCCGCAGCACGCGCACGGTCGCCCGGTTGACCTCGGCGAAGAACAGGCTCATGGCGCATCCCGAGAGGAACGCCACCCGGGCCCGCCGCTCGCCGATCGCCGGCAGCACCTCGGCCTCGGACGCGTAGAACGGGAGCGTCGGCGGCGGCATGAGCGCGACGCTTCGGCGGAGTCCCTCGGGAAGGACACGCATCGCCAACGTCGCCAGCCCGGAGCGCTGAGCGAAGGCGATCAGCCGCGCCACAAGCCGAAGCCGGCGGGGGCGCGGCATGAGGTGCCTCAGCGCGAATCGGGTCACGGCGCGCACGACCGGCCGGCCCGGAGGACCGAGCGTCGCCCGGGCGGCCTCGGCGATCCGACCGTACTGCACCCCTGACGGGCAGGCCGTCTCGCAGGCCCGACAGGCCAGGCACAGGTACAGGTGGTCGGCCACGCTGGGTGTGACCGCGAGGCGCCCCTCGACGGCAGCCTCGACCAGGTAGATGCGACCGCGCGGCGACTCGGCCTCCAGCGAGGTGACGCGATAGGTCGGGCACGCGTTCAGGCAGAGTCCGCAGTGGACGCAGGCTTCGACCTCCGGGATGTACGGCATGTCCGGCGCGGCCCGCGCCCCGGCGCGCGGGGACGCCGCGGGCAGCGCAGAGACGGCGCCACTCATCGGGCGGGCCCCGCGCCGCCCGGTACCGCCGCAGGGGCGCGCGGGGACGCGCCGTGGACAGCCTGCCCGATGGGGAAGATCTTGTTGGGATTCAGGAGGCCGTCGGGATCGAAGACGACCTTGACGCGCTTCATCGCATCGAGGTCGCGCGCGGAGAACATCCAGGGCATGTACTCGCGCTTCTCGATGCCGACGCCGTGCTCACCGGTGATCGTCCCGCCGAGCTGCACGCACGCGCGCAGGATATCCTCGGTCGCCGCCATCACGCGGTCGAACGCCGGATCGTCGGGCGGGAAGTCGAAGAGCAGGTTGGGATGCAGGTTCCCGTCGCCGGCATGGAAGAAGTTGGAGATGCGCACGTTCCACCGCCGGCCGGCCTCGGCGACCGCCCGCATCGCCTCGGCCAGCCGCGAGCGCGGCGCGCAAACATCGAGCATGATCGCGTTGCGCGCGAGCACCCCCAGCGACCCGTAGGCGTGCTTGCGGCCCTTCCACAGCTTGAGCCGCTCCTCGGCGCTCGACGCCGTCTGGATGCGGCGCGCGCCCCCGGCGCGGCAGATCGCCTCGATACGGTCCATGACGGTCGGCACGGCCTCGGCGACGCCCTCGACCTCGACCAGCAACGCGGCCTCGGCGTCCTCCGGGAACCCCGCGTGCAGGGTCCGGTTGACGGCGCGCATGGTCACGCCGTCGATGATCTCAAGCGCCTCCGGCACGATGCCGCCGGCGATGACCGCCGACGTGGCCTCGCACGCGCTGTCCATCGTGTCGTAGACCGCGAGGAGCGTCCCGACGGCCTCGCGCCGGCGCAGCAGGCGGACCGCGACTTTCGTCACGATGCCGAGCGTCCCCTCGGACCCGATCATGATCCCGGCCAGGTCATAGCCCGGCGCGTCCCAGGTGACACCGCCCAGCCAGGTCACGCTGCCGTCGTGCAGCACGACCTCCATTCCGAGCACGTGGTTGCCGGTGACCCCGTAGGCCAGACAGTGCGGCCCGCCGGAGTTGTTGGCGACGTTCCCGCCAATCGTGGCCGCCACCTGGCTGCCGGGATCCGGGGCGAAGAACAGGCCCCAGCGGGCGAGCATGGCGGTGAACTCGGCGTTCACGAGCCCGGCTTCGACCACGGCCGTGCGCCCCAGGGGATCGACCTCGAGCACGCGCGTCATGCGTGACAGGACCACCACCACGCCCCCGGTCTCGGGAATGGCGCCGCCTGAGAGACCGGTGCCGGCCCCGCGCGCCACGATGGGCAGACCGGCTTCGCGAACCGCGCGGACCACCTCGGCCACCTGCGCGGTGTCCCCGGGCAACACCACCAGGTCAGGCAGGTGGCGGTTGACCATGATGGCGTCCTGCTCGTACACGATGAGGTCGTCCGGGCGGTAGAGGACGTGCGGCTCGCCGACGATGGCCCGCAGCCGGCGAGTGAGGGGCGCGAGATCCATACGTCGATTATAGCCCGCGCGATTGGCGCCCGCATCCAAGGAACACCTGGTCCGAGCAGCGAAAGCGCTGGTGTGCCCGCAGTGGGAGTCGTGGCAGTGGCGGCGGTGGCGGCCGGGGCCTGGGTCGCCGGGACAGCCGCTCCGCTCGTCGGCGCGCCGGTGTTCGCGTTGCTCGCCGGCCTGGCCATCCGCAACACCATCGGCGCACCGGCATTCCTGACCTCGGGCGCGGAGTTCACGCTTCGGCGCCTGTTGCGGCTGGCGATCATCCTGTTCGGAACGACCCTGAGCTTCGCGCAGATCGCGCGCATCGGCGGCGCGTCGATCGTCGTGATCGGTGTGACCGTCGTCCTCGCCCTGGCGCTGGTGTCGGCGCTTGGGCGGTGGCTCGGGGCTCCGCGCGGGCTCGCCAGCCTGATCGGGATCGGAACCGCGATCTGCGGCGCGACGGCCATCCTCACCATCGGCCCGATCATCCGCTCCCGCGAGGAAGAGATCGCCTTCGCCGTGACCACGATCTTCCTGTTCAACATGGCGGCGGTGCTCGTGTACCCGGCCCTGGGGCATCTCCTGGCCATGTCCGATTCGACCTTTGGGGTCTGGGTCGGCGCCGCCGTGCACGACACGTCCTCGGTGCTCGCCGCATCGTTCTCCTTCAGTGAACCGGCCGGCCGGGTGGCCACGGTCGTCAAACTGCTCCGAACGCTGGCCCTGGTGCCGCTCGCGCTCGCGTACGGGGTCGCCCACAGCGTAGCCCACCGCGCGGAAGGCGGCCTACGGGTCAGCCTCGTCCGCATCTTCCCGTGGTTCGTGGTGTGGTTTGTACTTGCCGCGCTGCTGAATACGGCCGGGGTCGTCGGCGCAGACGCCGGGCGGTGGGCGGCGCTCGGCGGCAAGTTCCTCGTCGTCATGGTGATGGCCGCCGTGGGCCTCAGCGCCGGACTCGGTCAGATGGCCAGGATCGGCCTGCTGCCGCTGGGGATCGGCATGGCGGCGTCCGTGATGATCGCCGGCATCAGCCTTTCGCTGATCAGACTGCTCATGACGCAATAGACGGAGTTGATGGAGGATCGCAGCATGTCATCCCGAGCCTCGATCGCACTGCCGGCGGCGCGGACGTCCGGAGACCTCTCCGTGGAGCAGGCGCTGGCGCGCCGGCGGTCCATCAGGGAGTTCCAGGACGCGACGCTGACCCTCTCGGACATCTCGCAGCTGCTGTGGTCGGCGCAGGGGATCACCGACGCCGAGGGTCATCGCACCGCGCCATCGGCCGGCGCCACCTATCCACTGGAGCTCTATCTCGTAGCTGTGCGCGTCGATGGCCTGAGCCCCGGCGTCTACCACTACCGGCCCGCCGACCACACGCTGGAGAAGCGGGCGGACGGCGACACCAGGGAGGCCCTGAGGGCGGCGGCGCTCGATCAGGCCTGCGTGGGACAGGGCGTCGCGCACCTGGTGTTCGCGGCGGTCTACGCGCGGACTACGGATCGGTATGGTGAGCGCGGCATGCGCTACGTCCACATGGACGTGGGGCATGCCGGGCAGAACGTGCACCTGCAGGCCGAGGCGCTCGGGCTGGGGACAGTGGTGGTGGCCGCCTTCGACGATGAGCGGGTGCGCGCCATCCTGGACCTTCCTCCAGGGGAAGATCCCCTCTACATCATGCCGGTCGGGAGGCCGTAGGCATGGCGTCGCTCGTCGACGTCTCGGGCATCAGGGTCGGCCACGCGAGCGACCTGTCGGGACTGACCGGGTGTACGGTGGTGCTGTGTGAGGCCGGCGCGGTCGGCGCGGCGGAGATCAGAGGTGCAGCGCCGGGGACGCGGGAAACGTCGCTGCTGGTCCCGGGCGCGCTCGTGGGACGAATCCATGCGGTGGTCCTCGCCGGCGGGAGCGCCTTCGGCCTGGCTGCGGCCGACGGGGTCATGCGCTACCTGGAGGCGCGCGGCGTCGGCTTCGACGTCGGAGTGGCGCGCGTGCCGATCGTAACCGGTGCGGTGCTGTTCGATCTGGCCGTGGGCGACTCGCGCTCGCGGCCGGACGCCGCCATGGGCTACGAGGCCTGTACGCGGGCCACCGCCGATCCCGTCGAGGAAGGCTGCGTGGGCGCGGGCACCGGCGCGACGGTGGGTAAGGCCTTCGGGCTCGGGAGCGCGATGAAGGGCGGGCTCGGCTCCTGGGCGGTGCGCCTGGAAGACGGCCCCACGGTCGGCGCAATGGCCGTCGTGAACGCGTTCGGCGACGTGGTCGACAGCCGAACCGGGGAGGTGCTCGCCGGCGCGAGAAGGCCCGACGGCACGCTGCTGCGCACCGCCGACGCGCTCCTTGCGCGCCCGCCGCAGACGGCCCTGGGCACGAGCACGACGCTTGTGGTGATTGCGACCGATGCGGCGCTGAACCGCGGGCAGGCCCTGCGGCTCGCGATCCAGGGACACGCCGGGCTCTCCCGATCAATCGTGCCCTCGCACACCATGTACGACGGCGACGTCGTCTTTGTGCTGGCCACAGCCGCCCACGCCGGGGCGAGGGGCGCCGCCGATCTGGTGCGGCTCGGCGAGATCGCGGCGGCCGTCACCGCGGAGGCCGTGAAGCGGGCGGTACGGACCGCATGGAGCCTGGGCGGCATTCCCGCGTTGACCGACCCGCAGCCCTAGCCGCGCCGGCATGCCCGCACGGCTTCACACGTTCTTGAACTATGGCGGCAGCCGGCAATGCTATGATGAGCCCGAACCGGTCGTGCGCCGGCGCGCGGTCGCCCACGGGAGGGCACATGGCACTGCAGTTCGGGGTCTCGAGCTACGCGGCGATCCGCGAGCGGTTGACCGACGTCGCGCAAGACCTGCTGGCGCTGGGGGTGGGCGTCGAGGTCATGTGTGAGCCGCCCCATGCCTGGCCGGCGCCGGTCGCCTGGGACGGCGGGCGGCTCACCAGCCTGCACGTGCCCATCCTGGGGATCAACATCGCGAGCACCAACCCCGGCATCCGCGCGGAATCCGTCCGGCAGGTTCGGGCGACGGTCGCCGAAGCCGCCCGCCTGGGCGCTCCGGGCGTGGTCGTCCATCCCGGCAACCCGCCGTATGAGGAGGTCATGCCGCGCGACCGGGGCCTGCCCTACGCGATCGAGTCCCTCCACGAGATCTGCGAGGCGGCCCGAGCGGTGGGCGTGGAGATCTACCTGGAAAACATGCCGGATGTCGCGTTGGCCGAAGGGCAGCCGCGCGTCGGACACAAGTTCGTCTACGGCGTGCAGTACGATGAGCTGCGGCACATCTACGAAAGGGTCGGTCACCCGGCGCTGCGCCTGTGCCTCGACCTGGGGCACGCGTTCCTGGCGGGCCGCGAAACGCTCGACGCGATGCTGCGCGACCGCGATGTGGTGCACGTGCACGCCAACGACAGCCACGGATGGCGCGACGACCACCTGGCGTGGGGCGATGCCGAGATCTCGAAGGTCGTGGACCTTGCCCGCGACCTGCCTCCTTCAACGCGCACGGTGGTGTTTGAGGTCAAGTCGCTCGACGCATGCCGCGCATCTCTGGCGCGAGTCTCGCACGATCTGATCGGGAGGAGGTCGTGGTCATGATGGGTCGTACTCCGCGCACCCTGCTGACCGCTCCCTGGATCGGGAGAGCGGTCGTGCTCTTGCTCATCGGCGCCCTCACCGCCGCCGGGACACCGGCCGGTGCCCAGGCGCCGAGGGACCGGTTCGTGTTTGCCCTCTCAGGAAGCCCGGACACGCTGGATCCGCACGGGACGGCCGCCACCCTGGCGTTCATGGTGATGAAGAGCCTGTACGACACCCTGGTGGAGCCGGACGACACGGGCAAGCTGGTTCCGGCCCTCGCCGAGTCGTGGACGGTCTCGCCCGACGGCATCACGTGGACGTTCAGGCTGCGGTCGGGCGTGCGCTTCCACCACGGCAAGACCCTCGATGCCGGGGACGTCAAGGCGACGCTCGAGCGCATCCTCGATCCGGCGACGCGGTCCCCCCGTCGGCTCCAGATCGGGCCGATTCGCAGCGTCGAGGTCGTCGACCCGCTGACCGTCAGGATCGTGCTGGGGGAGCGGTTCGCGCCGATCCTGGCCGCCCTCGCCGAGGGGTGGGGCGCCATCCTGCCCGCGGACCTCATCGCGCGCCGGCACGACTTCAGCACGAGACCCGTCGGGACCGGACCCTTCACCCTGGGCGAGTGGCAGCGCGATTCGTTCATCCGGCTGCAGCGCTTCGACACCTACTGGATGAGCGGCCAGCCCAGGTTGCGCGAGGTGTTCATCCGGTTCGTCGCCGAGCGGGCGGTGAAGGTCGCGGGGCTGCTGTCCGGGGAGTTCGACGCCGTGGACGCCCTCGACCCTCTCGATCTGCCCCGCGTGCGCGCCAACCCCGATGTCAAGGTGATCACGCAGCTCACCAGCCTGGTCAATGTCGTGGCCATCAACAACAGCCAGGGCCCGCTGCGCGACGTGCGCGTCCGCCGAGCGCTGTGGCACGCCATCGACCGCAGGCAGGTGCTGCGGACGGCCTACGGCCCCGATTCGGTGACCTCCGCGGTGTTCATGGACGTCACCAGCCCCTTCTGGGTGGACCTGGGCGACCCCTACCCCTTCGATCCCGAGCGGGCCCGGCGGCTGCTCTCGGAGGCCGGCCATGGCGGCGGGCTCACCCTGGATCTGGCGCTGCCGCAGCCCTTCCAACCGCATATCGAGGCCGGGCAGCTCGTCCAGGCGATGCTGGGCAGGGCCGGGGTGACCGCGCGGACCCGCGTGGTGGAGTGGGGCTTCTGGCTCTCGCGCATCTTCGGCGGCGGGGAGTTCGACCTGACGATCATCGGCCACACCGGCAAGCTCGACCCGGAGGGCCGCCTGGTGGGATGGGGCGATCCGGCGAGGAACTACACCCGCTATGAGAACCAGAAGGTCGCCGACCTGATCCATGCCGGCCGGATCACCTCAAACCCGGAGCACCGCAGGCGGATCTACGCCGAAGCCCTCAAGGTGATGACCGAGGAAGCGATGATGGTGATCCTGGGGTCGCCCGCCCGATACGTCGGGACCCGCGCGACCGTCCGGGAGTTCCGGCAGGTGTACGCGGTCGACACGTACGACTTCCGCAAGACCTTCAAGTAAATGCCGTTTGTCGTCCGGCGGCTGGCGGCGGTGGCGCCCACGGTCCTCGTGGTCGCCACCGTCGCGTTTGTTGCCCTCCAGATCGTCCCGGGCGACATCGCGGAGATCATGCTGGGCGTCGAGGCGCACCCCGAGGCGCTGGCGCGGCTGCGCCAGGAACTCGGGCTCGACCGGCCCCTGGCCCTGCGCTACATAGAGTGGTTGAGCCACGTCGCCCGGGGGGATCTGGGCACCTCGATCAGCTATCGGGAGCCGGTCTTCCGGCTGATTGTGGCCCGGCTCCCAGTCACGCTCTCGGTCGCGTTCAGCGCCATGCTGGTCGCGGTCACGCTGGCGCTGCCGCTGGGCGTGCTGGCGGCCCGGAGGGCATGGTCGCCCGTGGATCTGATGGTGCTCGCCGGATCGCAGGTCGGGCTGGCGATCCCGACGTTCTGGCTGGGCATCCTGCTGCTCCTGTGGCTCGCGGCCGGGACGCGCCTCTTCCCTCTGCAGGGCTACGTTGCGCTCTCCAGCGACCCCGTGGAATGGCTGCGCCACCTGGCCCTGCCCGCGGTGGCGCTGGGCACCGAGCGCGCGGCGGCGCTGGTGCGGCTGGTCCGCGCGGCGGTTCTGGATGAGCTGCACCGCGAGTACGTGCGCACGGCGCGTGGCAAAGGGCTGGTGGACCGATACGTCCTCCGGCGCCACGTGCTGCGCAATGCGCTGATCCCGGTCATCACCGTCGCCGGGCTCCAGCTCGGCTACCTGATGGGCGGCACCATCGTGATCGAGCAGGTCTTCGGCCTGCCCGGGCTCGGGCAGCTCCTGCTGCGCGGGATCTTTGCCCGCGACCTGCTCATCGTGCAGGGCGCGGTCATCACCATTGCGATCATGTTCGCGCTCCTCAATCTCGTGATGGACCTGGTGTACGCCGCGGTCGATCCCAGGATCACCTACGCGTGATGGCGTTGATCGAGCACCGCCCCTGGCCCACCGCTCCGGCAGCGCCCCCGGCTGCCGCCCGGGGCCGCCGCCGTCGCAACCTGCCGCTGCTGGTCGGCGGGATCCTCGTGTGCCTCGTCGGCGGCACCGCGGCGCTGGCGCCGGTCCTGGCACCCCACGATCCGACGGCCGTCAATCCCGTCGACCGGCTGATGCCGCCCGGACCTCAGTATCGGCTCGGCACCGACCGCCTGGGCCGGGACGTGCTGAGCCGGGTCCTCTACGGCGGGCGGGTCGCGGTGATCGTGGGCGCCGTGGCGGTCTCCATCGGCGCGGGCGTCGGGGTGACGCTCGGCCTGATCTCGGGATACCGGGCCGGCCGCGTCGACGCGATCCTCATGCGGGTCATCGACGGCCTGATGGCCTTTCCCGCCCTGCTGCTTGCGATCATGGTGGTGGCCGCGCTCGGCCCGGGACATGTCCAGACGATGGCCGCCATCGGCGTCGTGTTGATCCCTGTCTTCGCGCGCCTGGCGCGCGCCCAGGCCCTGGCCGTGCGCAACCAGGAATACGTGGTCGCGGCCCGGGCCCTGGGCGCCAGGGAGATCTCGATCGTGCTCTCCCACATCCTGCCCAACATTGCCGGGCCGCTGGTGATCCAATCCACGGTCGCGTTCTCCGGCGCCGTGCTGGCCGAGGCGTCGCTCTCCTATCTGGGCCTGGGCACGCAGCCGCCGACGCCGAGCTGGGGCGGAATGCTCCAGGAGGCGCGCGATGTGCTGTTCGTGGGATCGTGGATGGCCATCTGGCCTGGAGTGGCCATCGCGACGGCCGTGCTGGGATGGAACCTGCTGGGCGATGGGCTGCGGGATCGGCTCGATCCGAGGTTGCGCGAGGGGCCGCGGTGACTCGCAGGGATTCGTTTCGGGGATCGGTAATGAGACCTCAGGCAGTCCCGGATCACCGGATGACAGGAGGCGCCGAGCCATGGCCAGTATGACCGACATCACGCCTCACAACCCGTCGGTGATCCAGGACTGGACGCGCGCCCACGTCCTGGTCTCCTGGTCGGCGCAGGGGAAGCTCAGACCGGTGCCGGTCGTCGAGGCGCGTGGGGCCACGCTGATCGGCGCCGACGGCGCCACCTATCTCGACTTCTCGTCCGGTCTCATCAACGTCAACCTGGGCCACGGTCACCCGAAGGTCGTGCGCGCCATCCAGGAGCAGGCCGCGCGGCTGTGCTACGTCACACCGAGCTTTGCCAATGATGCGCGCGCCGCGCTGGCCCGCGCCCTCCACGAGGTGTCGCCGGGCCGGGCCCTGACCAAGACGCTGTTCACCACCGGCGGCGCCGAGGCCAACGAGAGCGCGATCAAGATCGCGCGGATGGTGACGGGGCGGCACAAGATCCTCACGGCCTACCGCTCGTTCCACGGCGCGACCTACGGCGCGGTCAGCGCCGGCGGCGACAACCGGCGCTGGGCCGTGGAGCCGGGCATCCCCGGCATCGTCCGGTTCTTCGCGCCCTACCCCTACCGCAGCCCGTTCCAGGTGCCGCCCGAGCGGGAGCACCAGGCGGCGCTGCGGCATCTGGAAGACGTGATCGGCTACGAAGGTCCGCAGCATGTCGCCGCGGTCCTGATCGAGCCGGTCGTCGGCACCAACGGCGTCATCGTCCCGCCCGACGGCTACCTGCAGGGCGTGCGGGCGCTGTGCGACCGGCTCGGCATCCTGCTGATCTTCGACGAGGTGATGACCGGATTCGGCCGGACCGGCCGGTTCTGGGGGAGCGAGCACTGGAGCGTCATCCCGGACATGATGACGTTCGCCAAGGGCGTCACCTCGGGCTATGTCCCGCTCGGCGGGGTGAGCGTCTCGCAGAAGGTGGCCGGCTACTTCGACGACCACACGCTGTGGGCCGGGTTGACGTACAGCGGACATCCGCTGGCCTGCGCGGCTGGGGCCGCTGCGGTGCAGGCCTACCAGGACGAGGGCCTGATCGACCGCGGCCGCGCGCTGGGAGAGTTCCTGCGGCAGCGCCTCCTCGAGCTGCGGGACCGCCATCCGAGCGTCGGCGACGTCCGCGGGCTCGGCTTGTTCTATGCCATCGAGCTGGTGAAGGACCGCGCGACGAAGGAGATGCTCGTCCCCTGGAACAGCCCCGGGCAGGGCGTGATGGCCGAGATCACCGGCGACCTGATGCGCCGCGGGGTCTACGTCTACGGCCGCTGGAACCTCCTGTTCGTCGCGCCGCCGCTGGTCATCGCGGAGAACGAAATCGCGCGCGCCGTCGAGGCGATCGACACCGCGCTGGCGATCGCCGACCGGGCGGCGGGGTAACGCCGAGCGCGCTGCCCGGCCGCAGGGCGCACTGATCCCCGCCATTGCACACCAGACACCACCACGATGATCTGGCCGCGCTCGCCCGGCGGGCGAGCGCGGCGGTTGATGCCGATGCGGTCGTAGACCTGACCCGCGCGCTCGTGCGCATTCCCAGCGTCTTCCACCCCGACGACTCCACGAAGACCGAAGCGGTATGTGCGACGTACCTCGCAGACGACCTGCGCCGCCGCGGCTACGCCGTCTCCACGGACGAGGCGGCACCCGGCAGGCCCAACGTCGTCGCCGACTGGGAGGGCCGACATCCCGGCCGCGGCCTCATCCTCGAAGGACACACCGACGTCGTCACCGCCGGCGATCCCGGCGCCTGGATCGTCCCGCCGTTCGAGGCCGTCGTGCACGACGGCCGGATCTACGGCCGTGGCGCCGCGGACATGAAGGGCGGTCTGGCGGCCGCGATCTGCGCGCTCGACGCGGTGCGCCGCGCAGCACCCGACCTGCCCGGCCGGGTCCGCATCGCCGCGGTGGCCGACGAAGAGGGGATGATGCTCGGCATCAAGGCCTTCATCCGCCGGGGATGGGCTGCGGGCTTCGACGGCGCCATCGTCTGTGAACCCGAGGAGAACGAGATCTGCCTGTACCAGAAGGGCGCGATGCGCGTGCTGGCGACCTTCCGCGGCCGTATGGCCCATGGGGCCATGCCGTATGCGGGCATCAATCCCATCCCGGTCGCGGCACGCTTCGTTGGGGAGCTCGCGGCGGAGGAGCAGCGGCAGCAGGCCGCCCACGGCGCCCACCATTACCTTGGGCTCCCGCACATCACGCCGACGACGATCCAGGCCCCAGCTTATGGCGAACCACAGTTCAACGTGATGGCCGGCGAGGCGCAGGTGACCGTGGACGTCCGGTCGATCCCCGGGCAGGACCACGCGGGGCTGCTCCAGACGCTGGAGGGCCTCGCCGCGGGCGCGCGCGAAGCCGATCCACGCGTTGATGTCTCGCTGGCGCTCGTCGACGACCGGCCGTGGACCGAGACGCCGGCGGATGCGGCGGTCGTGCGCGCGGTCGGACGCGCCTGTCATCTCGTGCTCGGCCGCCCGCCGCGCTACGGAGGCGTGCCGGGCTCGACCGACGGCACGTTCCTGCACGCCTGGGCGGGCATCCCGATCGTGACGATCGGGCCGGGTGGCCGCCAGATCCCGCATCAGGTCGACGAATACATCGAGATCGACGAGCTGGTCGCGGCCGCGCGCCTGTACGCTGCGGCCACGGTCTACTTCCTGGGGGAGGCGTCCTGATGACGTACGATCGGCTCTTCAGGCTCGAGGGCCGCGTGGCCGTCGCAGTGGGTGCGGGGTCGGGCATCGGCGCAGCCGCGGCCAGAGGGCTCGCCGCGTTCGGCGCGCGGGTGATCTGCGCAGACGCGAACCTGGACGCGGCGGCAGCGACTGCGGGCGAGATCGCGTCCACCGGCGCGGCCGGGCAAGCGATGCGGGTGGACCTGACCGACGACACCAGCGTGCGGGCGTTGGTGGAAGCCGTCGTCGCCGAGCACCGGACGATCCACGTCCTGGTCGCGACCCCCGGCATCAACGTCCGCAAGCCGCTGCTGCGCTACAGCGACGAGGAGTTCGACCGCGTCGTGGCCCTCAATCTGAAGGGCTCGTTCAGGATCATGCGCGCGGTCGGCGAGGTGATGGCGCAGCAGGGACGCGGGAGCATCATCGTGCTCTCCTCGATCCGCTCGCAGGTGGTCGAGCCCGGCCAGGGGGTGTATGCCGCGACCAAGGCCGGCCTGGTCTTGATGGCGCGGGCGATGGCCGCCGAGCTGGGGCCGCAGGGCGTCCGGGTGAACGCTCTCGCGCCCGGCACGGTGGAGACGCCGCTCACCCGGGCGATCAAGGACCATCCGGCCTGGTACCAGGCGTACGCTTCGAAGTCGGCCCTCGGCCGGTGGGCGACGGCGGATGAAATGGTCGGACCGATCGTCTTCCTGGCGTCGGATGCGAGCAGCTACGTGACGGGTGCGGTGCTCTTCGTCGACGGCGGGTGGACCACGGTGGACGGCCGGTTCACCCCGCCGCTGTAGGCGGCCCCACGAGCACGACGACGACCTCCATGGGCCCGTGTGCGCCCAACACGGGCACGAGACCGATGTCCGCGCTGCGGCTCGGTCCGGTAATGAGTGTGAGGGTCGAGGGCAGGACACCGGTCCGCCCGAAGAGCGCCGGAAGATCGGGAAGCACGCGCTCCGCGTCCAGCAGCGCGATGTGCACGGGCGGCAGCAGCGAGGCCAGGCGCGGCCGATCGGGCCCGGACGCCAGCACGAGCGTCCCGGTATCGGCGATCCCCCACTCGGCTCCGGTGACGCCGGCGTCGGCCTCCGCCACGCGCTCAGGGGGCGCCCCGGGCAGCACAAGATCGACTCCCGCTGTGCGCAGCCGGTCGAGGACCGGCGCAAGCTCAGGGGTCGTCCACACCGCCACGGTCCTGGCCCGGCGCTCAGCGAGCAACGCGGTTATCCGATCGGCGGCGTCGCCGGCCGTGGCGGCGACCTCAACGCGTACGCCCAGCTGCGCGGCGCGCGCGATGAATCGTCGCAGTGTCTCCCGCGGATCTGACGGGGGCTCGAGCCCTGCGCTGGTCTCCATCTCCGGTCGGCGGTCGTCCCTCAGGTCGTCCTCCGGATGGCCACCATCTGGATGTTCGTCATCTCCTCGATGGCAAACCGGACGCCTTCGCGGCCCAACCCGCTCTGTCGGTTGCCGCCGTAGGGCATGTGGTCCACGCGGAATGTCGGCGCGTCGTTGACCACGATGCCGCCGAAGTTCAGCCACCGGAGGGCCTGAAAGAGTCGGTCGAGGTCCTTCGTGAACACGGCCGCCTGCAGGCCGTACGTCGTCGCGTCCGCGGCGCGCAGCGCCTCTTCGAAGTCCCCATAGGGCATGACGGACGCCACCGGCGCGAACGCTTCCTCCGAGACGACCCGCATCTCAGGCCGAACGTCGGTGAGCACCGTCGGCCAGAACACCGGACCCGACCGCTTGCCGCCGGCGGCGACCCGGGCGCCGGCGGTTTGGGCCTCGTGCACCCATCCCTCGATCCGGATGGCTTCCCGCTCGTCGATCATCGGCCCGACGTCGACGCGCTCGTCCAGCGGATCGCCCACGACCATGGCGCCGGCGCTCTCGACGAACCGGTCCTTGAATGGCTCGAAGATCTCACGGCTGGCGTACACCCGTTGGACCGACAGGCACACCTGCCCCGAGTTGTAGTACGCGCCCACAGCGCAGCGCCTGGCCGCGTAGTCGAGATCCGCGTCGGGCGCCACGATGACCGGCGAGGTGTTCCCCAGCTCCAGCGTCATCTTCTTGATACCGGCGCTGACCACGATCTGCCGGCCGACGTCCACGCTGCCGGTG
>JBBIOB010000055.1:0-21412 GCA_037443565.1 Armatimonadota bacterium | reverse complement strand
CGCCCCGGATTCCCGGTCGAAGCGCAGCACCCGCCCCTGGATCTGGACCCAGCGGTAGGCGTTCCTCGGGTCCACGACGGTGAGCGCGAGGTACGGGTGGGCCTCCAGGTTGCGCAGCTTCACGCGACCCTGGGAGGTGTTGACGAGGATTCGGCCGTCCTCGACCAGGAACCACACCGGCGTGGCCTGCGGCCGGCCCCGGGCTGAGACCGTCGCGAGCACGGCCGCGTGGGGAGCCCCGAGGAACTTGCGCGTCTCTGGGTCGAGCACAGCAGCCATGATGGAGCCTCCGGACCGATGATGTCGCACCCTTCAACGCCCGGCGGACCGGACCTCTTCCCGTTCAACGCGCTGCGGGCGAGCCTGATCGCGCTCGTGGCGATCACAGCCTTTCCGATCGTGGCCGGATTCGTCGCTGCGGCCGCGCCCCGACTGGCGGTGCTCCAGCACCGATCGATGCCGGCGCTGGCCGCGAATCACCTCCTGACGCTCGGATGGGGCACCCTGATCGCCATCGGTGTGCTCCACCAGATGCTGCCCGCAGCCGCGGGCGTTCGGCGCGATCTCAACCCGTTGATCCCGGCTCAGCTGGTGGTCCATCTGGCCGGTACGACCCTGCTGGCCGCGGGGTTCATGGCGCGCTCGCACGCAATGCTGATCGCAGGCGGCGGGCTGGTAACCCTGAGCGTGGGCGGCCTCCTGGTGGCCGCCGTCGGCATCCTCCGGCATCGGCGCCGGACCCTGCCGGTGGTGCGCTTCGTCGGCGCCTCCCTGGTCTTCCTCACCGCGACCGCAGGGTGGGGATGGCTGCTGGTCATCAACTGGCCTACCGTCTTCTCGCACGCGCTGCTGGGTCCGATGGGCCTGGCCGTGCATCTCGCGCTCGGTCTGATCGGCTGGTTCGGACTGCTGATCGTCGGGGTCTCCTACTATCTGCTCCCCAGGTTCGCAGGCCTCAAGGATCCTCCGGCGGGACATCAGGACGTGGTGTTCGCCGGATTGATCGCCGGCGTGATCGCCTTGGTCGCGGGGGCCGCAGCCTCACCGGCCCTTGCGCGCGCGGGCCTGCTGGTCGTCGGGCTGGCCGGATTCGTCTACGCGACTGACGTCGTGCGCCTGCTCCGGCTGTGGCAACCCCGCGCGCCGGACATCACCCGCGCCCACTGGTGGGTGCTCGTCGCTCACACGTGTACCCTGAGCGCCGGCACCGCGGCATCCGCGTTGGGCCTCCTGCCGGGCGCCGGCCTGCGCTGGGGGATCGCCGGGGTGGCGCTCTTCCTCCTGGGATGGGTGACGCTGGCGATCACCGGCCAGGCCTACAAGGTCACGCCGTTCCTGATGTGGCACTACCGGTTCCACCGCGGGCTGTCCGCGTACGAGGTCCCGCGCCTCGACGCGCCGTACTGGCCGCGCGCAGCCGTGCCGCCGTTCGTGCTGCTGGGCGCCGCCGGGCCGCTGGTCGCGGTCGGGGCGCTCGCCGGCCTTCCGGTGATGTGCGCGGTCGGCGGCTGGGCATTCGCCGCAGGCGCCGTGCTGTTCTCGTTCCTCCTCGCGTACTCGTGGCTCCCTGTGATCTGGCGGGGAAGGAGACCTCCTTCCGCCGCCGAACCCCCATGAGCATGCACCGCGTCCAAACCGCTACCATCGAGCGAGACCTCTCACCCGCCGCGACCCGCGCCGCGATCCTGGGGCTGGGTGTCCATGTGCCGGCCCGGATTCTCACCAACGCCGACATCGAGAAGATCGTCGACACGAGCGACGAGTGGATCGTGGCGCGCACGGGGATCCGCGAGCGTCGGATCGTCGAGGACGACCAGGCGTCGTCTGATCTTGCCGTGCCCGCCGCCCATGCGGCCCTGCGCGACGCCGGGGTGGCGGCCGAGGATCTCGACCTGATCGTCTGCGCGACGACCACGCCGGACATGGTCTTCCCGGCCACCGCCTGCCTGGTCCAGCACCAGATCGGCGCGCGGCGGGCCGGCGCGTTCGACCTGCTCGCGGCGTGCTCCAGCTTCGTCCACGGGGTGATCACCGCCGCGCAGGCGATCGAGGCCGGGTTGGCCCGCTACGTCCTGGTCGTCGGCGCCGAGGTGCTGACAAGGCTCGTGGACTGGACCGACCGGACCACGTGTGTGCTCATCGGCGACGGCGCCGGCGCCGTGGTCATGGGACCCTCGCGCAACGGCGGCGGCCTTCGGGCGTCGGTCGTCGGCGCCGATGGGTCTGCCGCCGACATCCTGAAACTGCCGTCGCCCGGAAGCCGGATCCCTCCGAGCCCGGAGGCCATCGCGCAGGGCCTGCACCGTGCGCGCATGGACGGGCACTCGGTCTTCAAGCTGGCGGTGCGGATCGTCCCCGAAGCGATCACCTCGGTCGTCGGGGCGGCAGGGATGACGCTCGATGACATCGCGTGGTTCGTGCCGCACCAGGCCAACCAGCGCATCATCGAAGCCGTGGCCCGGGGCACCGGCGTGCCGCTCGAACGGTTCGTCAGCACGATCGAGCAGTACGGGAACACCTCCTCCGCGTCGGTCCCCCTGTCCTTGTGGGAAGCCCGCCGCGACGGCCGGCTCAAGGACGGGGATCACATCGTGCTCGTCGCATTCGGCGGGGGCTTCACCTGGTCGGCCTGTGTGCTGACCTGGGGCCGATAGATCAGGTCTGGACCTGATTTCCTCCATCGCACAATAATGGCATGCTTCCCAAGTGGACCAATATGGTCCACTTGGAGATTCGATGCAGCTCACCCGTGAAGCCGACTACGCCGTCCGGATCGTGCTCGACCTGGCTGTTCATGCCGACGATCGACCCGCCCGGTCGGCGGATGTTGCTCGCCGCCAGGTGGTGCCCCGACCGTTCCTCCGGAAGGTCGTACAGGCGCTCGCGCGCCGGGGCTACGTCACCACCCGGCGGGGTACCGGCGGCGGGATCGCGCTGGCGAGGTCTCCACAGACGATTACGCTGCGACAGATCGTGGAGGCGGTCGATGGGCCGATTGCGCTCAACCGGTGCCTGACCCGCCCTCGGGCGTGCCCGCTGGATCGGCGCTGTCCGGTCCACCCCATCTGGCGGGACATCCAGTCCGTGATCCTCGACAAGCTCGACGCCGTCACGTTCGCGGACCTGAGCACTCACACCCATAGGGAGGGAAGTCGATGAGCCACAAGAAGCTGGCCGTCCTGGCCGGCGTCGGACTGGGCCTGGCGTTGGCTGTGGGATTCTCCGCGGGCCGCCTGACGGGGTCGGGCGCGACCACGGGGCACACCGAGCACGTCGCACAGACGGCGCCGGCGCTGCCGCGCGCGGCCGCGGCGCCGGCGGCCTGGGAGGAGATGGACAGAGGGCACGAGGCCACGGTCAAGGCCTTCCCGGCCAAGACCGCGGGGCAGGGCGCGCAGCCCTTGCAGCCGAGGATCGTCGGCGGAGTCAAGGTCTTCGAAGTCACGGCGCGCGAAGTCGAGTGGGAGGTCTCTCCCGGCGTCAAGCGGCGCGCCATGGCGTACAACGGCCAGGTGCCGGGACCGACGATCCGCGTGACCGAAGGCGATCGCGTCCGGATCATCCTCAAGAACGAACTGCAGGAGCCCACCTCGATTCACTGGCACGGTCTCATTCTGCCCAACGCCATGGACGGCGTGCCCTTTGTGACGCAGCCGTCGGTGCGGCCGGGCCAGCGCTTCACGTACGAGTTCGTCGCGCGGCCGTCCGGGTCGCACATGTACCACTCGCACTTCGGCAGCGAGCAGGTGTCGCTGGGGCTGCTCGGCGCCTTCATCGTCGATCCGAGAGACCGCTCCCGCGAGCCCAGGGTGGACCTCGACGTGGTCATGATCCTGAACGACGGGCTGCACGGCTACACGATCAACGGGAAAGGGTTCCCGGCGACACAGCCCATCGTCGTCAAGCAGGGCCAGCGGATCCGCATGCGCTGGATGAACGAGGGCCAGCTCATCCATCCGATGCACCTGCACGGGATGCCCATGACCGTCATCGCCCGCGACGGCTACCCGCAGCCGCAGCCGTGGCAGGCCGACACGATCAACGTCGCGCCGGGCGAGCGCTGGGACGTGCTCGTCGAGGCCACAGAGGTGGGCACGTGGGCGCTGCACTGCCACATCCTGTCGCACGCCGAATCCAAACACGGCATGCACGGGATGGTGACGGCGGTGATCGTGCAGAAGTAGGCTCGACGACGCTACAGCACGGGTGGCTTGTGAGGTTCGGCGGGCGGCGGCGAGGGTGATGCCAGCATCGATGAGGGTATTCCCGCCCCCGGGGCAGGTCCCTGTGGGACCCGCCCCGGGGAGTCCCCGGTGAGAGCAGGACCTCAAATCTAAGGAGGAATCTTCCAACACGGTGCCAATACTTCTCCTGCGTAGGGCATCACTGAACAGCCGTCAGGCGGCGGTCGTTGGACGGCAGCACAGGGAAAGAAGGTGGGTAGGGCATGCCGATTGGTACGGTGAAGTGGTTCAGCGCCGAAAAGGGGTATGGGTTCATCACCCCCGACGAAGGCGGCAAGGATGTCTTCGTCCACTATTCAGCGATTCAGTCCGAGGGATACCGGAGTCTGAACGAAGGCCAGAAGGTCGAGTACGAGGTGGTGCAGGGCCAGAAGGGTCCGCAGGCCGCGAACGTCAAGCCAGTGGGTTAGGAAGTCCAGCCAGCCGCCTGATTCTGAGGGAGGCCGCAAACGCGGCCTCCCTCATTTCGCGCGTCCCTCTCGGCATCCCGCGCGGCGGCCGCGCCTGTGGCCGGCGCCGCCGCGGGCGAGGCTCAGTCGGTGACGTGGGAGTCCGGATGCTCCCGCAGCCGCTGGACGACGACCTCCAGCATCTTCACCGCCAGGTCCGGATTCTCTTTGAGCAGCGCCCGGAAGTCCCATCGCACGAGTTGCAGGCAGGCGGTGCGCTCGCGGGCGGTGACCGTCGCGCTGCGCGGCCGTTCCTCCATCAACGCCATCTCGCCGAAGAACTCTCCCGGGCCAAGATCGCGGATCGTGTGATCGCCGTGCGAGACCTCGACACGCCCTTCCGTGATCAGGAAGAACCCCACCCCGGGATCACCCTGTTTGACGATGACGGCGCCCGGTTCGTAGGTCCGCTCGCGCATCGACCGCGCGATCGACTCCAGCGAAGCCGCCGGCAGGTCCCGAAAGATCGGCACGTTCTTGAGATGGCTGACATACGACGACGGTTCGGGCATCACCGCTCCTCCCGCATGAGATGTGGGGATGGTTCGTCAGAAGTGCTCCTCCCCCTTCATCCACCGGCGACGTGCGCGTACAGACCCTGTATCGTCGCGGGCGCGCCTACCGGACCTGCGCCTCGTGGAGGATCATGAATCCGTCAGGGTGTGCGCGAACGCCGACCACGCCCGGCTGGACGGCCACGGGAGTCACGTTGATCCACAGCGGCACCCACAGCGCCAGGTCCACCACCATACGCTGAATCTGGTGGTAGATCGCGGCCCGCCGGCTGAGGTTCGTCTCGGCCCGCGACGCTTCGATCAACTGGTCGAGCGCGGCGTCCTTGTGGTGGCTGAACGCCAGCCCGGTCCCGATGTTCAACGAGTGGAACCGGAGGTGCACGATGTCGGGTGAGGGATACGTATACCCCATCAGGGCCGCCTGATGATCGCCCGCGCGGAGCTGGGAGAGCAGCGCGCCAAACTCGAGGGCCTGAATCTCCATCTGGATGCCGAACGCGCGAAGCTGCGCCTGGATGATCTGCGACGAGCGGTCCCAGGCCTCGACCGGCGCCCGCAGGAGGGTGAACTGGAACGGCCGGCCATCCTTCTGGAGCAGACCGTCAGCGCCGGGCTGCCAGCCGGCCTCGGCCAGCAGCCTGCGGGCCTCGGCCGGGTCGTATCCGGGCGCGTACGAGGCGATCCCGTCCCAGTAACCCCACACCGACGGCGGGAGCGGACCGTGGGCCACCACACCGTATCCCTCCAGGGCGATCTGCAGGATGCTGCGCTTCTCGATCGCGTGGTTCAACGCGCGGCGCACGCGCAGGTCTCGAAACGGCTCCCGCATGGCATTGAACTCCACGAAGAGGCCCACGCCCTTGCGGAGAAACGAGACGACCTGATAGCGACCGGTATCCTGCAGACGGCGCGCATCCACAGGCGCGAGCGCCGCCGGCCAGAAGACATGGATCTCGCCCCGCTCGAACGCCGCCACCTGGGCCGCGGGCTCGGGCATGATACGGACGACGATCCGGTCGGGGTACGCCGGGCCGGACCGAACGTAGGCGGGCCCCCACTGGTAGCCGGGGTTGCGTGTGAGGATGACGCGGTCTGCGCTCCGCCACTGCTGGACGCGGAACGGCCCGGTACCGATGGGGCCTCTGCCGAAGCGGTCGTCAAGCTGCTGGGCCGCCTGCGGACTCACGATCATGGCGCGGGGATCGGTCAGGTTGTCGAGGAACGGCGAGAAGGGCTCCTTGAGCCGGATCACGACCGCGCGTGTGCCCACCGCCTGCACGCCGGCGACGGGCCCGAAGAGCGCCGTGGCGATCGGCGAACCGACCTCGGGTGACAGCGCCCGCCGCACCGTGAACTCCACGGCCTGCGCGGTCAGGGGCGTGCCGTCGTGGAACCTCACGCCTTCCCTGAGCTGAAAGGTCCAGACCAGGCCATCGCGGGAGACGCTCCACCCGCGGGCGAGGCCCGAGGTGTAGTTCCCCTGTAGATCTCTGGCCACCAGGGTGTCGCCGATGTACCTCAGGATGTGGCCCGCCGCGGGCGCGGCGGTCTTGTGAGGATCCAGCGTCTCGGGCTCCTCGGCTGACACCAGGACCACGTCCCCGCCGGTGCGCGGCTGCGCCGCCGGGAGCGAGGCGGGCAGCAGCCCTGCGACGGCAGTAACCGCCACGAGCACACGGAGGGGGAATCGCCGAGGGAGCATCACGACACCGACTGATGCTGGGCACCACCTCCTTCTGCGGCGCCGCAGGCCAACCCTTGCGCCGCCGGCGGCGGCCCGGGCTACCGCCCGTCGGGCAGCTCTGTGGGGTACGCCGTCAGCGTGAGCAGCTCGCCGTCGCGCAGTACGCCGATGGCCACCGCCGCCCCGACCGGGTGCGTGCCGAGCGCTCGCTGCAGATCGTCCGCCGACCGGATCGTCGCATCACCGAGCCCGACGATCACATCGGCCGGCCGCAGCCCGGCGGCTTGTGCCGCGCTGTCGGGCTGGACCTCCATTACCCTCACGCCCGACGGCCCATGGAGGCGGTGGCGGAGGGCGAGCCCCCGGTCCAGGGATGCCGTCTGCCCGACCACGCCGAGATACGCGCGCCGTACGCGGCCGTCCCGCAGGAGCTGGGCCGTCACCCACCTGGCGGTGTTGGCCGGGATCGCGAAGCAGATGCCCTGCGAGAACGCGATGATCGCGGTGTTGATGCCAATGACCGCACCGCGGAAGTCCACCAGCGGTCCGCCTGAGTTTCCGGGATTGAGGGCTGCGTCGGTCTGGATCACGTTGTCGATCAGCCGTCCGGTCTGCGCGCGCAGTGTCCGGCCGAGCGCGCTGATCACGCCGGCGGTGACCGTGGCCTGGAATCCCAGCGGGTTGCCGATCGCGACGACGAGCTGTCCCACGCGCAGCGCCGCCGAGTCCCCGAGGTCGGCCGCGGGCAGGCCCGCGGCCGGCACGCGCAGCACGGCCAGATCGGTGTGGGGATCGATCCCGACCGGCTGCGCGTCCAGCCGCCGTCCGTCCTGCAGGAGCACGGTGGTGCGCTCCGCCGGCTGCACAACATGGCTGTTGGTGAGGATGTACCCGTCGGGCGCGATGATCACGCCGCTGCCGGCACCGCGCAGCTCTGTCCCGCGCGCGCGCCTGGGCGCAGTCTTGCCCTCGACCGCCACGCTGACGACCGCCGGCCCAACCCGCTCAACGGCCCGGACGACGACCTGGGAGTAAGCGTCGAGCGCCTCAACGGCTTGCTGGGGGAGTATGGTCACGGCACTCATGGGTCCCTACCCCCGTTCACCCACGACGACGCTCGCCTCCAGCATCCGGCCGGCCCGAAGGACCCGCACCGGCAGCGAGGCACCGATCTGTTCGGCGCCGAGCAGCCCCAGCACGTCGCGCAGGTGGTGAACCGGAGCCGGACCAAGCGACACCAGCGTGTCACCAAGCATCAATCCCGCCTGCTCTGCCGGGCTGCCGGGCTCCACGGAGATCAGCAGCAGCCCGGCCTCCTGACCGACCTCATGGCACAGGGCGGCCGGGAGTCGCACTGGCTGGGCGCCAATCCCGAGATACCCGCGCCGGATCCGTCCGTGCGCCAGCAGGGCGTCTGTGATCCGGCGTACGGTGGGCACCGGGACCGCGAGGACCGCGCGGCGCACGAGCGAAGAGGTGGCCATGCCGATGACGCGGCCGGACGCATCGGCAACCGGCCCGCCCGAGAACCCCGGCGCGGGGTCGGCGTCGATCTCGAGATACCGCTCGATCTGCGCACCGCCGGCCGTGCGCCAGCCGTCGGCCGCGGCGCTCAACAGGCCGAGCCGCGCGCGCACGGTCCGTCCCGGGCGTCCCAGGCTGAGCACGACGTGCCCAACCCGCGCACCGTGGGGATCGGCCCACGGCGCGGGCGTCAGGTCGCCAGCCTCCGCGCGCACCAGGGCGATATCCGTCGCTGGATCGCGCCCGACCAGCGCCGCCGGCACGGTACGTCCGTCGCCAAGGCCCAGGCGGATGTGCTCGTCGAGCTCGATGGCGTGCGATGCCGCCAGCACGAGGCCGTCGGCGGACCAGACGAGCCCGCTGGCCGGCAGCCGCCTGCGCGCCTCGATACGGACGACCGACGGTGCCAGCGCCTCGACAATGCTCGAGAGTTCAGAAGAAAGGCGAGTCAGTTCTTCCACGTCGGTCACCTCCACCTCCAAATGTGCGCGCGTGGGGGCTCGGGCGCATCGCCCGAACAGGGGGGTGGTCTCTATCCAAGTAGGCAGGCCTCCTCGGGTGCGGACGTCAGCCCGGGGCGGCCCGAGGCCTGCCTACAACAGCAGCAGCCCCAGACGCGCGGCGCGGGTGACGGCCTCGGTGCGGCTGTGCGCGCCGAGCTTGCCGAGGATGGCGTCCACGTGGTACTTGACGGTGTGCTCGCTGAGACCCAGGCGGCCGGCGATCGCCTTGTTGGACAGGCCTTCAGCGAGCTGCTGCAGGACCTGGTGCTCACGCGGGGTGAGGTCTTCGACCAGGGTGAACGCGTCCCGATCCCCGGGCGCCAGGGCCCCGGGCGCAAGAGCCGCGGGCGCCAGCGCCGCGGCAAACGCGGGATCGAGCACGACCAGCCCGCTGGCGGCGCCCCGCAGCGCCGCGGCCAGCGTATCGGCGTCGATCTCGCGCAACACGATCCCTCGGATCCCGTGCCCGAGGACCTCCGACGCGTCGACGTCCGGGGTTGCCAGAACAACCGCCGGATACCCGGCGACGCCCACGACATCGAGCGTCTGGTCGGACTCCCGGGGGCCGGAACCCAGGTCTGCGACGATCACATCCGGGTCGGCCGCGCGAAGCGCGTTGTTGGGCAACCCGACCATCGCGTCCTCGCCGGCGATCACCAGGTCTGGGTGGGCCCGCACGAGGCCGTCGAGACCGGCGCGGGCCAGCGGGTCGTCTGCGGCGATGAAGACGCGCAGGGATGTCATGGACATGACACAACGCCCTCCGGGACCCGAGGTATTCCGCGCCGAACTGTGAAGAGTGGCGGTCCAGAACCCAACGTGCGCGAGGAGGCCATGATGGACATTCGCAGGGTCGATTCGAGTCTGGCGCATCCCGCCGCCCGGCCGGAGTACTTCGACGGTCAGGTGACGATGCAGCCGCTGTACGAGCCGGACCGCGACGGCGAGGAATCCGAGCTGATCGCGGTCTACTTCGAGGCCGGCGCTCGGACCACGCCGCACACGCACGAGAGCACGCAGGTGCTCCAAGTGGTCTCAGGCCGATGCATCGTGGTCATCGATGAAGAGCGGCGGCTCGTCGAGGCTGGCGACTTCGTCATCGTGCCGCGCGGAGTCTGGCACTGGCACGGGGCGACGCGCGAGGGCCCGGCGTGCCACATCTCCATTAAGCTGCCGGGCAGGACCAACTGGACCGTGCCGCGACGGGACTGGGCCGCAGGGTAGGTGGCCGGCGCTCGGGGCGCCGGCCTTCGTGGTCCTGCGGCGGTCAGCGCATCGGCAGCTCCCCGCGAAGCAGCCATGCGCTGACCAGGTAAACCTGACGCAGCCCCTGGGGCAGGACGCTGGCGTCAAGACTCTCCTCCAGCGTGTGCGCCCCCTCGCCCCTGGCGAGGCCCAGACAGACCGCCGCTGCGCCGTGACTCAATGGGATGTTGGCATCGGTGCTCGCGGCCTCCCACCGTACGGGCACCCCGATCACTGACGCCGCTTGCTCGACGAGGGCAATCAACGGGTGCCCGGCCGGCAGCCGCCCGCCCGGGCGCTCGCCCATCACCTCGATGCGCGCCTCGACGCCGGCGGCCACGGCGATGGCGGCGGCCAATCCGTCCACCGTCGCGTTGAGGTGGGCCAAGGCCTGGACGTCCTCGGACCGCATGTCGAGGGTCAGGCTTGCTTCGGCCGCGATGGTGTTCACGGTGGTGCCGCCTGTGACGGTCCCGACATTGTAGGTGGTCTTGGGGTCGACTGGCACGCGGATCTGTGCGATCTGATCGATGAGGCGGCCCAGCGCGTGGATGGCGCTCGGCCGGCCGAAGTCGATCCAGCTGTGCCCGCCCCCGCCACGGTAGGTGATCCTGAGGCGGCGTGAGCACACCCCGGCATGCACTGCGCGGTTGAACGTGGCGCCTTCCAAGACGACCCATGCGTCCGCGCGGCCGCCGTACTGCTCCCACACCGCCTTCGCCCCACGCAGGTTCCCCAGACCCTCTTCACCCACGTTGGCGGCCAGGACGAGCGTTCCCCGACCGGGCAGATCCTTCAGCGCCGCGCCCAGCCAGAGCAGGGAGGCCAGCGCCATGCTGTTGTCGCCGATGCCCGGCGCGCGCAGGTGATCGCCGTTGCGGCCCACCGCGACCGGCACGTCAGGACCAAAGACTGTGTCGAGATGCGCCATCAGCACCACGGTCGGCCGGTCCGTGGCACCGGACAGCTCGCTGATGACGTTGCCGGCCTCGTCCATCCTGGGATCGCCCAGACCGAGCCGTTGCATGCGATGCCGGATGTGCTCGGCGCGGTGCGCCTCCTGAAACGTGGGCGCTGGTATCTGGCAGATCGTCACGGCGTCTTCAATGATGGCAGGCACCCGCTCGTCGAGGAGTTGAAGCCCCGCGCTCAACTCCGGCGTCATCAGCACGCGCGACACATTCGGCCTCCCGATCACCTGCCTGGGTTGGGGAACGGCACGCGACCGTGCCGGTCAGGGATCACTTCTTGGGACTCGGTGAGCGCTCCTATGCGGCTGCCGCGGCCCTCGCCGCGGCAGCAGGGGATCCACCCCGAGGGAAGAACCCCTGCCCACTGTCATGCTTCTCATCACCCAATCAGAGGTGCAGGCGCTCCTGCCCATGAGCGACTGCACCGCTGCCATGCAGCGCGCGCTCGCCGCGCTGGCGGCCGGTGAGGCGGGGATGCCGTTGCGGACGGTCATGTGGCTGCCTGGTCGGATCGGCGCGCTCGGGGCGATGCCGGCTTATCTGGACAGCCCCCGGGTGTTCGGCCTCAAGGTGATCAGCGTCTTCCCCGGCAACCACGGCACCGAGTTTGACTCGCACCAGGGTGCGGTGATGCTCTTCGAGGCGGCGCACGGCCGGCCGCTGGCGATCGTGGACGCCACGGCGATCACCGCGATCCGCACTGCGGCGACGAGCGGCGTGGCCACGAAGGTGCTGGCGCGCAGGGATGCGGGCGACCTGGCGATCCTGGGATCCGGCACGCAGGCGCGGACGCACCTCGAGGCCATGCTGCTGACCAGGCGCATCCGCCGCGTGCGCGTATGGAGCCGCACGCCGGCGCACGCCGCGCGCTTCGCCGAGGAGGAGAGCCGGCGGTGGAGCATCGCCGTCGAGCCGGTCGCCACGGCCCGCGAGGCCGTCGTCGAGGCCGACCTGATCTGCACAACCACATCGTCCGCCGATCCGGTGTTGCTGGGCGAGTGGCTGGCGCCAGGTGCGCACATCAACGCCGTCGGCTCGAGCGTCCCGTCCGCGCGCGAGCTGGATACCGCCGCCGTTGCCCGGTCGAGGCTGTTCGTAGACCGGCGGGAGTCTGCGCTGAACGAAGCCGGGGATATCCTGATGCCGATGCAGGAGGGCGCCATCGGCGACGAACACATCGTCGGCGAGATCGGCGAGGTGCTGCTCGGCCGCGTGGCGGGCAGGACGTCGGATCACGAGATCACGCTGTTCAAGGCCCTGGGGCTGGCGGTCGAGGACGTGGCTGCCGTGCAGCAGGTCTACGCGCGTGCCCTCGAGACCGGCGCGGGAACCGCGGTGGAGCTGGGCGGGCGGCGCCGGCCCCCGCGTCCGGGTTAGTCGGGCCCCCCGCGCTCCTGGAGCGCCCGCAGGATCTCGGCCTCGCCCACGATGCCGATGATCCGGCCTTCCTGGACGACGGGTAGCTCGCGCACCCCGGTGCGTGTCAGTCTCTCCGCGCACTCCCAGATCGACAGCTCGGGCGGCAGCGCCTCGGTCCAGACCGGCTGCAGGTCGGCCGCGGGCACGCGCATGATGTCCGCGGCGACTACCGCGGTCGGATGCTGGCGGTGGCCCGTCCACCGGTGCCCGGCCACGGCGGCCAGGATGTCGCTGTCGCTGATGATCCCGTCGATGCGGCCCCCGCGGACCACGGGGAATCGGCGCACGCCCGCCGCCGCCATCAGCGACGAGCACTCCTCAAGCGCAAGCCCGGCGTCAACGGTGTGGACCGGAGTGGACATCACCTCGCCCACCAGGACCTCACGGGGATCGCGGCCGGCCGCCACGAGCTTTGTCACGATGTCGCGCTTGGTGATGATCCCGCCACCGGCGTGGACATCGCCGACGAGCAGGCTGCTGATTCCCACCGCAGCCATCTTTTCGACCGCGTCCTGCACCCTGGCCTCGGCCCCGATCGTCAGGACCGGCGCGGACATCAGGTCCCCGACGGTCCGGGCCGGTCCGGTGCGCGACGCCCTGGCCAGGGCTCGGGCCTTGCGCGCCTGGCGTGCGTGTTCCCAGTCGTGACGCGGCGCCAGTGACGTGAAGACGTTGGTGTCGCTCACCAGGCCGACGACCTTTGCACCGTCCATCACCGGGAGGCGGCGCACCCGGGCGGTGGCCATCACCTCGGCCACACGCCGGACGGGCCAGGAGGGCTGAGCGGTGATGAGCCGCCAGGTCATGATCTCGCCGACCCGCACGGCATCGGGATCGAGGTCCTCCGTCACGACCTTGGCCACGACATCGCGCATGGTGACGATCCCGTACTCGGTGGATCCCGGCACCGGCAGGATGAGGACGCTGGAGATGCCGTGCGCCTTCATGAGATCGAGCACCTGACCCACCGTCGTGGCGGCGCCGGCGGTGACCGGCCGTCGCGACATGATGTCAGCCGCGGTCATCGTGCTCACCCCTTTGAAGACCGGTGACAGAGCCTGCCCGGCCCGTCGGCATGCCTCTACAGTGAGAGCCCCGCGGCCTGCCGTCAACCAGGCTCCGCGCAGGATCGGCGCGAATCCGATGCCCGCAAAGCGAAGGAGACGGCATGACCTGTCCGGAAATCCACACGCAGGATCTCCGTTGCGAGACGCTCCCCGCTCCCCGCCGCTTCGGCCAACGTTTCTTGTCGCCACCAGCCACATGATGGCGACCACGGCGGTGATCCCCCTCATTCCCCTGCTGGCGAGCGCCCGCGGCGCCTCGCTGGCGCTCGTCGGCGCCGTGGCGGCGTCTTCTGCCGCGCTGCCGCTGCTGCTGGGCGTCTGGGCGGGCGTGGGCTCTGACGTGTTCGGGGCGCGCCGCATGGTCCGGGCCGGCGTCCTGCTCTATGCCGCGAGCGCGGTCGGCATCGCGATGGCGCCGACCGTGTCGCTGATCATGGCGGGGGCAGCACTGTGGGGACTGGCCAACAACATCGTCTTCATCGCCTGCCAGACCTCGGTCGCCCAGGCCAGTCCCGCGGAACACCGCGACAGAAACTACGGCGCGTTTGCGTTCTGGCAGTCGGTGGGACAGCTGCTCGGCCCACTCGGGGGCGGACTCCTCGCGGAGCGCTATTCGATCCCGGCGGGGTTCTACGCGAGCGCCGCGCTCGGCATCTCGGCGTTCCTCTTCGCCTCCCGGATCTCGATCGCCGGATCGGTCTCGGCCAACGACGTGTCGGGACGCTTCTTCCGGGCCCACGAGGTGTACCGCGCGGCGTGGGGGCTGACCGGGCGCGGTGAAGTGCGGTTCATCCTCTGGATTGCGTTTCTGGTCATCTTTGCCTGGAGCATCAAGTCGAGCTTCTTCCCGCTCTACCTCCAGGCGGTCGGCCTCCCCAAGTCCGAGATCGGGCTGATCTTCTCGTGCATGGGCGGAGGCTCGATGGTGATCAGGCCGCTGCTCGGCACCCTGACCGGGCGGTTCGGCCGCCGGCCCGTCCTCCTGGGCGCGACCGGCCTGGGAATGGTCGCCATCGGCATGGTCCCGGTGCTACAGGAGTTCTGGCCGCTGGCGTTGGCCGCGACCGCCGCCGGCATGGCCTGGGGCATCACCCAGCCCCTCACGATGAGCCTCATGGCAGGGACCGTTCGGCCTCACGAGCGCGGCCTCGCGCTCAGCCTGCGGATCTCCAGCAACCGGCTGGCCGAGGTGGTCAGCCCGATCGCCTTCGGCGCGCTGGTGACATTGACCGGCCTCGGAGGTGCCTTCGCAGTGGCCGCGGCCACGTTGATGGTGTGTCTGACCGTTGTCGGCCGCGATGCGCGCAGCGCGGTGTTCGACGGATCAGGCCAGGCGCTGCCCCAGACGGCCAACCGCCAGGAGCAGGCCCACTGACACTACACTGAGGACGACGACCATCGCTGTCGCCGTGTCCCATCGCCCGGCCTGCACGGCGTCATAGATGGCAATCGGCATCGTCTGCGTCCGGCCCGGGATGTTGCCGGCCACCATGAGCGTGGCGCCGAAATCACCCAGGGCGCGGGCGAACGCCAGGGCTACCCCCGCGGTGATGCCGCGCCGCCCAAGCGGGAGCAGGATGAGCAGGAACTGCTGCAGCCTGGTGCACCCGTCGATCCAGGCCGCTTCAAGGGTGGCGGCGTCGATGTCCTCGAATGCGGCACGCGCGGTCCGCACCACGAACGGGAACGACGGTACCGTCGCCGCGACGACGGCTCCCTGCCAGGTGAACACCAACGGCGAGCCGGTCGCGGCCTCGATCCACTGCCCGAGAGGACTCGACCGCCCAAGCGCCACCAGCAGGTAGTAGCCCAGCACCGTCGGAGGAAGGGTCAGCGGCAGCGCGGTGAGCGCCTCGATCACCGCGCGCCCCCGGAACCGGCCCATCGCGAGCAGGTAGGCGCAGGCGATGCCCAGGATGCCAGCGGCAAGCGTCGCCAGGGAGGCGACCCGCAGCGACAGCCACAACGGGAACCAGTCGATCCCGGCCATTGAGCTCACCGACCCTCGCCGGGCAGGACAAACCCGTAGCGGACCATGATGGGCCGCCCGGCGGCACCGTTGACAAAGGCGAGGAAGGCCCGGGCACGGTCCGGCTGACGGGACCGGGCCACGACCCCCGCCGCCTGGCGAATCGGGTCGTGAAGGGCCGCCGGGATGAGCCAGGAACGTCCCTGCGCGGCCACCGACGGCGCCAGGCCCAGCGAGAGCGCGACGATCGCCACGTCGGCATTGCCCGTCTGCACCAGCTGCAGCGCCATGCTGACGTTGTCTCCGTAGACCAACCTGGATCGGACCCGGTCATACAGACCGGCGCGCATGAGCGCCTGCCTGGCGGCCTCGCCGTAGGGCGCGTGCGCCGGATTGGCGATGGCGATGAATCGCACGCGGGAATCCTCCAGCACGCGCAGGCCCCGGTCAAGGGCCAGGGGCGAGGCGTGCCTCACCCACAGGACGATCCGGCCGATCGCGTACAGCTGCACCGTGTGGGGCACGATGTGCCCGCGTCGCGCCAGCCGCGTGACGAACGCTTCGTTGGCCGAGAACAGCAGGTCGAACGGCGCACCCTGTTCCACCTGAGCCGCCAGCAGCCCCGATGAGCCGAAGGAGAAACGCGCGCGAGTGCCGGTCTGCCGCTCAAATGCCGCCCCCATCTCCTCGAAGGCGTATCGCAGGTCTGCGGCGGCGGCGACATCCAGGACGGCGGTCCTGCCCGGTGCGCTGGACGCCGACGCGGGAATGCCCAGACCGATGACGACCATCGCGACGATGCGCAGGGTCAGGCGGTACTGCATCTTCATGTGCGGTATGGCGCGAGGTCGCCTTCGGCGACCTCGCGCTCGTCCAACGACACACCGAGCCGCTCGGCCCGCTCACGGATCTGCGCCCACACGGTGTCGGGCACCTCGATGCCCCCGGCCAGGCGCTGCACCCTCGTGCGCCGTTCCGGCTCGCCGGGGACGAGGATCTCCTCCACCCCCAGGGCCGGAGGGACGCGCTTGATCGCGTCCAGCGTCGCGCGGACCCCGCGTTGAAACGCGTCGAGCGGCGCGAACGCGGCGATGTCGATGGCCTGGATGAACGTGCCCTCCATGGTGCCACGCTCGGTGTCGAAGGCGCCGGTCAATCCTCCCAGCAGGGTGGTCAGGATTCCGAGCGCGTATCCTTTGTGGCGCCCGAACGGCAGCAGGAAGCCGCCGTCGTAGAAGTCGGCGGGCTTCACGCTCGGCATCCCGTCCCTGTCGATGACGCAGCCCTCGGGCAGGTCGGCCCCGGTGCTCCGCGCGACCCGGATCTTGCCCTCGGCAATCAGGCTCGTGGCGTAGTCCAGCACGAAGGGGGTCTCATCGCCCGTAGGCACGCCTGCGGCGAATGGGTTCGTCCCCAGCACCCCACGCACTCCGCCGAAGGGCGCCACGTAGGCGGTCCCCGGGCTCACGTGGCCGTACGTGATGAGGCCGATGCACCCCGCGCGCGCGGCCTGCTCGGCGTACTCGCCCAGCCGGCCGGTGTGCCCTGTCCGGTCCAGGCTCGCGCAGCACACCTGCGCCTGTCGCGCCTTCTCAACCGCCCGCGCCATCGCCCACCGGGCGGTGTAGAGGCCGAACCCGTGCTGACCGTCGACGACCATCGTGCTCGCCGCTTCCCTGAGGACGACGGGCTCCGCCGAGGGCACAATGCGCCCCTCGGCGATCCGATCCAGATACGACGGGATGCGCAGCACACCGTGCGAATCGTGCCCGGCCAGGTTCGCGTTCACCAGGATCTCCGCGACATCAGCCGCGATGTGCGGTGGGGCGCCCGCGGCCGCGAAGATCCGGCGGGCAACGGAGTGCAGGTATCCGGCAAGAAACCGCTGCGTCGGGATCATGGGACCTCGCCCGGGAGAAGGCTGATTCCTGACCTGATGCAGAATATCACAGCCTGGGGGAATCCCGGCAGGGGAAATACCCGGCAGGGGGAGTTGCGCATGCGAAAGGTCTTGGTGCTCGGCGCGGGCAAGATCGGCGTCACCATCGCGCATCTGCTCGCCGACGCAGGCGGCTACGTCCTCAGCGTGGCCGACCAGAACCCAGGGGCTCAAACGCACGTGCCCGAGGGCGTGCCGTTCTTGCAGGTCGACGCCGGAGATGCCGCCTCGCTCACGAAGGCACTTCGAGGGATCGACACAGTGATCAACGCCTGCCCCTATCACCTCAACGAAACGATTGCCACCGCAGCCCGCCAATCCGGAGTCCACTACTTCGATCTCACCGAGGATACCACCGCCGCCCAGGCGATCCGGCGCATCGCGCAGGGTGCCCAGACCGCGTTCGTGCCGCAGTGCGGGCTGGCCCCCGGCTTCGTCGGGATCGTCGGGATGTCGCTTGCCAGGACGTTCGACTCCCTCGAGACCCTGAAGCTCCGCGTCGGGGCTCTGCCGTTGTACGGCACCAACGCCCTGGGCTACAGCCTGACGTGGAGCACCGAGGGGCTGATCAACGAGTACCTGAACCCATGCGAGGTCGTCGTCGGCGGCCGCCGGGGGGAAGCACAGCCGCTGGAAGGCCTCGAGACCTTCTCGATGGACGGCATGCCGTATGAAGCATTCCACACCTCGGGCGGCCTGGGAACGCTCGCCGAGACACTGGACGGCCGGGTGCAGAACCTGGACTACAAGTCCATCCGCTATCCGGGCCACTGTGAGCGGATCCGCATGCTGGCCCTCGATCTCGGGCTCGGGAGGCGCCGCGACCTCTTCAAGCAGGTCCTAGAACTGGCGCTGCCGACAACGGTGCAGGACGTCGTCGTTATGCTGGTCACCGCGATTGGGTCCCGCGGAGGGCGGCTGGTCCAGGAGACCTTTGCCCGAAAGATCGAGGGAAGGACGATCGGCGGCACAACTTGGAGCGCGATCCAGCTCGCGACCGCCACGGCGGCGTGCGCCATGGTCGACCTGCACGGCGAGGGGAAGCTCCCCGCCCGCGGGTTCGTGCGACAGGAGGACGCGCGCCTGGAGGACTTCCTGGCGAACCGGTTCGGACGGGTCTACGCGTAGCGGCTGGTGCACGGACGCGACGGCTCATGGCCGCCGCTACCGCCCGGCCTGGCCGATCACCGCCTCGGCGTTGATACCCGTGGGAGGAGGGTCCTTCACTATCGTAGCCACCGAAGCTACGCAGGTGGTAGCCCAGCTTGGCGGCCGCCCGCCCGGGAGACCTCGGCGCGGAGGATCCCTCGGACGTCAGCGAGCAGTTCGCCGTAGAGATCGCCGAGGTGGTGGAGCAGACGGCTTGAGGCCACGACGAAGCGCACGGCCGCCAGCACGGTCTTGGCGAGGTCCGGATCGTCGAGCACCGCGGGATCGTGGACCAGCGCCGTCGTGGGCCGGCCGCGGCGCTCGAGATAGGTCACGACGCGCCGATCGCCGTCGGCGGGCAGCGGGACCGGCCTGCCCGTGCCGTCCAGGTACGCGCCGGCGGCCTCCGACCAGTGGAGGACGCTTCGCAGCGTTGAGCAGCCGTCTGCGCGCGCGGTCACGGGCGGCCTCGTGCTCGAAGGCCACCTGATTGAACCGGGCGAGTGCGTTCTTCACGTGCGCCCTGTCGTGGATCGGCAGCCGCCTCCGGCCGTGGGAGTCGATGTACGCGAAGGCGCTGTTTGGCAGGCTGGCCCGCGTCCTGGTGCTGAGCCGCGGCATGGCCTCACAATACTCGTCTGCCCGGGAGCACGCTCCTGGTCCCGCAGGATCGCATCGATCTCGTCAGCATGATCCCGAGCGTACGCGAGGGCAGTCCGGAGCTGGCGTCGGCTGAGTTGTGGGAAGCGACCCAAGACCGCGCCCTCGTCCCTGCCGCCCGCGCGATACGCCATTGCCACCTCCCACACGTCTAGCCCCGTGCCGGCAACGTGAGCCCGCAGACCCGCAGGCCCATCGACAAAGGTGATCCCCGGATATTCAACAGCCTCGAGGAGATCCTCCTCTATTCTCATCGTCACAGGCGCGGGCATGTTCAGGACCCCCCTTGGTAGGCCCATGGCCTGGCATTTCGATGGAACTTCCCAGGAACTCGTTCCAGACCGAGTCGCGCGGCCTATTTCGATGGAACTTCGATGGAAGTTGGAGTCCAACTCCGTCTGCCGTACGCGGCCGGCGTCTCGATCGCGAACCTGGTCCGGGCTGACAGCGCCAGCAGGTCCTCGTCTCCGGTGACCAGCGCGGCAGCGCGGCCCGTGTATGTCAGATCGGCCCCACCCAGGAGCGTGGCCTTCGCCTGTCCAACACCCCCGGGGGGATCCAGGCGTGCGGGAAGTGCGGAGAGTCGTCACACTCCTGTGGCGGCTGCACCGCGCGATCTACCGGCTGACCGGGGGACGCGTCGGCGGCCGGCTCCGGGCGATGCGCGTGCTCCTGCTGACGACGGTGGGCCGGCGATCGGGCAAGCCGCACACCGTGGTCCTCTCATACTGGCCCGACGGACCGAACCTCGTCGTGGTGGCCTCGAACGGCGGATCTCCGCGGCACCCGGAGTGGTTCTTGAACCTCCAGGCGCACTCGCACGCCGCCGTCCAGGCAGGATCCACGGTCCGGCGCGTGGTCGCGCGCACAGCCGACGGTCCTGAACGGGGGCGTCTGTGGGCACGGGTCGTCGAGACAGAACAGGCGTACGACGCGTACGCGCGGCGTACGCGTCGCCAGATTCCCGTCGTGATCCTGGAGCCAGGGTGATCGCTGCGGCTCACGATCAGGTCGCGTCCCCCTCCTCGCTGAGCAACCCGCGATCGCGGAGATAGCTCAGGATGCGGTCCAACTGCCGCAGAGTGGTCTGGTCGGCCACAGCGCCAGGGTGCCGGACTGTCGCGCAGCGGATGGCTCCGCGCTTCACGAAGTTCTCCTTGCGCAGGCTGACGCCCAACCCGGGCTGGAACTCAAAGCGGATCAGCGGCAGCATCGCGTAGCGTCCTCCAGCTTGACGTAGTCCACGCGGGGGAGATCGCGGTGGAGGCGGGCGAGCAGCGCCGCCGACAGCAGCACGCCCGTCGCCGGCGGGTAGTCGTGGACGACGATCGGTGCCTCAACAGATGCGGCCACGCGCTCGTAGTAGCTGAAGAGCACGTCGTCGTTCTGCACCGGCGGCGGCCCGAGCAGGAGGGCGTCCGCGCCCGCGCCGATGGCCCGATCCGCCGCCTGGATGGTGGCGTCGGTCCCCCCGATCCCACGCCCACCACGAGCGCGCGGTCGCGCGGGAGCGCCGCGCGGAAGGCGGACACCGCCCGGTCGCGCTCCGCGTCCGTCAGCCGATGCGCTTCGCCCATCACCCCGAGCACGGCCAGCCCATCCACGCCACGGCGGACCATGAGTTCCGTCATGGTGCTGATGCTGTCGACGTCCAGCGCCCCGCGCTCGTCAAACGGCGTCGGGACGATGGGGTAGACGCCCCGAAGCCTGCCGCCTTCAGGCTTCTGTCGCGACTCTCTCACACCATCACCTCAATGGCTCGATCTCACAACACAGGCCCGTTCGCCCGAGCCATTGGAGTTCCTCCGAAGGAAGATCAACCAAAGTGTTGCTCCCATGCAGCCGGCGGCCTAGCCTGCAGGTGCAGTTACACAACCTGGTTGGAGGGATGAGCATGAAGCGTGTTGTTCGCATCATGACCGGCCTGGCACTCGCGACTGTCCTGCTGGGCGGGGCGACCGGCGTAGCCGGCGCCAACTATTACTACTGTGTCATAAAGTGCATCCCGACCCTCACGCTGTGGCCGCACCAGGTGCAGGGGAGGTGCTGCAGGAGGGCGCGGCTTCGCAGGCGG
>JBBIOB010000054.1:0-21954 GCA_037443565.1 Armatimonadota bacterium | reverse complement strand
GCCGTCGCACACGGACGCGACCTCGTCCACACGGTTGATCGGCTGTTTCCACCCCAGTTTACGGGGTGTGCCTGCGAGGCTACGGGAAGAAGATCCGGACCAGGATCGGCACCAAGACGGCGACAATGATCGCGCGCGGCCTGGTCTAGTTCGCCGGCGAAGTGGGCATCTGGTTGGTGAGCCGTTCTTGCCCCTGACGTCGCGCCAGCAACACCGGATGGGGATGACCTCGAAGAGGGGGAGGTGAGGAAGCCAGGGAACACGCCGGAGCACGCGCACGGCCCCGTCGCGAACCGCGCCGGGGAGCACGCCGTTTATTCAGCATGATCATCATCAGTACCCGATCTGAGGAGGGATCTACGTGCTCAACTTCTGGTGGAAGAAGATGCGAAAGGCGCAGCGCGGCTTCACGCTCATCGAGCTGGTCGTCGTGCTCGCCATCCTCGGCATCCTGATCGCACTCGCGGTGCCGCGGTACCTGGGCGCCCGAAAGAGCGCGCTCATCGCCGAGGGCGACAACCTGGTTCAGGAAGTCAAGACGCTGACCTGGGCCTACTACCAGCAGTACAGTACATTTGAGGACGTGACTCTCGATGCCATTGGTTTCCAGGGTCCTGCAGGTGCCTGCTGGACGATGTCATTCACTGCTATCGGTGACGGCCCGCCACCGACGGTCACCATCCGTGCGACTAGCAACCCCGCTGGGCGCGCTCAGTGCGCTGTTCTGGGTACAGGCGCGCAGATCAACCTGGTTCTGAACGGCGACGGGTCTTCAACCCGCACGACGACAGGCCTGTAGTAGAAGCCGTCAGCGCAGTATCGAGGTAGCTCGCCCGCGGGCGGGCTACCTCGATTTGTGCCACGCTGAATGCCCCGACCGAGAGCCGTGCCAAGTCTAATCGGCCTGCCCGCTGGGTACGAACTCCATGACGGACTCATACACTACCGTGCCGTATGCCGGAGGTCGGATCAAATCATGTGGACTCATCGCGACCCGCGAAGGTACGATGGCGGTTTCACTCTCATCGAGATGGTCGTCGTGCTCGCCATCCTGGGCATCCTGGTTGCGCTGGCAATGCCCCGATACCTGGGCTCCCGCCGGCACGCGCTGATTCCCGAGGCCAGAAACACGCTTCAGGAGATGAAGACGGCGGCCTGGGGATACTACCAGCAGAACAATACCTGGTCGGGCCTCACCACAGGCGTGCCGATGTCATCGTCCAACGAGATGGGGTTCATCCCACCGTCCGGAGCGTGCTGGCAGTTTGGTATTCTCTCCGCCGTCGATGATCAGGTGGTCTTGCGCGCTGTCACATTCCCCGCCGGAGGGGCGAAATGCGGGGTTCTCCCGGTGGGCGGCACCATTGACCTGACGATCACCGGCGAGGGAACCGCTTCCTTCACCGAGAACCTGTAGCCGCCTCATTTGATCCCCTGGCGGCGGCACCCTTCAGGTCGGCAGACGCGGCGACAGGTACGCTGCAGATCTTCGGTGAAATTCGCAGGAAGATGACGCAGGACTACCCGATTGGGCTCAGCGCAGCAGGCGCCCGCCGAGGGCTGCGCCTTGTTCTTGGCGCGTGCCTGATCGTCTACGTCGTGACGGGGTGGATCCTGAGCCGGCACCAAGACTTCTGGTCGCCCGATTCGGCCATGCGGTTCGTGCAGGTCGAGGGATTCGCGCGCCAGGGGTTCGCCGGCGGCTCGGTGCCGTATCCGGCCGCCTCGGTCGATCCCGAAGGACGGTTCTACCCGGCGGGTCCCTGGTTTCACTTCACGCGAGGTGATCGGCAGTACCTAGCCTACCTGCCGTACCTCTCCTTGTTGACCACGCCGCTCTACCGTGCGTTGGGCTTCGCGGGGCTGCTCGTTCTGCCGATGCTGGCGGGCCTCGCCGCGGTGTGGGTCACGTACAACCTACTCGCCCGATTGGCGCCAGGCCTGGCCGCGTGGGGGGCCCTGGCTCTGGGGCTCGGCTCGCCGCTGCTCATCTACAGCGCGGTGTTCTGGGACCACAGCCTGGTGACAGCGCTCGCGGCCGGTGGGCTGGCCCTCGCCGCGATGTCGCTCGAGGATCCCTCGGGGCCGCGAATCCGCGCGCTACTTGGCGCCGGCGTGTTGGTAGGGTTGGGGTTGTGGCTGCGAAATGAGATGTATCCGCTGGCGGCCATCATGGTCGGGGCGTGGTTCGTCTTCGCGCCGCGTGGCCGCCTGAAGACGACCGCAGCCATGGCCGTGGGTGTCGCCGTCGCGGGCGCACCCCTCTGGGCGTTGAACACCGCCCTGCAGGGCCGGGCACTTGGGTGGAAGGGGCAGGGGTTGGCTGTGGGTCGGACCGGCGACGTGGCCGGCGCGGTGGGCGAGCGGTCCCTCCTCGACTACGTGACCGACCGCTGGTCCAACGCCTACTATCAGCTGATCTCACCGGACTTCTACGCGTTCAACCCACAGGCGGTCGCGATCGGGATTGTTGGTGCGGCGGGCATGCTGCTTGCCGCCCTGGTGATGTATCTCGGGATGCGCCGGCGCTCCCGCCGTGGAGTGCTGCTTGGTGGGCTCGTGGGGGCGGGGGTGGTACTGGCCGTCATCTCCGGCCGGCCGTCGGTATCCGGGCTCCTCCCAGCGGCGCCGTTCGTCATCCTTGTGGCTCTGGGCGGCCGTCTGCAACGGTGGGAGTGGTTCCTCTGGGCCGTGGTCACAGCGTTTGCGGGCGCGATCATTGCCACCGGGACGCACGGAGGCATCCAGTGGGGGCCGCGCTACCTGATGCCGGTGGTCCCGGCGGTCGTCTGGCTCGCGGCGGCCGCCGTCGAGCGGGCGCGCCGGCGCGTCCCGGAGGTGTGGCCGGCGATTCGATTCGTCGCCGCGGCGATGCTGATCGCTGGAGTCCTAGTCCAGGCGTCAGGTGTGGACTCCGTCGAGCAAAAGATCTATCTGAGCTACAGGGCAAACGCAGCTCTGCGTGCCGCGCCCGGGGACGTGGTGGTGACGTCCCTCGAATGGCTTGCTGTCGGCGCCGGGCCGGTCTACTTTGAGAGACAGCTGATGCTGGTCGACACGATCGAAGAGTTCCAGGCGCTGATTGGCCGTCTCTCGGAGAAGCAGGTGCCACGGTGGACGTACTTCCCTCGGTCGGGCTATCAGTTCGGCGCGTGGCTTGTGGAGCAGTGGTCTGCCCAGAGTGAGTGGCCGTACAGGGTGATCGAAGACCGGCATGTGAACAGCCTTCGCCTGGTGACCTACTCCGGTCCCGAGCCGGCTCGGTGAGCCGCCCGTCTTAGAGCCTCCACAGAGGGGTACAGGTGAAGTGAGAGGTAGGAATAGCCGACAAATCTTGCAGGATACCTGACGATGAATGCCCTCCATGCTCTCGCCAACGGGTCACAGGGCAGAACCGTCATCCGGCCGTCGTCCGGGTGGTGGGCCGTCGACTTGCGCGAGCTGTGGGCGTTTCGCGAACTCATCTACTTTCTGACGTGGCGCGATATCAAAGTGCGCTACAAGCAGACGGCCATCGGGGTGGCGTGGGCCGTGCTTCAACCCGCCGCGATGATGCTTGTCTTCACCGTGTTCTTCGGCCGGCTGGCCCGCATGCCGTCAGACGGGGTGCCTTATCCCCTCTTCGCCTATGTGGGGCTCCTGCCGTGGCAGCTCTTCTCCCGGACGATCTCAGAGTCAACCAACAGCCTCATCACCGACCAGCGCCTGATCACGCGGGTGTACTTCCCGCGGATCATCGTGCCCATCTCGGCCACGTTGGCGGCTGTGGTGGACTTCCTCGTGGCCTCGTTGCTGCTCATCGGCCTGTTGTTGTTCTACCGGGTGACGCCCGGCATCACGGCATTGTGGCTGCCGCTCCTCGTCCTCCTCATGCTGATCACGGCGCTCGGTGTCGGTTTCTGGCTCTCGGCGCTCAACGTCGAGTACCGCGATGTGGCATACGCCGTACCCTTCCTCAATCAGTTCTGGCTCTTCATCACGCCTGTGGTCTATCCCACGAGCGTCGTGCCCGAGGCCTGGCGCGTCCTCTACGGGCTCAATCCAATGGTCGGGGTTGTCGAGGGGTTTCGCTGGGCCCTGCTCGGGGCCGGGCAGGGCCCGTCGCCGGCGGTCGCCGGATCGGCCGCGGTGGCCCTGCTGCTGTTCGTGACCGGCCTCGTGTGGTTCCGCCGACGCGAGCGGACGTTCGTGGATGCGATCGGCTCAGGTGGGCGATAGCATGGGTGGGATCGCCATCCGCGCGGAAGGCTTGGGGAAGCGCTACCGCATCGGGCAACTGCAGCGGTACAAGGCCCTGCGCGACACCATGGCCGAGGCTTTCGCGGCGCCGTTCCGGCGCCTGCGGGCGTTGGGTCGGTCCTCGGATCCGAACGGGGGGGTCCAGGACGCCACGATCTGGGCGTTGAAGGATGTGTCCTTTGAGATTCCCGCTGGCGCGGTGGTGGGGATCATCGGACGAAACGGGGCGGGGAAGAGCACACTGCTGAAAGTGCTCTCGCGCATCACGGAGCCCACGGAGGGTTGCGCGGAGATCGCGGGGCGCGTGGGGTCGCTGCTCGAGGTGGGAACGGGGTTCCACCCGGAACTGACAGGGCGCGAGAACGTCTTCCTCAACGGTGCAATCCTCGGGATGCGGCGGGGTGAGATCGAGCGGAAGTTCGATGAGATCGTGGCGTTCGCGGAAGTCGAGAAGTTCGTGGACACGCCGACCAAGTTCTACTCCAGCGGCATGTACCTGCGGTTGGGGTTTGCCGTTGCCGCCCACCTGGAACCCGAGATCCTGCTCGTCGACGAAGTCCTGGCGGTGGGAGACGTGGAGTTCCAAAGGAAGTGCCTCGGCAAGATGAGCGAGGTGGCCCATCAGGGACGGACCGTGCTGTTCGTGAGCCACAACCTGGCGGCCGTGCAGTCACTGTGCGAGCGAGCCTGCCTGCTCGAGGCCGGCAGGCTTGCCAGGTCGGGGCCGGCCGGTGAGGTCATCAAAGACTACCTGGAGTCTCTGGCCGCATGGGACACCGTGCCGCTCGACCGGCGGGAGGACCGGGCGGGAGACGGCAGCGTCCGAATCCGCTCGATTCGCATCGAGAGCGCGGATGCCGATCGGACGGTTCGGACCACGAGCCGCCTGAGGGTGAACGTCGAGTACAAGAGCGACGGGCCGTTGCGGTATGCGCGGTTCCTGGTCGGCGTGTACGATCAGACGAGCGTGGGGATCTTCCTCCTCGACAGCGAAGGAATGGCGGGTTTGCCCGACGTCCTGCCGGCTGAGGGCACGGTTACATGCGTGACCGATCCGATCAACCTCACACCCGGGCGCTGCATTGTCAACGTCGCCGTGATCAAGGCAGGGCGCCTCGCCGACCATATTCAGTACGCGGCGCACATCGATGTGGAGGGAGAGCACGCGTACGGTCTTGCCAGACTGCCCGAGCGCAGTTGGATGATGTGTGTCCTTCCGCAGACGTGGTCGCTCGATGGGCATAACTGACAGAGAAGTTGTCATCGCCCCCGACGAGGTGACCTTCCATCCGGCCTCCTTTGCGGATCCCAATGGGAGGCTCTTCTGGTGGCGTGGTGGGCTGTATCGCGGTATCAGCGAAGAGGCCGCGCCGCTGTACTGGCGGCTCTTCTCGGACGGCGTCGTCAGACGGCTCGTCTCGCAGGGGCTCCTCATCGATACGGAGGTCACCCCGTACCGCATCGGCGCCTTCCCTCTGGTGCTGCGCCACCGGACGGTGCCCTATGTGTCGTACGCATATGAGTGGTGCGCGCAGATGCTTCGGGATGCCGCCGCAGTGGTGCTCGACCTCCAGCGCGAGCTTGCCGATCGGGGGCTGACCCTCCAGGATGCGCACGTGTGGAACGTCGTGTTCGACGGATGCAAGCCGGTGTGGGTAGACTTCGGATCCATCGTGTCCTCACCGGGCGGTCGCTGGGTCGCGCGCGATGAGTTCCGCCAGTTCTTTCTGAATCCGCTCCACTTGATGGCACTCGGCCACGGTCGGATTGCGCGGTTGCTGCTTCAAGACCCCAGCAGGGGGGTCGGGGACGAAGATATCGATGCCTTCACCGGTTCCTGGTGGGGGGAGACTGTTGCGCGGAGGGCTGTGGACCGGCTCCGAAAGCGGGCCGGGGATGTAACCCCGGGGCCCATCCGCGACGTCGGCAGGAGGACTTTGCGCGCTCTTAGGGGAGGATATCAGAGGGCTAGCGGACGGCTCACTTCTCCAACCAGCGATGCGGAGGGGTTGCGGCGCTCTCTGGAGCTGATTCGCCAACCGGAGTTCGACAGTGAATGGGCAGGATACTACGACGACGTGTTCCCATCACTCTTCCCGTCGCCGGAATGGACGGCCAAGCACCATGCCATCAACGACATTCTCTCCTCTACTCGTCCGACCTCACTACTTGACGTTGGGTGCAACCGGGGATGGTTCGCACAACTGGGGGCTCGTCTTGGGGTCCGGGTTGTGGCCTTGGACACTGATGAAGCCAGTCTGACCCGACTCTATCTCGACTGCAGGGACAAGGGATTCCCGATCCTTCCCCTTCTGATGGATTTCAAGAACCCGTCACCCGGCCTTGGGCTGGATAACGGCTGGCTTCCAGCAGCGACTGTCCGGCTGCGTTGTGACATGGTGCTGGCCCTTGCGCTCGTGCATCACCTCGTGTTTGCGCAATGTCTCAATTTCGAGCAGATTGTGAACGCGCTGAAGCGGTTCTCGTTGCGATGGCTGGTGGTGGAGTTCATCACGCCGGAAGATCGATACGTGAAGGAGTGGTGGACCCCACGGTTCTCCTGGTACACGCTTGACAACTTCCTTGCTGCACTCAACCAGCAATTCCGCGTGCTCAAGGTGCAACCTTCTCATCCTTCGGGCCGGCTGCTGGTCTTCTGCGAGACGGATGGGGCTGGATAGGTTGGCCGCCGTGGAGACCGGATGTGCCGTGGAGGATCCGCTTGGTCGGTTGGTCGTCCACTATGCCACTGCGCCCTGGCTGGCGCTGCTACGGGCGGTTGAGGTCGAACACTTCAGGACGGTGCGCAGAGCTTGCGATCCCCCCGCGCTCGATCTTGGATGTGGCGATGGCATTGTTGCGTCGCTGGCGTTCGAAGCGCGGATCGATATCGGGATAGACAAGGACGAGGCCTCGCTGAAACAGGCCACGACGCGCGGCGCGTACCGGAGCGTTGTTATGGCCAACGCCACGCGCCTACCATTCGCCGATGAGGTCTTTCGGACGGTGTACTCCAACGGGGCGATGGAGCACATGGATGAACTCGACGGGGTCTTGGATGAGGTTGCCAGGGTCATGGCTCCAGGCGGACGACTGGTGACCCTGGTGCCGTCCGACAAGTTCCGCGCGCCTGTCGGGACTCTTGGCACGCTCCTAGGCCGCCGTGTGTGGCAGGCGTTCAATCGGCTTCACGACCATGTCAATCTGATGTCGATCGAAGAGTGGGAAAGCCGATTTGAGTCGCATGGGCTTGGGGTGGAGTCGGTGCAAGCCTACGGGGCACAGCCGCTGGCAAGCTTTGTCTCGACAAGGGATCTTTGGAGCAAGCTGCACGTGGGAGCGAGTTGGCCGTTTGTACGCCTCACGCACGGCGGTAACCTCGGACGCTTGATGCCCGCAGTCCCGGCGGCGGCACTGCGGGACCTGCTTGTCCAAGACCTGAACAGCCGTTGCGGCGGGTATTGGCTCATGGTGGTGGCGCAGAAGCGGTCGGACGCTCGGAGGGCGTAAGCATGCGTGGACGGACACCCCAAGCCATGGCGGAGGCCTGAGAATGGATTCTCCGTACAAGCCTGAAGACTTCATGCGGCGGTTTGCGCGTGTGGGTAGGGAAGTAGAAGTGTTTCGCTGGGCCCTGGTCCTGAAACCCGAGGTGATTGAGATTGGGGACGGGACGCGGCTAGACGACTACTGCCGGTTGGAGGGCGGCTCTGGTCTGAGGATTGGGCGCCGTGTCCACATCGCGTCATTCGCCAGCATCTTTGGAGGCGGACGAGCGGAGGTGGGAGATTTCTCAGGGATGGCGCAAGGGGCGCGGGTCATCACAGGCACAGGGCATCCGTGCGAGGAGCAGTTCCCATTTCGAGTGCTCGAGGGTGACCCCTATCACCGCATGCGGGGATACAGCATCCTGGGAGCCTACAGCTTTGTTGCCGCCAACGCCGTAGTATTGCCGAACATCACGGTGGGAGAAGGTGCCGTGGTGGCGGCGGGGGCCGTGGCGACGAGGGACGTCCCTCCCTGGACCATTGTGGCGGGGGTCCCTGCGCGGGTCATTGGTATGAGAAAGAGACCTGAGTGATAGAGCATCTGGTGGTCATGTGCGCGTAGCGATCAACGCCCAGATAGTGCCCGACAGCGCGGCTGGAGGTGTGGCCAGCGTGCTGATCGGGTTGGTGTCAGCACTGGGCTTCCTGGAGGGGCTCGAGGAGTACCTCATCATCGGACCGGCGCACGAGCCGGACTGGCTAAGACCATATCTCGGTCCCAATCAGCGTCTTGTGTCCGGACCCCAGCCCAGGTTTGAGCGGGCCAAGTCTCTGCTGGGCCCTGCGCGACCACTTGCTCGACGTCTGCGTCGGCGTGCAGTCGGTGTGTTGCGTGGAGGTTCCGGGGTGGAGGTCCCGGTCTCCGACGGGTTCTATGAAGGACTTGGCTGCCAGGTCGTCCACTTTCCATACCAGGACTTCGTGGTATCGGGACTGCCGTCCGTGTACAGCCCCCACGACCTCCAGCACCTTCACTATCCTGAGTTCTTCACGCGTGAGATCCTTGACTGGCGGGCGGCCTTCTATTCCACCGGATGTCGAACGGCGCACACAGTTGCGGTGGCCTCATCCTGGGTGCGCGACGACATTGTGAGACACTTCACCATCCCGCCTGAGAAGGTGCAGGTCATCCCGCTGGCTCCGCCCACGGCGGCATATCCTGAGCCGTCCGAAACAACCATGGCTGAGGCTGAGGCCGTCTATCGTCTGGCAAAGCCGTTCGCCTTCTACCCGGCGGTGACGTGGCCGCACAAGAACCATCAGCGCCTGCTTGCAGCATTGGCCTTACTGCGCGACCGGGAGCGGCTCAGAGTCCGCCTTGTCTGCACAGGGTATCAGACCGAGTTCTGGCCGGAGATACGAAAGCTGATCGTGGAACTACGACTTCAGGATCAGGTGCAATTCCTGGGGTTCGTGCCTCCTGAGCATCTGCGAGCGTTGTATCGTCTCGCGCAGTTTGTCGTAGTTCCAACGCTGTTTGAGGCCGCGAGCGGGCCGCTCATCGAAGCCTGGCAGGACGCAGCCCCGGTGGCATGCTCAAATGTCACCGCACTGCCAGAACAGGCCGCGGACGCGGCGCTGATCTTTGATCCACATTCTGTCGAAACCGTTGCTGCTGCCGTCGCTGAGATGGCGACGAACGGACAACTCCGCGAGGATCTGCGTCGACGCGGGACGCGGCGATTGGCGGACTTCAGCTGGGGGCGGAGTGCCAAGGCCTATCGGGCGGTGTATCGGCGGGCAGCCGGCCTTGCTCTTAGTGAGGAGGATCGGTGGCTGCTCGCGTGGGATTGGATGCGGGAGCGCAGGGACGATCACCGCTCCGAGGAGCCGATACGGTGAGTGCGTCGAGGTCTATCCCCGTTTCGGCTCCAGCATTGGTGGGCAATGAAGAGGCCTACGTCCTGGACTGTTTGCGGACCACCTGGATTTCGTCGAACGGTGAGTATATCCGGCGGTTCGAGGGAGCGTTCGGCGAGTTCTGCGGCGTGCGCCATGCACTATCATGCACGAACGGGACGGTAGCGCTCCACCTCGCGTTGCTCGCACTGGGCGTGGGGCCGGGCGACGAGGTGCTTGTGCCAACGCTTACCTACATCGCGACCGCGAATGCCGTCACGTACTGTGGGGCCAGGCCGGTCTTTGTGGACGTGGAACCGGAGACCTGGAACCTTGACCCAAGCCTGCTTGAGGCTCAGATCACTGCCCGGACCAAAGGGATCATTGTTGTCCACCTCTATGGCCATCCGGTCGACATGGACCCCGTAGTGGCAATCGCCCGGAAGCACAACCTGTTTGTAGTGGAAGACGCGGCTGAGGCGCATGGTGCCCAGTATCGGGCCCGGCCCGTAGGATCGCTGGCCGATGTGGCCACGTTTAGCTTCTACGGTAACAAGATTCTCACAACGGGTGAGGGTGGCATGGTCGTGACAGACGACGATCATCTTGCCACGCGAATTCGCCACCTGAAGGGCCAGGGCATGGATCCCGATCGGCGATACTGGTTCACAGCGGTTGGGTACAACTACCGAATGACCAACATCGCCGCGGCAATTGGACTGGCCCAGCTTGAGAAGGCGCAGTGGCACATACGGCGGAGACGCGAGGTGGCTTCCTGGTATCGGGAAGACCTCGCTCGCATCCCGGGTATTGTGTGGCAGGCCGAGAAGCCGTGGGCGCGGCACGCGTACTGGATGGTTGCGCTTCGTCTGAGTGAGGACAACCCACCCCGAGATGACGTCATTGAGCGCCTTCGCCACGAGGGCGTCGAGACGCGTCCAGTCTTCTACCCTATTCACACGCTCCCTCCGTACCGGGAGAAGGCCGATGGCCTCGCGTTCCCGGTCGCGGAGGGCATTGCTCGGCATGGGATCAACGTGCCGACCTGGGCAGGGTTGACGCGCGACGACGTCAGGTACGTCAGCTCGAAGCTGCAAGCCCTCCTGAAGCGATGATCCCTGCGGGGGGGGCGACAGTCTCCGTAGTCACGCCTTCCTTCAATCAGGGCGAATTCATCGCCGAGGCGATCCGGTCTGTGCTCGACCAGGAATACCCAGAAATCGAGTACATGATCGTTGACGGCGGATCAAGTGACGGCACGCTGGAGATCCTTCGGCAAACTGACGGTCGGGTGCGCTGGGTGTCCGAGCCCGATCGGGGCCAGACCGACGCCATTAACAAGGGGTGGAGGCGGGCCACTGGCGACATCGTCGCCTGGCTCAACGCCGATGATTTCTACTACCCCGGGGCGTTGCAGCAGGTCGAGACGTTCTTCGAGGCTCATCCTGAAGTGGACGGGCTGTACGGCGACTGCGACTACGTCGACCGGGAGGGCCGGTACCTCAGGCCATATCCGACGAGGCCGTACGACTACCTCCTCCTAGTCCGGGAGGCCCTCGATTTCATTCCCCAACCCGCGACCTTCTTGAGGCGCAGGGTGCTGGAGTCGGTGGGCTTCCTGGACGAGTCGCTACACTACGTCATGGACTTCGAGTACTGGTTGAGGGTCGGCCTGCGTCACGCCCTCGCGTACATGCCGGTGCGCCTGGCGGCTACACGCCTGCATTCCGAGGCGAAGTCGGTCAGGAGCGGACCGGGATTCGCACGGGAGCTCGTACTGGTGTATGAGCGTCTCTTCGCCGGGCCTGACTTGCCTCCGGCGGTTCGTGCGATCAAGAATGAGGCGATGGGCAATGCCTACTACCAGGCTGCGGCGCGCTGCTTCTGGGAGGGCGCACCGCGCGAAGCTCGTGACTATGCCCGGCGGTGCTGGGAATACTCGACCGGCGCCCGACGGAGCGCGCTGGCTGCAATGGTTGTCCTTGGCAGCCTGGGGCGAGCTGGCGTGGCCGTGGCCGCAGGAGTGCGTCGAGTGTTTCACCGGAAACAGTGAGGATTGCGTTCGTTTCTCAGATCCCGCTGGCCCTGGACGCGGGCGGCCTCGAGGTCCAGCTCCAGTCCACCGCGGACGCTCTCCGTGCAGCGGGCATTGATGTTGAGCTCCTCGACCCCTGGAAACCGCGGTTCGACGCGGAAGTCCTGCATTGTTTCGGGAGTGACTACCAGCTTGCAGAGATCGTATCGCGGGCCAAGGCCAAAGGGATTCCGGTCGTCGTGTCAGCCGTCTTCGCCCCCCGCAGGGGCGTGGCGTTCTACTTGGGCTGGAGGTATGTCGACCGTCTGATGCCGGTCAAGACCTCATTCGGGGCTCGGCGTACCATCCTTCGGTTGGCTGACGCGGTGATCGCCCTGACGTCCGTAGAGGCACGCTACCTTCACCGCATCTTCGGGGCCGATGCCGGGAAACTCCACGTCATCTCGAACGCCGTCGACGACAGGTTCTTCCGGGCCACTCCAGACGCGTTCACGCATGCGTACGGGGTGCGCGACTATGTACTGTGTGTCGCATCCGTCGAACCGCTGAAGAACCAGTTCCGGCTCGTAGAGGCTGTGGGTGGGACGGGGTGGAACTTGGTGCTGATCGGCGAGGCGCGGTCCACCGAGCAAGCATATGCCGACCGGCTGGCTGCGCGTATCGCCACCCGGGAGGATGTGCTGTGGGTCCGGGGCTTGCCGCATGACGGCGAACTCTTGCCGGCGGCCTTTGCGGCAGCGCGGGTGCACGTCCTTCCGAGCATGGTTGAGGCTCAGGGACTCTCCACGCTCGAGGCGGCTGCCGCCGGTGCAAACATCGTCGTATCTGGGCTTCCAGCTGTGCGCGAGGCCTTTGGCGAGTTCGCCTGGTACTGCGACCCCTCGTCGGTCGCGTCTATCAGGGCAGCAGTCCAGGAGGCTCTTGGAACGCCGCGCGGCAGCCGCTACACCAAGAGACCGCGGTGGCTGTGTTCCTGGGCTGATGTGGCGCTCCGCCTCAGGGGCGTCTACGAGCGCGTGCTCGCGGAATACTGAGCACGGTACCACTCGACGGTCTGTCTTAGTCCTTCAATCAGCGGGATCTGTGCTTGGAATCCCAACACCCGCCGCGCGCGCGTCAGGTCGAGCCGTCGGCGGCGCTGGCCTGCAGGCCGGGACACATCCCAGACAACGCGGCCTCGGTACTCGCACAGATCGGCAATCATCGCCAGCACATCGCGGATGGCGATCTCCTCACCGCTCCCAAGGTTGATGGGTTCCGGGCCGTCGTAACGCTCAGCCGCCAACCGGATGCCCCGTGCCGCATCGTCAACGTAGAGGAACTCACGGGTCGGCGAGCCGTCACCCCATGCGGTGATCTCCTCCGCACCACAGGCGACGGCATCCGCGCACTTCCTGATGAGTGCGGGGATCACGTGGGCCGTCTGGAGGTCGAAGTTGTCGCCTGGACCGTAGAGGTTCGCCGGGATGAGGTAGATGGCGTTGAGACCGTACTGCTCGCGGTACGCCTGCGCCATGACGAGCAGAGCGCGTTTGGCGACTCCATACGGCGCGTTGGTGGGTTCGGGATACCCATTCCACAAGTCGTCCTCTCGGAGCGGTACAGGAGCGTCACCGGGGTATGCGCAGGTTGTCCCCACGATGACGAGCTTGCTGAGTCGACCGTACCGCCGGGCGTGCTCGATTATGTTTGCCCCCATGGCCATGTTCTCGTAGAAGAACCGGCCGGGGTTGGCACGGTTGGCCTCTATGCCCCCCACCGCTGCCGCCAGGTGGAATACGATGTCCGGGGCTGCATCCTCGAACAGGCGCGCCGCGGCCGCCGGGTCGGTCAGGTCGTACTCGCGCTTTCGTGGAACGGAGACCCTCGCGCCGTCGCGGCGGAGGGAGTCAACGAGCACTGATCCAAGGAACCCGGCCCCGCCGGTGACAACGACAGGCACCCCGTTCCAGCTAGCCATGCCCCGGCCCGCGGGGGCCGACGCGGTGCCCCGCGTTCTTCAGTGTATGTTCCGCCCGCGCCAGATCGATGTCGTGTTCGACCATGATGCGCACCAGGTCTTCGAAGGAGGTTCGCGGCTGCCACCCGAGCTCCCCGCGGGCCTTCGCGGCGTCGCCCCGCAGGTGGTCTACGTCGGTCGGCCGGAAGTACCGCGGGTCGATGACGATATGCTTCTCCCATGGAAGGTTCAGGTGGGCGAAGACGGCCACCAGGAACTCACGCACCGAATGCGAGATACCGGTCGCGATGACAAAGTCATCGGGCTGCGGATGTTGCAGTATCATCCACATCGCCTCGACGTAGTCGGGCGCGTAGCCCCAGTCTCGCCGCGCATCGAGATTCCCCAGGTAAATGGTCGACTGCAGCCCGAGCGCGATCCGGGTCGCGGCGCGCGTGATCTTTCGCGTGACGAAGGTCTCGTGTCGCCGTTCGGATTCGTGATTGAAGAGGATGCCGTTGGCCGCAAAGATCCCGTACGCCTCGCGATAGTTAACCGTTTGCCAGTACGCATACGCCTTCGCTACGCCGTACGGGCTGCGCGGGGCGAATGGTGTGCGCTCGTGTTGCGGAGGGGGCGCGTTCCCAAACATCTCTGAGGATCCTGCCTGATAGAATCGCACCCGGCGATCGGTGCGGGCTTGGTAGTCGCGGACAGCCTCCAGGAGCCGCAACGTGCCAAGGGCGACCACATCCGCCGTGTACTCGGGTTGGTCGAACGATACGCGCACGTGCGATTGGGCGCCGAGGTTATAGATCTCATCGGGCTGCACGCGTTCGAGCAGCACCCTTAGCCCGGTGCTGTCGGTGAGATCGCCGTAGTGCAGGCGCAGTCGGGCGTCGGGATCGTGTGGGTCGCGGTACAGGTGTTCTATACGGTCGGTGTTGAACGTAGAGGCACGGCGGATGATGCCGTGGACATTGTAGCCCTTGGCAAGGAGGAACTCCGCCAGATACGAACCGTCTTGACCGGTGACACCGGTGATGAGAGCCGTTGGCATGAACGGACCAAACCTCCAGACGGCGAGGAGTTCGAGAAGGCCGTCGGTGCTATTCTGCCGCGTGTTGGAGCTTCCCTTGTTGGTCTTTCGGGCATACTGATGAGTGAATGATGACCGTTCAAGGTGAAGGACGGGCACAGGAGCCACTCATGCGCGTGCTGGTGGCCATGCACTTAGTTCCCTATCCACCCGACTCAGGAGGCAAGGCCGTCTCTGCCCAGACGCTGGCATGCCTGAGGCGGCTCGGCCCGTTGGACGTCTGCGCGTTCGATCCCCCGTGGCGGCGGGTGGACGGAACCGTCGACCTTCAGAAGATAAGCGATCGGGCGACTGTCTTGGGCCTCAAACGTCGACCGGCGTTCCTGTGGCCACTGGAAGTCCTGCGGGGACGGCCGTTCTATGTCTTCCGCGACGCGTCGCCGGCTATGGGCCGGCAGCTGGCGGCATGGGCCGAAGACGGTCCGGACGTGATCCTGGCCGATAGCCTGCAGATGGCGCACTACGTCTCAGGGTCGCGCCGCCCCAAGGTCCTGGTCGAGCACAACGTCGAGTCACATCTGTTGGGCGAATACGTTCGCCGACATAGGAATCCGCTTGTACGCTTGGTTGGAGGAATCGAACAGCGCCTTCTGGAGCGCCACGAACGCGATCAGTGCAACCGGTTCGACGCGGTGATTACGCTCTCCGATGACGATCGTCGCCGATTGAAACACCTGGGTGTTCGCGCTCGGATCGAGGTCCTCCCCCCGGCCGTCGAACCGTCGGAGCCGGTGCCCGACGGCCCCGAGCGCCGGCACATCGTGCACGTGGGCACAGGCCACTGGCCCCCGATTGCCGAGGGGTTGCGATGGTACGTGCAGGCCGTGCATCCCCTTGTGGCCGCGCAGGGGACGGACGCCGAGCTCTGGCTTGCGGGACCTCCGCCGTCGTTTCTAGCGCGCGGCGACAGCCTGCCCGGCGTCAAGGTGCTGGGCTACGTCGCTGACCTTGAGCCGGTATATCGGGCCGCAGCGGTGTTTATCGTGCCGCTCCACGTCGGCGGTGGGGTGCGTCTCAAGATCCTCCATGCTCTCAGCCGAGGGCTTGCTGTCGTGTCCACGACGGCAGGCTGCGAGGGCCTGGGGCTGGAGGACGGCCGCCACGTCATGATTGCCGACGACCCCGACCGGTTCAGCCGCGCGGTGCTCGCGGTGCTGTGTTATCGTGAGCTCAGACAACGACTGGGCGCGGCGGGACGCGAGCATGTGCTTGCGCGATTTCGACCCGAGGCCCGCTGTGCCGCGCTGCATGCGTTGCTGCGCGACGTGGCCGAGAAGGACCACCTAGAGCACGGGCGTGTCACACCATGACGCTGCGCCGCATCTCACTGTTTGGCATCGACTTCGCCGATGGTCGGCCGGAAGACGCCCTCGCGGCGGTTGAAAGCGCGCTGCGAGGCCGGGAGCGAGGCTACGTCGTGACGCCGAACGTGGATCATATGGTTCGGCTGCACCGCGATCCAGGATTTCGAAGGGCGTATGAGGACGCGGCCTTTCGGTTTGCCGACGGCATGCCGTTGGTGTGGGCTTCGCGACTCCTCGGAAGGCCGCTTCGTGGCCGCATGGCCGGTTCAGATCTTCTTCCTGCCCTCGCGGAAATGGCCGCCGCGCGGGGGTACACGATCTTCCTGCTTGGGGGAGGGGAGGGGGTAGGCCTCCGAGCCGCGATGGCTCTGCGCGCCCGGTTTCCCGTCTTGCGCGTGGCCGGGGTCCATGCGCCGCCTGGACGGTTCGGGGAAGACGCGGTGTCTTCGGATGCGGCGATCGATGCCGTGGCCGCCGCCCGCCCCGACATCCTCTTCGTCGGCCTGGGATCTCCCAAGCAGGAACTCTGGGTTCACCGTCACTGGGAGCGCCTTGCGTGCACCGTGGCCGTCTGCTGCGGTGCCGCGATCGACTTTGTCGCGGGCGCGCAGACCCGTGCCCCGGCCTGGATGCAGCGATCCGGGCTGGAGTGGCTCTGGCGCCTTGTTCACCATCCCCGCCGGCTCTGGCGGCGGTACCTCGTCGATGACGCCGCGTTCTTGGGCATATTCCTCAAGGAATGGTGGCGACTACGGGTGAGAAGGCAGGGGTCGTGAGCGGGAGGGTGCTGCCCGGGGTGCGGGCGCGCGGCCTCAGTGGCGCGGCGGCCGGTGCGGTGGCGCAGGCCGCGCTGGTGGCGTCCGACCTGCTGGCGCTCGCCGTGGCGATGGGCGTGGCCGTGGGCATCCGGGCGAGCGTGCTGCCCGCGCTGTCCGGCCTCTTCGCGCGGCCCACCTATCCCGTGGCCCACTACTTCGAGCTGTGGTGGCTGCCCCTCGTCTACCTGGGCGCGCTGTGGCACGCAGGGCTCTACACGCGGCGGGATCCCCTCTGGGAAGAGGTGCGGAGGTGTCTGGCGGGCGCGACCGTGGGCGCCGTGCTCATGTTCGCCGTGGTCTCGCTCCTGCAGATCGCCGACGACGTCTCGCGGCCCGTGGTGGTGATGGCGTGGGCCACGCTGCTCGTGCTGCTGCCGGCCTCGCGTCTGGCCACCAAGCAGGCGCTGGTGGCGCTGGGCCCTTGGCGCCGGCGGGTCCTGCTGGTGGGCGCCGGTGAGCAGGCCGAGCACCTGCGGCGGGCGCTGTCACGCGACGGGATCCTGGGCTACGCCATCGCCGAGGTCATCGCCGATCCCGACCGGGCTCCTGAGCGGGCCGCGACCATCGGGGCGCGCGACGTGATCCTGGCGGCGCCTGACCTCGCCCGCACCGAGTTCCTGCGGCTGGTCGAGCGCCTGCGCGACGTGGCCGAGAACGTCATCATCGCGCCGGACCTGTCCGAGGTGCCCGTGCTCGGCGTCGAAGTGCTGGGGCTGTTCGAGGACCGCACGATCCTCCTGCGCGTCCCCAACAATCTGTTGAAGCCGTGGAACCTGGCCGTCAAGCGCGCGACCGACCTGGTGTTGGGCAGCCTCGCCGCGGTGGTGGTGATGCCGGTGCTGGCCCTGGCCGCCGTCGCCGTCAGGGTCACCTCACCGGGGCCGGTGTTCCACGTGGAGCCCCGGGTTGGCCGCAAGGGCAGGCCGTTCTCGTGCCTCAAGCTGCGGACGATGTATCTCGACGGTGACCAGAGGCTGGATGCGCATCTGGCCGCCCATCCCGAGGCGGCGGAGGAGTGGGACCGCTACCGCAAGTTGCGCGCTCACGATCCGCGGGTGACGTCTGTCGGCCGGTGGCTGCGGCGCTACGCCATCGACGAGCTGCCCCAGGTTTTCAACGTGCTCAGGGGCGACATGAGCCTGGTCGGACCGCGGCCCTACCTGCCGCGGGAGATGCCGGCGGTCGACGGCGACGGCATGCTCGACCTGCGGCCCGGCATGACGGGTCTCTGGCAGGTGAGCGGCAAGAACGCGCTCGACTTCAGCCAGCGCGGGAAACTCGACCGGTGGTACGTGAGCAACTGGTCGGTGTGGCTGGACCTGATCATCCTGGTGAAGACGATCCCGATGATCATCCGGGGCGAGGACCCTGTGGGGCACGGCGGCGGGCGGCGTATCGGCAGCGCCGTTCCTGGCGTACTATACGGAGGACGAGGGCCGGGTCATCCCCCACGATGAAGTGCTTCGTCGGCTTGGCCGATGAAGCCGATCCTCTGGAAACCCGCCGCCCTCAAGGATCTCGAGCGGTTGGATCGCCAGACCCAGCAGCGAATCCTTGATGCCGTCCAACGCTTGTCGGTGTAGACCCCCGCAACAGCGGCCGGTCGCCGCCGATCGTTCTGTGTGGGGGGCGAGCGCAACCCGGTTAGGCTGGGCGCCCGGCAGCCGGCGTGATACGATCCGATGAGGCCACGAGGAGGGAGCGTCCGTGCCGCAACCACGGTCGAGCAGACTGGAAGCCGCGCTTGAGCATCTTGCCGAAGCGCAGGTCCGCACGGAGGAGCGGCTGGAGGCGCTCACCGCCCGGGTGGACACCCTTACTGCCCGGGTGGACGCCCTGGCTGAGGCGCAGCTGCGCACGGAGGAGCGGCTGGAGGCGCTCACCGCCCGGGTGGACACCCTCACTGCCCGGGTGGACGCCCTGGCTGAAGCGCAGCGGCGCACCGAGGAGCGGCTGGAAGCCCTTGCCGCTCAGGTGGGCGCGCTGACCGTCCAGGTGCAGCACCTGGTCAACAGGGTGAGTGCCCTCGTCGGCGATGTCCTGGAGCTGCGGTATCGCCAGAAGGCCGCGGGATACTTCCAGCGTGTCCTTCGCCGCATTCACGTGGTGGCCGCCGACGATCTGGAGCGCCTGGCCGATGACGCCGAGAGCCAGGGCACGCTCTCGGCGGCCGATCACGAGGACCTCCTGCTGGCCGACCTGGTCATCCAGGGGCGTCTGCGCGACCGCGGGCCCGACATCCATCTGGTCGCCGAGATCTCCTCGATCGTTGACTCTCAGGACGTTCAGCGGGCCGCCCGGCGCGCGCAGCTCCTCGAGCGCCTCGTGGGGACGCCGGTAGTGGCGGCGGTCGCCGGGGAGACCATTACCGAAGAGGCCGACCGGCAGGCGGATGCGATGAAGATGTGGCGCGTGCTGGATGGACGCGCCGTACCGCCCGGAACCCTGGCCACGCGCCAGTCCTGATCGACCTGCCCGGATGACCGTCTGGATCGTGCTGCCCGCGTACAACGAGGCCGCGGGGCTTCCGCACCTCCTGGAGGCCGTCGAGCAGGCGAGCAGCGCCGCCGGCGGCGCCATCTGGCGGGTGATCGTCGTGGACGACGGGAGTGCCGACGGGACGGCGGAGATCGCCCGAGGATTTGCCGACCGACTCGCCCTCACCGTCCTGGTCCATCCCGGGAACCGCGGCCTCGCCGCGGCGATTCGCACCGGCCTCGAGGAGGCGTGCCGCGGCGCCGCTCCCGATGATGCGATTATCACGATGGACGCCGACGACACCCACCGGCCCGAGCAGATTCCGGCGATGCTGGAGGCCCTGCACGGCGCGGACGTCGTCATCGCCTCGCGGTATGCGCCCGGCGCGACGCAGGCCGGCGTGCCGGCCCACCGGAACGTGCTCAGCGCCGGCGTGGGGCTGCTGCTGCGGCTGCGCTTCGGCCTGCCGGGCGTGCGGGACTACTCCTGCGGCTACCGTACCTACCGCGCCGCGCTGCTGCAGCGGGCGCTGGCGGCCTACGGCGTCCGGCTGATCGAGTCCCAGGGGTTCGTGGTGATGACCGAGCTGCTGGTCAAGCTGGCGCCGTTCAGCCCGCGGGTCGTCGAGATCCCGCTCGACCTCCGCTACGATCGGAAGGTCGGCGGCAGCAAGATGCCCACGATGCGCACCGTCGCCGGCTACCTGCGGCTGATGGCGCCGGCGCGGCCGCGCGCGCGGCGGAGGCCCGGGGACCCCGGCACCCCGTGACGGCGCCGTGAGGGGGTCGGGATCTCCCTTGGGCCGGTTGTATGACTTTGCTGATGGAGTTATACTTCGGACGGGAAGAGGACCATGCCGAGACTGGTAGGAGCCAAGGGCCAGGTGGTCATTGAGCGGGAGATCCGCGAACGGCTCGGCGTCCGCCCCGGAGCCGTCGCAGTCCAGACGCTGGTCGGCGACCGCGTCGAGATCCGCTTCATCCCACCCGCGCACAGCGAGTCGCTCTTTGGGGTCCTGTCGGACCACCTCACACGACGTCCGGTCGTGAGGGAGTGGCAGCGGGTCAAAGGGCGGGCGTGGACGGCCGCCGCGGAGGACAAGGAGCGAGGCCCGGCGCGTCGCCGGGGAGCCCGGACGACGGCGTGATGGAACTTCACGGTATCCTCGACGCGTCGTTCGTCGTGCGCTACCTGACCGGCGAGCCCGCGGACCAGGCCCGGCGGGCGCGCGACGTCATCGAGAGCACGCTGACGTTGGGGATCACCGATGTTGGGATCGTCGAGTCCGCCTACGTCCTCACCGGCGTCTACCGGATGCCGCGAGAGGCGGTGGTCGATGCCCTTGCGGCATTGATCCGCCGGAAGAACGTGATGGTGATGGGCGCCGATGAGGAGTACACCGTGCTGGGATTGCTCATGTGCCGGCGGTCGCGCCGGGTCTCGTTCGGGGATGCGATGATCTGGGCGGTGGCCAGGTCTTGCATGGTGCCCGCAGTGTACACCTTCGACGAGCGGTTCCCGGCCGAGGGGATCGCGCGGGTGTCCCACGCGACCGCGCGGCCCTGACCTGGCCACAGCGTCCGTACCGCCCCGGCGTCCCGCGCGACTTCGGCATCGGGTCCCCGCGTGATAAGATCGGCTCGAACGCCCATGGGCATCCCGGCGCTGAGCATCGTCATCCCCACCCGCGACGAGCGCGAGAACGTGCCGCGCCTGCTCGGGGCGCTGCGCGCCGCGCTCGGCGCGGTGGACTACGAGCTGGTCTTCGTCGATGACAGCACCGACGGGACCGACGGCGTGCTGGCCGACGCCGCGCGCGCCGACGCCCGCGTGTCGGCCTACCACCGCGACCGCGGGAACGGCCTGGCCGGCGCGGTCGTCGAAGGGATCGGGCGCAGCCGCGGGGCGACGATCGGGGTCCTCGACGCCGACCTGCAGCACCCGCCTGAGATCATGCCCGTGATGCTTCGCCGCATGGAGGAGGCCGGCGCCGACCTCGTCGTGGCCTCGCGCTACCTGCCGGGCGCCGGCCGTCCGGGCCTCGGCCCGTGGCGGGCGCTCGTCTCGCAGGGCACGCGGCTGCTCGCCTGGGTCATGCTGGGCGCGGCGCGGCGGAGCAGCGACCCGCTGTCGGGATGCTTCCTGGTCCGCCGCGGCGTGGTCGAGGGGGTAACGCTGCGGCCGGTGGGGTTCAAGATCCTCCTCGAGATCCTGGCGCGCGGGCGGTACGAGCGCCTGGCCGAGGTGCCCTACGTGTTCGTCGAGCGCGGCGCAGGGCAGACCAAAGCCGGCGTGCGCCAGGGGCTCGCGCTGTTCCGGCACATCGCCACGCTGGTGGCCGACAACCCCTCCGACGCGCGCTTGTGGAAGTTCCTGCTCGTGGGCGCCAGCGGCGTGGCGGTCAACATGGCGACGTTCTGGGTGATGCTCCGCCCGCTGGCCTCTCCCGTGCTGCCCTCGGGGGTCGTCGCCGGCCTGGTCTCGACGTTCACGAACTTCGTGCTGAACAACGCCTTCACGTGGGCCGAGCGCCGCGAGCGGTCAGCGGCGGTGTTCCTGCGGCGGATGGGCAAGTACTATGTGGCGACCGGATTCGGCTATCTCGTGTACCTGGGGTTGCTCTGGGGGTTTGTGCACCTCGGGCTGCCTCCGCTG
>JBBIOB010000053.1:0-21973 GCA_037443565.1 Armatimonadota bacterium | reverse complement strand
CCGCCGAGCAGGCGGTGCTCGCCGCGCGCGCGAACGTCGCGGCCCTCGAGGCCAATCTGGTTCGTGCGCAGCAGGACCTTCGGCGGATCGAGCAGCTCCACCGCGAGGGCGCAGTCGGCGCCCAGCCGGTGGACGCGGCCCGGGCGCAGGCGCAGGCGCTCGCCGCGCAGCGCGATGCCGCGGCCGCCCAGGAGGCCGCGGCGGGACGCCAGGTGCAACAGGCCGAGGCCGCCCTGCGCGCCGCGGAGGGCAACCGGCTGCAGGTCGAGATCCGACAACAAGAGGCCTCGGTGGCCGACGCGCAGGTGCGGCAGGCGCAGGCCGGGCTGCGCGCGGCCCGCGTTGCCCTTGACTTGGTCACTCAGCGCGAGCAGGAGGTGGCCGCGGCACAGGCCCTGCTGGCCCAGGCCATCGCCTCGCAAGATCTGGTGAGGGCGCAGCACGACAACACCGTCCTCCGCGCGCCGATGAGCGGGACTGTTGCGACCAGGGGCGTCGAGGTCGGCGACGTCGTTGCCGCCGGCCAGCGCCTGCTCTCGATCGCGCATCTGGATGTGGTCTGGGCGCGCGTCTACATTCCGTTGTCTGACCTGCGTGTGCAGCTCGGGCAGGCCGCCGACGTGTACATCGACGCCTTCCCGGGACGCGCGTTTGCGGGCACGGTGGCCGAGATCGCGCAGCAGGCGGAGTTCACGCCGCGGAACGTGCAGACGCGCGAAGAGCGGGTGAAGACCGTCTTCGCCGTGAAGATCAGGCTCGCGAACCCCGGACACCTCCTCAAGCCCGGGATGCCCGCTGAAGCCGAGATCCCGACCGGCGCGGCGGGCGAGACCGGGCGCGCGCGGAGATGATCATCACCGACCGGCTGACCAGGTGGTTCGGCGGCCGCGTTGCCGTGGACGGCGTGTCGCTGGAGGTTGGCGCCGGCGAGGTCTTCGGCCTCATCGGGCCTGACGGCGCGGGTAAGACGACCCTGTTCCGGATGCTCGCCGGCATCCTCGATCCCACCAGGGGCGAGGCGCGCGTCGCAGGCGCCGACGTCCGCACCCGTCCCGAAGAGGTCAAGGCGCGGATCGGCTACATGCCGCAGGCGTTCTCGCTGTACGGAGACCTCACGGTGCTCGAGAACCTGCGCTTCATCGCCGAGGTTTACCAGGTCCCCCGCGCGTCGGTGAGGGACCGTACGGACCGGCTCCTGGCCTTCAGCCGGCTGGACCCGTTCCGGCACCGCCTGGCCGAGCATCTCTCGGGCGGGATGAAGCAGAAGCTGGCGCTGGCCGCCACGTTGATCCACGAGCCGGCGGTCCTCCTCCTCGACGAGCCTACCACCGGCGTCGATCCGGTCTCCCGGCGCGAGTTCTGGCAGATCCTGTACGACCTCAACCGGCAGGGCATGACGGTCGTCGTCGCCACGCCGTACATGGATGAAGCCGAGCGGTGCTCGCGGATCGCCCTCATGCACGAGGGGCGGGTGCTGTCGGTTGATCCCCCGGCGGCGATCAAGGCACGCATGACCGGCACACTGCTCGAAGTCATCGCGCGGCCTCGCCGGCCTGCCCTGGCCGCGGCCCGGGCGCTCCCCGAGGTCATGCGCGGCACGGTCTTCGGCGACAGCCTCCACCTGGTTGTCGCCAGCCCGCAGAGCGGGCCGGCTGTCCGGATGGGCCTGGAAGAGCAGGGCATTGCCGTTGAGTCGCTCCGCCCGATCGAACCCTCGCTGGAGGATGTCTTCGTCTCACTGATGGCGCGCGAGGGGCCGCATGTCCGGTGAGCCCGCGGTCGAGGCACGCGGCCTGACGAAGCGATTCGACGGCTTCGTAGCCGTCGACCACATCGACCTGTCCATTGCGCAGGGCGAGATCTTTGGCTTCCTAGGGCCCAACGGATCGGGCAAGACCACGACCATCCGCATGCTGTGCGGCCTGATGCTGCCCAGCGAGGGCACGGTCCGGGTGCTCGGCCATGACGTGACCCTGGAGCCCGAGGCCGTCAAGGCCCGCATCGGGTACATGAATCAGCGGTCGAGCCTCTACGACGATCTGACGGTCGAGGAGCTCCTCCACTTCTACGGCCGCGTCTATGGCCTCGCGGGCACCGCGCGCCGGCGCGCCGTGGGCGATTGGATCGAGCGGGCGGAACTCGCCGGTCGCGCGCGGGACCTGATCGGTACGCTGGCGGGCGGATGGCGGCAGCGCCTCGCGCTGGGCTGCGCGATCCTCCACCACCCTGAACTGCTGCTGCTCGACGAGCCGACCTCGGGCACCGATCCCGTGCAGCGCCGCGAGTTCTGGGAGCTGATCTACCGGCTGGCCGATGAGGGGATCACGGTGCTGGTCACGACGCACTACATTGATGAGGCGGAGCACTGCGGCACGCTGGCGTTCATCCACAACGGCCGGATCATCGCGTGCGGGACGCCGGGGTCCATCAAGGCGACGGCAATGCGGGGAGGCGTTCTGGAGATCGTCGCCTCGCCCTGGATACAGGCCATGACGGTCCTGCGCGAATGTCCGTTCGTTCGCGAGGCCGCGCTGTACGGCGTGGCGATCCACGCGGTCGTGGACGACCCGCACGAGGCCGCCCCGCGGGTGTCGGCGTTCCTCGCGGATCGCGGCGTGGGCGTCGATACCGTGCGCCCGCGTGCGCCGTCGCTCGAGGACGCATTCGTCTCGCTGGTCGGGTCTGGGGCAGAGGATTCCGATGGCCCGCGCTGACCAGGCCAGGCGCCTGTCGGCCATCATCATCAAGGAGTTCATCCAGCTCGTGCGGGACCGTCGCACCCTGGCCCTGGCCCTGTTGATGCCGGTGATCCAGCTCCTCCTGTTCGGCTACGCGATCACGACGGACGTGCAGCACCTGCCGACCATCGTCCTCGACCAGTCGCGGAGCCAGGAGAGCCGGACCCTCGTGCAGCGGTTCGAGAACTCCCGGTACTTCACCGTCCGCCGGCACGCGGCGAACCTGCGTGCGGTCGAAGAGGCCGTCGACCGCGGGACCGCGCGGGTGGGGATCATCATCCCGGCGGACTTCGCCCAGGCGCTGCAGACCGGCCGGCCGGCCAGGGTCCAGGTGATCGTGGACGCGTCCGATCCAATTGTCGCACGCAGCGCGCTCGCCGCCGCCGAGGGAGTCGGACAGGTCGCCTCCCTCGAGATCATCGGCCGCCGGCTGGGACGCGGGCCGGGCAGCATCGAGCCGCCGCTCGAGGTGCGCACGCGCGCGTGGTACAATCCCGACCTCCGCAACGTGGACTTCATGGTGCCCGGGCTGCTGGCCGTGGTGCTGCAGATGGTCACCATGATGCTCACGGCCGTGGCCATCGTCCGCGAGCGCGAGCTGGGGACCCTGGAACTATTGGTCGCGACGCCGATCCGCAAGAGCGAGCTGATGCTGGGCAAGATCCTGCCGTATGTGACGCTGGGGTACGTGGACATCACGCTCGCCCTGCTGATCGCCGCGTTCTGGTTCAAGGTGCCGATCCGCGGCAGCCTCGCGCTCCTGTACGGCCTGGCGCTCGTCTTCTACATGACGACACTCGGCCAGGGCGTACTGATCTCGACGGTCTCGCGGACGCAGCGCCAGGCGATGCAGGCGTCGTTCTTCGCCTTTCTCCCCGCCGTCCTGCTGTCGGGGTTCATGTTTCCGCGCGAGGGGATGCCGCTCGTCATCCAGTGGATCGGCTACGGGATCCCCCTGACCTACTTCCTGATCATCGTGCGCGGGATCATCCTCAAGGGCATCGGGTTGGGAATGCTGCTGTCCCAGGTCGTCCCGCTGGCGGTGCTGGGCGCCGCCTTCTTTGCGATCAGCGTGGTGCGGTTCCAGAAACGGCTGGAGTAGCCCGCGGGCGTCGCGCCCGGCGCCGTAGACCGTACGCGCGGCAGATCAGCGCGGCGCGGGCGGATCCTCGCCGGGCGCATCCGGCGCCGGGCCGGAGGCAGGATCGGGCACGGGCTCGCGCTCGGCCGCGTCCTCACGGCCCTGCCCGTCGCGATCGACGCGGGCCGCTGGGGCGAAGCGGCGCAGCCGGTCGGCCAGCTCGCCCAGCCGCCGGCTGACCAGGTGGTTGACCGTCCCCTCCGGGTAGGTGCCCTCGGGGTCGGCCTCGCCTGCGGGTAGCCCGGTGAGGACTTCCAGCCCCTCGTCGATCGACTTCACGGCCCAGAGGTGAAACCGGCCGTCGCGGACCGCTTCGGTCACCTCGTCGTCGAGCATGAGGTTGCGCAGATTCTGGTGGGGAATCATCACGCCCTGGCGGCCCGTGAGGCCCAGGACCTTGCACACATAGTAGTAGCCTTCGATCTTCTCATTGACGCCGCCGATGGGCTGGATCTCGCCCTTCTGGTTCACGGATCCGGTAACCGCGATGCCCTGCTCGACCGGCACGCCGGCCAGGTCCGACAGCAGCGCGTACAGCTCGGTGGATGCCGCCGAGTCCCCTTCGACCTCCTCGTAGGTCTGCTCGAAGGTGATGGAGGCGTTGAGCGAGAGCGGCCGCTGCTGCGCGAACTTGCCGCCCAGGTACGCCGACAGGGTGAGCACACCCTTGGTGTGAATCCGGCCCGACATCTGCGTCTCGCGCTCGATGTTCACCACGCCGCGCCCCCCCACAAAGGAGCGGGCGGTGACGCGCGAAGGCCGGCCGAACGCGTAGTCACCCAGCAGCAGGACCGAGAGCCCGTTCACCTGTCCGGGGATGGCCCCGTCGACCGTCACCAGGAGCTGTCCGTCGCGAATCAGGGTGCGGATCCGCTCCTCGATCCGGTTGCTGCGGCGGACGTGCTCGTCGATCGCCCGCCGCACGTGCGCCGCCGAGACGGCAGTAGCGCCCTCGCTGCGCGCCCACGCCGAGGCCTCGTAGATGACGTCGGCCATCTGGTTGAACCGCATCGAGAGCCGGTGCTGATCGTCGGCGATACGGGCGGAGTGCTCGAGGGTGCGCGCGACCGCGCTGCGGTCGAACGGCAGCAGCCCCTCGCGCCGGCAGATCGCGCCGATGGCCTGCGCATACTGCACCATGCCCTCGGGGGTGCGCTCGATGTCGATGTCGAAGTCGGCCTTGATCTTGAACAGCTTTGGGAAGTCGTCGTCGTACATGTAGAGCAGGTGGTAGAGGAGCGGTGCGCCGATCACGATGACCTTCACGTTGAGGGGGATCGGTTCCGGCCGCAGCGTCGCGGTGGCGAACAGCCCATACTGCTCGGCGATGTTCTCGATGCGGATCTCGCGGCTCTTGAGCGCCCGCTTCAATCCCTCCCACGAGAACGGCGAGACCAGCAGGTCGCGGGCCTGCAGGACCAGATAGCCGCCGTTCGCGCGGTGGAGGGCGCCGGGCTTGATCATCGTGAAGTCGGTGACCATCGCGCCGAACTCGCCCCGGTACTCGGCCTTCCCGAACAGGTTGTAGTACGTGGGGTTGAGCTCGTGCACGACCGGCGCGCCTTTGGTCTCGCTGTGGTCGATGAGCAGGTTGACCCGATAGCGCGTGAGCTCATCGCGCCGGGGCAGGAACGGCAGCGCCGGCTGCCGCTCACCATCGTCCTTGAAGTCGTCGTGGCGGTCCACAACGTCGGCCAGCAGCCGGTCGAGCCACTCGACGATACGCGGGTGGTCCGCGTACCCCTGCTTGAGGGCGTCGAAGACGTGGCCGGCGATCGACTTGACTGCCGCGCGCTCGAGGTCCTGGACCGCCTCCTTGGCCTCGCGCTCGATGGTCCGCACCCGGCGGGTGGCGTCGGCAACGCTCTCCTGGAGCTGGCGCGCCCGCCGCTCGAGCTCCTGGCGGTGCGCCGCGGTGAACTGCGCGAGCTGGTCGTCGGCCAGCGGCTCCCCGGACGGCGCGATCGGGACCGTCACGATTCCAAGCGGCGTCCGCTGCAGGGCAAAGCCCAGGCGCCTAGCCTCCTGCTCCAACTCCCGCCAGATCGTGTTGGCCTGCTGCTCGAACTGCTGGATCAGCCCCCCGCGCTTGGCCTCGAACGTCTCGCTGGCGAACAGCTTGCGGATCGCATCCTTCAACTCGTCGACCAGCCGCTCCATCTCCCGCCGGAACCGCGCGCCTTCGCCGGGAGGCAGGGCGATGGCCAGGGGTTGATCGGACTGCTGGAAGTTGTGCACGTAGATCCAGTCCGACGGCGCCGCCTGGGCGGCAGCCACCTGGGAGACCTTGCTGTGCGTGTAGGTCGTCCGGCCGGTACCCACGGGCCCGGTGACGAAGATGTTGTAGCCTGGTTGCGGCACGGCCAGCCCGAAGTCCAGGGCGCGTACGGCCCGATCCTGTCCGACAATGTTGTCGCCGGGGGGCAGCTCGGCCGTGGTTTCAAACGGTAGATCCTCGGGGCGGCACACCCAGCGCACTTGATCCGGAGGCACCAGGCGGCCGGTGCGGAGTTCCTCGGCGGTAGGCATCGTACGGTTCTCATTCGGGGGGTACGGAAGGCACTCCTATCGAACTGACAGCAGTTGGGAGGTGATGGCTGTGGGAACCTACCTCATGCTCAGCAACCTGACCGACGACGGGGCCGAGACCATCAAGAAGCAGCCGGAGCGGATCAGGGAGGTCAACAAGGAAGTCGAGGGGATGGGCGCGCGGATCCTGGCACAGTACGCCGTGCTGGGGCCGTACGACTTCGCCACAATCCTCGAGGCGCCCAGCGCCGAGGTCGTGGCGAAGGTCTCGATCGAACTCGGCGCCCGGGGCAGCGTCAAGATCCAGACGCTCCAGTTGATCCCGATCGACCAGTTCATCTCCGGCATCAAGGGCTGACGCCGGCGCATCATGATCGACGTGGCCTTCGTCGGGCACTTCGCCCGCGACCGCCTGGTGTATCGCGGGACGACCGAGATTGCCTCGGGCGGCGGGGTCTACTACGGTTCCGTCGCGGTCCGGCGGCTGGGCTTCTCGGTCGCGGTGATCACCAAGCTGCATCCCGATGACTTCGACCGGCTCGATGAGCTGCGGCGCGAGGGCATCGAGGTGCACGCCACCGCCGCGGCGGAGACCACGGGCATCGAGAACGTCTATCCGACCGAGGACATGGACCGGAGGATCTGCCGGCCGCTGGGGTTCGCCGGTCCGTTTGCGCTCCACGAGATCCCGCGCCTGGACGCCCGCGTGACGATCGTCACCCCGCTGATGGCGGGTGAGGTGCCCGCGGAGGTGGTCCGGGCGCTGGTCGACCGCGGACCTGTGGGCCTGGACGTGCAGGGGTTTGTTCGCGTGCGCGAGGGCGAGAGTCTGGTGACGCGGGCCTGGCCGGGCAAGACCACCGATCTGGCCGGGGTCACCTTCCTCAAGGTCGACGACGCGGAGGCCGAGGTGCTGACCGGCGAGGCCGATGCGCGAAAGGCCGCGGCGGCACTGGCCGCGTTGGGCCCCCGCGAGATCCTGCTGACGTCGAGCCGTAGCGCGCTCGCCTATGCCGAAGGCGGCTACGCCGAGGCGCCCTTCGTGCCGCGCGACGTCACAGGCCGCACGGGCCGGGGCGACACCTGTTTCGCGACGTACGTTGCCAGCCGCCTGGCGATGCCACCCGCCGAGGCGTGCCGGCTGGCGGCCGCGGTCACGTCGCTGAAGATGGAGCGACCCGGCCCCTTCAGGGGCACGCGCGAGGACGCAGAGGGCCTCCTGGCAGGACATCTGAACAGATGAGTCGGGATTCCAGACGGCGCCGGGCCGGCCGTCTGGCCCGGCGCTGCGCGAGGCGTCATGGGGCAGGACTCGCCTGCCCCCATCAGAAGCATTTCTGAAGGGTCCCCACAGGGGATCGCGGGGAGGTGTACTCATGAGAGTCGTTCGCCTCGCTTCTATACTTGTGCTCGTCCTGGCCGCCGGGCTCCTGGCCCAACCGGCAACGTCAGCGGCGCCGACGGCGCCGCTGAAGATCGGCTATCCGGTCTGGGTGGGCTACGGCCCGCTGTTCCTCGCCGAGAAGAAGGGCTTCCTGCGGGAGCTCGGGACCTCGGTCGAGTTCGTGCTGATGGAAGACACCAAGCCCCGCTACGTCGCGCTGGCGGCGAAGCGCATCGACGGCCTGATGACCACGATCGACACCGTCGTGCAGCGGGTGAAGCCCGACCTCCAGATGGCGGCCATTCTGCCGATGGATGACTCCAAGGGCGGGGACGGCATCGTCGCCCGCAAGGCCATGACCTCGATCAAAGACCTCAAGAACAAGCGCGTCGCCTTCAGCGAGGGCTCGGTCAGCCACTTCTTCCTCGCCTACCTGCTGGAACAACACGGCATGTCGCTCAAGGACATCATCCCGGTGAACATGACCGCCGGAGATGCGGGCGCCGCGTTCGTCGCCGGCCGGGTGGACGCCGCGGTCACATGGGAACCCTGGCTGACCCGCGGCAAGCAGGCGGCCCACGGCCACCTGCTCGTCGACTCATCGGCGACCCCCAACCTGATCGTCGACGTGCTGGTGTTCAGGAAGGACGTCATCGCGGCCCGGCCGCGCGACATGAGCAACCTGGTGCGGGCCTGGGTGCGCGCGGTGGACTACTGGAAGCAGAATCCCACCGAAAGCAACACCATCATGGCTCAGGCTGTGGGCGGCTGGTTGAAGGATCCCAAGGTCTTTGCCGAGACGCTCACCGGCATCCGGTACTACGACCTGCCCGCGTTGCGCCAGTTCTTCGGCGAGCCCGGGAAGCCGGGCGCGGGATACGCGACCGCCCAGTTCGCCATCGACCTCTGGACGAAGCTGGGGATGGCGGGGATGCCCGGAATCAGGGCGGCCCACATCCTGGATCCGTCGTTCGTTCCACGGTGAGACGGGCCTCCCCGGGCCTCCTCTCCCGACTCAGCGAGGTCCTGCGGCCGCACGAGCCGATCTCCCGTACAGCGTACCTGGCGGGGGTCGTCGCGTCGGTCGCAGGCCTCTTTGGATTGTGGGCGATCCTGACCTACGGCGGGATCGTCGCGCCGCTCTTCCTGCCCTCGCCCACGGACATCGTGCGGGCCGCCGCGGCGCTCGCCGCCGACGGCAGCCTGTGGGAGCACACCAGCGCGAGCGTGACGGTCATCGTCACGGGCTGGGCGCTGGCGGTCATCCTGGCGGTGCCGCTCGGCATCCTCATGGGCACGCTCAAGGTCGTCGAGGCCCTGCTGGAGCCGATCGTGGACTTCGTGCGCTACCTGCCAGTGAGCGCCATGATCCCGCTGTTGATCCTCTACATCGGCATCGGCACGGCGCAGAAGGTCGCGGTCATCTTCATCGGCACGTTCTTCCAGCTCATCCTGCTGGTGGCTGACGTCTCGGCGAATGTCTCGAAGGACCTGTTGGACTCAGCCTACACGCTGGGCGCGCGGCGGCCCGACGTCTTCCGCCGCGTGCTCCTGCCAGCCACACTGCCCGGCGTGATGGACAACCTGCGCATCACGATGGGGTGGGCGTGGACCTACCTGATCGTAGCCGAGCTGGTCGCGGCCAACCGCGGGTTGGGCTATCTCATCCTCGACGCGGGGCGGGGGCTGTTCACCGACCGCATCTTCGTGGGGCTCTTCACGATCGGCCTGCTCGGATTCGTCTTCGACTTCGCGTTCAAGCGCGTGCACCGCCTGCTGCTCCCGTGGTCGCCCAGGATCTGAAGCTCGAGGTCCGCGACCTGAGCGTGGCCTTCACGCGGCGCCGCGGGGGCACGGTCGTCGCCGTGGACCGTCTGTCGCTGGACGTGCACGACCGCGAGTTCGTCTCGATCGTCGGCCCATCGGGGTGCGGCAAGTCGACGCTGCTGCGCATCGTCGCCGGGCTCATCCGCCCGACGACCGGCCTGGTGGCCGTAGACGGCCGACCTGTGGAAGGCCCAGGCGCCGACCGCGGCATGGTCTTCCAGTCGTACACCCTCTTCCCGTGGCTCACGGTCCAGGGCAACGTCGAGTTCGGCCTGCGGCTGCGCGGCATCGGCGCCGAGGAGCGCGCGCGCGTCGCGCGCCGCCACATCGACCTGGTCGGCCTGCAGGGCACCGAGCCCGCCTATCCCAAGGAGCTCTCCGGCGGGATGCAGCAGCGTGTCGCCATCGCGCGGGCGCTGGCCAACGATCCCACGATCCTGTTGATGGACGAGCCGTTCGGCGCGCTCGACGCGCAGACGCGGTCGATCATGCAGGAACTGCTGCTCGGCGTCTGGGAGCAGACGCAGAAGACGGTCCTCTTCGTGACCCACGACATCGATGAGGCGGTGCTGCTCTCTGACCGGATCTACGTGATGACCGCCCGCCCGGGACGGATCAAGGCCGAGGTCGCGGTCCCGCTGTCGCGCCCCCGCGAGGTGGGCATCATCGACGCACCGGAGTTCATCGCCATCCGGCAGCGGATCCACGCGCTGATCCGCGAGGAGACGTTGCGGGTGCTGGGCGAGGAGCAGCGGCGCACGGGGGACGGGTCGGCGCCCTGACCGGGCCAACCTGGTTCAGTCCGTCACAGCGCCGGGCAAGACTGCGGTCGATCCCATCCTACGTCGGACCGATTCCACCACCGGAGCCGCGAGTGCCCCCTCAGGGCGCTCGCGGAACTCGTAGGTGACCCGCGCGACCGGCTGCCTGATGGAGATCAGTCGCCGCAGATCGACCGGCGTGGCGCAGATGACGGCGTCGCACGGGGTCGCCGCAATCGTTTGCTCGAGCTCCCTGACCTGTTCATCGCCATACCCCATCGCCGGGAGTAGCGCCCCGAGCTGCGGGTAGTCGCGGTAGACCGCCTGGATGGACGGCGTGGCCCAGGGCCGCGGATCGACCAGCGTGGCGCCCAACCGCTGCGCCGCCAGCACGCCCGCGCCGTAGGACATCTCGCCGTGGGTGAGCGTCGGACCGTCCTCGATCACCAGCGCCCGGCGGCCTGCTACCAGCGTCTCATCGTCGACGGTGATGACCAGGTCCGCGTCGAGCACCTGCGCGCCGGGATTGAGGCGCCGGATCGAATCCCGCACAGCCTCCACGCTCTCGGGTCGGGCCGTGTTGACCTTGCCGATGATCGCGACATCCGCCATCCGGAGGTTGGCTTCACCGGGATGATAGGACCGCTCGTGGCCGGGCCGGTGCGGATCGACCACCACCAGGTGCAGGTCGGGCGCATAGAAGGGAAGATCGTTGTTGCCGCCTTCCCACAGGATCACGTCGGCCTCCGCCTCGGCCGCGCGGAGGATCCGCTCGTAGTCAACCCCGGCGTACACGATGGTGCCGCGCCTGAGGTGCGGCTCGTACTCCTCCCGCTCCTCGATCGTGCACTGGTAGCGGTCCAGGTCGTCGAGGGTGGCGAACCGCTGACAGGCCTGCGCCGCCAGGTCGCCGTAGGGCATCGGGTGCCGGACGACCACGAGGCACCAGCCGGCCGATCGGATGATCTCGGCGACGCGGCGGGCGGCGGGGCTCTTGCCCGCGCCGGTACGCACGGCTCCGATAGAGACCACGGGCCTGGTCGATGCCAGCATCGTCCGGCGCGGCCCGAGCAGGATGAAATCGGCGCCCGCGGCCAGCGAAGCCGACGCCACGTTCATGACGTGCTCGTGGCTGACGTCGCTGTATGCGAAGACGACCTCGTTAACATTCAGCTCTCGGATCAGGCGCTCAAGCTCGCTCTCGGGATAGATCGGAATCCCGTTGGGGTAGCGCGGCCCTGCCAGCTCCGGAGGATAGCGCCGGCCGGCGATATTGGGAATCTGCGTGGCCGTGAACGCCACGACCTCCCGGTGGGGATCATCGCGATAGCAGACGTTGAAGTTGTGGAAGTCGCGCCCGGCGGCGCCCAGGATCAGGACTCTGGTGCTCATCGCCCTGGCTCTCTAAGCATCCAGGCCTGCCACCACATCCGACAGGATCTCCAGGCCGTCGGCGAGTTCGCCCTGCGAGACCACGAGCGGTGGGATGAACCGGAGCACGTGGCCCGCGTAGCCGGCGGGGTAAAGCAGGAGCCCCCGTTCCAGGCATCCCTGAAGGACGCGGCGGACGACCTCACCGCCCGGAGCGCCGTCATTCCGAACATCCGCGAACTCCAGGCCGATCATCAGCCCAAGCCCGCGGACCTCGCCGATGTGCGGCGAGCGCTCCGCCATGGCGCGAAGCCGGGCCATCGCCTCCTCACCCCGGATGCGGACATTCTCCAGGACGCCCTCTTCCCGGAACACCTCCAGCGTCGCCACCGCGGCGGCGCATGCCACCGGATTGCCGCCGAACGTGGTCCCATGCGACCCCGCGCTCCACTGCTTCATCAGACCGGGACTCGCCGCCACGACGCTCAACGGGAATCCGGAGGCGATGGACTTGGAGAGCACCAGGACATCGGGCGTGACCCCAAACGTCTGGGCCGCGAACATCTCGCCGGTGCGGCCGAACCCTGTCTGGATCTCATCGAAGATGAGGAGGATGCCTTGCCGGTCGCACAGCTCCCGCAGCCTGGGCAGAAAGTCCGGAGGCGGGATGACGTACCCGCCCTCGCCCAGGACCGGCTCGACGATGACGCACGCGACCTCGTCGGGCGACACGACATGGCGGAAGAGCCGGTCGAGGCTGACCAACGGGTCGTCACAGCAGACCGCGCCGTTTCGATGGGGACAGCGGAAGCAGTACGGAAACGGCACGTGGTAGACCGACGGCAGCAGGGGCTCGTAGTGCCGGCGGTACTTGGCGTTCGACGTGGTCACGGACGCGGACCCGTACGAGCGCCCGTGAAAGCCCCCAATGAAGCTGACGACCGCCGGACGGCGCGTGACGTAGCGGGCCAGCTTCAGGGCGCCTTCGATCGCTTCGGTCCCGCCGTTGCTCCAAAAGAAACAGTCCAGGTCGCCGGGCGTGACCTTCGAGAGTTCCTCGCAGAGACGCAGGAGCGAATCGTACACCACGACGCCGATCGGCCCATGAATGAGCTCGTCGATCTGGGCCTTGGCTGCGGCCACCACGCGGGGATGGCGGTGTCCAAGGTTGCAGGCGGCCATGCCGGAGATGAAGTCAAGGTACCTGCGGCCGTCCAGGCCGTAGACGTGGGAGCCCTCGGCGCGCACGATGGGGAGATTGGGCGAGTCCTCGGCCAGGCTCGGAGCCAGCCACTGTGGGAACCGGGACACTCGCTCGGCGAAGGTGCTCGGGGTTTTCACGAGGGGAAAACCTCCCTCCACAACGATCCCTCCAAGACTCTAATGCCCGGAGTGCGGCGAGGCAAGGCGCGCCTCAGAGCCCTGCATGGATCCCGATCGCCGTGAGCACCACGACCAGCAGCCCGAAGGCCATCTGGCTCCAGCCCACCACCTTTGCGGGCACGGGCGGCCGGGAGAGGGTGATGATCGCGTACGTGAGCAGCAGGACCATGCCGGCGGCGCTCAGCCACGGGGTCAGCCGGGCGGCCGCGCCCGCAGCCAGCACGCCGGTCGCACCGACCCCTGCGGCGTATGCCTGCCCGGGAGGCACCGCGATGCCCCGGGCGCGCATGACCATCGTGCGGGCGTAGAAGATCGCGGCGACGGCCCGCATCGCGAGCACGAGCCAGAGGCCGTACGCCAGCCCGGCGTCGCGTCCCACGGCCAGCGCAATCGCGGCGGCCACGCTGCCCGTCGCGGCCGCTCCCGTGATCTCCGGGAGCAGGTTCCGGCCCTGACCCCGGGCGTCGAAGTGGAGCTGGATGGCGATCAGCGGGAGCGCCAGGATCAGCGGCCACCAGAAGAACGCCCAGATCGCCGCGGATTGCGGATCCGGCGCCCTGGCCACAGCCGCGGCCAGCACCAATCCGAGGATCCCCGCGGCGGCGTACGCGAACGCGACGCGGGCGGCCAGCGCCGTCCGGGGATAGCGGACGCCCCGGCGTACGTCGGTCAACCACAGCTTGAGCGGGTGGCGCGTTAGAAACGCGGCGACGGCGGCCAGGCCGATGCCGGCGCCGGCCCAGCCCGGGGCGACGAGCAGGCCGAGCAGCACCGGCTCGAGCGTGAATCCCCAGCCGCCGTGCTCGCTGGGAATCGCGACCCCACGCAGCGAGACGGTCTGGGCGGACCTCGACGCCTCGGCGCCAGACCGGTCTGCGCCCTGGGGCCTAGCTCTTTGAGGACTGCCCGGGTTTGCCAACGGTGGGGAAGGGGATCAGGCCGGTCTGCCGCTTCAGGGTACTCGCCTTGGTCTGCGGCACCCGGGGGTGGTGCGAGATGTTCATATCGAGCCGCTTGCCGCACTCACACATGAGTTCCAGGGTGTCCGACGCATCGATCCACGTGTTGCCCGCCGCCTCCGCGCGGGCCCGCGCGGCCTCGATGGCGCCCGAGGCCCGCTCGGCCTCGTCCTCGGCCACGCCCATCTGGCGGGTGCCCGCGCCGGAGAGCTCGTACATGAGCGCCTTGGGATAGTACACCGTGTAGCGCCGGCCGCAGCTCCCACAGGGAAATGTGAAGATCAGCGCCATGGTTGTCTGATTGTAGGAACAGCCCGCGGGCGCCGTCAATTCCGCGAGGGCGTCGGATCTTCTCAGGCTATGGGACGCTACTCCGCGAACATCTCCTGCAGGCCTCGAAGAACCAAGACCACCGTAGCCGGCGCCAGCCGGCCAAGCCGCCGGACGAGTCGCTCGTCATCCACGGTCCCGATGACCTCGCCGCGTGCTGCGCGCCGCCCGCACGACCAGCCGCCCTGGCTCGGCTCGGAGCTCGACCTCCTCGGGCAACTGCGCCTGCTCGAGCAGGGCCTTGGGAACGCGAATGCCGCGGGAGTTGCCGATTCGAACGATGCGCGTCCTCGTCGCCACTGTCATTACAGAGTGACTACGCCCGATCGGTGTGTCAACGCCGCGCCACAGCTCCAGCCCCGGCTACCCTTATGAGACCGAATCTCCCCCTCCCCGCGGGGGGCCTTGCAGCAGGAACTCTGTCCAAGAACGCGCCATCACGCCGGCTCGCTGCGCCATCTTCTCACCGTCCGGGCCGGTCAGCACCAGCGGTCGAAAGCGGGGATGTCGCCGGGTGAACTCCAGGAGTCCTCGCAGATCGTGGGCATCGAACGCGCCCGTCTTCACCTCGACCGCCCACGTCCCCCAGCTCCCCTCCAGCACTCCGTCCACCTCGTAGGGCTCCTCGCGCCAGTAGGTGACCCGCTGTCCGGTGTTCCATGCGCAGGCCAGGCAGGCGTTCTCGACCCAGATTCCGTATCGCTCCGGCTCCGTATCAGGCTCGGGCGCCCCGTGGGGATGTGTCGCTGCGAGGACGGCGTTGCTGAGGACCACGAGCTTCGGCGGCGCGGCCCGCCGGCGGAGTGCGCGTGGCGAGAACTTCTCCAGCGGCGCAATGAGGTACGCTTCCTGAAGCACCGCGAGATAGTGGGCGATGGTTTCCAACGCGACGCCGTCTCCAAGCTGCCCGCGCAGCTTCTGCAGCGAGACGATCTGTGCGGGCAGGCTGGCGGCCAGCGCAAAGACCTGCCGAAACAACGCTGGTCGTCGGACGACGCCGAGGGCGAGGCTGTCCCTGCCGATGGCGGGCTCGATGATCGCATCGCGGATATACGCCCGCCAGCGGCCCGGATCGTCGAGCAGCCCGACGGCGCCAGGATATGCGCCGGCCCGGACAAAAACCCGCACGGCCTCGTCGGCCGACATGCCGAACGTCGCCCGCAGCGCCGCCGGTGGCCAGTGAGACAGGGTGAGCCGCTCGAACCGTCCGGCCAGGCTCTCCCGGGCCCCCGCCCCCAGCCGCAGCGCCGACGATCCGGTGACAACCACGTGGAGCGGGATCCTGCGTCGACGAACTCGGTCCCACTCGCCTTTGAGCCTGACCGACCACCCCGGGATGTGCTGGATCTCATCGAGCAAAAGGACAGCGCCGTCACGTTCCCGCGCCAGCTGTTCGCCGTGTTGCCAGACCCGCTCCCAGAAACCGGGCAGCCCGGCTTCTGGCCCATCGCAGGCCACGTAGATCGCGCTGGTCTCCCGCGGCGCGGCGATCTCGAGGAGCAGCGTGGTCTTTCCGACCTGCCGGGGGCCAGTCAGAATCTGCATGCGGCCCGGGGCCGGCTCCGCCAAGCGTGCCGTGAGGTGCGCACGGCATCCGGCGTAGTCCAGGTGGAACAAGCTATCAATCATAGTCTAATAATTATTCAGTCAAAGGTGAAAGTCAAGCCTCTCCTGGTCCTCGCGATCGTCGACGCGTACGGGTTGGAGGCAGGACAATGAAGCCATTCCGGTATCGGATCGTAACCAGATGATGGTCACCCTGCTGGCAGAAGGTTCCGGTCTCCGGAGAGCGAGGTCCGCGAGCCCCGCCTGAAGCGGTATGGTAAGGGTAGGCGTGTAGGGGCATAGTCAACGTCCGAGGGTGATTCATGTCGAAGCGCATCACCAGTGACGGTCGGCCCGTCGAGCTCGACGCCTCTCTCCGCGAGAGCCTCAAGCAGGAGCAGACCAAACAGTACGAGCACGGGGGCCTGCGCAGCCACACCCACTACCTCTGGCTCCAGACGAAGGAGCGGCGCGCGATCGTCCACCTGACCGACCGCGTGCGGCAGGCGGTCCGGGACAGCGGCGTGCGCGAAGGCTTCGTCCTGATCAGCGCGATGCACATCTCGGCCGCGGTCTACGTCAACGACTACGAGCCCGGCATCATGCACGACATGATGGGCATGCTCGATCAGCTCGCGCCGTTCCGCCGCGACTACCTCCACCACCGCACCGGCGAGGACAACGCCGACGCGCACCTCAAGAGCCTGCTGCTCCACCACCAGGTGCTCGTGCCGGTCACCGACGGCGACCTCGACCTGGGCCCCTGGCAGCAGGTGTTCTACGCGGAGTTCGACGGGCAGCGGCGAAAGCGGGTATTGATCAAGGTTGTCGGCCTCGCAGGATGAAATCCGGGGCTCTGGAACGTTCTGTCCGATGCGGGTTCTGTGATACCCTAGAAGAACGTCGGGCTCGGCGGAGGGCGAGGGCAGTGTCGAAGACAACCGTAGTAATCCTGGTCACAGCCGTCGCAATTGTCGTGGGAGCCGCCGCGTACACGGCAGGCCGCGAGGCGGGCCGCAGCGCACCGCTCGCCGCGGCGACGGCCGTGCCGCAGGCACAGCCCGCGCAGTCGCAGAACCCGTTCATCCCGCCCGAGCCGTTCATGGTCCCGCAGCCTGCTCCCGAGCCGGCACCGGGCCCGCAGCCGTTCCAGGCGCCAGGACAGCCGCCGGCAATTCGCGAGTTCATCCCGATCCCCGGGCCCGGCGACCAGATGCCCGGCATGCAGCCGGACGAGGGTGAGTGCGAGCCGATCATTTTGTTCTACCACAACGGCCAGCTCTTCCAGCTGCGTCCCGGACAGGGCCCACAGGACGGCCAGGGGATCCCGGGCGCGCCGCCGGAGTTCTTCTACATGAATCCCTACCAGGGTCCGCCCATCCCGGGTCTGCCTGCGCCCAGGCCAGACCGGGGGCCGGGAGGTCCGGGATTCACGCCGGTCAACCCGCGCTCGTAGGGACTCGGTGACCGCCGCAGGGCGTTGACCGACACTCCGTCTCAAACCAGCCGGTCGGGAGCGGCACTCGTGATGCCGCTCCTGATCCTGTTGGCGGGTGTCGAGTTGGGCGTTTCGTTCTTTGGCGTCCTGCTTCCCCAGATCCAGCAGGAGTTTCGGATCTCGGCCAGCGCGGTAGCGCTCAGCTTCTCCGTCTACCACGGCATCAGGCTGTTCGTCAACGTCCCGGCCGGCCGGTGGATTGCGCGGTCGTCACTGCCGATCGCGCTCGGGCTGGGCGGCGCGATCATGGCCACAGGCGCGGCGATCGCCGGGATCGCCCCTGCCTATGCGGTCGTGCTGCTCGGCCGCGTCGTCATGGGCACCGGATCGGCCGTCTTCTTCATCACCAGCCAGCTCTGGATCTCCAAGGTCGCGACACCCGACAACAAGCCGCTCCTGTTCAGCTACAACCAGATTGCCGGGCTGATCGGCGCGGCGGTCGGCCCGGTGATCGGCGGGGCTGTCGCAGGGCTCCTCTCGTGGCGCTATGCCCTGGGGATCTCGGTTATCACAGGCACGATCGCGCTTGCCGCGGGCCGGCGCATGGCCGGTCCGATACGCGGGCGGATGGGCGACGCCTCAGAGCCCCGACCTGCGGCTGCGGGCGCGCTGGCGCTGAGTGCGGTCCTCGGGCCGGGCGTCATCATGATGGCGCTGTTCTTCTTCCACGCCGGGATGCTGTCGATGCTGTTCCCGCTGTTCTCCGCGCAGAAGATCGGACTCGGCCCGGCGGCCATCGGCGCCCTCTTGACGCTGGGCACGATCTGGCGGTTCGGCGCGGCGCTGGTCGGCGGCCGTCTCGCGGCGTGGCTGGGCACGCGGCAGGTGGTGATCGCCAGCCTGGCGCTCATGGCGGCGTCGGTCCTGACCTTCCACCTGGTCGGTTCCCTGGGGACGCTGGTGGTCGCCGTCACGCTCATGTCCTGGGCCAACGTGGGGGGCAGTCTGGTCGTCGCCCTGGTCACGGATGTCGTCCCCGAGGCGCACTGGGGAACGGCGCTCGGCCTCAACCGCTCGATGGCCGACGTGGGCGCCGTGGTCGCGCCAATCCTTGTTGGGCATATGATCGATAGACAGGGGTTTGGCGCCGCCATCACCCTGGTCGCGGCGTGTCTCGCCGGCGCCGCGGTGCTGGCAGCGGCGTTCACGACCTCGAGGCGACTCAATGCCGCACCGACCTGATCTCGACGCGCCCGCCGCCCACCACGCCGCCGCCGCGGCCGCGTCAGGCCGTCAGCCGTTTGACCTGCTGATCACCAACGCCCGGATCGTCAACGTCTTCACCGCAGAAGTGCTGCCCGGACACATCGGGATCGCGGGAGGTCTTGTCAGCCGGATCTTCAACCGTGAGGACAGCCTGCCGGCCGCACGCGAGATCATCAACGCGCACGGCCGGTTTGCCGTCCCGGGACTGATCGACTGCCACCTCCACTTCGAGAGCACGATGGTCATGCCGGCGGCGTTCGCCGAGGCCGTGGTGCCACGCGGCGTGCTCACCGTCACGCCCGACCCGCACGAGATCGTCAACGTCATGGGGCTCGACGGCATGCGGCTGCTGCTGGAGGCCAGCCGCGGCCTGCCGCTCGACGTCTTTCTTCAAGTGCCGTCGAGCGTGCCGTCCACCACGCTGGAGACCGCCGGCGGGCGGATCGGCCCCGCCGAGGTGCGCGAGGCGCTGGGCTGGGACGGTGTGATCGCGCTCGGCGAGGTGATGGACTATCCGGCGGTGATCGCCGGCGAGGCGCGGATGCACGACATCCTGGCCGCGGCGCTCGAGGCCGGAGCCGTCATCGAAGGGCATGGGCCCAACCTGAGTGGACGCGGCCTGGCCGCGTTCGTCGCCGCGGGCATCGACTCCGACCACACGCTCATGACCCCGGCGCTGGCGCTCGAGCGGCTGCGCAGCGGGGTGACGGTGCTCCTGCAGGAGAAGTCGCTCTCGCCCGAGACTCTGCGGGCCGTGGGCCAGGCGGCGCAGGCGCTGAACCTCTGCCTGGTCACCGACGACGTCCTGCCCGACGACCTGCTGGCGCGCGGACACCTGGACCTGGTGCTGCGCGAGGCGATCCGCTTCGGCCTCGACCCGGTCTCCGCGATCCGCGCCGCCACGCTGGCACCGGCGCGGCGCATGCGGCTCTACGACCGGGGAGGGATCGCGCCCGGGATGCTCGCGCACCTGGTGCTGGCGCCGGATCTCAATGACTTCAAGGCCGACATGGTGTTCGCGCGCGGCGTCCTGGTCGCGCGCGACGGCCGGCTCACGGAGATGGGGGAGCGCGGCCTGCGGGCGCCGAGGACCGTCGAGGGCCGAAACACGGTCCGGCTCCAGCCTCCATCGGCCGAGCGGTTCCGAGTTCCAGCCCCGGACAGTCGCACCGAGGTGCGGGTCCGCGTCATCGAGATGAACCAGACGAGCAGCTTCACCGGAGCCGGGGAGGCCACGCTGGGCGTGCGCGACGGCGTCGTCGACTGGGGATCGAGCGACCTGTGCCTGGGCGCGGTCTTCGAGCGCCACGGCCGCGCGGGGACGGTGGGCTACGGCCTCATCCGCGGCGCCCTGCGCGAAGGAGCGATGGCCACGACATGGGCGCACGACAGCCACAACCTCTTCGTGCTCGGCCGCAGCGCAGACGAGATGGCCGCCGCGGCCCGCTGGGTTGTCGAGCGGAATGGCGGGATGGCGGCCGTGCGCGGCGAACACCTGCTGGCGGGTGTGCCGCTGCCTGTCGCAGGGATCGTCTCGGACGCGCCGGTCGTCGAAGTCGGCCAACAGGTCGCAGCGCTGCGCGCGTCGCTCGAGCGCCTGGGATTTGTGCACCGGTCGCCGATCATGACCCTGGGCGTGCTGACATTGGCCGTCAGTCCGGAGTTGAAGCTCACCGATCTGGGGCTGGTGGACGTGAACCGCGGCCGGCTCGTGAGCATCTTCATGTGATGGATGAACTCCCGCAGCGCCACCTCAAGATCACGCCCGGCGCCGTCGCCCGCATCGTCTTGATCCCCGGCGATCCGGCGCGCGCCGAGAAGATCGCGGCGCGCCTCACCGGCGCACGCGAGGTCATCCGCAACCGCGAGTACCTGGGGTTCACGGGGACAGTCGACGGGGTCCCGATCTCCGTCTGCTCGACCGGAATCGGCGGCCCCTCCGCGTCGATCGCCGTGGAGGAGCTGTGCAACCTGGGCGCGGATACTTTCATTCGCGTCGGCTCGGCCGGTGGGCGCCAGCCGGAGATCGAGATCGGAAGCCTGGCGGTCATCACCGCGGCCCACCGTGACGAGGGGACCGCCCTCGCCTACCTGCCGCTCGGGTTCCCGGCGGTCGCTGACCTGGCGGTGACCCAGGCCCTCATCGAGGCGGCGCAGGCGCTCGGCCATCGCCCGTTCGTGGGCGTGGCCACCACGCGCGACGCCTTCTACCGGAAGGATGCCGCCCTGGCCGAACTGCTCACGCGCGAGGGCCACATCGTCGCGGCCGAGCAGGAGTGCGCGACGGTGTTTATCGTCTCACACGTCCGAGGCGCCCGCGCCGGGGCGGTACTGGCGATCGACTCCAACACCCTGCGGGGGAAGCCCTCCCCTGAAGAGGTCGAGCGGAGGTTTCGGGCCGCCGAGGCCGCGGCGATCGAGGTCGCCCTCGATGCGGCCAGACGGCTGACGCGCGGGCGCCAACCGCCATCGGGTCCACACCCGATACGCCATCCCGCACGATAGCAGTACGCTTGGTGGGGCGCCGCCCTCTCGCACGGAACCCACTCCCTCGGTTGGACCCATGGATTCCTCTCGGCGCCCCTTTGTGCTGGCCTTGATCCGGTTTGCCGGGGCCGGGATACTGAAGCACAGGGCGGAGCGGAGGCGCACCGCCGGCCTCCGGCACCGCCCGGAGCAGGAGGGCCGCGATGCCGACAGGCGATGGCAGCGTCATCGAGACGCTGGTTGAGCGCATCAGCCAGATCCAGGAGAAGGCCAGTGTGAAGACGGTCTTCGGGGAACCGTACGTCGTGGGCGGTCGCACGATGATCCCCGTCGCGAAGGTCCGCTACATGTTCGGCGTGGGCATGGGACACGGCGGACCGCGCGACAAGGAGGTGTCCGGCGAAGGCGGGGGCGGCGGCGGCGGGATGACGGCCCGCCCGGTGGCCATCATCGAGGTCACGGAAGAGACTGTCAACGTCAAGCCGATCCCCGACGTCACGCGGCTGGCGCTGATGGGCATGGCGCTGGTTGCGTGGAACGTGTTCTGGATCACCGCGACGGTGCGCGCACTGGCCCGGCGGCGGGCGTAGTGGGGCGAGCCATCGCGCCAAGTGCTCTCGGCCCAGGCGACGCTGGCGCAGACCGAGGTCGGCATGGCATCGGCGTCGTCCGGCGGGACGAGCTGATCGACCGGTGTGCCAGAGACGCCTGAAGACCTACTCGACGTCCATCCCCTCCACGGAAATCTCCAGGGTCTCGACGGCCACGTCGTGTCCCAATGCGTTCAGCGCGGAGGGCTGGTAGCGCACCGGCC
>JBBIOB010000052.1:0-21997 GCA_037443565.1 Armatimonadota bacterium | reverse complement strand
ACGCGACAGCGCGGCGGGCCCCCGCGGCACGGCGATGCCCACCAGAGAGGCGACCGGCCACGGGACTCCACCCGTGGCCGCAAGGTCATGGTAAACTGTCAGGTGTGAGGAGGCAATGCCAGCGGAAACAGCGAAGAGGACTTCGCTAAGGAGGGATACCTGATGCGAAGCTTGATTGCGAGTATTGTCGCCGTCATGCTCGTTGCCGGCGGCGCCACGTTGGCGGTGCCGATGTCCATGGCTCAGGTGTCGGCCCCCGAGACCATCGCTCAGGCGGGGCGTACGACGGTCGAGTTCTGGTATGGGCTCACGCGACCGCTGGCCGACATCATCGACAGCATCGCGGCCGAGTTCAACAACTCCCAGACCCGGTACCGGGTCAACGCGACCTTCAAGGGCAGCTATCCTGAGACGATGGTCGCCGCCATCGCGGCGTTCCGGGCAGGCAACGCCCCCCACATCGTGCAGATGTTCGAGGTCGGGACGGCAACGATGATGGCCGCAAGGGGCGCGATCAAGCCGGTGCACGAACTGATGCGGGAGACGCAGACCCCCTTTGATCCCAGCATCTACCTGCCCGCCGTCCGCGGCTACTACAGCACCTCCGACGGCCGGATGATCTCCATGCCGTTCAACTCCTCGACACCGGTCATGTGGTACAACAAGGACGCTTTCCGCCGCGCCGGTCTGGACCCCAACAACCCCCCCAAGACCTGGGCGGAGGTGCGGACCGCTGCGCAGCGCATCCGGCAGACCAACGCGGCCCCCTGCGGCATCAGCTTCGCCTGGCCGACCTGGACCCAGACCGAGAACTTCAGCGCGATCCACGATGTCCCTCTGGCCACCAGGACCAACGGGTTCGACGGGTTCGACGCGGAGTTAACCATCAACAGCCCGCTGCACGTGCGGCACCTCCAGATGTTCATGGACATGCTCCGTGAGGGCACCTTCAAGTACGGTGGCCGCGACTCCGCCGGGGATGCCCTGTTTCCGTCCGGCGAATGCGCCATGCTCCACGCGTCGTCGGGCCTCCGGGCGCGCATCATCCGTGACGCCAGGTTCGACTGGGGCGTGACGTTCCTGCCCTACCACGACGACGTCAGCGGCGCGCCCAAGAACTCCATCATTGGCGGGGCGTCGTTCTGGGTGATGACCGCCCCGCGCCGGACACCGGACGAGTACAAGGCCGTCGCCGAGTTCTTCCGGTTCATCAGCCAGCCGTCGATCGTGGCGCGGTGGCACATGGAGACGGGATTCTTGCCCGTGACCTTCACCGGCTGGCAGCAGGCGCAGTCGCTGGGGTACTACCAGCAGAATCCCGGCGCCGACGTTCCCATCCGGCAACTCACCCGCACGCGACCGACGAAGAACTCGCTCGGGTTGCGGCTGGGTAACATGCCAGAGATCCGCGTGGTGATCTACGAGGAGTGGGAGAAGGCCTTCCAGGGCCAGCAGACGGCCAGGCAGGCCATGGACAACTCGGTCCGGCGGGGGAACGAGATCCTGCGCCGGTTCGAGCGGACGGCCGTTGCGCCGTAGGATACGCTGATCCCACGACACTGCGCCCGGCCCCGTCGGCGCCCGAGCGGCGGGGCCGGGCCTCTCCGTGGGTGCGGGAGTCATGACCAGGCGCGCGATCTTTGACAACAAGCTGCTCCCCTACGCGTTGCTGGCGCCGCAGATCGCCATCACGCTGGTGTTCTTCTTCTGGCCGGCCGGGCAGGCCATCTTCTACTCGTTGGTGCGACAGGATCCCTTCGGGCTGCGGGTCGAGTTCGTCTGGTTCGAGAACTTCGTGGAGGTCCTACGCAATCCGTTCTACGTCAACGCGCTCTTCGTGACCCTGGTGTTCTCGGCGGTGGTGATTGTCATCGCCATGTCTTCCGGCCTCCTGCTCGCCGTGATGGCCGATGGCCAGATCCGCGGCGCCAGCATCTACAAGACCCTGCTCATGTGGCCCTACGCGTTGGCACCCGCGGTGGCGGCGGCGCTGTGGTTGTTCATCTTCCATCCCAGCATCGGGGTCCTGGGACGGGCATTGAATGCGTGGGGGATTCCCTGGGACTACACCCTCAACGGCAACCAGGCGCTCCTGCTGGTGACGATGGCCGCGGCGTGGAAGCGCGTGGGGTACAACTTCATCTTCTACCTGGCCGGATTGCAGACCATCCCCAGGGAGCTCCTGGACGCGGCGTCGGTGGACGGGGCGGGCGGGCGGCAGCGGTTCTGGAAGATCATGTTCCCGCTGCTGTCGCCGATCACGTTCTTCCTGCTGGTCGTCAACGTGATCTACGCCTTCTTCGACACCTTCGGGGTGGTGCACTCGCTGACCCGGGGCGGGCCGGGCAAGGCTACGGAGACCCTCATCTACAAGGTCTACATCGATGGCGTGGTCAACCTGGATCTGGGCGGCTCGTCGGCACAATCGGTGATCCTGATGCTGGTGGTCATCGCGTTGACGGCCGTGCAGTTCAAGTACATCGAGCGCCGGGTGCACTACTGATGGGGCCGGGCCGCCGGTGGGCCATGTTTGATTCCCGGAGGGCGGGCATCGTGGCCGCGCCGCCCGCCCCGCGGGTCCTCCCGCTGGGCGCGCGCTGGCGCCCGATCAGCTGGGTTCCGCACCTCATCCTCTTGGGCGGTGTGGTGGTGCTGGTGTTCCCGCTCTACATGGCGCTGGTGGGGTCGACCCACGAGGCCGCCACCATCGCCCGGGGTGACATGCCGCTGGTCCCCGGCGACCAGATGGCGGCCAACTTCCGGCAGGCGTGGACGGTGGGGGAGGGACTGCGCGTGAAGGCGACGCCGGTCCAGGTGATGATGGCCAACAGCCTCATCATGGCGCTGGTGATCTCCACCGGGAAGATTGCCATTTCGGTGCTCTCGGCGTTCGCGGTAGCCTTTTTCCACTTCCCGTTGCGGATGTTCTTCTTCTGGATGATCTTCGTCACCCTCATGCTCCCGGTGGAGGTGCGCATCATCCCCACTTATGCGGTGGTCACCAACCTGGGGATGATCAACACCTTCCAGGGGCTGACGGTACCCCTGCTGGCCTCGGCCACCGGGACGCTCATCTTCCGGCAGTTCTTCCTGTCGGTCCCCGACGAACTGGTCGAGGCGGCCAAGATCGACGGCGCTGGGCCCATGCGGTTCTTCTGGAGCATCCTGCTGCCGATCTCCAGCAGCACCATTGCGGCCTTGTTTGTGATCCTGTTCGTCTACGGGTGGAACCAGTACCTGTGGCCGCTGCTGATCACGACGAGCCGAGAGATGGAGACCATCGTCATCGGCATCACCAAGATGATCGGGACCGGCGAGGCGCAGACCGATTGGAACATCATCATGGCGACCACCATGCTGGCCCTGCTGCCGCCGGTGTTGGTGGTCATGCTCGCGCAGCGCTGGTTCATCAAGGGGCTGACCGCTACCGAGAAGTAGACCGGCGATGACACCGCCGGCCCCTGTGCCTCCTGCCCTCGGCGCGGGCGACGCACAGACTGATTGAAACCCGATTAGGATTAGGGCTGTGCTGTGGAAATTGCCATCGCAATATTTCCTTGTAATCTTGCAGTGCCGATGATAGAATGGCAGCGTGACGGTTCACCCGCGCGGCCTGACGCCGCGCCTCCAGCAGCGTATTGCGCGGTGGCCGATTACTGTCCTCACCGGGCCTCGGCAGGCTGGCAAGACCACCCTGGTGCGCGACATCCTGCCCGCCCCCGGCATGGTTGAACCGGCCTACTTCTCGCTCGACGACCCAGACGAGCGGATACGGCTGTCCGCCGACCCCGTTCGCAGGCTTGATCACGGCGATCGCCTCGTGATCCTTGACGAGGTTCAGAAGCAGCCGGCGCTCCTGGATGCGGTGAAGTTCCTGGCGGACCGGAAGGCAGAACATCGCTTCCTGCTCCTGGGATCGTCGCAGATTCTCTTGCTCAAACAGGTCCGGGAGACACTGGCCGGGCGGGCCACATTGCTTGAACTCTGGCCCCTGGCGCTGGTGGAGAGAGTCGAAGGCGAGGCCGTCCCTCCGTCTGGACTTGACAGCATCTGGGAGGGCGGCGAGCCGGCCGTCCAGACTATGGCCCAGGAGGCTCCATCCGCGGAAGCCACGCGGCGGTGGAGAGGCCTGACCGAAGAACATCTGGCGTGGGGTGGCTATCCCGGCCTGGAGCCGCTTACGAACTCTGACCGCCTGATCTGGCTGCGTGACTTCCGCAGGACCTACCTTGAGCGAGACCTAGCCGACCTGGGCCGGGTCGCGGACCTGGATCAGTTCGCCCTGGCCCAGAACCTGCTCGCAGCCCGCACAGCGCAGATGCTTTCCCTTTCCGAGGTCGCTCGGGAACTCGGCGTCGCGGTGAACACGGTCAAGCGCTACCTGAGGTTCCTCGAGATTTCGTACCAGGCGTTCCTGCTGCGGCCGCTCCTTCCCACCGTGAGCGCGCGTCTGGTGAAGAGTCCGAAGCTCTACTGGACAGATCCTGGTCTAGCGCGCCTGCTGTCGGAACGGATCGGTGGAGCAGACGGTGCAATCTTTGAGACCGCGGCACTGGGCGAGCTGGTGCGCTGGTCGTCTTGGCAACCCGATCCTCCAGAGATCCACTACCATAGGACAAGCGGTGGACACGAAGTGGACTTTGTGTTGCGCTCCCCGGGATGCCTCGTGGTGATCGAGGCCCGGGCGAGCGCGCGCGCACACCGGACCGATGCCCGCCCTTTGAGAAACTTCCTGGAGAACGTCCAGGTCCGCGGCCTGGATCGAAGTGCCCATCGCCTCGGGCTGGTAGTGACCCTGGGAGGGGAGGTCGAGCTCCTGGCCCCGCGCGTGTGGGCAATTCCGTTCTGGCGCCTCTTCGGTCCGCTGAAGTCCAGTGAAGTCTAATGGTGGTTCGCTGGATTGAGCACCGGCGAGTTGAAGCAGCCTCCGCGCACCTCTGTAACGCCGGAGTCGGTGCGATGTCCATAGTATGGGAGGACGTTCATGGCGACATCCGACCGTGTCCGAGTACTGGCCGCGCTGCTGCGCGAGACGGGCCGAGCCCACCACCAGGCCTTCTTGGATGTCAATGGCGGGGATCCTGAATGGCCGATCTGGTACGCGGAACACCTGCACGAGCGCCTCGCCGGGATCTTTGAGAAGTCTCTTACGAAGAGCGAGATCACGTACCTCCTCGTGGCTGCCGAGCGGGAGCAGGCGGCGCGCAACCCCGGCGCGGACTGGCCGGAGTTCTACGCGCGGTTTATACTCGAGCACCACAGATAGCCCTAGCATGCAGGGATGGAATCCCGGCTCGGGGCGGTGCGTTTGCTCGGATGGAGGGGTGAACGCCGCATGCCGCGCGCCATCTGGAACGGCCAGGTCATCGCCGAGACCGATCGGTACGAGCTCGTCGAGGGGAACGTCTACTTCCCGCCCGAGACCATCCGGCAGGAGTTCTTCCGCCCCAGCCAGACCCACACGGTCTGTGGTTGGAAGGGCCAGGCCAGCTACTACGATGTCGTGGTCGACGGGCGGGTGAATCGCTATGCCGCTTGGTACTATCCCGACCCCAAGCCCGCCGCGGCGAGTATCAAGGATCACGTGGCCTTCTGGCGCGGGGTGACGGTCGAGCGCTAGGGGAGGAGCGCTCTGGCCCGTATCGAAGGCGGCTAGGCATGGACGCCGCCGGACGGGTTGCAGGGTTCGCGGAGCGCGTGCGCGCCAACGTCGAACGAGTGATCGTCGGCAAGGCCGAGGTCATCGAGCGGGCGCTGGTCGCCGTGCTCTGCGAGGGGCACATCCTCATCGAGGACGTGCCGGGCATCGGCAAGACGATGCTGGCCAAGGCGCTCGCGCGGTCGCTCGGCTGCTCGTTCCGGCGCATTCAGTGCACGCCCGACCTCCTGCCGTCGGACATCACCGGCCTCGAGTTCTTCAACCAGCGCACGCAGACGTTCGAGTTCCGCCCCGGCCCGGTCTTTTCCCAGATCGTGCTGGCCGATGAGATCAACCGGGCGACTCCGCGAACCCAGTCCGCCCTGCTGGAGAGCATGGAGGAGCGCCAGGTGACGGTCGAGGGCCAGACCCGGCCGCTCGCGCGGCCGTTCGTCGTGCTGGCCACGCAGAATCCCGTGGAGCTGCAGGGCACATTCCCGCTGCCTGAGGCGCAGCTCGACCGGTTCTTCCTCCGGCTGGTCCTCGGGTATCCGGCGGCCGCCGAGGAGCAGGAGATCCTCCGGCGCTACCGCGCGGACCGCCCGCTCGACCGCCTCGAGCCGGTCGCCGTCCCCGAGGAAGTCCTGGCGATGATCGAGGCGGTACGGGCCGTGCACGTCAGCCATGCGGTCGAGGCCTACATCATCGCCCTCGCCCACGCGACGCGGACCCACGCCGAGGTGGAGCTCGGGCTCAGCCCCCGCGGCAGCCTCAGCCTGCACCGGGCCGCGCAGGCCCTGGCGGCGGTCCGCGGCCGTGAGTTCGTGCTGCCCGATGACGTGAAGGCCATGGCGCCGGCGGTGTGTGCCCACCGGCTGATGCTGTCCAGCGGCGCGCGGCTCCGTGACCGGACGGCCGTGGAGATCGTTGCCGAGGTTCTGGGACGCGTGCCGGCGCCGGTCGAGCGGGAGGCCAGACCTTGAGGGCGGTGCGCGTGCGATGTTCACACAGGGCTGGCTGATTACCGGCGCGTTGCTCCTGGCCGTGGGGCTGGCCGTGCATGCGGGCGGGCCCTTCCTGATTGGGTCTGTCCTCCTGCTCGGTGCCGGAGCGTCCTACCTGTCGCATAGGTACTGCCTGAGCCTGGTGGAGGTCCGCCGCGCGCTCTCGCCGCGGCGCGCGTTCTACGGTGAGACCGTGACGCTGGTGCTCGAGGTCACCAACCGCAAGCCCTTCCCGCTGGCCTGGCTCGAGGTGACCGACGAACTGCCGGAGGAGATCGTGCCCCAGCGCGGCCGGATCATCCCCAGCCTGCGCCAGCGCCGCCAGCACCTGGTCCACCTGTTCTCGCTGCGCTGGTACGAACGGGTGCGCCGGCGGGTGACGATCACGTGCCGGGCCCGCGGTTACTTCGCGCTCGGGCCGGCCCGCATCCGCTCAGGAGATCTCTTTGGGCTGACGTCGCAGGGGAAGACGCTCGAGGACGTCGACCACGTGATTGTCTACCCCAAGGTCGTTCCGCTGGAGGCGCTGGGGATCCCTGCGTTGCACCCATTCGGCGACTTTCGCGCCCCGCGACCGCTGCTCGAGGATCCCACCCGCACCATCGGCGTGCGCGACTACCTGACCACCGATCCATTGCGGCGCGTGCACTGGAAGGCCACGGCACGGATGGGACGGCTGCAGGCGCGGGTGTACGAGACCACGAGCGTGCACCGGATCGGCGTGTTCTTGAACATGGACACGCTGGGCGAGTACGCGGAGTACCGCGGCTTCGTCCGGCCGCTGCTGGAGCTCAACATCATGACCGCGGCGTCGCTGGCCGCCTGGGCCGCGGGCGAGCGCCATCCGGTGGGGCTCTTTGCCAACGGGTATCTCCCCGAAGGGCTGCGCCGCATCCGCCTGTCGCCGGCGCTGGGCGAGGCCCACCTGACGAAGATCCTCGAAGCGCTGGCCAAGGTCTACACGACACCGGTCATCCCGCTCGGCGACCTGATGCTGCTCGAGGCTTCCGGGCTGCCGTGGGGTTCGACCGCCGTCGTGGTCACAGCGGTCATCGACCCGCCGCTGCTGGCGGGGATGGCGGGGCTGCGCGACGCCGGGCATGCGGTCGTGCTTGTGCTGGTCGGCGACCGCGTCGAAGACCCGCAGCTTGGCATCCCGACGCACCGCGTGAGGGCAGAGGTGGGCTGGCGTGCGCTGGACGAGATCCACCTCATCTGAGCCTGCCGGCCGCCGGGCGCCCGCGCAGACCGGCCGCCCGGACCCCATGCCTGCCCGCCCTGGCGGCGCGGGCTCGTTCTGGGAGAGCATCCGCCGCCTGCTTCCCGTGGTGCGCACGACGATGGAGTACTGCTGGCTCTATCCCTGGCTCGTCGTTGTCGGCGGCGGGTTCTACGGGCCCACCGGCCCACTCCTGTCGCCGGGATGGGTGCTGGCGCTCATGCTCATCGCGCAGCTCGCCGTGCGGCCGTCGCTGGAGCGCATCGCGCCCCTCCCGCGCGCCCGCGGCGTCCTGGTGGGGGGTGGCCTGGTCCTGGGGCTGGCGGCGGTCCGCGCTCAGCACTTCCCAGGCATCCCGCTGTGGTCGCCCGCCTGGATCGGCGCGCTGCTGGTCGCCGCGCACGACGCCCTGCCCGGTGTGCCAAAGCCGGCACTCGCCGCCCTGGCGGCGGCGTGCCTGTGGTGGCGCGGGCTCGCGCTGGGCGTTCGGGAGACCGATGCGACGGCCATCGAGGCGGCGTACAAGAGCGGCGTCGCCGCGATCGTCCTGTACTTCCTGGCCGCGGCGGTCTACAGCGGTTCGCGGGGTTTCGCGGCCGCCGGGCCGGTGCTGCCCGGCTCGCTGCCGGCGTTCTTCTTCCTCGGTCTGTCGGCGCTGGCGCTGGCGCGCTTGGCGCTGATCTGGGACCGCGGCCAGCCCGATGAGCGGGCGCACTTCCCGGCGCGGGCATGGGTGCTCCTGACTATCGGCATCGTGGGCCTGATCCTGCTGGCGGCCAGCCTGAGCGCCGGCCTGGCGGCCGCCGACGTCATGACCTACCTAGGGATGGCGCTTCGGCCGTTGCTTCCCCTGATCGAGGTGCTCTTCGTCGCGCTGTTCTTCGTGGCCGAGATCATCGTGCGCGTCATCATCGCGATCCTCTCGCGCATCCCGCGCCGTGATGTTCCGGAGATCACGCCACCGTCGACGGTGTTCGACGATCTCCTCAGGCGCCTGCGCGAGATCAACGTGCACCCCCAGGTCGTAGAAGGCGCGCGATGGAGCATGGTGGCCGCCGTGGCGCTCCTGCTGGTGGTGGGGATGGCGCTGACGATCGTGCTGATGCGCCGGCGCGAGCGGAAGCCGGACGACGACGAGCACGAGTCGGTGTGGTCGGCGCAGGCGTTGCTGAGCGGACTCCGCGGGCTCCTGCCGCGCATCAGGGCCCGGCGCGACCCCGGCGACGCGGCCGGGCCCGCGGCTGGCCGTATCCGCCGGATCTACCGGGATCTGCTCCGGCTGGGGGCCGCCGTCGGCGCACCCCGGCATCCTTCGGCGACGCCGCACGAGCACGCGCCGCGGCTGCGCGAGGTGCTCTCAGGCGCGGCGGACGACGTGGGCGCGCTGACCGACGCGTACGAGCGTGTGCGGTACGGTGGGTGGCACCCGCCGGCGGTCGAGGTGCGCGCGGCCGAATCAGCGCTGCGGCGAATCCGAGACGCGGCGGGGCCCTAAGGCTTCTTCTGCGGCACGCAGCAGATGAACTTGAGCGTTCCCGTCCCGGTGTTCCTGATCTGATGCCGCTCGTGGGGCGGCACCCACATCACGTTGCCGGGCGCGAGCGGCTGCTCGCCCTCGTCGCCGACCAGGACGCCCTCACCTTCGAGCAGGTACATCTCCTGCTCATACCAGTGGTCGTGTAGCGGCGTCGAGGCGCCGGGCGCCACCTCGAAGACGCGCATCGCGAAGTTCTGCGCGCCGCGCTTCTGGTCGATGACCCAGCGGATCTTCACGCCGGGCATGGCTTCGGGTTCTTCGGCGGGAACGTCCTCAGGACGGAAGACCTCCATCGGTCACCCTCCTCTGATCAACGAGCTGATGCCGGTGCGTTCGGCTCAGGCGCGCACACGCGTGGCTAGCGACAGGGGTTCCGCAGCTCGGGCCCCGCGATAGCCCACGCCTCGGTCCGGACGATGGAGTTGTACCAGGTCATCAACCCGACGCCCTGCCCCTGCCGGTTCAAGACCGGAGACCCGCTGTTCCCTGGCAGCGGCGGCAGGGTGAACCGCATGCTGAAGATCCGGACCCCGTCATCCCCGGTCTCGTGATCCCAGACCGTGCCTTCGGTGCTCCAGCGCCGCGGGATCGCCGAGATGTTGCCGAAGCCCATCACGCGGATCACCTCGCCCGAGCGCGGCATCCCGGCCAGGGGCAGCGCCGTGAACTCTGGCAACGGGCCTTCATGCCGGCGCGCCACGACGAGAGGATCTCCTGACGGGACGCGGATCACCCACTGCCCAAATGGCACATCCGGCGTCTTCACCTTGATCTGGGCGACGTCCTTCTCGATCCTGATCTCACCGGCCTGCGTCGCGGTTGGGTCGTGGCTCAGCCTGGTCGTGCAGACCACGTCGGCCGAGAAGAAGACGCCGTCGAGCGCGACCAGCAGCCTGTGGCGGTCGGGCTGCTTTGCGACCTCGTAGACGACGTGAGCGTTGGTCAGGGCGACACCATCCCGTCCGGTGAAGAACCCGGTGCCGGAACTCCTGGGGCGCCAGTCCTCGCCATCCTGCCGGAAGACGACGACGCGGAAGACCGCCTGCTCGGGCGGGCCGGACGGTTCGGGCGCGGCGCTGGAAAGGGCCGCCGCCGAACCGAGCAAGGCGAGCGCGAGAATGCATACAGCCGTCCGGAGCGACATCACCCGCCGCCTCCTGAGGAGCCTGCCGGAGTTCTTTGCCGGCGCACAGCTCCCACCCTGCAGTCCGGCCCCCAGGGGTGGGACACGCCTTGGTGAACCGGGCGACGAGGCCCTCCTGGGTGTGGTGACGCTTGAGATCCTGGGGTTAGTGCTGAACCCTTTCACGCGTCAGCTTCAGCCGATGCGGATGCTCCTCGCGTGATCCTCGGCGGCAGGACCGCCTACAACGAGACCGTCTGGTCTTCGATCCGCTTACTCCGGTTCGTCAGCACCTCGGGTTGCGTCTTGCCGACGACGACCGTGTCGTCCTGCCTGAACCCGCCCACGCCATAGATGTAGATCCCCGGCTCGCACGAGTAGACCTCGTGTTCCACCAGCGGCCGGTAGTTGAAGGCCATGTCTTCTGGGAACTCGTGCCCGGCGATGCCCATCCCGTGGCCGGTGCGGTGCATGATGTGATCGCCGAAGCCGTGTTGTTCGATGACCCGCTGCGCCGCGGCGTCGACCTCGGCGACTGGCGTGCCCTCGACGAACTTCTCGATGGCGGCCAGGTTCGCTTCGGTGGCGGCGAGGTAGGCCCGCCGCTGAATCTCGCTGCGCGGAGGGCCCAAGAACAGCGTCCGCTCGTTCTCCACCACCAGGCCGTTGAGGCGCACGATGATGATATTGACGATGCCGTCGCCCTGCTCGAACCGCGCGCCGGCATCGGCGCCGGTGCCGTGCGGCGAGCACGAGTGATGGCCCGACAGCGACCAGACGCGCACCTCGACGCGGTCCTCGGGGAACCGCTGGGCCCCTTCGATCATCATGCGCCGGGCGACTTCGAGATCGAGCTCGGCAACCAGCATCCCGGGGCTGACCAGTTCCATGTAGCGATCCTGGCCCCAGTCGGTCAGCGCCGCCGCCGCGCGCATGATGGCGAGCTCGGCCGGATACTTGCGCTGGCGCATCTCGACCAGGAACCGGGCCGCGCTACCGAACTCGGACAACCCCGGAAGCCGCGCGCGCAGGCCCCGGAAGATCGAGATGCGATCCGCGGCCAGCCGCCCCCGGCGGAATCCGGCGGCCTTCAGCTTGAGCGCGAGCAGGTCGAGCCAGCGGTCCCGCGTGTAGGTGCGGTTCGAGGAGCGCGGGTGCTCGACGTAGATGGCGTAGTCGCGCACGTGGAGGGTGCCGCGCTCGGCCGCCATCCTCAGGTGGTGGGTCGAGAGCTCGTTCATGACGAGGAACGGCTCGCCGGCCGCGGGGATGACGGCGGCCACTGGCCGTTCCCACGGCGCAACGTCGAGGTGGAAGCCGGTCAGCATATAGAAGTGGTCTGGATCCTGGACGAGCAGGGCGGCGCAGTCGTGTTCCTTCAGGAACTCGCGGACGCGGCGGTGCCGGTCGGCAAACACCTCTGCCGGGACGAAGAGCACGACGGGTTCCTCCTCTCGGTCGAATCGTTGACGCGTGTCTCACGTCGTCAGTCGGGGATCCAGCGTGTCGCGCAGCCAGTCACCGACGAGATTCACGCCCAGCGCCGTCACGACGAGCGCCAGGCCCGGGAACGTCGTCATCCACCACGCGTTGTAGATGTACGTCTTCCCCTCGTTCAGCATGTTTCCCCACGACGCCATGGGTGGCTGGACTCCGAACCCCAGGAAGCTGATGGCCGCCTCGGCCACGATGAACTGGGCCACCTGGAGCGAGGACAGGACGATCACCGGAGTCCAGAGGTTGGGCAGCAGGTGGCGTCCGATGACCCGCCACTCGTGCGCGCCCAACGCGCGCGCGGCCTCGACGTACTCCTGGGTCTTGAGCGCCAGCACCTCGCCGCGGACGAGGCGGGCGTAGACCACCCAGCCCGTGATGATGAGGGTGAGGATGATGTTCTGCAGACCGATCCCCAGGATGGCATTGACGATGAGCGCCAGCAGGATGAACGGGAACGCCAGCCAGACGTCCACGATGCGCATGAGCACCGCGTCGGTGGCCCCGCCGACGTAGCCGGCCACCAACCCGACGACCAGGCCGATGACCCCCGACACGCCGACCGTGACCAGGCCGATGGCCAGCGAGACCCGCGCCCCGTAGAGGATGCGGGTGAACAGATCCCGGCCGAGCTGGTCGGTGCCCATCCAGTGCTCGCGCGAGGGCGCGTGCAGCGAGCGGGTGAGATCCGCCTCGACCGGGCCGTAGGGCGCGATCACCGAGGCCAGCGCCGCGGCCGTCGCAACCAGCGCAACCAGCACCAATCCGAACGCGCCGCTGCGGTTGAGCGGCAGGCGCCGCCGGCGCGCGGGCGCCGACGCGGCAGCCGGAATGGTCGCGGTCATTGCGGGGGTACTGCTCATGGGTGAGGCCGCCTATGCATACCTGATGCGCGGGTTCAGCCAGGCGTATGCCATGTCGGCGAGGAGATTCAGGAGCGAGTAGAGGACCGCCGTGAGGAACACCCCGACGAGGACCACGGGGAAGTCCCGGTTCAGCAGAGCCTGCACGAGAAAGCGGCCGACGCCCGGCCAGGCGAAGATCGTCTCGGTGATCACCGCCCCCCCGAGCAACTGGCCCAACTGCAGCGCCAGCAGCGTGACGATCGGCAGGCTCGCGTTCTTGAGCGCGTGCTTGTAGAGGACCCGCGGCGGGGCCAATCCCTTGGCGCGGGCGGTACGGATATAGTCCTGCCCGAGCACGTCGAGCATCATCGAGCGCGTCAGGCGGGCGAACCGGGCCGCGACGAACGCCGCCAGGGTAATCGACGGCATGATGTAGTGGAGCCAGGTACCGCGGCCGCTCGTGGGCAGGATGTTCAGCCAGACCGCAAACACGTAGATCAGCATCAGCCCCAGCCAGAACCCGGGAATGGCCTGGCCCAGGACGGTCGCGCCAATGCCGAGGTGGTCGAACCATGAGTTCCGCCGAGCCGCTGAAATGACGCCCACCGGGATCGCGATCACCAGGGACAGCAGCATGGCGACGCCTGAGAGGGACAGCGTGGCCGGGAACCGCTCCAGCACCAGGCGCAGGGCAGGTTCGCCCTGCCGCAGCGAGTTCCCGAAGTCGCCACGCAGTGCGCCCCGCATGAACCGCGCGTACTGCACCGGCCAGGGGTCGTTGAGCCCCAGGAGCTCGCGGAATTCCTCAATCTGCTTCGTGGTGGTGTCGGTCGGCAGGAACAGCTTGACCGGATCGCCCGCCAGGAACTGGAGGCTGAAGACCGCCGTGAGCGCCAGAAACACCACCACGGCGGCCTGCAGCAGGCGTCGGGAGACAAACTGGATCATGGTGCGCGCCTAGTCCATCGCGCGTGCGCGGCGGGCCGGCCTGTCCTGCGGCAGGCTGGCCCCGCGAGTCTCCTTACACAGGCGAGCCGTCTGCTACCGCGCCCACGAGGCGTCGTGCAGGAAGATCTTCTCGGCCGGGTGCGGCTGCCAGGTGACGCGCCTGTTGACCCCATACAGGTCGTGCTGCTGCCACAGGAAGATCCAGGGCGCCTCGGTATACAGCATCACCTGGATGCGATACCAGGCCGCGCGGCGTCTCTGGAGGTCCACGATGGGAATGGCCGTGTTGATCTCCTGCGCGAGGGCGGGCGTACCGAAGCCGCTGTAGGTGCGCTCCGCCCGGAACAGTTCGGCGATCGTCCCCTGCGCTTCGAGCGCGGGGCCCCAGCCCAGGTAGAACATCTCGCCGGTGCGCCGGTTGATGATCTTGTCGAGGTGCGTGCCCCACTCGTTGACCTGTACCCGGACCCGGATGCCGATGCGGCCCAGGTAGGAGGCGATCGCCTCGGAGGCCTCCTTGTCGAGCGGATAGCGTCCCGACGGCGAGTCCAGCGTGAACTCCAGCCGGGCGGGGTCGTAGCCCGCCTCCTTGATCAGCTGCACCGCGCGCTCCGGATTGTAGGGATAGGGCTTCAGGTTGATGTTGACGTCCTCGTTGATCGAGGAGAGCGCGCCGGGGATGCGGGTGGCGCGCCCGCGGAACAGGCTGGTGATGATCTCATCGACGTTGACCGCGTAGTTCATCGCCTGGCGCACCCGCCGGTCCTGGAGCGGGCCCGGCTTGAAGTTGACCAGGGCCACGTAGTTGATGCGCGACGAGGCCACGCCGCGGACCTCGGCCCGACCGCTGCGGTTGACCTGCTCCACCGCGACCGGCGGCACGTCTTTCACGATGTCCGCCTCACCGGCGAGCAGGGCGGCCAGGCGCGCGCTGAAGTCCGGAATGAACCGGAACTCCACCCGCCGGACGGCCGGAGCGCCGTTCCAGTAGTTGGGGTTGGCTTCGAGCACGAGGCGCTCATCCCGGTCCCACCGCACGAACCGGTATGGGCCGGCGCCGATCGGGCTGCGGTTGGCGCCCTCGTTGCCTGCCTGCCGCATGTGGCCGGGATTGTGCACGGTGAAGTCCACCAGCCAGTACCGGAGGATGGGCGCCGGCTCCTTGGTTCGGATGCGCACCGTCAGGGGATCGACGACCTCCACACGGTCGACGAACGCGAACCGCGGCCGGTAGTGAGACTGGTTGCGGGGATCCAGGAGCCACTCGATGGTGGATTTGACGGCCTCAGCGGTGAACGGGTCGCCGTTGTGGAACCGGACGTTGGGCCGCAGCTTGATGACCCACGTCAGATCATCGGGCGTCTGCGGGAGTTCGGCGGCCAGTGACGGTCGGATGCGGGGCGGCATGCCGTCCCAATAGTACAACCGGTCGTAGATGTTCATCTGCTGGACGTTGGTGGTCCAGTCCACGATGTGCATCGCCAGCAGGCTTCGGGGTTCGGCGCCGAGCGCGACGACCAGCGGCCGGTCCTGGGCGTCGGCCGCGGGCATCGACACGATCCCTGCCAGGCCGAAGAGAAGCGCGACGGCCAGCGTCAGAGACGCAACACGCATTCCCATCCCTCCCCCGGATGTTCTGGAGCGCGGGTCGTAACCAGACATATTTCTTTTCCGGCCGGGGATGAGGAATCCTCCGCCGGCCGCAGAAGTGGCCTACGTCTGACGCGATCCTTCCGGGAGGACACGCCATGCGTCTATTCATCAGCCACGGCGAGCACCTGCGCCGGCGCGCGCGGGCCCTGGAGGAGGCCCACCGCCGCGGCCGAGACGCGCTGGTGCTGTTCAGCCCGACCCAGATCTTCTACCTGACGGGGTTCGCGTTCATCGCCACCGAGCGGCCCATCGCGCTTGTCGCCGCCGACCACACCACGGTACTGTTCGTCCCGCGCCTGGAGGAGGAGCACGCCGCCGCGCACGCGGCGGTGGATCGCGTGGTCGCGTACCCTGAGTATCCTACCGAGACGCACCCGATGCACCGACTCGCCGGGCTTGCCTCGGAGATGGGCCTGGCCAGGTCCCGGCTGGCGGTCGACGGCGACGGCTATCCAGGCATCATGGGCTACCGGGGCCCACGGCTCTCCGACGTCCTGCCCGACGCGTCGGTCGAGTCGATGCGCGACCTCATCGAGGACATGATCATGGTGAAGTCGGCCGAGGAGATTGCGCTCATTCGCGAGAGCGTCCGGTGGGGCAACCTGGCCCACCGCCTGCTGCAGGAGTACACGACACCCGGCGTCATCGAGAGCGAGGTTAGCCATCGCGCGTCGTTCGAGGCCACCATGACCATGGTCAAGGCGCTCGGGCCCGCGTACCGGCCGCTCTCCTGGACCTTCCCGGGCGCGCACGCCGGGTACCGCGGGCAGGTCGGCAAGCAGTCGGCGATCCCGCACGCCATGACGACCAACGCCCGCATCATGCCGGGCGACGTGCTCGTGACCGGCGCCGCATCAGCCGTCGGCGGGTACACGAGTGAGCTCGAGCGCACGATGGTCGTCGCGCCCGTCGGCGGTGAGCAGCGCCGCTTCTTCGGGTTGATGATGGGCGCGCAGGAGACCGCGTTCGAAGCCATCCGGCCCGGCCGGCCGTGCGCGGAGGTCGACCGCGCAGTGCGGGCGTTCTTCGAGCGGCACGACCTGATGGCGCACTGGCGGCACCATGTCGGGCATGCGCTGGGGATGGGCGTCCACGAGGCGCCGTTCTTCGACATCGGCGATGAGACCGAGATGCGCCCGGGCATGGTGTTCAGCGTGGAACCCGGGATCTACGTCAACGGGCTGGCCGGGTTCCGGCACTCGGACACGCTCGTGGTGACGGAGACCGGCTTCGAGATGCTGACGTACTACCCGCGGGACTTGGAGAGCCTGACGATCGATTGAGGAGGCCGCCGCGCATCGCATCGCGATCGGCGAGATCGGCCACGAGGCGGCATGGGTGGGTGTTGCTATCGGAGCAGGAGCACGTCGCGGAGGGATTCGTGCCGGAGAAACGCTGAGTCCATGGCCTGGAGTGCCGTCCGCTCGACAAACTCCTGCCGCTTCACTTCATCACGCGAATAGACGACCAGGCCGCGAACCGCTGCCAACCGCAGCCCCAGCGGCGCATCGTTCAGGATCACCACGTCCACCGGGATTCCGATGAGAGGCTCCAGACGGGCCATCAGGCGGAGCTTCGCATCCACGTATCCCTGCGCGTCGTGGTGTTGAGGATCCAGCAACACGGCCATATCCACATCGCGGACGGAATCCCTGCTGAGTGTGGACCCGAACAGGTACGCAAAGATCACGCCGGGCTCATCCGTGAGCGCCTTGGCGACGCCTGCCCGAATCCGCGCGCGCCGGGCCTCCCCCAATGGCCGCCGCATCCGGCGGGCAGGCGTATCGTCCGTCATCGGGCTGCGTCCCCCGAGGGGAGATCTCCTGCCTCCTGCATGTGCGCGGCGACTACGCTCAGGAAGGCTTCGAGGTCGTCCAGATTCTCGGTCAGGATGGCATGCAGACGTCGATCGTCGACACGGGCGTACCCGTGGACCAGGATGTTCCTCAGGCGCGCCATGCTGGCCAGCCGCGCACCGAGGGCCGCGTCGGCAACGCCCAGGGTCACCAGCGCCTCGAAGCAGCCGGGATACGAGTCTGGGACCTGTCCGTGGCGGGTCGCGATGTGGTTGCAGATCGCTGCTGCGGCCTCCACCGCGACGATCAGGCTGTAGCGGGCAGCCCTGACCCTCTCGGCATTCTCGGTGAACTCGGGCTCCGGAAGTCCGGCATAGGCACGGAGCACCGCGAGTTCACGCCGGATATCGGCGGCCCGGGTGCGGATGAGCTCGAGGTTGAGCGGCGGTGATGGCATTCCTTCATCACTGTAGCGCAGGGTCCGGAAACGGGCTACCTGCGACAGCCCCTCAGCGGCTGACGAAGGCGTCCTTCTGCCGGGGGTCCAGGGCGTCGCGCAGCCCGTCACCGACTAGGTTGAACGCCAGCACGGTCAGCGAGATCATCACACCCGGCGCGATGGCAATCTGGGGGTAGGTGAGGATGAACGCGCGTCCGTCCGCCAGCATGCCGCCCCACGACGCCGTCGGCGGCTGCGCGCCCAGCCCCAGGAAGGACAGGGCCGACTCCAGCAGGATGATGCCGCCGACGCCCAGGCTGGCCAGGACGATCACCGGGCCCAGCACGTTCGGGATCACGTGCCGGAAGAGGATCCGGGCGGTGCTGGCGCCCGCGGCCTGCGCCGCCAGCACGAACTCGCGCTCGCGCAGGCTCATGACGTCGGCGCGCACCACGCGGGCATACTGCGCCCACGTCGTCAGGCCGATGATGACCACCACGGTCACCAGGCTCGGCCCAAGCACCGCGGCCAGGGTGATCAGCAGCACGAGCAGCGGGTAGGCCATCAGCGCGTCCACGACGCGGGAGAGCACGGTGTCCACCCAGCCGCCGAGGTAGCCCGCCACCGCGCCTACCGTGACGCCGATGACCACGGCGATGCCGCTGGCCAGCAGGCCCACGATCAATGCCACCCGGGACCCCCAAATGATCCGGCTCAGGACGTCGCGGCCGATATGGTCGAAGCCCAGCAGGTGCGACCAGGACGGAGGCGCGCCGCGCATCCCGCGGAACACCTGCGTGTGCGGGTACGGGGCGAAGAAGTCGGGAAAGATCGCGAGGAGCACCAGGATCAGGATGAATCCCAACCCCACCATTCCGGGCCGGTAGCGTCTGAACCGTTGCCATCCGCGCGCCCACTCGGAGCGGCGCACCGTTGGGGTCCGGGCGAGTCCCGTGTCCTGGCGGACGGCGGCGACGTTTCGGTTCATCGCGTCACCTGATCCTGATGCGTGGGTCCACCAACCCGTAGGCGAGGTCGGTCAACAGGTTGCCCAGGACCACGAAGATGCTGAGCACCATGACGATCGCCTGCACCACCTGGTAGTCGACACGGTTCACCGACTCCACGAAGAGTTGGCCGAGCCCGGGCAGCGCGAACACCGTCTCGATCACAATCGTCCCGCTCAGGATGAACGCCAGCCGGTACCCGATCACCGTGATGATCGGCAGCAGGGCGTTGCGCACGACGTGCCGCGTGACCACCAGCGTCTCGCGCAGCCCCTTGGCGCGGGCCGTCCGGACAAAGTCCTCTCCCAGGTTATCCAGCGTGGAGCTTCGCATCAGCCGCGCCAGCAGGGCGAGCTGACCAATCACGATCACCGCGACGGGAAGCACATAGCCGTGCCACGAGCCGAGCCCAAACGGCGGCAGCCACCGCAGCACGAGCGAGAAGACCACGATCAGCATCAAGCCGATCCAGAAGTTGGGCAGGGCGAGGCCGACGGTCGCCGTCACCATGATGGTGTAGTCGAAGGTCGAGTAGCGCCGGACTGCGGCGAAGATGCCTGCGGGAATGGCGATCAGGATGGAGATGGCGAAGGCGATCAGGTTGAGGGTGATCGTGACCGCCGCGGCCTCACTGATCATGGTGCGAACCGGCACGCCGCTGCGCACCACCGACTGACCGAAGTCGCCTTTGAGCATGTTGCCGATCCACGTGAGATACTGCTCGTGCGTCGGCCGGTCGAGGCCCCACTTGGCGCGGATGAGGTCGATCTGCTCCTGGCTGACGGCGCCCTCGCCGATCATCAGCGAGACCGGATCGCCAGGGATCAGGTGCATCATGGCAAACGTGCCGATGCTGACCAGGAAGATGACAACGAGGCCCTGCGCGAGGCGGGCGGCGATGTACCGCTGCATCTCAGGCCCGCGAGACGATCATGCGATGACGCGGAGGGGAGGCGGCCGTGGCCGCCTCCCCCGGCGCGGTCCTTACTCGATCCACCACTTGTACGCGTTGCGGTAGATGGGGAACGCCGCCTCGGGCTTCGCCGGCAGGCCCTTGATCCGCTTGGTGAACACGTTGAACCAGTCCCAGAACATGATGTAGAGCACCGGGACGTCTTCGACGAAGATCTTCTGGACCTCGCTGTAGATCTTGACGCGGTTCTTGACGTCAACCTCTCGCACCCCCTGGTTCAGCAGTTCGTCCATGCGGGGGTTGCTGTAGTTGGCGAAGTTGCGAACGCCGCCGCTCCGCAGGGTGGTCTGCGGGTCGGGCTCCAGCACGCCACTGTTGTACGTCCAGTTGAAGAGCGAGGCATCGAGTTCGCCCTTGGGCAGCTGCGCCAGGATCGTGGCCACAGGCCGCTCAACGATGCGCATCTCGATGCCCACCGCCGCCAGATCCTGCTGGGCGATCTCGGCCTGGGGCCTGCGCGCCCGGTCGCCGGTGATGACGGCGCAGGTGAACGACAGCCGCTGGCCGTCCTTCACGCGCACGTTGCCGGGGCCCATGCGCCAGCCCGCCTCCTCGAGCAGCGTCCGCGCCCTCGCCTGATCGTACGGGTACTTCTTGAGGGTGCGGTCGTACCAGGTTCGCATAGACGGCGGGTAGATCGAGTCGGCGATCTGCGCCGTGCCCTGGAAGACGTCGTCGATGAGGCGCTGCCGGTCGATGGCGTGCATCATCGCCTGTCTGACCCGCTTGTCCGAGAGCTGCGGCAGTTTGTTGTTGAGCGGAAACATGTTGATCGAGGTGCTGGGGGTCCGGAAGACGGTGAAGTTGGCATCCCGCTCGAAGCGCAGATTGTCTTCGACCAGCAGGGGCCAGGTCGCCGAGTCTCCTGTGCCGGTCCGCAGGGCGATCGCCCGCACCGAGGCCTCAGGCACCACGTCCTGGCGGAACTGATCGATGTTGGGACGCCCGCGGAAGTGCCCGTCGAACGCCTCGACAATGGTGAACTCGGCGGGCCGCCACTCGCGCAGCCGGAACGGCCCGGTCCCCATGGGTTGACTCTTATACGCTCTCTCGCCGATCCGGCTGTGGTACCTGGCGTTCAGGATGAACTGGGTGGCCGTGTTCACCAGGAACGGCGCGAACCGCTCCTTCATCTTGACGACCACGGTGTACCGGTCGGGCGTCTCGACCTTGTCGACGCTCTGGAAGTGCACCGAGAGGTTGGCCGCGTTGGCCGGGTTCATGTAGTACTCGTAGGTGTACTTGACGTCGTCGGCGGTGAACTCGCTGCCGTCCTGCCACTTGACGCCCTTGCGCAGCCTGAACGTGTACTGCAGGCCGTCCCTGCTGACCGTGTAGTGCTCGGCCAGGACCCTCTCGATGACGTTGAACTCGTTGCCCTCCAGCAGCGCGTTGTGGATCTGGGTGACCATGACCCAGTGTACTGACGGCGCGGCGTCGTCTGGGCTCAGGCTGGCCACTTCCTGGTGACCCATCACCCGCACCAGGCCGCCGCGCCGCGTGCTCGGCGCGGCGGTGACGATGAGCGGGTCGCGCAGCAGCAGAGTCTGCGCGGCGGCGGCGGACATGCCCGCGGCGGCCACCTGCTTCAGGAACTGCCGCCGCGTCGAAGGGGGGAGTTGCTGAAAAACTTGGTCCAGACGGTCCTCAGGCCTCATGGCATTCCTCCCTCGCAGTCGCCCGTATATGGATACGGATAGTTCGATGTCCCCAGGGCGCTTCCTTGCGCCGGCGCGGGCAGGAGTCCGTTGCGGCGGCGCCAATGCTTGAGCATATGGAGCGAGGGCGACTGGTGGGCGTCTTCGGATCGGCGCGCATCGCACCTCCCGATCCCAGATACGACGAGGCCCGCGGGGTCGGCGCCCGCCTGGCGCGCGCCGGATATGCCATCGCCACCGGCGGCTACGGCGGCCTCATGGAAGCGGTGAGCCACGGTGCCGCGACAGCCGGTGGGCGTGTCGTCGGGCTGCCCATGCGGCCGTGGGACGGACGCGAGCCGAACCGCTGGGTGACCGAGGTGCGGTGGGCCGACGACATCTTCGAGCGGCTCAAGAGCTTCCACGCCTGTGACGCGCTGGTGGCCCTGTCGGGCGGGCTGGGCACGCTCTCTGAGGCAACGCTCGCGTGGGCCAACCTTGGGACCGATCCGCACGTCACTCCGCCGCTGCTCCTGGTCGGACCGGCCTGGGCCGAACTGTTTGAGCACTTCCGGCGGACCCTCGTGATCGACGACCGCGATCTGTCGCTGGTGCGCCTCGTCCCAACGCCAGCGGATCTCGTCCCCGCGCTCGAGCAGGCGCTGTCTGGGGAGCGGACCGACG
>JBBIOB010000051.1:0-22289 GCA_037443565.1 Armatimonadota bacterium | reverse complement strand
GCCCCGGGCAGCACAAGATCGACTCCCGCTGTGCGCAGCCGGTCGAGGACCGGCGCAAGCTCAGGGGTCGTCCACACCGCCACGGTCCTGGCCCGGCGCTCAGCGAGCAACGCGGCAATCTGATCCGCAGCGTTGCCCAAAGTGGCGGCGGAGGCCACACGCACACCCACCTGCGCGGCGCGCGCCACGAAGCGCCGCAGGGTCTCTTGAGGATCCGGGCGAGGCCCGAGCCCTGGCGCGGTTTCCATCTCCGGTCTCTGGTCGTCTGTCAGATCGTCCTGCGGATGGCCACCATCTGGATATTGGGTACCAGTATGCCCTTTCAATCGGAGACCGATCCTCCTGGCCGTCGGGCTCGTCCTGAACGGTCTCTCCGCGAGCGCCGGCACGGCACGGTGCGCCACCAAGCGACCAAGTGGCGCGGGCAGCCGGTCAATCCACGCGCCCCGCCGGAGCGGACGCTGCAGCAGGCGGCCGAGGGCGCCGAGGACCGCCAGGCGCCGGGGGCTCGCCATGAGGAACGTCCACGCGCGGGCGAAGGCGCGGTCCAGCCGGCCGGCATGCCCTGCGCGCGTCGCGCGATCGCGCAGGACCAGGAGCAGCCGGGGCAGGTCGATCTTCACCGGGCAGACCTCGGCGCAGGCGCCGCACAGCGTGGAGGCAAAGGGCAGTTGCCCCGCGCGCGCTGTCCCCAACAGCGCCGGCGTGATCACGGTGCCGATGGGCCCGCCGTAGACCCAGCCGTACGCGTGGCCTCCGACCCGCTCGTACACCGGGCAGACGTTGGCGCACGCGGCGCACCGGATGCACCGCAGCGACTCGCGCAGGTCGGGATCCGCGAGGATCCGGCGCCGCCCGCCGTCGAGGATGACCAGGTGCAGCTCCTCGGGGCCGTCCGCCTCGCCGGGCCGGCGCGGTCCGGTCACGAGCGACACGTAGACGCTGGCGCGCTGGCCCGTGGCGCTGGGCGCCAGGAGGCGGAGGAAGACGCCCAGGTCGGCCAGGCGCGGCACCACCTTCTCGATCCCCATGACCGCCACGTGGATGCGGGGCACGATCATCGTCAACCGCGCGTTGCCCTCGTTCTCCACGATGACCAGCGTCCCGGTCTCGGCGACCGCGAAGTTGACCCCGGAGATCCCCATGTCCGCCCCCAGGAACCCAGCGCGCAGCGTCTCGCGCGCCACACGCGCCAGGTCCTCGGCGCGCTCATAGCGCGGGACGCCCAACCTCGACGCGAAGAGCTCGGCCACCGCCTCCAGCGGTTTGTGCACCACCGGCGCGACGATGTGGCTCGGCGGCTCGCCGGCCAGCTGCAGGATGTACTCCCCGAGGTCGGTCTCCACGACGCCGAAGCCCTCGGCCAGAAGCGCCGGGGTGAGGCCGATCTCCTCCGTGACCATCGACTTGCTCTTGACGACCCGACGCACGCCGCGCCGGCGCGCCAGGCCGGCGATGATGCGCCGCGCGTCTGCAGCATCGCGCGCCCAATGCACGATCCCGCCTCCGGCGGTGATCTGCGTCTCGAGTTGGGCGAGATGGTCATCGAGGTGTTCCAGGGTTCGGTCCTTGACCGCTGCGGCGGCCGTGCGCAGCGCCTCCCATCCGGGAATCTCGGCGACCGCGGCATCGCGCTGCTGCCGGAACGAGGGCATGGCCACGCCGAGGGTGCGCGTGAGGGTTGCATCCCGCAACGCCCGCTCGGTGTTGCCGATCATGTCGATGTGGGGATCTGTGTGCCCGCGGTCAGCCGCGCCGCCCATCGCTACCCCGAGCCCGCCAGGATCTCGGCCAGGTGCATCGCCCGGGCGCGGCTGCCGCGCCGGACCAGGCCGCCGCCGATGTGCATCAGACAGCTCACGTCGGTGCCGGTGACCACGTCGGCGCCGCTGGCTTCGATCGCGTCGAGTTTCGCCTGCAGCATCGCGCCGGACAGCGCGGCGAACTTCACCGAGAAGAACCCGCCGAAGCCGCAGCATTCCTCGGCCCCGCGCAGCGCCACCAAGCGGAGACCGCGGACCGCCGAGAGCAGCCGGCGGGGTTCCTCGCGTAGCCCCAATCCCCGCAATCCGTGGCACGACGCGTGGTAGGCGACCGCCGCCGGGAAGCGCGCGCCGATGTCGGTCACGGCGAGCACGCGGACCAGGAACTCGCTCAGCTCATAGGTCCGCCGGCTGAGCACCTGGGCGCGCTGGAACAGATCCGGATCACCCTGGAACAGCCTCGGATACCAGTCGCGCACCATGGCCACGCACGACCCCGACGGCGATACCACAGCTTCTGCTCCCTCGAAGGCGTCCAGCCACCCGCGCGCCAGCCGCCGGGCGTCGCCCCAGAATCCGTCGTTATAAACCGCCTGCCCACAGCACGTCTGCGCGTGGGGAAAGACGACGCCGCAGCCCGCGCGTTCGAGCACGCGGACCGCGGCCTCACCGACATGCGGATAGAGCTGGTCAACCAGGCAGGTAACGAACAGCGCGACCCGTCGCACCGCCCTGGGGCTACATCACAGCGTCGCCGCCGCCTGCGCTGCGGCCGCGCCCCTGGAGACGCGCACACCCTCGGAGGCCAGGACGGCCTCCAGCGCGGCCAGGAATCCGAGGACCAGGCGCATCTGGCTGGAGTGGCCCATCAGGCCGATCCGCCAGATCTTGCCCCGCAGCGGGCCCAGGCCGCCGGCGATCTCGGTGTGGTACTCGCGCAGCAGCCGGGTGCGCACCACGGCGTCATCGACCCCGTCGGGAATCCGCACCGTCGTGATGGTCGGCGACCGATGGGCTTCGTCGACCAGCAGCTCCAGGCCCAGCGCCTCCAGGCCGGCCCACAACGCCCGCGTGTTGCGGCGGTGCCGCTCGAAGCGCGGCTGCAGGCCCTCGGCGACCACCAGGCGCAGCGCCGTGCGCATCGCGTAGACGAACTGCACCGGCACCGTGTGATGGTACGCGTGGCCCGGCCCCCAGTACTTCCACAGCCCCTCGAGGTCGAGGTAGTAGGTACCCGGACCGGAGCGCCCGCGGGTGCGGGCATGGACGGTGATCGGCGCCATGCCCGGCGGTGCCGACAGGCACTTCTGCGACCCGCTGTAGCACGCGTCGATCTCCCACGCGTCCACCGGCAGGTCGGCGCCGGCCAGCCCGGCCACAGTATCCACCAGCATCATGGCGCCGCGCGCGTGGGCCACCTGCGTGAGGTCGCGAATGGGGTGCAGCACGCCCGTTGAGGTCTCCACGTGCACCGACGCGACAACCTTTGCGCCCTGCCCCGGCCCAGAGGCCAGCGAACGCTCTAGATCGGTGGGATCGATGGGCTTGCCCCACGGCGCCTCGACCAGGACCAGCTCGCCCCCGATCCGTCCGGAGATCTCGGCGATCCGGTCGGCGAAGAACCCGGCGGTGCAGACCACGAGCTTCTCCCCGGGCCGGAGCATGTGGAACAGCGCCGCCTCCATGCCGGCGGTGCCGGTCCCCGAGATGGGCAGGGTCAGCTCGTTCCTGGTCTGGAAGACCTCGCGCAGCAGGGTGACCGTCTCCTCGAGCACAGGAAACAGGTCGGGATCCATGTGCCCGACCATCGGTTCAGTCAGGGCGGCCGAGACCTCAGGCGGCATCAGGCTTGGGCCCGGCCCGAGCAGTACGCGCTCTCCCAGCATCTGTGCTTACCCCTCCTCTCCGTCCACCATGCGCGCGCCGATCCCCATGGCCGCGGGCGCCGGGATGGCGACGGCGGCCTCGCGCAGGAACCGGGCCGCCGCCTCGGGCACGACGGGGTTGATGAAGAATCCGGATCCCCACTCGAATCCGGCGACCTGCGTGAGCCGCGGCATGATCTCGATGTGCCAGTGATAGGCGTGTCCGGCCTCATAGTGATAGGGCGCCGTGTGCACGATGAAGTTGTACGGGGGGTTACCCAGACAGACGTGCAGCGCCTGGAGCGTGCGCTGCAGCGCTTCGGCAAGCGGGTTCATCTCCGCCGCCGTCAGGTCGCCGAACGAGGCCGCGTGGTGCTTGGGCAGCAGCCACGTCTCGAACGGGAATCGCGAGGCGTATGCTTCCACGGCCACGAACCGATCGTTCTCGAACACCACGCGGTCCCGCGATGCCAGCTCCTGCGCCACGATGTGGCAGAACACGCACCCACCCCGCTTGCCGAAGTACTGCTCCGAGGCCGCGACCTCCTCGGCCGCGCGCTTCGGCATGACCGGCAGCGCGATGAGCTGCGAGTGGGGGTGCGAGAGCGACGCGCCGGCGGTGCGGCCGTGATTGCGGAACAGCAGCGCATAGGCGAACCGGGGATCGTTGTCCAGGTCGCGGTAGCGCTCCAGGTACCCCTGGACCACCGCGGCGACTTTGGGAACCGAAAGCAGGCCGAGATGCGCGTGATGGTCCGGAGTCTCGATGATCACCTCATGGGCCCCGACCCCGTCCATGCGTGCAAAGAGCCCGACGTCACTGCGCGTCGTGTCGCCCTCGATGCGCAGAGCCGGGAACTTGTTCGAGACCACGCGCACGTGCCAGCCGGGGGTGTCCGGCACGGTGCCGGGTTCGCGGATCGCGTAGATCTCCGGCGGCGTCATGTCCTCGTGTCCCGGGCAGAAGGGGCAGTGGGCGACGTCGTTGACGTCCGCCGGTGGGCTCTTGAAGTCCGTCGGGCGCGCCGCCCGCTCGGTCGCGATGATGACCCAGCGACCGGAAATCGGATCGGTCCTGAGCTCGGGCACTCCTACTCACCTCTCCGGCTGAGGCACTCGTCCATCATACCAGACCCACCGATGCGTTCATCGCCAGCGCGACGCCCGATGCACGGTCGTCTCGTAGAGCTCCTGGTAGCGCTCCGCGGCGCGGTCCCACGAGAAGTCGGCCCGCATCCCGATCTGCTGGACCGTCCGCCAACGCGGAGGGTCATGGTAGGCGGCGACCGCGCGGCCGATCGTCGCCACCAGCGCGTCGGCGGTGTAGTCCTCGAAGACGAACCCGTTGGCGCGTCCCTCCCGGACGGCCTCCGGCGTCGCATCCACGATGCTGTCGGCCAGCCCACCGGTCCGCCGGACCAGCGGCACGGTGCCGTACCGCAGGCTGTAGAGCTGGTTCAGCCCCGAGGGTTCGAACCTGGATGGCATCAGAAAGACATCGGCCCCGGCCTCGATCCGGTGCGCGAGCCCCTCATCGAACCCGATGACCGCGCGTACCTGCTTGGGCCATCGCGCCGCGGCGTCCCTGAACATCTGCTCGAAGGCGGGGTCGCCGGTGCCGAGGATCGCCACCTGTGCGCCCATGGCGACCACGCGCTCCAGCGCGCCCGCCACGAGGTCGAAGCCCTTCTGGGGGACCAGGCGCGCGACGGTGCCGAGCAGCGGCACGGAGACCGGTTCTGCCAGGCCCAGCTCGCGTTGCAGCGCGGTCTTGCACACCGCCTTGCCCGAGAGATCGTCGGCGCTGTACCGGACCGCGATGTGCGGGTCGATCGACGGATCCCACTGGGTGTAGTCGACCCCGTTGAGCACGCCGAACAGGTCGGCCGAGCGCGCCCGCATCAGCCCGTCGAGCCCCATGCCGAACTCTTCGGTCTGGATCTCCCGGGCGTAGGTCTCGCTGACGGTGCTGAGCACGTGCGACCAGACCAGGCCAGCCTTCATGACGTTGACCCGGCCGTAGAACTCGACCCCGTCCACCGCGAAGGCGTCGGGCGGCAGCCCCGTCAGCGGGAACTGCTCGGCCGGAAACAGGCCCTGGTGGGCCAGGTTGTGGATCGTGAACAGCGTGGGCATGGGATCCCGGCGCTGCCGCAGATAGGCGGGGACCAGCCCGACGTGCCAGTCGTGGCAGTGCACCAGGTCCGGCCGCCAGGCGCCATCCAGCAGTGAGAGTGCGGCGCCGCTGAGGAACGCGAATCGGGCCAGGTTGTCCTCGTAGTCGCGGCCGCCTTCGCCGTAGAGCGCGGGCCGGTCGTACAGCGGCGGCGCCTCGACGAAGTAGAACGGGGTCCCGCCGGGTGCCCCACCCCGGAGGATCACGCCGTCGACCGCCTGTCCCGCGGGTGCCCCTTGGATGGTGCAGACCTGCTCGAGCCCATCGCGCGCGATGCCCCGGTAGCGCGGCATCAGGACGCGCACATCGAGTCCCTTGCGGCGCAGCGCCGCGGGCAACGCGCCCGCCACGTCGGCGAGACCGCCCGTCTTGGCGAACGGCATCGCCTCGGACACACAGAACAACACCTTCATCTCAGCGCGCACCCCGCTCTGCGCCGGCGCCTGGTCGTTCCGGCGCCCGTCCGCCGGATATGTGCCCAACTAGGAGGCGGCGGCGTCCCGGACAGGCGCCGCACCCAGCAATCCCAGCCACAGGTCGTTGACATTCGTGTTCGTGGGACCCGAGATGATGAGATCACCCAGTGCCTGAAAGAAAGGATAGGCGTCGTTGTCGGCCAGGGCCGCCTGCGGATCGAGGCCTTGCTCGCGCGCGCGTGCGAGCGTGCTTCCATCCACGACGGCGCCGGCCGCGTCGGTCGGCCCGTCGGTGCCGTCGGTGCCGAACGCGGCGACCAGCACCTGCGGCAGACCGGCAAGTGGTTCGGCCGCCGCCAGCGCGAGCTCTTGATTCCGGCCACCCCGGCCCGCGCCGCGCACCGTCACCGTGGTCTCACCGCCCATGACCAAGCAGACCGGCCCACCCGGCCGGCGCTGTCCCTCGCGCGCTTCGCGCACCAGTCGGGCGAATCGGGCGCCGACCTCACGCGCCTCCCCCTGCACGTCCGTGGCCAGCAGGGACGTGTGGTACCCGAGGGCCTGCGCGCGCTCGGCCGCGGCCGCGGCGGCCCTCGTGATGTCGCCGATGATCACCGTGTGGGCGCGGGCAAAGGCAGGCTCCCCGGGCTTGGGCGTCTCGGGCGCGTCACCGGCGGCACCCCGCTCGAGGTGGGTCCGCACCGCCTCCGGCATCTTCTCCCACAGCGCGTACCGCCGGATGACCGCCACGGCGTCGGCAAAGGTCGTCGGATCGGGCACCGTGGGCCCGGACGCGATCACGTCGAGCGGATTGCCAAGCACGTCAGACAGCACGAGGGTGACGATGGCCGCGGGCGCGGCGTGGCGGGCCAGCCAGCCGCCTTTGATCCGCGAGAGGTGCTTGCGGACGGCGTTGAGCTCATTGATCGTGGCGCCCGAGCGCAGGAGCAGGTCCGTGGCGGCGATCTTCTCTTCGAGCGTGATCCCTTCGGCGGGCAGCGGCATCAGCGCGGATCCGCCGCCTGAGAGCAGGACCAGCACGATGTCGTCCGCGCCAGCGTCCTGGACCACTTCGATGATCCGCCGGGCGCCCTCCAGGCCCGCGGCATCGGGCAGCGGGTGCCCGGCCTCGACGAGCTCGACGCGTGCCAGCGGCCCGATGTGCCCGTACTTGGTGATCACGAGGCCTGTCGTGATGCGGTCGCCGAGCGCCCGCTCCGCCGCGCCCGCCATGCGGGCGGACGCCTTCCCGGCGCCTACGACAAGGACGCGGCCGGCCGGCGAAAGCGGGATGTCGCCGTCGCCCACCCGGAGGACGGCGCCGTCCCATGCGAGCCAGCGGGAGACCTCGGCTCCTGGATCGGCGGCCGCCACGGCGGCGCCGAGGATCCGCACCGCGTGCCGCCGCAGCGTCGCGGTTTCGCCGTGAAACAGCCGGGCGTCGACCTTCACGCGGGTCCTGTTGGCGCCGGTACGCGGGCGCCGATCGGGGCGGTCCACCACGATCCGCCCGCGTTGGGGCGCACCGCCTCCACGCACACCGCCGTCAGCCCTTCCGCGTCCAGCGCGGCCCTGACCGTGTCGCGGGCGAGCGGGGCCAGGTTGTTGACCTCGCTGAGGTGGACCAGGTGGACCGCCTGGGGACGCCCGGTTGCAGCGGCCACCACGGCGCGCGCCGCGGCGTCGTTCGACAGGTGCCCTGCGGGGCTGATGATGCGGTTCTTGAGGAACCAGGGATACGACGACACCGCCATCAGGCGCAGGTCGTAGTTGGCTTCAACGATCATGAGGTCTGCTCCCCGCGCGTGCTCGATCACGACATCGGTCACCTGGCCGAGGTCGCACGCCGCCACCACGCGCACGCCGTCCAGCGACACCACGAACCCCACGGGTTCGGCGGCGTCGTGGAGCAGCGGGAAGGCCAACGCCTCCACATGTCCGACCGCAAACGGCCGGCCGGTTCGGAACACATCGACCGGCGCGCCGTCGAGGTGCGCTCCCGCGGCCCGACGCGTCGCGTCATTGGCTAACACCACCGCGCCGGTGGCGCGCGCCAGCGCCGCCACGCCCCTGAGATGGTCGTCGTGCTCGTGCGTGGCCAGGATCGCTGCCAGCCGTGGGGCTGTGCCTGCTCCGGAGATCTCGCGGAGGAGCGTCTCGGCGGGCAGCCCGGCGTCGATCAGGAACCGAACGTCGCCGGACTCAACGAGGATGGCGTTGCCGGCGCTGCCACTTCTGAGCACACGTACGCGAAGCGAAGGCTGCGGGGACGATGAGGGCATCGCGCGGAACACCTCATGGGGGGTTCGTTGGCGCGCCGGCCTCTCCTCCGTGGGATACGCGCGCTGTCACGGCCAGATCGGACTGCCGAGACCGGCCATCAGCAGCAGGCCAGGCTCGCGGGCGAGTTCGCGGACGACCGCGAGGGCGTCCAGAGTGTCGGCGACGGCGCCGGCCAGCGCGCCGCCAGCCGCCGCGTCGCGGGCCCACGCGCCACCGCCGGAGCCAGCCGCGGGAATCGCTGCGGACGGCGGCGGCACAATGGTCCGGGCCGCGACGTCGGCGCCCGGAGGCATGCCGGCGAGTTCGCAGGCGCGCCGGACGGCCATCGCGAAGTCGCCGAGCTCGTCGACCAGGCCGTGCGCGAGCGCCTGCCGGCCGGTCCACACACGACCCCGGGCGACCGTCTCCACCTCGGCGCTGCTCCTGCGCCGACCGGCGGCCACCTTGTCGACGAACCGACCGTAGATGACTTTCATCTCCTCGCGGATTCGTGCCATGTGGTCGTCGGAGAAGGGCTCGAACGCCGACTCCATGGTGGCGGCCTCGCCGCGCGCGAGAACCTCGCGGCGCAGCCCCAGCCGCTCGAACAGCCCCTGCGCCGTGAGCTTGCCGCTGACCACCCCGATCGACCCCGTGAGCGTCGCAGCCTGGGCGATGATCCGGTTGGCGCCGCAGGACACGTAGTACCCGCCGGACCCGGCCACATTGCCCATGAACACGACGACCGGCTTGGTCCGGCGCACCCGCTCGACCTCGCGCCAGATCAGGTCGCTCGCGAGCGCCGATCCCCCGCCCGACTCCACGTGGAGCACGACCGCGCGGATGGCCCGCGCGCGCTCCGCGGCGCGGAACGCCCGGGCCACCGTGTCGGATCCCGCGAAGTGCCGGCCGAGCAGCGGGAATGGCACCGGCGCCTCGCGGCTCTCCCCCGGAACGATGGTCCCGATCAGCTCGACCACGCCAATCACGGCCGTGCGCGCTCGCCACCGGTAAGGGCGGCGCAGCCGGCGCCGCGCCTGTTCCCAGGGCAGTACCCTGGCCGGCCGGCCCCCTTCACCAAGCCGCAACGGCAGTTCGTCTTCATAGCAGACCGCATCGACAAGACCCGCGGCCGCCGCGGCCTCGGCGGTCATGGGCGCCCGGTCCACCGCCGCGCGGACGGCCTCCGGCGCAAGGCGGCGGGCCCGCGCCACACCATCGACGATCTCACTCAAGGCGGCATCCAGCACCGACTCCACGACCTCGCGGTGGTGCTCCGAGATGCCCGACCGCATGAAGGGATCGGCGGCGGTCTTGTACTCGGCGATGCGGTCGAACTGCGGCAGCAGCCCCAGCCGGTCGAACGCCTGCCGGAAGAACGTGATCTCGCTGCGCACGCCGGTCACCCGCCAGAACCCGGCCGGCGCCATCACGATCTCGTCCGCGGCCGCGGCCAGATAGTACGTCCTCAGGTCGGCGGCGGCGAGGTAGGCGACGACGCGCTTGCCGCGCCGCCGCAGCCCGGTCAGGGCGTCGCGCAGGCTCTGCACCGTAGCCATCCCGACTTCCAGGTCGCGCATCCGGACGATCACGCCGTGCACGCGCGCATCGCCCGCGATCCGGTCGAGGCGTTCGCGCAGCGCCTCCAGGCTCTCCTCGCGGCGCCTCAACGGCAGGGAGACGACCCGCTGCCAGAAAGGCCGGGGTGGAGATGAGCGCTCGGGATATCCACCCGAGAGGGTGACGACCACATAGTCCGCGCCTGGGCCCGTCAGGCGGACGAGCAGGTTGCCGATCAGCCGCACCATGTTGCGCAGGATATCGATGACCCAGATCACCATCTCACCATGTCATCGCCGGCGGCAGACGAGCTGACCCTTGCCCACGGGCACGATCATCGCGTCGACGCGCGGGTCGCCAAGGGCCCGGTCGAGCATCGGCGCCAGCGTCTCCCGATGGTTGATCGCGTTATCGGCGACCAGGAGCCCACCGGTCACCAGATTCGGGACGACCGCTTCGTAACAGTCGGCATAGACCTCCTTCTCGGCGTCGAGGAAGCAGAAGCCGATACCGGGGTAGCGCGCGAGGTGCTGCCGTGCGTCGCCGATTACGAGGGTCGCGGCGTCTTCAACACCGGCGAGCCTGAACGTTTCTCTCGCCAGGGCCGCCTTGTCCTCCCGCACCTCGAGGGTCACCAGCGTGCGGCCAGCGGCCCGGCACGCCAGGGATAGCCAGAGGGCCGAATACCCGGCGCTCGTGCCGACCTCAACGCAGTGCCCGGGCGGTGCGCACGCGGCCAGCAGGGCGATGAACCGTCCGGTCTCGGGCGTGATCTGCCGGAGCCGATGCTGCCGTGGCGTGCCGTCCTGCCGGTCGAGCGCGTCCACCTGCTCCAGATATGCCATGCGTGCCCGAATCGTCTCGGGAATGTCGCGAAACACCGCTCTGCTCCTCGGGGGATCAGCGGTCACTCATACCCAAGCTCCGCGATGCGGTCCTCGTCGAACCCGAAGTAGTGCGCGATCTCGTGGATCACCGTCAACCGGACCTCCTCGCGGATCTCGTCTTCGGTCTCGCAGTACTCCTCCAGCGGCCCCTGGAAGATCGTGATGACATCCGGGAGCCGGTAGGGCTCCATGGGGCTGCGCTCCGGGAGCGGCGTCCCCTGATAGAGACCGAAGAGCACGCCATCGGGCTCCAGCTCGACCTCGGCAAGCTGCACGTCGGTCGGCCAGTCGCTCACGACGACCTCGATGTTGTCGAGCGCCCGTGCCAGGTCCGGCGGGATCCCGCGCAGCGCCTCGGCGACTAGCGCCTCGAACCGTGTCCGGCTCACGCGCACCATCCGCACCCCAGGATAGCACGCCTCCGGGAGGCCCCGCGCCGTTCGGCGAGAAGAGGGTCAGTCGGCCGGCGGCTTCAGCCGCCGACATCCCACTGCCCCGCAGGTGTTGCACCGATGCCGGTGAGATGGCAGCAGATCGAGGTTGCGTCGAGGGCCCACACCCAGGCGATCGACATCACGGAGAGCGTCAGGCGGGCGTGCCGGACCCACGACGCCGACGACGGCCTGGTGCTGGTGTACTGCCCCCACACCACCGCGGGAGTGCTGATCCAGGAAGCCGAGCCCGGGCTGCTGGACGATCTGGCGGGATGGCTGGCCAGCGCGGTGCCGCCGGATGCCCGGTACCGCCACGACCGCGTGGACGACAACGCGGCCAGCCACCTGCGCGCCGTGGTCGCCGGGGCCAGCGTGACTGTGCCGCTGCACGGTGGCCGGCTCGGCTTGGGGGCCTGGCAGCGGATCATCTTCGTCGAGCTCGACGGACCGCGCCGGCGTGAGGTGCACATCGGAACGGTCACTTGACCTGTGCAGGGGCAAAGCAGCCCGTCGCGGATCAGCGCGGGGACACCACGGAGAGTCCAAGCGCCCGCGCAGCGATGGCCATGCGCTCGTCGTACGTCACAATTCGGGCGAGATCAGCCCCGAGCTGTTGGGCCGTCGCGAGATGTATCGCATCGAGGGATCTCACGTGGACGGGCAACAGAGTACCGGCAGCGTCCAGCACCCGGTCGTTGACGCGTGCCAGATCGATCCGAGCCAGGACCTCCCGCCCACGCTCGACAGCGGGCCGGCCGAGCGGCAGGAGGGCCCGCAGGACTTCGGTGCGGGCCAGCGCGCTAGAAACGAGGGGGCCGCGCCGGCGAAGGTAGCGCAGGAGCGTGGCGGACTCCGGCTCGCGCACGGCGAGCTTCACGATCGCCGACGAGTCGACGTAGGTGGCCCGCTCAGCGCTCATCTCGACGGAGCCGGGTCAGGACGCTCGACGGCGGCTCCTGGCCCGGGGCAAGGCGAAGCGGTTCGGGCAGGTCGGCCAGGCCAGCCCGTGCCCGCGTGATCTCGCCTGAGGCCCGCAGACGGCGCAGCGGACCCCCGTCGGGAACAGGACCCAGAATGGCGACCGGGCGGCCGCGATCGGTGATCTCAAACCGCTCGCCCGACTCCACCCGCCGCAGGAGCGCACTGGCCTGCTGCCGCAGCTCGCGCACGCCAACCCTTGTCATGTGCTATTAGTAGCACATACTGAGCCGGACCACAATATCTCCATCACTCCACCCATCCCCGCGTCCGCTCCACTGCCCGCCTCCACCCGCGCAGCGCCTGCTCGCGGCGGTCGGCGTCCCATGTGGGCTCGAACGTCCGGTCGGCGCGCCACAACGCGCGCAGCGCATCGGTCGAGCCAAACGCGCCCACCGCCAGACCGGCGGCATAGGCCGCGCCGAGCGCCGTGGTCTCGCGCACGGCCGGCCGCACCGCCGGCACGCCCAGGATGTCGGCCTGGAGCTGCATCAGGAAGTCGTTGGCCGTGGCGCCGCCGTCCACTTTCAGGGCGCTGACGACCTGGCCGGAGTCGGCGACCATCGCGTCGAGGACCTCGCGGCTCTGGAAGCAGATCGCCTCGAGCGTCGCGCGCACCAGGTGCGCCTTCGTGACGTACCGGGTCAGGCCGACGATGGCGCCGCGGGCACTCATGTCCCAGTGTGGCGCGAATAGGCCTGAGAAGGCGGGGACAAAGTAGATGCCGCCGGCGTCAGGCACCTGCTGCGCGATCGCCTCGGTGTCGGCCGCCGCGGCAATCAGGCCCAGGTTGTCGCGCAGCCACTGGACCGCGGCGCCGGTGATGGCGATCGAGCCCTCCAGCGCGTACGCGCGGACAGCGGTCGAGCCCTGCATCGCGAGCGTGTACGCGGCCGTGCCGATCAGACCGCGCGTGCTGTGGGCGGGCGCGCCTCCGACGTGCTGCAGCAGGAACGATCCGGTCCCGTACGTGTTCTTGGCCTCGCCGGGCGCGAAGCACGCCTGTCCGACCAGCGCCGCCTGCTGATCGCCCAGGTCGCCGCACACCGGGACCTCCGCGCCGAACGGGCCCTCGGGCCGCGTCATCCCATACGGCTCCCACGACGCCGAGGGCCGGATCTTGGGCAGAGCCCCAGCCGGGATCTCCAGCCGGTCGAGCAGCACCGGGTCCCACGCCAGGTCGGCGAGATTGCACAGCAGCGTGCGCGAGGCGTTCGTGGGGTCGGTGACGTGCGCTCCGCCGTCCAGCCCGCCGGTCAGGTTCCAGATCACCCAGGAGTCCACCGTGCCGAACCGCAGGTGCCCGGCGCGCGCCAGCTCGCGCACCTCCGCCACGTTTGCCAGCAGCCACCGCATCTTGGTGGCCGAGAAGTATGTGCTGATCGGCAGGCCGGTGCGCGCGCGGATCTCCTCCTCCCACCCTGCCTCGATCATCGCCCGGCAGTCGGGCTCGGTGCGTGTATCCTGCCAGACGATGGCGTTGTGGATCGGCCGGCCACTGCGGGCGTCCCACGCGACGACGGTCTCGCGCTGGTTGGTGACGCCGACCGCCAGGATGCGGCCGGCCGGCGCCGCGCGCACCGCTTCCGAGGTCACCTCCTGCGTGCGGTCCCAGATCTCGAGGGGATCATGCTCGACCCATCCGGGTTGGGGATAGATCTGCTGGTGTTCCCGATAGGCCTGCGCCACGATTGCGCCGTTGAGGCCGAACAGGATGCAGCGCGTGCCGGTGGTGCCCTGGTCGATGGCGGCCAGATAGGTGTCCATGGTCTCTGCCAACATTCGGCGCGGTCAGAGGTAGATCATCTTCACGGTCATCCCGCCGTCGAGCACCAGGTTCTGCCCGGTCATGAAACCTGAGGCCCGATGATCGGCGAGGAAGAGTGCCGCGGCCGCGACGTCCTCAGGCCGGCCGACGCGCCTGGCCGGATGCTGGGCGTGGTCGTCCGGGGTCGGCGGCTCGCCCTTCGTGAAGATCCATCCGGGGCTGATCGCGTTCACCCGGATGCCGAATCCCCCCAGGCTGATCGCGAGCGCGTGCGTCAGCGCGAGCAGGCCGCCCTTGGCCGCGCCATACGGCTCGCCGTCGGGCTCCGACATCAGCGCGCGTGTAGATGCAATGCCGCGTAGAGGGGCCGCTGCCCCGAAGGGCTTGGTACGACCTATAGAAACTTCAACTCGCAGGCGGCCCGCTCCAGGTCTTCGCGGAACTTCGTCGCGGCGATGTCGATCAACGCACGCGCGCGCTGGCGAATCGTCCTGCCGTACAGCGAGGCCACGCCGTACTCGGTGACCACGTACCGGATGTGGCTGCGCGTGGTGGTGACCCCGGCGCCGGGCTTGAGCGTGGCAACGATCCGCGACGCCGTCCCGCCGAGCGCGGTCGCGGGCAGGGCGATGATCGGGAGCCCCCCTGCTGAGCGCGAGGCGCCGTAGATGAAGGTCCACCTGACCGCCGACGCCGCTGTAGAGCCGCGGGCCGATGCTGTCGGCGCACACCTGCCCGGTCAGGTCCACCTCGATCGCCGAGTTGATGGCCACCATCCGGGCGTTCTGCGCGATGATGAACGGGTCGTTGGTGTAGTCGGTCGGGTGCAGCTCGATGATCGGGTTGTCGTGGACGAAGCTGTAGAGCCGCTGGGTCCCCAGCATGAACCCGGCGATCACTTTTCCCGGGTGCAGGGTCTTCCGCTCGCCGGTCAGCACGCCCTTCTGGATCAGGTCGATGATGCCGTCCGCGAACAGCTCGGTGTGCACGCCCAGGTGCTTGTGGTTGCCCAGCAGCCCCAGCACCGCGTCGGGGATCGCCCCGATACCGGTCTGCAGCGTCGCGCCGTCGGGAATCAGGCCGGCGATGTACCCGGCGATCCGCTGCGCGACCGCGTCGGTCGAGGCCATGTGGATCTCGGGCAGCGGGTAGTCCACGGGGATGACGCGGCGTGGCCGCCATGGTCACGACACGTCCGCCCATCGCGTCGTCGACGGCCTGCAGCCGGCGGAGGTCGATGTCGAGCATGGCGACCTGCGCGCCGAGGCCGAGGAAGGCGCGCGCGGCGTTGCGCCCCGCGACGCCCGCACCGAGGATCACCACATTGGCCGGAGGGACGCCGGGGATGCCGCCGAGGAGGATCCCACGGCCTTTCGGCCGGTCCTCGCCGACCGGGCAGGCCATCGTCTCGAGGAGCGATCCGGCGACGATCGGCGTCAGCCGGCCCGCCACCTCGCTCGTGGGATGCAGGACCGGCAGCGATCCGTCGTCGGCCTGGATCATCTCGTAGGCGATGGCGGTGATGGCCTGTTCGCGCAAGGCGGCCATCAGATCGGGCGACGCCACCGCCAGGTGCAGGAACGCGAGCAGCGTCTGGCCCTGGAAGTACGCGTGCTCCTCGGCGGTTGGACGCGCGACTTTCACCACGACCTGGGAGCGCCGCCAGACCTCCTCGCGCGAGTAGACAAGCCGGGCGCCGGCCCCTCGGTACTCCTCATCATGAAAGCCTGCCCACACGCCGGCGCCGGCCTCCACGTACGCGACATGGCCGGCCTGTGCCAGCGCATGGATGCCGGCCGGGGTGAGGCTGACCCGATGCTCATCAGGCCGGACTTCTGTTGGCACGCCGAACTCCATGAGGGCCTCCCTGGATCCGATGCCGCGGGCAGCAGGAGCGGGGCGGTCGGGGGGGCCGGGGCCTGTCCCGGCCGAAACGACACCACCCGACAACAAGGATGCCGCGCGGGGCCAGGCCGGATCAATCAGTTCGAGGCCCTATGTCTGCCCGGCCTGTGTGGCCGGGCATGGGAAGTATGAAGGAGGCATCGTCCACGCCGAGTAGGAGTACCAGAGAGCATCCGGCGCCTGCGGCGCCGGGCGAGTGGAGCAGGCCATGGATCTGAAGGCGCAGGCCGCCGAGCGGCTGCTACGCGGGCTTGGGGTAGCCGTCAAGACGTTTGCCCTGTATCCCCTGCCGCATCCGGTGACCGCCAGGGCGGTGGACAACCTCACGAGCGCCGTACGGCGCTACGCGGAGGCGCACGGAGCGCTGGCCGTGCGCGTGACGAAGCGTGCGCTGACGGTCGACGGCGCGTCGTTCAAGGACACGCCCCACGCATCGCTCGCCGTGTTTCTGTTCGCGCGCCGGGTTGCGCACTTCAAGATCCTGCCGGAAGTGACCGACGCGGACCTGGCGACGTTCGTCTCTGCGCTCGGCACGGATCGCACGGCGCTCGAGGCCACCGGCGGCGTGCGCCATCTGCTCCGCCAGGCCGGGGCGCGGCACATCCAGGTCACCGAGATCGCGCTGGAGCACGAGGAGCTCGGCGACGCCGAAGGGCTCGGCCTCGCGGACATCGCGGAAGCGTTGCTCCGGCAGCGACCGTCACCCCAGGAGCGCGAGCGGGTGCTCGAGATCATCCACGGCGGCCCGGATCAGGTCCGCGCGCTGCTGCAGCAGGCATTCACGTCATCCGGCGGAACCCTGGACGGATCCCTGACCGAGGAGGCGGTCGACCCCGTCGTGCAGATTGCGCTCCGCCTCGACCGGCTGCTGCTCGACGAACCGCCCGAGGACCGGCCCGACCTCTACGCGCGCCTGGCGTCTGGACTCCACTCCCTGCGAGAACCGCTTCGGTCGGCGGTGGTTGAGACGATGGCCCAGCGCTCCGCGGCTGCCGCTACGCGGCTGCTCGGGTCCCACCTCCCAGTGCCGAAGCGCGCCTCGGCAGCGGAGGCCGGCGAGGCGCACCTTCCTCCAGAGTTCGAGTTCGGCGGGCCGATATCCGAAGCACCCGACGGTCCCGGCGGCGAGGAAACCGAGGAGACCACTGTGCCGGTGGACGACGCAGCCGTCGCACGGGAGGTCGCGCTCGCGCTCACCGACGCGCTGCGCGCCGGCGGCGACGATGATCGGCGCGAACTAAAGGAGGTCGCTGAGACCCTGGCAGGGCTCCTGCGCGGGATCGTGGATCACGGCGACTACGCGCCGGCGGGACGCATCCTCGGCCTGGTGGGCGAGATCGCCCGCGGCGGCGGCGCGCGGGGTGAGATGGCAACCGGTCTGCTGCGGCAGATCGCCGGGGGACCGCTGATCGACAGCCTCCTCGCCGGTCTCTGGGACGCGCGTGGAACCCAGACGGAACAGGACATCCGGCAGTGCCTCGGCACACTCGCCGACCACCTGATCACCCGCCTCGTGCAGACCCTGGCGGCCGAGACGCGCGGTGGCGCACGCGCAATGCTCTGCGACCTGATCGTCGATCTCTGCCGCTCCAGGATCGGTGACCTCGTGGGGTTCACGAGCGACGCGGAGTGGTTCTTGACCCGCAACATCGCGAACATCCTGGGGCGCATCGGCGGCCCCGATGCCGTTGCCCATCTCAGCCGGCTGGCGGCGCACCCCGACTACCGGGTACGCCGCGAAACGCTCAACGGCCTGATCGCGATCGGCACCGCAGACGCGCAGGCAGCGGTTGAAGCGTTCTTGAACGATTCAGACGAGCGGCTGCGCCTGCGGGCGATCGAGTCGCTCGGGCCGCCCGAGGGGCGACGGGCGGTGCCGAAGCTCGTAGCCATCCTCGAGCAGCCCGACCCTCTGTTCAGGCAGGCAGCGGTGAAGCAGGCCGCGCTCGAAGCGTTGGGACGCCTGGGCGACCGCCAGGCCCTGCCCGCGGTGAGGCGCCTCTCCGGTGGGTTTGCGTTGGGCGCGCAGGGTCGGGAGCTGAAGCGGCTCGCCTCGATGACCGTCGCCATCCTGGAAGGCAGGGCGCAGGCCGAGCCGAGGCACGCGGGGCCTGACGTGGATGAAGACAGAGGAGACCAGGTGTGAGCGACCGGCCTGCCCCCGACGTGTCGGCCCACGCACCCGTGCCCGGAGACGCCGCGCGCCGTGCGCGCCCGGGCCTGGCGCTGCACGGCCTGGCCCGGACGCGGCGCACCGCGGCGCTCTATGGCGCCGATCATCCGGTCACGGCCACGGCCGCGGACGACGCCTTTACGGCGTTTGCTGAGCTGCTACACGCCCACCAGTCTGTGCGCGTCTTCCTGCTGGACGACACGTTCTACTTCGGCCGCACGCTCCTGCTGGAAGAGAGCCTGCGTCTCACCGACCTGCTGGCCGACCTGGCCGACCGGGGGGTTGGTGTGTTGGAGTTCCACGCCGGGCTCGGCGCGCGGGAGCTCCAGCGGCTGGCCGAAGCGCTCGCGATGCCGCCGGCCGAGGTCCGGCACGCCGGCGGGATGCGCGCGGTCCTGGAGCAGCGCGGCGTCAGGCACATCGCGGTCTTTGATCCGCCGACGGTAACCCCCGAGCAGCGGGCCGAGTTCCAGGTCGATCCTCGCGACGTCTACAGGGCGGGGCTGCGGGCCGCGGACGATCTCTACGATCAGGCGCGGCGCGGCGCGGCGATCGACACCAGGAAGGCTACCACCGTCGTGGTCTCGCTTCTCGACATCCTCCTCGAGGACCGCGCCCCGCTGCTGGCAAGGGTGTCGGGTCGGCAGCACGATGCCGCGACCGCGCATCACCCGGTCAATGTCGCGGTGCTGGCGATGCTGGTCGGGATGGAGATAGGCCTCCCGCGTCCGCTGTTGATCGCCCTCGGCCTGGCGGGTCTGCTACACGACATCGGGATGGTCCGCCTGCCGACCGACGAGACCACCGGCACGGACGGTCTTACCGACGAGCGCCGCGCGCACCTGCGGCGACATCCGTTCTACGGCGCCCACCTGCTGCGAGCGCTGCCGGGGCTCTCCCGGCTGGCGATGGTCGTGGCCTTCGAGCACCATGCCAACTTCAACCTCTCGGGGTACCCGGAGATCCGCAGCCGGCCGGCACCGCACATGCTCACGCGCGTGGTCGCCGTGGCGGACTTCTTCGACACGGTCACGGCCGCGCCGCCGCCGGACCAGCCGCGGATGCATCCATCGGCGGCAATGGCATTCATCGAGCGCGGCGCGGGCACACTGTTCGATCCGAGGGTCGCGCGGGCGTTCGTGCGGGGACTGGGGCCCTTCGAACCCTACAGCGCGAGCGCGTAGCCGTCGCGCCTGGGATCGGCGCCACCCTGCAGGGCGCCCGAGATCGGATCGCGCGCGATGCCCTGCCCGCCGCCGACCACCCACGACCACTCCTCGATGACGTTGACCTGGTGCCCGCGCCAGGCGAGGCGCTCCCGGACATCCGCGGGAATCCGGCCCTCGACATCTACCAGCCGGCCGCGGTAGACGCGCACCCGCGGCGCCTCGATCGCCTCTTGAATCTGCATCCCGAACTCCATGAGGTTCAGCAGCATCTGTGGCGTCGTCTGGAGGATGCCGTACGATCCCGGGGTCCCGATCGAGATCAGGAACTCGTCCTCGCCGAAGACCTGCATGGGCGCCATGTTGGTGCCGACCCGGCGTCCCGGCCTGACGCGGTTAGGACTGGCCGGATCGAGATCCTGCCACTGCAGCAGGTTGTTGAGGATGATCCCGGTTCCGGGTGCCGCGAAGCCCGATCCAAACGGCGAGCCGATCGTCTGCGTCACGGTCACCACCGTGCCGTCGGCGTCGGCGCAGGCGAAGTGGGTCGTGTGCTCCCTGCTGAAGTCGGCCGGATGGCCGGCCTCGATCTGGCCCGGCAGGCGCTCAGGGTTGAACCGCTCGCCCTCGCTCACGGCGGCCACCCGAGGGTCGATGCGCGCGCGCTGCGACGCGGCGTATGCCTTGGAGATCAGCCCCGTCAGCGGGACTTCCGGCGCCCAGGCATGGGCCAGCCGGTCGGCGGAGGCGAGCTTGACCGCCTCGATCAGGTGGTGCAGGGAGTCGGCCGAGTTGTGTCCCCACGCCGCGAGGTCGAACCCCTCGAGGATGTTCAGCGTCTCCAGGGCCTGGAACGCGGCAAACGGCGGGGGCGCCGTGAGGATCTCCACACCCTTCCACGGCATCGCGAGCGGCGCCAGCCACTCCGGCACAAAGGCGGCCAGGTCGTCCTCGGACAACCATCCGCCGGCGGCCTCGACGGCACGGCAGACTGCGCGTCCGATCGGACCGCGGTAGAATGCCTCGGCACCGCCCTCGACCACCTGCCGGAAGGTCGCGCAGAGATCCTCTTGCCGGAGGATCTCGCCGGGCCGCGGCAGACCGGCCCGGAGATAGAGGCGGCTTGCCTCAGCCGAGTGCGCGAGCGTGGCCTGCGCTCTCTCGAAGAACTCGCAGTTCTTCCAGGTGAGGGGAAACCCGTCGTCTGCAAGATGAATGGCCGGCGCAAACACCTCAAACAGGGGGAGACGGCCGAAGCGGTCGTGCGCGGCCAGCCAGCCCCCGAGGTTGCCGGGTGTCAGGCACGCGCGCGGCCCTGCGGACAGGTCGGCGACCGTGGTGTGGTCGGGATCGGCCGCTCGCGGGACCCTGCCGACGAAGTTCAGCACGTGCCGCTCGCCCTGCCCGGTCGAGATGAGCATGACGCCGCATCCCCCGAGCCCGGACATGTAGGGCTCGACCACGTTCAGGGCAGCGGCGACCGCGACCGCGGCGTCGACCGCGTTGCCGCCGGCGAGCAGGATCTGGGCGCCGGCCATCGAGGCCAGCGGATGGGCGGACGTCACGACCCCCCGGCGCCCCATGACAACGGGCCGGTATGCCAGGCGGTGCGGCGGTGAGGCGCTCATGGAGGCGGCGGCACGCGGAAGTGCTCGATGAGAAGTCGCGCCGCCGCGCCGGCGAGCAGCGGCAGCGGCAGGGACACGAGCAGCCGGATGGCCGTGATGCGGGGGCCCAGGAAGGGAAGCTCCCACAGCACCACCCGGTAGGCGCCCAGCAGCGACCACGCGGCGAGGTAGGCGACGAGCGGCCCGATGCCCGCGCCCATCTTGAACAGGGCGGCGACGACCGGGAACATGAAGAACGGGCCTCCCGGCGTGAAGACCCCGGCGATCGAGGCGGCGACGAGGCCGCGGAAGCCCGACGCGTCGGACAGGTACCGCGCGATGGTCTGGTTGGGAACGAGCACCTGGATCAGCCCGGCCAGGACGAACGCGAGCAGCATGCGGGGCAGGATCTGCAGGAAGAGCTGCATCCCCCCGCCCACGCCCTGCGCCGCCGCCCGGAAGCCGGCCACCCACCACGTCACCGCCAGCAGGCCGAGCGTGGCGGCCACAAAGACGAGCGTAAAGATGTCCACCGGGCGACCTCCGATGCGGAGTCTGAAGGCGGCGTTGTGGGCGGCAGGGATCATCGGCTTGACCCGACCAGGGATACTGGAGTATTGTGGCCGCGCGGCTGCGCCACCTTCCGAGTCCGGCATCGGGTCCTGGCGGAAGGAGACGGGACCAATCTTTGACCGTTTTGGAATTGCCTTGGAACCCGCCGAAGTGGCACACTGACACCGGAGGTGACCCTATGTTGACACTGCTCGAGGTTCACCTGCGGGCCTGGATGCGGCGATACCTGGGCGAGTCGGGTAACGCCGATCTGATCGTCGTGCTGCTGGTGGTCTTTCTGGTCTGGCTGCTGATCGCCAATCGGCGGATCGTGGTGCAGTAGCCTCGCATCGGTCACACTTCGCGCTGGATTGAGCATACACCCTATGAGGGATTTCGGTCAGACCCCATAGAAACTAGCCGGGCATTGAGAAGTCCGAAGCGGTCTGGAGCGGGCGATGGGATTTGAACCCACGACCCTCGGTTTGGGAAGCCGCGCCATCCCAGCAGCCGGTCAGAGAAAAGGGTTGACGGCCCGTACGCTCCCGTAGAGGCGGTCGTGCTGGAAGTCTTCGGACAGGAGCTCTGACAGACCAAAGTGCTCGGCGTAGGCCCAGAGGTGGGCGTCGAACCACGACAGTTGGTAGGCCAGAGCCGGTCGATGCTCTCCACCTCCAGGGTGACGTGCTCCTTCAACAGGGTGGCGACGTTCAGTGGTATACTCATGACGAGGCTCCGGTCGTCAGTGGCCTTCGTGGCCCACCGACCGCTTGGCGG
>JBBIOB010000050.1:0-22587 GCA_037443565.1 Armatimonadota bacterium | reverse complement strand
GGGGCAACCTTACGCGCCAACCGGCGTATCGAGAGGTCCCCTACCGCGTGGCCGGCGACCTGCGGAACGCCGACCTGGTCATGCGCAACGCGTTCTGGGTGGGGGTCTATCCCGGGCTCAGCGAGGAGATGATTGCGTACATCCTCCAGGCCTTCGAGGATTTCTTCGAGAACGCGGTGCCGCGTCGAAGCCGGACATATCCTGCCGGAGTGGTCTTGCGGGAGCCGTCGGAGTGAGAGTGCTGGTGACCGGAATTCTCGGCTACATCGGCGCCCACCTCGGTCCGCTGCTCGAAGCGCGCGGCCACCAGATCATCGGTCTCGACACCGGGTTCTACGCCGACACCCACCTGGGTCCGCCGACCGGCATCCTGCCCTGCCTCATCTCCAAGGACACCCGCGAGGTAACGGCCGTCGACCTGAGGGGCTTCGACGCGTGCGTCCACCTTGCCGAGCTCTCGAACGACCCCCTCGGCGAGCTCAGCCCGCGCATCACGTACGACATCAATCACACCGGCAGCGTCAGGCTGGCCCGGCTGTGCAGGGAGGCGGGTGTGTCGCGGTTCGTCTACGCCTCGTCGTGCAGTGTCTACGGCACAGGGTCGGACCAGACCAAGGACGAGCAGTCTCCCCCGGACCCGCAGACTGCCTACGCGGAGTGCAAGGTGCTGGTGGAGCGGGGGGTCACGGCTCTCGCTGACGATGACTTCTCTCCAACGTTTCTCCGCAATGCCACCGCCTACGGCCCTTCGCCCAGCATGCGGTTCGACCTCGTGCTGAACAACCTGGCCGGGCTGGCATGGACGACCCGACGCGTCGCGATGACCAGCGACGGGACGCCCTGGCGTCCCCTGGTGCATGTCCAGGACATCTGCCAGGCCATTGCGCTCACCCTCGAGGCACCCCGCGCATCGGTCCACAACGAGGTCTTCAACGTGGGCGACAACGAGGCCAACTACAGGGTGCGCGACATCGCGGAGCTCGTGGCGGGCGCGTTCGAGGGCTGCCGGATCACTTTTGGGACCGCCGGCGCCGACAACCGCAGCTATCGGGTCTCGTTTGACAAGATCCGCGCACATCTGCCCGAATTCCGGTGCCGGTGGACCGCGGGGACGGGCGCGGAGGAGCTGCGGGCGTTCTTCGAAGGCATCCGCCTCACCGGGGAGCTGTTCGAGTTCCGAGCCTTCACCCGCATCAAGCAGATCCGGCACCTGGTCCAGACCGGGCAGCTGGACGAGCGCTTCTTCTGGACTCAGCGGCCTGTCGGTATGGAGCTGACCGGCAGAGCAGCCAATCCTTCATAGTCGAGCGCCGTCAGCGCGCGGGTCCTCAAATGACGAAGGAGGTTACAGGACAGGGCCGCAGCGGAGACCATCACATGAGAGACCCTGCCGGACAGGATGACGCGCCACCGTTGGTCAGCGTCTGCATGCCGACGCACAATGACGGTCCCTTTCTAGCGCAAAGCCTCGAGTCGATCGTCAATCAGACCTACCCACACCTCGAGATCCTCATCGGGGACGATGGATCTGACGACATCACACCGGAGATCGTCCGGTCGTTCGGTGATGGGCGGATTCGCTATTATCGAAACCCAACGAATCTGGGCCAGTTTCAGAACGTCAACCGTATCATCGGGCGTGCCAGGGGCAAGTACGTTGCCGTCTACCACTCTGACGACGTCTACGAAGCGCCAATCGTGGAGAGAGAAGTGCGCTTCCTGGAGGCGCATCCGGATGCGGGAGCGGTGTTCGCTCTCGATCGCTGGATCGACGCTCGAGGTCGCGCATTCGGTGAGACAAGACTCCCGCCCGGGGTGCGAGCCAACACCTGCCTGGGGCTCCCGGACGTCATGCCGCATCTCCTCCGGCACAAGAACCACATCTTTCGGGCCCCCACATTCATGGGCCGGGCAGAGGTGTTCTCGCGGGTCGGGTTGTTCAACACCTCGGACTTTGACATTGCGTCCGACCTAGAGATGTGGCTACGGATTCTCACCGCGTTCAAGGTGGCGATCCTGGACGAGCCGTTGATGCGCTATCGAAGCGATCCGTCGCAGGTGTCCGCGCGATACAATCACTTGCGGACCAAGGAAGAGGACTTCTTCATGATCATCGAGCGGTACCTTACCGTTGATCACATGATCGAGAAGATGGACCCGGGGTCGCTGACCGAGTATGCCTTTCATCGGTGTGACGACCGGACGTTCCGGGCGGCCAACCTGCTGATTCGGAGAGAGGCAGCAGGCGCGCGAGAGCTCCTGCGGGGACCGTTCCCATGGCGAACATTCACTGTGAGCGTCCGGCGCAGGAAGCTCCGGGTGCTCTTGCTAAGGGCCCTCATGCGCGGCGGACTCGCGTTGAACGCCGCAGGGCGGCTGGCCCGGCTCCTCATGTGGACAGAGTACGGGGGTCGCGTCTGATGAGGGACTACGAGTCCTGCGATCCATCCGCGCCGCGGCCGGCATGACCAGGTCCCCGGCCCTCTCCGTGATCATCGCGTCGGTCGACGGCGCGGGAACGGTCAAGGAGTGCCTCGACTCACTGGCGCGGCAGCGCGGGCAGGTGGGCACCGAGATCATCGTTGCCGACGTGACCGGTGAGGCAACTGCGCGTCTCATCGAGCAACAGTTCCCCTTAGTCGAATTGCTGTCCGTGCGTGAGCGGCGGACGATTCCGCAGCTCCGCGCAGCGGGCCTCGCCCGGAGCCGCGGTGAGATCGTCGCGGTGATCGAGGATCATTGCCTGGCGGACGAGTTTTGGTGCGAGAAGATCGTCGAGGCCCACCGCGCGTTTCCCGCGTGCGTTGCCGTGGGTGGAGCAGTGGAGAATGGAAGCCCACGGCTGGTCGACTGGGCGGTCTTCTTCTGCGAGTACAGTGCATTCATGAGGCCCCTGCCCCGAGGCGCGAGCGGTGTCATCCCGGGGAACAATGTCTCGTACAAGCGACGGGCGTTCGACGGAATGACGAATCTGGAAGGTGAGCTCGGGAGAGACCTCTGGGAGTTCTCGCTCCACAGGTGGCTTAGCGCCCGCGGGGAGTGCTTCGTGCTGGACCCCGCCGTTGTCGTCTATCACAACAAGCGATTTGGCGTTCGCTACTTCCTCTCGCAGCGGTTCCACTACAGCCGTCACTATGCCGGGGCGCTGGTGGCCGGGTGGTCTCCGCCACGACGGTGGGCCAGGGGGGGTATGTCGCTGGTGCTGCCGCCGCTCCTGCTCGCTCGGATCGCGACGCGCGTGCTGCGGAAGCGACGGCACGTGGGCGAGTTCGTGCTGTCCTTGCCGCTCCTTGGCATCTTTCTGGCGGCCTGGGCCGTGGGTGAGCTGGCGGGCTGTCTCTTTGGACCCGGCCGAAGCCTGTACGTTGTCGAATGAACCAGACAGGCTCCCCTGTGCTCTCGATCGTCGTGATCGCGTTCAGCGGCCCCGCACTGCTCGAGCGTTGTTTGGAGTCATTGGAGGGACAAGAGGTCGCTTCCGGGGTGGAGATCGTCGTCGTCGGGCATATGACAGGCTGGGGCGCCGACGTCGAGCGACTGAAGCAGCGGTTCGGGCAGGTCCTATGGGTCGTGCCTCATCCCGGTGCCAACGTTCCCCAGATGCGTTGTCTCGGCACGGCGCATAGTCGGGGCGCTGTCGTGGCACTGCTGGAAGACGATTGCGTTGCTGAGAGAACCTGGTCCGCCGCTGTGCTGCGGGCCCATGAGGGGCGTGCGGCGGCCGTCGGCGGCGCCGTGGAGCCCGGGGAATTCGCAACGGCCCTGGACTGGGCCGCGTATTTTAGCGAGTACAGTCGATTCATGCTTCCGCTGCAGCACGGCCCGGCCAGGACGTTGCCAGGGACGAACGTATCCTATAAGCGTTCACTGCTTGAGGACTGGGGGCGAACGCCGGGCGGGCAGGGGCACTTTGGTGCAGAAGGGCTCTATGAAGCCTTCTTCCATGACACGCTCAGGCGTGCCGGGGAGGTCCTGATAGCCGATCCTTCGTTGGTCGTCCGCAATTCAAATACCTGGCGTCCGCAAAGAGCGATCAGCTCGCGATTCCATCACGCCCGGGGGTTCGCCGGCATGCGGGTGGCCAGGCAGTATCTCCTTCGCAGGTGGCTGTTCTTGTCCGTCGCGGTCCTGCTCCCACTGGTTCAAACGGCCCGCATTACTCGGGAGGTGGCCATGCGGAGGCGGCATGTTGGACGCTTTCTCAGGGCGCTCCCCTGGGTGATGGTGTTGGCGGTCGCGTGGTCGACAGGCGAGTTTGTCGGCTACCTGCTCGGTCCGGGGGCGAGCCTGCGGCAATGGCGCTGACGGTCGGCCTGGACGCCAGCTGCTGGTCCAACAGGCGGGGATACGGCCGCTATGCCCGGGAGCTGATCCGGGCAGTCCTCGATCTCGATACGGCGAATCACTACCTGCTGTTTCTGGATGCCGGCACCGCCGCCCAGAGCCCGGATCTGCTAGAGCACGCTCGAGTGCGGCGGGTCGTGATCGAGACCACGAGGATGGCCGCTCAGGCTGCAGCCGCCGGAGGGCATCGGTCCTTCAGAGACCTGCGGGCCATGACGAAGGCCGTCCACCGGCGCAGCCGGGACCTCGACCTCTTCTACTTCCCGTCCGTCTACACGTTCTTCCCGATCAGGGCGCGGGTCCCGGTGATCGTCACGATCCATGACACAATCCCCGAACGCTACCCTGACCTCGTCTTCCCGGACCGCCGGTCCAGGATCCTGTGGTCGTTGAAGGTGCGGCTGGCGCTGCGGCAGGCAACGCACATCGTCACGGTGTCCGACACCTCACGGCGCGACCTGATCGAACGGTTCGGAGTCCCAGAGGGCCGCGTGTGGGTTATCCCCGATGCGGCGAGCGAAGGATTTCGTCCCTTGGATGGACCGGAGAACGGCTCGTCCACGCGCGACGTCCTCAGGAAGTACGGCATGGCCCCGGACGCCCGCTACCTGTTGTATGTTGGCGGGATCAGCCCCCACAAGAACCTCGGCACCCTCGTCGACGCCTACGCGGCGTTGCTCGAACGGAGCGGGGCAACGGACCTTAAGCTGGTCATCGTAGGCGACTTCCAGGGGGACGTGTTCTTCTCGGGCTATCCGGCCATCCGGGATCATGTGGGCCGGCTTGGCCTCGCACAGGGCGTCGTCTTCACCGGCTTCGTGCCCGACGACGAGCTACCGCATCTCTACGGCGCGGCCGCGGCGCTCGTCCTGCCCTCACTCGCCGAGGGTTTCGGCCTACCCGCGGTCGAGGCGATGGCGTGCGGGACACCGGTGGTCGCCAGCCGGACCGGAGCCCTGCCCGAAGTGGTAGGAGACGCGGGGCTCCTGTTCGACCCCACGTCCCCGACACAGCTCACCGCGGGTCTTGAGCGGCTGCTGGCAGACGATCGGCTGCGGGACGAGATGAGGCAGCGCGGGATCGCCCAGGCGGCGAAGTTCTCCTGGCACCGGTCCGCGCAGGCGGCCCTGGCCCTCTTCGAGGAGGCGGCGGCGCGGCGTGACTAGCCATCCCCTGACGTTCTGCATGGTCACCACGTTCTACCCGCCCTATCACTTTGGCGGGGACGCGGTGTTCGTGTACCGCCTGGCCAATGAGCTGGCACGCCGGGGCCACAGCGTTGACGTCGTGCACTGCATCGATGCGTTTGAGATCTCAAAGCCGCGGGGCGTCGCCGCCGTGGGGAAATTCCCCAACCATCCCAACATCACGGTACACTCCCTGCGCAGCCGGGCGGGCCGGTTCTCCCCGCTGATCACGCACCAGACCGGCCGCGCGGGGGTGAAGGCCGGCGCGGTGAGAGCCGTGCTCAGCGCCCGGGAGTTCGACGTGGTGCACTTCCACAATATGTCGTTGATGGGGTTGGACCTGCTGCGGCATGGGCGCGGGGTCAGGCTGTACACGATGCACGAGCACTGGCTGGTGTGTCCGCTCCACGTCCTCTGGAAGTTCGGCCGCGAGCCGTGTTCCCACAAGACCTGCCTTGCGTGCCAGCTCCACGCGAAGCGTCCGCCGCAACTCTGGCGGCTAGGCGGATACCAGAACGCGATGCTGGGACACCTGGACGCCCTGATCGCCGTGAGCCGCTTCAGCCGGGACAAGCATCGGGCCATGGGTCTGGATGTCGAGATCCCGATCGAGCACATTCCATACTTCGTCCCGCTGCCCAACGCCGTCGACCCAGATCCTGCCGCCCCCTGGCACCGACCTTACGTCCTCTCCGTCGGGCGCCTCGAGAAGATGAAGGGCGTCCATGTGCTGCTCGACGTCTTCCGCCGGTACAGCGCCTGCGACCTGCTGATTGTCGGCGAGGGGAAGTACGATGCCCATCTGCGAAGACTGGCATCGAGGCTCCCCCACGTGCACTTCCTCGGTCGGCTCGGCTACGAGAAGCTCCAGGCGCTGTTCCGGCACGCCGTGGCGCTCGTCGTCCCCTCGATCGGCTTCGAGACGTTTGGCATCGTGATGCTCGAGGCCTTCGCCCAGAGAACGCCCGTCATTGGCCACAACCTGGGTCCCCTCCCGGAGATCATCGAGGAGAGCAATGGGGGACTCCTCTACCACGATCAGGCTGGACTGGTGGAGGCGATGGATCGGCTTCGGACGAACCCGGGCCTGCGGCGGACCCTGGGCGAGCAGGGGTATCAGGCCGTGCTCAGGCGCTGGGCGCCCGAGCCTCATCTGCGCCAGTATTTCGCTCTGATCGAGCGCCTTTCTGCCGGGAAGGCGAATCCGCGTTGACCGGACGGCTTCCCATTCTCCTCTACCACGACCTCGGCACCGGCGGTTCGGTACTCGAGGTTCGTCCGGAGATCTTCAGCGCGCAGATGCACCGGCTCCATGAGATGGGCGCGCGGGTGATCTCGCTGCGTGAGGGCTTGGCCTGCCTGGCCGGCCGGAGGCCGCTGCCCGATCGGGCCGTGGCCATCACCTTTGATGACGGCTTTGGCAGTGTATTCGACGTGGCCTTTCCCGCGCTTGCGCGGTTCGGGTTTCCGGCCACGGTGTTTCTTGTCCCAGGCTACTGCGGCCGGACCAACGATTGGCCGGGCCAGCCACCCGGGATCCCGCGCAGGGCGCTGGTCACGTGGCCGCAGGTCAGGGAGATGGATCGCCGCGGCATCGAGTTCGGGGCGCACACCATCTCGCATCCCCGGCTTGATCTCCTTCCCCCTGACAGGGTAGAGGAGGAAGTCGTGGGATCACGAGCCGCGATCGAGGACGCTCTCGGACATGGCATTCACCTATTCTCATACCCATACGGCAGGTACAACGATACGGTGAAACGGACCGTCGGCCGCTCCTACGAGGGGGCGGTCTCGACCAGGCTGGGGATGGCGGGATACGGAAGCGACGTCCTGGCGCTTGACCGGGTAGATGTCTGTTACCTCGCGCGCCCCATTCTGTTCAACGCGCTCATGAGTCCCGGCCTGCGGCTCTACCTCGCCGTCCGGCGACCGCTGCGCGCGCTCGCCGGTGACCTGCTGCGCCGGCCGTGGGTGTAGCCCTATTGACAGTTCAGAAGTAGTGATGTAACTTCGTGCCATGGCAGTGATTGAGCGCAGCCTGAGTTACATGCTCCGCAACTCCGGGGCCGTCCTGGACGAGGTGGAGCATCGCGACGTCGTGCTCCAACGCCGGGATGGAGAAGATCTGTATTTGGTTCTCCGTTCGCGCGAGAGGGGCATCCGGGAGGGGCTGAAGGTTCTCGCCAGGATCGTTCGCGCGGCGCTACACGACAAGGGCACCAGAGGCGTGGTGACTAAGTGGCTCGCAGAGGAGCTCCCCTGGACCAGCTTCCTTCCCGAGCCAGACCGCGAAGACTTCCTGACCGATCTTGCCAGGACCTCGATCGCCTGCGTTGAGATCGAGGCCTACGAGCCGCTGGTCCATACCCTTGCTGGCTGGAAGGCAACGGCGGAGGTCTACGCCAACCCTGCCCTGTTGGCGGCACTACGCCGGGAGCATGAGGGGCCGGCGGTTCCGGTCTCCCGACCCGTGACGGGGCGTGCCCGCAAGGGGTAGCCGCCTCCCTCGACCCGTTCGCACGACCGAGTGGTCGATCGAGGCCATCAGCAGCCGGGTGGCCGAGGACTGGGACAAGTTGGCAGCCGTTGAACCGAACGCGCTGGCGGCGGCTTACGACCACCTCAGCACCAGCCCCACCGCAGTCTCCGCGCGACAGATGCCGCTGAAAGGCAACTTGACCACCGGCGCATTTGAGGGTCGTATCTACCACCGCTGGCAGTACGAGGTCACCGCGGGTGGGCGCATCTGGTACTTCGTGGACGATCCCACGGAGGGTGGCCGCAGAAGGGCCGAGCGACGCGGGCGCGGTCCCAGGCCACGTCGCCGGGTCCTCATCGAGGCCATTTGGATCGGTCACCCGAAGGCGACCGGCTGACGCTCCAGCCGCGAGTTCGCGGCGCGCGGCTATCTGACGATCAGGCCGATGCCCGCGATGATCAACCCCACGCCGACCCACTGCACCGCAGAGATCGTCTCGCCCAGATACCGATGCGAGAGGACCGCGACCCAGACATAGCTGGTGGCGAGCACAGGGTAAAGGATGGAGAGGTTGCCGCGCTTGAAGGCCAGCACGAGGAGGACGAATCCAACGCCGTGGAGCGCCACGCCGACGACCAGATGCCAGTTCAGCACCCAGCTCGCGATGTCCGATGTCACCGACCGGGCGCCGAGCTTCATGAGGAGCTGGCCGACGGCGGCCAGGAGGGCCGTGATCAGGGCCAGGGAAATCGTCCACAGGGGCGTCATGCCAGCGCTACGACGGTGGAGGGCATGTTGCGCAGAACGGTACCGGTCGCCATGAGTCGGGGCGTCCCATGACCCACCGTCCCGCCTCGGACGAGGGTCCTCTGCCGTTCGTCTGCCCGCGCTGCCGAGGGCCGCTGGCCGCTGAGTCCGAGGCCTACCACTGCCCGCCGTGCGCCCGGCGGTATCCGATCGTCATGGGGATTCCGGATTTCCGGCTGTTCCCCGATCCATACATCTCCATCGAGGACGACTACCGGAAGGCGGAAGCGCTGATGGAGCGGTACGAGTCGTCCCGCTTCCGCGACTTGGTTACCCGATACTGGGCTATCACCCCCGGCGTGCCCGGCGCCCTGGTCGCCGAGTACGTCCGGGGCGCGATGGACGGAGAGCGGCGCGGACGCGCCGCCTGGGCCACGATCCTCTCGGCCGACGCGCCCGCCGGCCGCGGCCGGCTCCTCGACGTTGGGTGTGGCACGGCGGGGTTCCTCGCCGCGGCGGCGTCGGAGTTCAATACGGCCGTGGGTCTGGACATCGCCTTCCGCTGGCTGATCGTCGCGAGGAAGCGTCTCGAAGAGGCCGGGGGCCGCAACGTCACGCTCGTATGCGCCTGCGCCGAGCACCTGCCGTTCCCCGACGGGGCCTTCGACCTCGTCGTCGGAGAGGACGCGCTGGATCACGTGAACGACCCGCAGGCGTTCCTGCGGGAGGGCGCGCGTGTCCTTACACCGGAACGCGGCGTCTTTTACCTCTCCACGCCGAACCGCTACAGCCTCGGTCCTGATCCCCACGTCTGGGTCTGGGGGGTTGGATTCCTCCCGGTGCGCCTGCGCGACCGCTACGTGCGCCGGCGCCGGGGCGTGCCGTACGGGCCCATCCATCCCGTCTCCTACCTCCAGATGCGACGGCTGCTAGGCGGGGCGTCGCTCCGCATCCGCCGCCTGCTGTTTCCCAGCCTGCACGGTCTGGACAGCCGCCGGCTGACGGGCTGGCAGCGCGCGCAGGTGCGGGTTTATGGACTCGTCCGGCGGCTGCCGGTCCTTCGCGAAAGCCTGCGGCTCTTCGGGCCGGGGTTTCAGATCCTGTGCCGCGCCGGCCCCGCCCGGGCCGCGCCGCCCCCCTCTCAATCCACGCCGGGCTAGTCCCCGTCGGATCCGGCCGGGGCCGGAAGGACATCCTGTCGACTGACGGGCACGAGCCGTCCTTGATCCGCTCCTCCCCGGTCTTCCTCGAGATACTCGGCGTCGGTATTGACCTTCCAGACGTCGAACTGCGCGCCCATGATGTTGCGGGCCGCGAGCAGCGCCGTCATCATCGAGTGATCCTGATTGTTGTACTTGTGCATGCCGTTCCGGCCGACGACCTGCAGGTTCGGGAACTGCGCCAGGTAGTCGCGGATGACCTCGACGTGCCGGGCATAGGCCCCGTCGTAGACGGGATACGTCTTCTCCATGCGGACCACGCAGCCGTCGACCACCTCATCGGCGCGGATCAGGCCGATGCGCGCAATCTCCTCGGTGGCCAGCGCGATCAGCTCGGGATCGGGCGTCGTCCACAGCGCATCGCCTTCGAAACAGAAGTACTCGAGCCCGAGGCAGGCAAGTTCCGGATCAGGCACCATCTCCGGGCTCCACGCCCGGAAGTTCTGGATCCGCCCCACTTTCACCGAGGGATCGTGGATGTAGATCCAGTTGTCGGGAAAGAGCTGCTGCCGCCGGACGATGAGGGCGACCGTCAGGAAGTCGCGATACTTCAGGCTGCGGGCGGCGTCCAGGACGGATTGCGGCGGGGCCGGGTCCCACTGCTCGATCAGCTCCCGAAGCGGCATCGAGGAGATGACGTGCTGGGTCCGCAGGACCGCAGGCCCATCCGGGCCTGCGGCGGCGACATGAGTCACGCGTGTCCCATCGTGCCTGACGCCGGTGACCGTGTGTCCCATCTTCACCTCGCCGCCCAGCGCGAGGACGCGATCGCGGGTGGTCTCCCACATCATGCCCGGACCCAGGCGCGGATAGCGGAACGAGTCGATCAGGGTCTTGATCGTTCGGTCCTTTGAGCGGGTGCGTTGGGGGAGCAGGGCGTTGAGCACGGCCTCCTTCAGCGAGAGCCCCTTGATCCGTTGGCTGGCCCAATCGGCAGAGATCTGGTCGCACGGCATCCCCCACACCTTCTCGGTGTAGGTCTTGAAGAAGATCTCGAAGAGGCGGCGGCCAAACCGGTTCACGACCCAGTCCTCGAAGGACAGCTCGGGGCGGATCGGCTTCGCCCGATACCATAGGTAGCTGGCTACGCATGCCGCGCTCTCGAACACGCCCAGGCCGCGGAGCGCGTTGCCCGCTTTTAATGGATAGTCGAAGAACCTACCCCGGTAGTAGATGCGCGACAGCCGCGGCCGGCGGAGGAGATCGTCGCCACAGAGCTCGTCCCAGAGCCGTTCGATCTCGTCACTCTTTGAGAAGAAGCGGTGGCCGCCGATGTCGAAGCGAAACCCCTTGTACTGGACCGTTCGGGCGATGCCTCCTACGTACTTGGGATCCCTTTCCAGCACGGTGACGCTCCGTCCGTGCTTCGCCAGTTCGTAAGCCGCGGTCAGGCCAGCGGGCCCTCCACCGATGATCGCCACGTCGACTGACTCGTGGGGGCGGCTCATGGGCTCGTGCGCGAGCCTCCTCGAACGTACCGCTCGACGACCACACCGTCGGAGAACTCTATCCGATCGACACGATTGAACCGCGACCGGATCCGTCCGCTGATGCGGCGATCGGGATCGGCTCTGGTCTCCTCCTTGAGCACAAGGTGGAGCGCGTCGTGTCGGTCGACGAGGTCGAGCACCCTGTCCCGTTCCTGTGGGCCCAGCGGTCCGTCAATGGCCACGTCCGGCCCGGCGTAGTAGCGCCGAAACACCCACTGCCACCGGCCGTGGACGAGGATGATCGCCTCGTCCGGCTGAGCGCCGGATGAGACTTTGGCCGCGATCCGATCCCACGGTGGGGCCTTCGCCACGCGGTAGTACATGGTGTTCAGGGAGTACGTGTTGAGTGCCAGGAGCCCGACAAGCGCCAGCGCGCCGGCCCCTCGCCGGGGGATCGCGCGAAACCCCGCGGCCAGGAAGAGGTAGTAACCTGCCGTCGAGGCAATCAGCATCCTCGGGAACAGGATTCCGAGCTTGCTGGTGAGGACGACCGCAGCCGCGAGAGGCACGACGGTGAGTGCCCCCAGGACGGGCCACGCAAGCCCCTCTTCGCGTGATGCGCGAAATCCCACTACCGCGATGGCTCCGAAGATCACCACCACCGCGACCTTGATCAGGGGCTGCTGTTCGGGGAGGGACCAGCTCGTGAAGGCGGCCAGGACGAATCCCAGGTCCGCCAGCACCGACGGGGCACCCGGCACCGCGGCGGCCGGGCGCTCTTCGAACGCGACCGGGACCGGGCCGAGCTGGAAGACGATGCGCAGCAGCACGGGAACCCACGGGAGGTAGAGCAGAGCAATCGCCGCCTGGGCGAGGACCCACCTGCCGAGGGGAGGGCCGGCCCTGCGCAGATACAGTGCTGCGACGGCGACGTTGTGCGCCGCCAGCGCCAGCAGCGCCCCGTGGTCGGTGTAGATGCTCAGAACCGCGGCGGCGACGTAGGCCAGCCAGTGCGATGCGCGACCTTCCCGAAGCAGCCGGACGAGCGCGTCCAGGGCGACGAGGGAGAAAAGGAAGACCGCGGCATACATCCGGGCGAGCTGCGAGTACCAGATGTGAAAGGGAGAGACCGCCAGGATCAACGCCGCGATCAGACCGATCGGGCGCCCGAACAGATAAGAGCCGATCCGATAGAGTATCCAGATGGACAGAGTTCCGAGGATGGCGGATAGCAATCTGAGCGTGAAGTCGCCGTCCCCCAGCGCGCGCCAATAGTGGAGCAGCATGAAGTACAACGGCGGATGGAAGGGGTCCTTTTCGACGACTGTGGTCCAGATGGCCCCGAGGGCCTGTGGGGCGATCCCGACGCTGAAGCCTTCGTCCAGGACGAGCGGCCACGCCGCGAGCCGGTGCAAGCGCAGAAGCCCTCCGAGCACGGTAATAGCGAGCGGCCACAGCCAGGGAGGCGTCGCAGCCGCGGTCATGGAATGTTGGTTCATGCCATGCTGCGCCCGGACGCGCTACGTGCGGACTTCGCGAGGCTCGGTGGGGAGCGCCACCGTGTCACGATCGAGTCGCCGCCGGAAGTCTTCGATGGTGTGCTGGAGTCCATCGGTGAGAGACACCCGGGGCTGCCACCCTAGAAGCGTCCGGGCGCGCCGGATGTCGGGTCTGCGCACGCGCGGGTCGTCGACTGGCAGTGGATGGAACTCCAGCGGACCTGCGGCGGCGGTTAGCTCCAGGATGAGCTTGGCGATCTCAATCACAGAGAGCTCATGTGGGTTGCCCAGGTTGACTGGGCTGTGGACCGAGTCGCCGTTCGTGGCGGACGCGTCGAAGATGAACCGCCGGTCGGCGCGCTCGTCGGTGGTGCGGTCGGAGGCCGCCTCGAGCAGGGCGACGATCCCGTCGACCATGTCATCGACGTAGCAGAAGCTGCGCGTCTGCGTCCCGGTGCCGAAGACTGACAGGGGCTTTCCCCGCAACGCCTGGACGATGAAGTTCGATACCACGCGTCCATCGTGGATGCGCATCCGCGGGCCGAAAGTGTTGAAGATCCGGACAATGCGCGTGTCGAGGCTGTAGTGGCGGTAGTACGCCATCGTCAGGGCCTCGGCGAACCGCTTGGCCTCGTCGTACACGCCACGGGGGCTGATGGGATTGACGTTCCCCCAGTACTCCTCGGACTGCGGGTTGACGAGAGGATCGCCGTAGACTTCCGAGGTGCTGGCCAGGAGGAAGCGTGCCCCTTTGTTGCGCGCCAGACCCAGGGCCCGGTGGGTACCGATGGCCCCGACTTTCATGGTATGGATCGGGTACTCGAGGTAGTCCTTGGGGCTGGCGGGTGAGGCAAAGTGCAGCACCGCATCGACCGGGCCTTCGAGGTACAGGAAATCACAGACATCGTACTCCAGGAAGTGGAATCGCGGATGCCCGATGAGATGCGCGATGTTGTCCTGATGCCCCGTGAGCAGGTTGTCGATGCAGACGACGTGGGCCCCGCGGTGAACCAGCCGGTCGCAGAGATGGCTGCCCAGGAACCCGGCTCCTCCGGTGACGACGATGTGGCGTCCGGCACACCACCCCGCAGTTTCTACCATCTGTCCTCTCCCGATTGGCGCGTCACGCCGGGACGGTAGTACATCATCGCATCCTCACGGTGACTCCGTCCGGCCTCCCCCGAAGCCAACACCGGGCGCTCCAGCACGAGCTGGCGGTGGAGCACGGCGAGGAGCCCCAGGACCGTGAAGAAGAACATCCCTGCGCGGGCGGCCGAGATCGACGGGCTGAAGAGGCTGTAGAGCGCATACCCGAGCAGGCAGTGCTGCAGCCCGGCGACGAACGGCAGCGCCCCTGAGTCCTGCGCCGTCGCGGCCTTGTACGTCTCCCGCCCCATACGCCAGATCCTTCGGACGAGCAGGGCGAAGACCAGGAAACCCACGGCGCCGGTCGCCACGAACTGGTTGGCGTACTCGCTGTCCAGGCTGCCGAGCGCCACGCTCCCCAGGCCCCAGCCGAACAGCGGCGACGACATGAGCACCCGCCGGCCGTATGTGAGTCCCGGGCCCAGGCGATCGGGGACATAGATTCCGGCTCCCGGGATCGGCTCCGGCGGCGTCTGGGTGAAGGCGTACCGGATGCTCAGCGTCCTCGCTATGACATCCGGCGGCAGCACCAGCGGTGCCAGGAGCCAGCCGATCGGCAGGATGAGCAGGAGTGCCCGCTTCCGGGAGGTGGCAACCAGGCCCAGCATGGCCAGGGTCGAGATAATGAAGTTCCGCCCCAGGCTGAAGGGCAGGACCCACAGCGAGCCCAGCAGGAGGGCCCCGGACACCAGCGAGGTGGCGACGCGCTTCGAGGCCACCAGGAGCCCAAGCGCGAGCGCCACGTTGAGCATGGCCGCGAGGCCCGGCTCGTGGATGGCGGCGCCGACCGGCGCAAGCGCGATCCCGGCTTCGCGGAACGCCCTCATCGAGAACGCGCTCAGGCCGGCCAGCGAGGCCATGAAGACATAGACGAACCGCCGTACGTCGTCGGCCGACTTGACCGTGTCCGTCAGCACGAAGAAGTAGATGACGAACTGGAGCCGCTTGAGGAGGTGGAGCCCCGACGCCGAGTACTGGTGGATGGCGCTGAGGTCCGCGGTCCCCAACGCCGCCCCCCACAACGTCGCCACCGCCCCGACGACGACGTAGGCCCACAGGAGCCGGTCGAGGGGCGTGCCCGCGCGCCTTTCGGTCAGGCGCCGCAGCAGCCAGGAGACCACGAGGATCGTGAGCATCAGGTCGTCCGGACGGAGCACCACCGCGCCGACCCGCATCTCGCCGGCGAGCGCGACGGTTGGGAGGAGCACGAGCAGGGCGGCCTTGGGGCTGAGCAGCGCGAGGATCGCGTAGGCCCCGCCGAGCAGGAGCGCCATCGAAGGCATGCGGTCAGCGCCCCTTCGCCAGCCGGTCCCAGGCCGCGGTCGCCGTGAAGCCGGCGAACAGGGCAAGGCTCGGGAGCATGGGGACCGCGTACCGCGTGGCGCCGCTGAAGAGCAGCGTCGTGATGTTCACGAACACGACCAGCAGCAGCGGCAGCGCCAGCCGCTTCCACGAGCCGAAGGTCATGAAGAGCCCGGCGACCGCGGCGAGAAGGAACCCCACCTGAACCGCCCAGACGACAAGCGGCACGTGCAGGGAGTGATCGTCGGCGGCTCGGGTCACCCCGTAGAGGCGCACGAGCTTCCGGACGAGCAACTGGAGATACGCGCCCGGGTTCTCGGCGATCCAGGCCAGCGCCGTCCTCATGTACAGCGAATTCTCCTCGGCCAGGGTGAGGTCGCGCCAGCCGTACCAGCCGTCGTTGGGCGGCCGGGTGGCCGTCCAGGTCCTCGCCGTCGGCCAGACCATCCCCCCGTCGGCGTTCGGGTTGTTGCCGGCCCAGAACACCATCCCGCCGTTGCTCTGGACCGGGACGAAGGTGTTGAAGACAAGATAGTTCCTGACGGTCCAGGGGCTGATCACCGCGAGCGCGGTCAGCACGACGGTGGCCGCCACCGCGTACGCGCGCCGCGCCCGCGCTCCCCACACGATCATCGCCCAGAGCACGAGGAAGGGAAGGAACGCCAAGAAGACGGCCCGCGTCAGGGCCGCGAGGCCGGCGAGTGCCCCCAGGCCGACGGCGGACCACACTGTGGGGCGTTCCTCGACACGCAGCGCCTGCCACATGGCCGCCAGCACCAGGAGCAGGAACAGGTTCTCGGTGAGGTGGAGGCCCGCCAGGTAGGCCGCCAGCGGGTAGACACTCAACAGCCCGGCCGCGGCCAGGGCGGTGGTGTGGGTGAACAGCCTGCGGCCGATCGCGTAGAGCAGCACGCAACCGCCCGCGGCCATGGCCGTCTGCACGAGGCGGACTGCCGCGGGGCTGTCGAAGAGGCGGTACAGCGCCGCGAGAAAGAAGATGTACAGCGGCGGGGTAATCCCCGTCGGCTCGTCAAAGCCGTACCCGCGCCCGCCGAGGAGATTCTCGACGAGCGCAATGTGGATCCGGCTGTCCGAGGTCGGCTCGGCCGCGGCCACGGTGTGGAACCCGACCGTCCCGGCGATGACCACGACCCGCACCAGGAAGGCGAAGAGAAAGATGGTGGCCAGGAGCAGCCGGGCCTCGAGCCCCTGCCACGGCGCGGAGCGGATCGCGACCTGCATCAGAGCCGGACGACGCGACCGTTCCGGTGGTTCCGGAGCACGTTGCGCGTGTCGATCACGAGCCGCGCGCTGTTCACGACCCGGTCGTAGTCGACGTCGCTGTGGTCGGTGGTGATGATGACGCAGTCCACCGACGACAGCACCTCATCGGTCAGCGGCGTCGAGGCGATCGTCCCGCCCGGGTTGACGAGCGTCACCTGCGGGACGTGCGGGTCGTGGTAGAGCACATGGGCGCCCCGCTTCTCGAGCAGCTCCATGATCTTCAGGGACGGCGACTCCCGCGGGTCCGAGATGTCCTTCTTGTAGGCGACCCCCAGCACCAGGGTCTTGGCGCCCGTTAGGGTCTTGCCCATCTCCCCGAGCGCCGCGGTGGACCTGGACACCACGTAGTAGGGCATGCTGTCGTTGACCGTCGCGGCCAGCTCGATGAACCTGACGTGGAAGTCGTATTCCCGGGCCTTGGCCGCGAGGTAGTAGGGGTCAACCGGGATGCAGTGCCCGCCCACGCCGGGGCCCGGATAGAACGGCATGAACCCGTAGGGCTTCGTCGCGGCGGCATCGATGATCTCCCACACGTCGAGCCCCATCCGATCGCACAGGAGCGCCAGCTCGTTGACGAGCGCGATGTTCACGTTGCGGAAGACGTTCTCGTAGACCTTGACCATCTCGGCGACCGTGGGCGAGGAGACCGGGACCACCCTGGTCGTGATAGGCTGATACAGCAGGCACGCCAGCTCGGTGCACCGCGGCGTCAGCCCGCCCACGATCTTGGGCACGCTGCTGATCGAGCGGTTCTTGTTGCCCGGGTCGAGCCGCTCGGGCGCGAATGCCAGGTGGAAGTCGCCCCCTGCCCTCAACCCCGAGCGCTCGAGGATCGGCTTGACGACCTCGACGGTCGTGCCCGGATAGGTGGTGCTCTCCACGACGATGAGCTGGTCGGCGCGCACGTGGGGCGCGATCTGGTGGATGGCCGCGGTGACGTAGGAGAGGTCGGGCTGCTTGGCCTTGGTCAGCGGGGTCGGGACGCAGATGAGCACGGCGTCGGCGTCGGCCACCACGGACGGATCGCCGGTCGCCCGCAACGCATCCTTCGCCGCGAAGCCGGCCAGCAGGCTGCTCGGCACGTCGTCGATGTACGAGGCTCCCCGGTTGACCGCGGCGACGCGATCGGCGTCGACTTCGAGGCCCCGCACGCGAAAGCCGGCGCCGGCGAGGGCCGCGGCGAGGGGGAGACCGACGTAGCCGAGGCCGATAACCACGACCGTGGCCGTCCGGTCCCTGATCTTGCCTTCCAGCGTGCCGGTCATGACGTGCAGCCTCCTCTATAGCCGCTCGCTCAAGAGCCGTTCAGCGATGACCGTCCGGATGTAGCTCGTCCCCTGAACCCACCATCCTGGGACGGCGTCTTTGGCCCGAAACAGCGCCCCGCTCGTCGCCCCGACGAGCGCGATGATGATGAGCGCCGTCGCGGTCGGCGTGATCTTCTGCTCGGTCTTCGGGCGCATGTACCGCTCGTAGTCGTGGTACCCGTCGTCCCATTCGGGCGCCGACTTGTTGATGACGACGCCGATGAGCCGCGCGTGCGACCGCTCGAGCTGGCGCTTGACCTCCTCCACCGCTTCCTTGCGCACCTGCCCGGCCGCGATGACGTAGACAACGCCGTCCACCATCGAGGCGAGGGCACGGACCTCCGCGAACGGCATGGCGGGCGGCGCGTCGATCAGGATGGCATCGGCCTCTCGCCGGAGACCCTCGAGCAGCTTCGACATCTCAGGCGAGGCGAACAGGTCCGCCAGCTCGGCCGTCGATCCCCCGGCCGGCAGCAGCAGCACGTTGTCGATGGCGGTCGGCTTCAGCGCCCGGTGGACGTCGACGGCACCGATCAGCACGTCTTCGAGGCTGAACTCCGGCTCGACCCCGAAGAGCCTGTGCGCGATGGGATGCCGGAGGTCGGTATCCACGACGATCACGCGCTTTCCGCCGCGGGCGATGGACTGGGCCAGGTTGAAGACGACAGTCGATGTCCCGCTGCCGGCTCGGGCGCTGGTGAACATGTGCACCCGGGCCGCGCCGTTGACGATGTGAAGCCCCAGGTTGGTCTTCAGCAGTCTGTAGGCTTCGGGGAAGGGTGGATCCTGCCTGGGGATGATGGATAGCACGGGCAACTGCAGCAGCCCTTCGGCCTCCCTGGCGGACTTCAGGGTCGTGTCGATGTAGTGCTGGAAGAGCACCACGCCCACGCCGCCCGCCAGGCCCAGCAGCGCGGCCAGGACGATCCGCTGGAGGGTCTGGGTTTGGGTCGTCGGCTGGGCGCTGGCCGCGAGGTCGACGATGTAGACCAGATTGCGGTTCATCGCCGCCTGCTCGCGGATGCGGATATCGTTCAACCGGCCCTGGAGGTTGGTGTAGGCGGCCTCGTAGACCTGGACCTCGCGGCTCAGGCGGGAGAACTCGCGTTCGATGTCGTTGAGCGCGGGCAGCTTCTTCTGCTCGGCCGGGATGACCTGAGCCAGCGCGGCGGTCTTCGCCTGACCGGCAATCCGCTGTGTCTCCAGGTCGACCAGTGATCTGACCAGGTTCTCGTAGATCGGGTTGACCTGCACGAACTCGCTGGAGACGACCTGCTTGACCTCCCTCTCAAGAAGGCTCTTCAGGGCGCCGATGCGCTGGTTCAGCGTGATCACCGTGGGATGTTGATCGGTGAGCGTCGTGCGGGCGATGGCGAGCTGGACCTCGAGGTTGATCAGCTCACCGCGCAGCCGCTGCGCCACGGGATTCTCGGTCACCTGCTGGTCGGTCTTCGTTGGCTGAAACTCGTTGAGCCGGCTGCGGAGCGCGGCGATGCGGGCCCCAACCTCGCGCTGATCGAGCTCCAGGGCGCGCTGCTGCGCGACCAGATTCATGTAGCGGCCCACCTCGGCATTGATCTGCGCATTGAGGGAGACGATCCCTTGCTGCCGCTTGAACTCGTCCAGCAGAGTCTCCGCGCGGGTGAGGCGGATGCGGGTGTCCTCGAGCTCGCGCTCGATGAACTCGCGGGCGAGCGCCGCCTCGCGCCGGTTGACCTCCTGGTTGTAGGCCACGGCCACCTCGGCGTAGGTGTTGGCGATGAGCACCGCCCGCGCCGCGTCGCCGTCTCGGATCGAGAGGTTGATGAGGTCGCCCTCTCCCCGTACGATCCGCAGCTTGGCGCGCAGCGCGGCAGGGGTCATGTTCAGGTTTAGGCGCTGCGCCACGCGCTCGGCGACCGTGCGGCTCCGGATCAGCTCCATGGCGAGCGCCCGCGTGGCATCGGGCCTGGCTTGAGCCACATCGGTGACCAGGACAAGCACGAATCGGCTCTCGTCCGGCGGGGAGGTGGTCAGGGTGACGTTGGCGGCGTACTCCTGTTGTCGCGGCAGGGCCGCGACAACGCCGACGACCAGGATGAGTGCGGCAACGACCGCAATCGTACGAATTCGGCTGCGGAGCAGCCGGTAGTATGTCCAGAATTCCATCGTCAGTCCCTCCCCCCGCTACAGGCCCAGGATGACCTGCAGCAGCCGCACGCCGGACAGCAGGTCGAGCACCGACCGGAGGACGTCCTGGAACCTCGAGAGGCCGGTCTGCGGTACGTAGATCACGTCGCCGGGCTTGAGCACCACATTCACGTCCTGCCCACCGCCGCGCAGCGCCTGGTTGAGGTTGATCGGGATGCCGGTCGTCTTGTCGCCTTCCTGCCGGAGCAGGATGGTGCCGGCCACGTTGGCATTCTTGGTCACCCCGCCTGCTTCGGTCACGAGGTCGAGCACGCGGTTCTGGAACCGCAGGTCGAGCGTGAAGCGTCCCGGCTTGGCCACCTCGCCCAGCACCAGCACGCGCCGGTCGGTCTCGGGCAGGAGCACGACGTCGCCCGCTTCCACGAGCGGGTTCTGCGTGAGGTCCCCGGTCTTGTAGAAGGTCTCGAGGCTGATCCTGATCGGGTTACCGCCGCGCAGCACCGAGATGTTCTCCGGCGCCGACTTGATCGTGGGGCCGCCGGCCCGGGTGATGATGTCGAGGACCCGGTCGTCCTTGCGCAGGTCCTGATAGCCGGGCCGCGCCACCTCGCCCAGCATCAGGACGCGCTCATTGATCTCGGGCACGACCAGGACGTCGCCGGGCTTCAGCTCCGGGTTCTGCGACACGTCGCCCTGGACCAGCAGCCGCTCGAGATTCACCGGGATGACCTCGCTGCGCCGCAGGATGAGCGCGCGCGGCAGCGACGCGCGCGGCGTCGCCCCGCCGGCCTGGGCGAGCAGCTCGGCCACCGTCCACCCCCGACGGTACTCGTACGGCCCCGGCCGCGCGACCTGCCCGAGGACGTACACGTAGTCGCGCTCGGTGGTCGGCGCCCTGAGAGTCACGACGACCCGCGGCTCCCTGACATAGCGCCGTATGAGCTCGATGAGCCGCTCCTCGACCTGCTTGAGCGTCAGCCCTTCGACCTGCACGTTACCGACCAGGGGCAGGAAGATCGTGCCTTCCTGCGTGACGGTGACGAGCCGGGTGAACTCGGGCTCGCCGATGACGAGCACATCGAGCACGTCGCCCTTCCGCACTGTGTACTCCTGGGCGAGCACAACGGCTGCCGGCAGCGTCAGGAGTAGCACCAGCAGCACCCCCGCACAGTTGCGCAGGATGCGGGCCCGGCTGCGCGCGTTTCCTGCCATGGTCCTCACCTCACCCTTTCGTAACCCTGCTCGTGCGTTACTCGGCATCGTCCAACTGTTCGAGCGACAGCGTCGCCTCGCCGAGGATGTAGTACACCTCCGACTTTCCGGCCCGCGCGGCCGCCACGTAGACGCCTTTGACCACCCAGAGCGTCGAGCGGTACGTGATCAGGTCGCCGATCGTGTGCTGCTTGCCCCCGTCACACAGGCTCGCCTGGACGTTGATCTCGAGCGGCTTGCGTTGCGTCACCGCATCAGGCCCCGGCGCAGGACGTACGCGACCGCCTGCGTGCGGTTGCGGGCGCCCATCTTGCGCAGAATCGATCGAATGTGGCTCTTGACGGTCGACTCCGCCAGCGACGTCTTGTTGGCGATCTCCCGGTCGGTGGCGCCCTTAGCCATCTCGATGATGATCTCGAGCTCGCGTCCGGTGATGCCCGCGAGATGGCCGTTGGCGTTGTTGTTTCGCTCCCGCATCAGCGTCCTGAAGCGGTCGACGAGCTGGCGGGTGATGAACGGGTGCATCACCGTCCGTCCGTTGCACACGCCGTGGATCGCGCGGATCAGGTTCTCCGGGGTGATGTCCTTCAGGATGTAGCCGCTGGCGCCGGCCTCGATGGCGCGGAATGCTTCCTCGGGATCGGCCGTTTCTGAAAGCACGATCACCTCGGCGTTGGGGTGGTGCTGCTTGATCAGCAGGATGGTCTCAGGCGTGGGCAGCCCGGGCACGTTTTGATCCAGGAGGACCACGTCGGGAGTGAGCTGGCGGGCCAGCTCGACGGCTTCGTGGGAATCCGCGGCCTCGCCCACGACCTCGACGGAGTCGCGGCCTTTGAGGATCTCGTGGAGTCCCTGGCGGACCAGGGTCATGTCATCGACGGCCAGAACGCGCAGCATCCCCACGGGCGGATTCTCCCTTCCGTCACCCTGTCGAGGATCGGAACTCGGCTGGAGGACTTCGGAAAGGCTCGGTGGACCGCCTTGGCTCGACCGGCTGATTTCTCGCATCGTTCGGATGAGGGGCGGCGGTCTGGTCGAACGGAGGGTATCGCATTGACAGGAGGGGAGGAGGAGTTCGAAGGGAGGGCGGCGTATCTTCCGACCTACCCGAGCCGGACTGAAGGAGTCTCGACTGCGCACAGAGGTTCTCCTCTGCCACACGCGTGGGAGTCTCCGTCAGTGGGTGGCCTATGAGCAGTGACCTTCTTGCTGCACTCCTTGGACTCACAGCGTTGGGGGTTGTGGGCGCGGTCGTGGCGATCTCGACGTGGCGCTGGTCTGCGCGGAGGCATTTCCCCGG
>JBBIOB010000049.1:0-23097 GCA_037443565.1 Armatimonadota bacterium | reverse complement strand
CGATATGTCTATGGTCTCGGCGCCGTGACCAGCCTGTCAGACCGGTTCCCGTGGGGGCTGTGGGTGGGGTTCGACATCATGTCCGGCGTCGCGCTGGCGGCCGGCGGGTTCACGATCGCGGCGATCGTGCACGTGTTCCACCAGGAGCGCTACCGCCCGCTGCTGCGGCCCGCGATCGTCACGGGATTCCTCGGTTACGTGCTGGTCATCGCGGCGCTCGTGGTCGACCTCGGCCGGCCGTATCGCATCTGGCACGCGTTGATCATGTGGAACCCGCGGTCGGTGATGTTCGAGGTCGCGTGGTGCGTCATGCTCTACACGACCGTCCTGGCTCTGGAGTTCGGCCAGGTGGTCCTGGAGCGCCTGCGGCGCACGTCCCTGCTGCGGATCACCCGGATGGCGCTGCCGCCACTCGTCATTGCCGGCGTGATCCTCTCCACGCTCCATCAGTCGTCGCTGGGCTCGCTCTTCCTGATCGTACCCGGGAAGCTGCACCCGCTGTGGTACACGCCACTGCTGCCGCTGCTCTTCTTCGTGTCGGCGGTGGCGGTAGGGCTCGGGATGGTGACCGTGGAGGCGGTTCTCTCGGCCCGCGCCTTCAAGCGGACGCTGGAGCTGCCGCTGCTTCAGGACCTAAGCTGGGCCACCCGGGTGGTGCTGGTGCTCTACCTGGCCCTCAAGGCCGCGGACCTGGCCGCGCGCGGCGCCTGGCCGCACGTGTTCCTGCCGACGTTCGAGGCGCTGATGTTCAACGTCGAGATTGGTCTCGGGATCCTTCTGCCGTTGGGCCTTCTGGTGCGGCAGGGAGGGCGAGGCAGCGCGGCAAGCATCGGCGCGGCCTCGGGGCTCGTGGTCCTGGGCGTCGTGCTGAACCGGCTGAACGTCGCCGTGACCGGCATGCTGGCCGGCAGCCAGGCGCGCTACGTGCCGTCGTGGATGGAGGTCCAGCTCACCCTGGCGATCGTCGCGGCTGGGATCTTGGCCTATCTCTGGATCGCGGAGCACCTGCCGGTCTTCGTCGCGGAAGCGCCGCGGCGGGTTGCCGCGCCGGTGGTCGTTCCCGTCGGGCGGCCCTGGGTCCCTGTTCCCGATCCCGCGCGGCCTCGGCCACGGCCGGCTACGGGATTTGCCTTCCTGCGGGAGGCGCCCGTCCCCGAGGAGGCTGGTTCCTCAGAAGGTCCTGGAGAAGCAGACAAGCCCTGACGGCGGGCGACCGTTCAAGGGACAATGACGGTCCGAATACCCCCGCCGAATCGCTCGAGGTCGTCGAGCGCCGCGTTGACGATCCCGGCATCCAGCGGCACGGTGCGCGTCACCACGCGGGTGAGGTCGAGCACGCCGCGGCGGACGTACGCGATCAGCGCATACAGCTCAGGCAGGAGATGATCGTTTGACCCGATGATCTCCGCCTCCTTGCCCAGCAGCTCCCAGTAGACGTCGATCTCCAGCGGCTCGTGCGCGAGCCCGACCATCACGGCCCGGCCCAGCGGAGCCAGACTCTGGACGGCCTGTCGCATCGTGCGCGGGGACCCGATCAACTCGAGCGCCACGTCGACGCCCCTGCCCGCGGTCTGTGCCTTGATGGGGGCGAGGGGATCCCCGGTGTCCGCGTTCACCGGGATGGCTCCGAGCGCACTCGCCAGCGCGAGCTTGTCCTCGCGGATGTCCACGGCGTAGACGTCGAGCGCGCCGAACGCCCTGGCCAGCTGAACCGCCGACATCCCCAGCCCGCCGACCCCGAAGACCGCGACCGTCTCGCCGGGCCGGATCCTGGACTTGCGCAGCGCGTGCAGCGCCGTGGCCGACGAGCACATCATCACCGCGCCGTGCTCGAACGGGATCTCCGTGGGCAGGGGCACGGCGTTGCGGGCGGGCACCGCGATGTACTCGGCGTACCCGCCGTCGGTGTAGTGCCCCAGCATCGACCCCTCGACGCAGAACTGCTCATCGCCCGTTCGGCACGCGGGGCACCGCCCGCAGGTCAGCAGGTAGTGAAGGCAGACCCGATCACCGGGCCTGAGGCCGGCCACCCGGGCACCCACCCGTTCGACGACCCCGGCGATCTCGTGTCCCAGCGTCATGGGCAGCGGTCGCACCGGCACCCGGCCGGCGCGGTAGTGGGCGTCCGAATGGCAGATGCCCGCGGCGCGCACGCGCACGAGCACATCGCCGTCGCCGACGGTGGGGAGGGGGAGCTCCTGCGCTTCAAGAGGTCGGCCGGGAGCCACCATGCGGATGGCCTTCATGCGATCATCTCCGATTGCGCCTCCGGGGTGCCGTCATAGGGCGGTGTCGTCTGGACCTGTGGCTCAGAGGAACGGGTTGATGGCCCGGACGCTTCCGTAGAGCCGGTCATGCTGGAAGTCTTCGGACCAGAGCTCGCGCAACCCGAAGTGCTCGGCATAGGCCCAGAGGTGTGCGTCAAACCACGAGAGCTGGTACGCCACGGCTCCTCTCAGCGCGGTCCGCAACACCGCCTCATCGGGGTAGAGCACGACGAACTGGCTGAGCATCTCTTCGGCTTCGCGGAGTGCATCGTGCGAGGAGAGCAGAGGCTCCGCACCCTCGATCGGCCGCGTGACGACCGCCACGAACTCAACGATCGCCTGGTGGGACACGCGCACCGAATCCTCGGCGATCCCGCGCCGCAGCCACCTGGTCGCGATCCTCTGGCGCTCCGGAAAGCGGGGGTCGAAGCGATACACCAGGACGTTCGTGTCAACGAGAGCGGCCACGACGATAGAGCTCCTCTCGACTCCAGCCGCGACCCCGCCTGGCCTTCACCTGCGAGGGCCCAGGCCGCCGCTGCAGCCGGGCCGTCGCGAGATCAAACCGCCGCAGGCGCTCCTCAGGTGTCAGCGTTCCCGCCCTCCGTCGGGGTGGGACCACGCGGATGGTGTCCCCGGCGATGAGCCAATCGATCTCGTCGCCGGGCCGAATGCCGTAGTGTCGGGCGATCGCCTTAGGGACCGTGACCTGAAGCTTCGAGGTAACCTTGGCCATGTCCTTACTCTATCAATGACGGTTTCCTTACGCAAGACGGGGCCGCCTCAAACGGCTGACTCCGAGCTCACGGGGCTAGTCAGGCAGTCGGTTGGCACTTTCGACGTCGATGACCTGAAGCTGCTCACCGTCGGCCGCCCGGAGGAGCCGGGCGTCAGCGGCGGCGAACACCATGGGCTCGCTGAGCGCGTCTCGCAGGTTGAGGGCTGATGCCAGGTGGATGGCATCGAACCCCCTGAGAGGATGCCGCTGGATGAGGTCACGCGCGAGCAGCAGGACTTCATCGCGAAGATCTACCCGAACGTAGGACTTCCAATCGCGTTCAAACTGCTTGCCCGCAATGGCGTACAGGCCTGCGGACAGGTCGCCCTCTCGATGCTTGCGCCTGAGTCCTGCGTAGATCTCAGCATAGGCGATCTTGGCGGTGGCGATAGGCCCCCGACGTGTGACGAGGACCTGAACCAACGGCGACCCCTGTTCAGCCACGAAGCGCTTGATGAGCGCACTGGTGTCCAGGTAGATCATCGACGGTCTTCCAGGATGACCTTTGAGACGGGCGGCCCGGACACCCTCGCCAGCCGTACCTTCCGCACCGGCCTGCCCGATGGGAGGGTCACGAGACCCTGGGCGGCCAGTCGGGCCAGGCGTGCCTCGAGGCTGGCGACCCGCTCCGCAGACTGGATCGATTGAATGAGGGCAATGGGTTTCCCCCGCTCGGTGACGATGACCTCTTCCCCCTGCTTCGTCCGACGGAGGTAATAGGTCAGCCGGTTCTTGAGCTCCTTCACGCCGACGCTGCCCATGGTGACCTCCCTCTGGTAGCCATTGTAGCTACTTAGTCATCCCTGTCAAGGACATAGCAGGTGTGCTATCATGAGCGGGTAGATTGGGAGCATCTCCAGGGCCGCACCCCAGACGACCATGCGGGTAGAGGAGCCAGCGGCTGCACAGGTGATCACCGCGCGCCGTGGTGCGCTCTCGCACGTGTTTCAGGACCATGGGGTCGAGCTGGCCTGCCTCTTTGGCTCCATCGTCGAGGACCGTCCGGCCCGTGATGTGGACATCGGGGTCCTCTTCGAGCACTACGACTTCGACCGATATCTCCGCGTCCTCGAGGCAACGCAGCGGGTCTTGGTGCCACAGCACGTGGATGTCGTTCCGCTGAACCAGGCCGCGGCCCCCCTGAAGCTTCGGGCCCTCCTGGAGGGTGTTCCCATTTTCGCCAGGAGTTCGGCCTCCTTTGTCGAGGCTGTTGTCGAAGCGCTGTTTTCGTATGAGGATCATCGAAGGTTTGCGCGAGAGTACCGACGTTTCATGAACCTGCGTATCCGGGAGGGGCTCTCCGTGACGAACCGCGCAATGGATCCGAGCAGGGTTGAGACCCACCTCTCCGCCATCGACGATGCCGTGGCTCAGATTCGGCGGCTGGCCGCCCGCTTTGCCTCGATGGACCAGTTCCTCGCGGACGTAGACACCCGCGAGTTATGCGTCCACTACTTGCGCATCGCGCTCGAGTCCGTCCTGGATGTCTGCCGCCATTTCCTGGCGGTCGTGGGGGTGCGGCTCGCCGAGGTAGAGACGGCCAATCTCATAGCCCTCGCGGGGGATCGGGGGCTGTTGGCCCCGGAGTTTGCCGCAAGGATCCGTGACATGGCCGGGATGCGAAACGCCATCGTCCACGCCTACACACGGCTCGACTATCAGGCGATCTACCGGGCTGTCACCGAACAGCTGGCGGACTTCGACGAGTTCGCCAGACAGGTCCGGCTCTTCTTGGCGAAGCAGCAGGCGTGATAGGCCTACAATCCGACCGCCGGCCTACCTCCTGATCCGCCGCACCAGCTCTCCACGGCTGTCGTAGATCGACACCGCCAGCGGCATCGTCCCGGGCTGCGCGTGGGTCGCGCAGCCGTGGCACGGATCGTAGGCCCGGAACGCCATCTCGACCATGTTCAGCAGGCCGTCGTCCACCTGGCCCTTGTGGATCAGGCTGCGCGCGGCGCGGTCTACCGACATGGCGATGCGCGCGGCGTTGTTCTGCGTGGCGACGATCAGGTTCGCCTTCGTGATCAGCCCCTGCTCGTCGGTCTCGTAGTGGTGGAAGAGCGTCCCCCGCGGTGCTTCGACGACGCCGATGCCCACCGAGGGCGTGGTGGTGGGCAGCGTGCGGATCTCGGGGCTGGTGATCTCGGGATCGTGGGCCAGCTCCTGCAGGCGCTCCGCCGCGTAGAGCAGCTCGATGACCCTGGCCCAGTGCGTCGCCAGCGTGTGGTGGACCGGCTTGCCGCCCAGTGTCGAGAAGAACTCCTCGTAGGCCTGTTGCGCCAGCGGTGTGGCCATGCCGTCGGCGGCGTTCAGCCGGGCGAGCGGCGCCACCGCGTAGACCCCGCTGTCCGTCCCTTCGGTGAACCCCTTCCAGCCGACCGGCTTGAGGTAGCAGAACTTGACATAGCTCCAGGGCTCGGCGCGCTCGGCCACGTAGTCCAGGTAGTCCTGCGCCTTGAACTTGGCGTACTCCCGGCCGGTGGGATCGACCACGCGCAGGAGGCCGTCGTAGAAGTTGACGCGGTTGTCGGCGTCCACCAGGCCCATGTAGTAGGTCTTGTGGGTGTACGCCTCAGAGGTCACCAGCGCCACATAGTCCGGGTTGGCCAGCACGACCTTGCGGAAGACGTCGAGGGTGAACTGGCCGAACTCGACCGCCCGCGCGGCCACCTCCTGGAACCGCGGCAGGTCCTCGGGCGCGATGCCCTTGGCGACCCCGCCGGGCAGGCCCATGACCGGATGGATCGTCTTACCCCCCAGGTAAGCCTCGAGGTCCCGCAGCTCGCGGCGCATGGCGATGACCTGCTTGCCGACCTCGACCCCAACCGCCGCGACGACCCCGAGCACGTTGCGCTGTTCCTTGGGGGCGGTGGGGCCGACGACGAAGTCGGGTCCGCCCAGGAAGTAGAAGTGCAGCGCATGGTCCTCGATCATGAACAGCGAGTAGTCGAGCTCGCGCAGCTTCTTGGCGGCGGCCGGCGGGTCGACCTTATAGAGGTCGTCGAGGGTCTTCGTGCCGGCCATGTGGTGTGCCAGGGGACAGACGCCACAGATGCGCGAGGTGATCTGGGGCATGTCTTCCGCCGGACGCCCGCGCGCAAACGCCTCGAACCCGCGCAGCTCCGGCACCTGGAAGTAGGCGCGCTCGACCTCACCCGCGTCGTCCAGGAAGATGTCGATCTTCCCGTGGCCTTCCAGGCGGGTGATCGGGTCCACCGTGATCCGCCTGCGGCGCATGTAGGCCTCGTTGCTCCGCTGTTGCGCCTCGTTCCACACCTTCTGGGTGGGCTCTTCCATGGCTTTTGCGCCTCCTCAGGACACCGCCAGGGCGGCAGGTACCAACTCGGTGCCGATCCCCAGGCGCTGCGCGGGGACGCCCAGCGCCTGGCCCATCAGCTGGGTGAAGTAGAGGATCGGGACAGCGAAATGGGTCTTGAACATGCGGTTCGTCAGGTCCTCAGGGCGAATCCCCGGACCGGTGTCGGCGACCTCGAGCTCGGCGAAGTTCTGGCTCGCATCGAGCCGCGTCGCGACGCGCAGCCGCCCGGTCCCCTCCATGGCCTCGGCCGCGTTGATCATCAGGTTCATGACCACCTCCTGCATCTGGAAGGGGTCGATGACCAGCGGTGGCAGGTCGGGCTGGAGATCACGGACGAGCTGGATGTTGTGGAACAAGGCCTGGTGCTCGACCAGCGCCAGGCACTCCTGGATCACGGCGTTGAGGCTCGCCAGCCGCATCTGCGGCGCCCGGGGCCGCGAGAAGTCCAGCAACCGCCGGACGGTCTGCCGGCACCGGTCAGCCTGGGTGACAATCTTCTGGAGCGAGGGCCGGACCGGGCTGTCCGGCTCCAGCTTCTCCAAGAGCAGGTGGGCGTAGGTCACGATGCCCTGCAGCGGGTTGTTGAGTTCGTGAGCCACGCCTGCCGCGAGCTGCCCGGTGATGGCCAGGCGCTCGGACTCCATGATCTTCGACCGGGCATACTCCTTGAGCAGGTCTTCCCGGCGTTTCAGGGAGGCCGCCATGGCGTTGAAAACGTCGGCCAGGTCCCCCAGCTCATCGTGAGTCTCGACCTCCACCCGCACGTCCAGGTTGCCGTGGGCCATCTCCTTCGAGGCCGAGGCCAGGTGGGCCACGGTCGACGAGACCTTCCGCGAGAAGTGGGTGGAGAGGCCCATGGACACGAGCCCACCCAGCAGCGCCAGCGCGAGAAAGACCGCGGTCGTGTTACGGCGGAGGTCCACGTACTTCTGCTCCAGCACCCCCACGTAGAGGATCCCTATGATTGCGCCGGCCACATCCCGGATGGGCTCGTAGGCGGTGATGTACCAGTCGTTCACGACGAACGCGCGGCCGATCCACGGCTCGCCTTCCAACACCACGCGACGGTACACGTCCTCCGCGATACGGGTCCCGATGGCCCGCTGTCCGTTGAGGGTCAGGACGTTGGTGGCAATCCTGACATCGTCCAGGAAAATCGTGGCCGTGCCGATGTCCTTGCCCTGGTACTTGACGCCCTGGAAGACGGTGTGCTTGACCTTGTCGACGATGCCTGTGTCCCGGTTCACCAGAACCCCGCCGTAGAGGAACCCGAGCGGCTCACCGGCGCCGTTGAGGATCGGGGCAGCGGCCTTCAGCACCATCCCCGACGTCTGCGCGGTCTCAACCCGCTCCAGGGCCTTCGGCGTGTCCACGAGCGTGATGTGGGCTCGCTCGGCCAGCGCGGGAGACTCCGCGCGCAGGTCGTCACCGGTCATGAGGGCCACGGCCGCCGCCGGTTCCCTGCGATTCATGGCCGCGGTCAGGACATCGTCATGGGTTCGCGAGTCGCCGGCGAGACCGGATTCCGAGGTGCGCACGAGCACCCGGCCGGTGGCATCGGTGACCGTGAGGAAGTCGAGCCGCTCTTGTTGCCGGACCCGGCGCAGTTCACCGGCGGCCTGCACGACTCGCCCGGACATCAGTGCATCCCGCAGGAAGAACCGGTCGGCGGTGAGCCGGACGATGTTGTTGATGTCGTCCAGCCTGCCCGTCAGGATCTCGCGGGCGGCGTTCAGGTCGGTGCGCACCGCGGCCTGCGCTTCGGAGACGACCAGCCTGCTGACCACCTGCGCGCCGACGACTCCGGCCACGACCAGGGCGACGGCGATGATCAGCAGATAACTGAGGATCAGCTTGGTGGCCAGCGGCATGCGGGCCCGCGCCGCGGCCGCCCCGGCAGCGGCACGCGGGCCCAGGGCGACGCCCGGGCTGCGCGCCTGTGGCGTCACCGGGGGCGCCCGGCGGCCGGCCAGGTCCATGCTACCTCAGGGGGCCGCCACTGCGGCCGGCATCTCCGCCTCGGGTCCGTCCACCCTGCGACGGAGCCGCGATGCGGGCAGGGAGTAGCGGTAGAACGTCCCCACAGGGTCGGGGATCGTCTCCAGTACCGCCTCGATGGCGTGCGGATCCGTGGCATCCACCAGCGCGCCGATGGCCGAGGCCACCTTGGCGCCGTAGTCCCGGACCCGTGACGTCGGGCCGAAGCATCCGGTGCACGGCATGTGGCCGCGCGGACACAGCGCCTCGCAGCCGCCCCGCGTCGCCGGCCCCAGGCAGAGGAGTCCCTGCGCCAGCAGGCACAGTGCCGGATCCACCATCACCTGATGGGGCCGCTTGAACGCCGGCAACAGCAGCCGCTCCGGCCGGGTCTCCTTGAGGGGACACTGCTCGCACAGCGCCACATCCGGCGCGAGCACGCTCCCCTTCGGGGGGAGCTGGCCGGCGAGGACCGCGGCCACCGCGTCTTTGAGCAGCTTCGGAGTCGGCGGGCACCCGGGGATGTAGTAGTCGACCTCGATGACCTGGTCCAACGTGCGCACCGTGTGGCGAAAGGCGGGGAGATGCGTCTGATGACCGTTCGCCTGCCAGGTCTCGGCGGGGCGGATACCGTCCGGATTCTGGACCGACGGCGCCTCGCCGTAGACGTACCGCAGAATCGTCTCCCGGTCGAAAAGGTTGGCCAGGCCCGGGATGCCGCCCAGGTGCGAGCAGGCGCCGAAGGCGATGACATACTGGGACTTGCGGCGCAGCAGGTGCGCCATCTCCTCCTGTTCCGACGTGCGGATCGCGCCGTTGATGAACGCCACGGCGATCGAGCCATCTGGGCGGGCCTCGACGTCACTGCGCTTGTAGTCCAGGGCGACGGGCCAGAAGACGATGTCCACGGCCTCGGTGACCGCCAGGACGTCTTCGGCCAGGTCCACGACGGCTTCCTCGCACCCGCCGCACGACGCGCACCAGTAGAACGCGACCTGGGGCCTGGTGGTGATGGCTTCAGCAGACATCCCGGTCACCTCCCGTCCGCCGCGGCGGCGACGATCGCCTCGATGGGAACCTCGCCGGCGAGCACCTCGGTGTCCCAGCGGAGCCGGCGGCCTGGGAGATCCAATGGCCCCAGGCCGCGCAGTGTGGCCACCATCTCTCTGATGACGCGCGCGACCTTCTCACCTTCAGAGGCGGAGATCCACTCCAGGCGCAGGCGTTCGTCCTCGATGCCCATCGCGCGAAGCATCCGCCGCAGCAGCATGACCCGCCGCAGCGCCTTGTAGTTGCCCTCGGCGTAGTGGCAGTCCCCGGGATGGCAGCCGCCGATGAGCACGCCGTCGGCGCCCTGGGCGAACGCCTCCACGATGAACTGCGGGTCGATCCGCCCCGAGCACATCACCCGGATGACGCGGGCATTGGGCGGATACTTCATGCGCGAGGTCCCGGCCAGATCCGCGGCGGTGTACGTGCACCAGTTGCAGAAGAACGCCACGATGGTCGGCTCCTGCCCGTTGCCTGTCCCGACTCGCTGCTCTTCCATCGCCACTCCCTCCGTGGGCCGGCGCTACGCCGCCGCCAAAATGCCGCTGATCTCGGCGAAGACCTGGGCGTCTTCGAAGAGATGCTGGCGGATCGATCCCGACGGGCAGGCCGCCACACAGACGCCGCACCCCTTGCACAGGGCCTCGGTGATCTGCGCCTTGGCGGTGGCGCCGTTGAACGTGATCGCGTTGTACGGGCAGAGCGGGATGCAGGTCTTGCACCCCGAGCACTCGTCTTCGAGGATGTAGGCGGTGTTGGGCTCCAGCTCGATCTGGCCCGCGTCCAGGAGCGCCAGCGCCTCGGCGGCCGCCGCGCCCGCCTGCGCCACCGAGTCCGGGATGTCCTTGGGGCCCTGGCAGGCGCCCGCCAAGAAGATCCCGTCGGTGAAGGTGCTGACCGGCGCGAGCTTGGGATGCCGCTCCAGGAACCAGCCCTCGTTCGAGCAGGAGATGTTGAACAGCCGGCGCACCTCCTGCGCGTCACCTTGCGCCTCCAGGCCGACGCTGAGGACCACCATGTCCACGGGGATCCGCCGGACCATGCCGGCCAGGGTGTCCTCGACCTGAATGACCAGCTTGCCCTGCTCCTCGGGCGTCTGCGCCCAGGTCGAGACCTCGCCCACCTTGCCGCGGATGAAGCGGATGCCTTCGTCCAGCGACCGGTTGTAGAACTCCTCGAAGCCCTTGCCGGGCGTGCGGATGTCGATGTAGAAGTTGCACACCTCGGCCCCGGTATGCTCTTTGATCAGGTGGGCCAGCTTGATCGAGTACATGCAGCACACGCGCGAGCAGTAGACGTTGTAGTTCTTGTCGCGCGACCCGACGCAGTGGATGATCCCGACCCGCTCGGGCTTGCGGCCGTCGCGCAGGACGACCTCACCGCCGGTCGGCCCCGAAGCGTTGACCAGCCGTTCGACCTCGAGCGCCGTGTAGACGTTGGGATGGACGCCGTACCCGTAATAGGGGATCCGGCGCGCGTCGAAGGTCTTGAAGCCGGTCGCCAGGATGATGGCGCCGACGTCGATCTCCTCGAGCCTCTCGGTCTGCGTGAAGTCGATGGCATTGCGGTCGCCGCAGGCCTCGACGCAGGTCTTCTTGCACCGTCCCGACTTGAACTCGATGCACGTCTCGGGGTCGATGACGACCACCTGCGGCACCGCCTGGGGGAAGGCCATGTAGATGGGTTTGCGCTTGCCCAGGCCCAGGTTGAACTCGTCGGGGACCTTGGCCTCCTTGTAGATACAGGCGTCGATGCACTCCCGGCAGCCGATGCACAGCTCCTCGTCGATGTATCGGGGCCGCCGCCGGACGGCGACCTTGTAGTTGCCCACGTACCCTTCGACCTTCTGGACCTCTGAGTAGGTCCACAGGGTGATGTTGGGATGCGCCCGGACCGCGGTCATCTTGGGGGTCAGGATGCACGCGGCGCAGTCGAGGGTCGGGAAGGTCTTGTCGAACTGAGCCATGTGCCCGCCGATGGTCGCCTCGCGCTCCACCAAGTAGACGTGCTTGCCGGCATTCGCCATGGTGAGCGCCGCGTGGATGCCCGCGATGCCGCCGCCGACGATCAGCACATTGGGGTTGATGGGCACGGTGCGCCGTTCGAGCGACTCGTGGAAGACCACGCGCTGCACCGCGGCCCGCACCAGGTCCATCGCCTTGCGCGTGGCGGCCTCGCGGTCGTCGTGCACCCAGGAGTCGAGCTCGCGCACGCTGACCATCTGGAAGTAGAAGGGATTCAGGCCGCCCGCGGCGGTGGCCCCGCGGAACGTGTGTTCGTGCAGCAGCGGCGAGCATGCCGCCACCACGACCCGGTTCAGCCGGTGCTCCTCGATGTCTTTCTTAATCAGCTCCTGCCCCGGGTCGGAGCACATGTACTTGTAGTCCCGGGCGATGACCACGTTGGGCAGCTTGGCCGCGTACGCGGTCAGGCGCTGCACGTCCACCGTCCCGGCGATGTTGGTGCCGCAGTGGCACACATACACACCCACGCGCGGTCCGCCGTTTGGGGAATAGGCCTCAGGCATGCGCGGACACCTCCACGGTCATCGCCTCCTCGACCAGCTCGGCCAGGTCTCTGACCTCCAGCCGACCTTCCAGTCCTGTCGTCTTCACCGCATCCCGGAACATGGCGAGTTCCTTGGGGCAGGCCACGGCCAGCGTTCCAACCCCGTCCAGGCCGGCCGCCTCCCGGACGCGGCTCTCGGCGGGCCGTTCGCGCAGGCCCTCCGCTTCCTTCATCCAGACCCGGCCGCCGCCGGCCCCACAGCAATAGGAGTTGGCGCGACTGCGCGGCATCTCTACGACCCTCGCGCCCAGGGCCTGCAGGACCCGCCGCGGCGCGTCAAACACGCCGTTGTAGCGCCCCAGGTAGCAGGGGTCGTGGTAGGTGACGGCCGCCCCATTCCTCCTGGAGGGATGCAGGCGGCCCTCCACACAGAGCCGCTCGAGCAGTTCACTGTAGTGCACCACAGGCCAGGTGGCCCCGAACTGGGGGTATTCGTGCTTCAGCGTGTTGTACGCATGAGGATCGGTTGTTACGATCTGCGCGAACTGGCACTTCCGCATGGCGGCCACGTTCTTCTCGGCGAGCATCTCGAACAACCCTTCCTCTCCGACGCGGCGGATGTCGTTGCCGCTCGTGCTCTCGGCGTCGTAGAGGATGCCGAAGTCGACCCCGGCACGGTGCAGCAGCCTCGCGACCGCCCGGGTGGCATCCCGGGCCTGCGGATCGTAGGACGCGAAGTCGCCGACGAACCACAGATACTCCGCAGGTTCTTTGCGGAGGTCTTTGACCGGGACGTCCAGCCCCTGGGTCCACCGGGCGCGCAGCTTCGGCGACTGCCCGAAGGAGTTGCCGTAGCGGGAAGCCGCCGTGAGTGCGTCCTGGAGATGAGCGTCCACGATCCCCTGGCCAACCAAGTGCCGGCGCATCTCGACCAGCTTGGGGATAGGCTCGATGAACACCGGACACGCCTCGTGGCAGGCCCCGCACATGAAGCAGGCCCAGATGGCATCCCCCGTGATCACGTCGCCAACCATCGCCCGAGCGCCGTTGCTCCCGTTGCGTCCCGCGCGGAGATGCCGGCGCAGGTCCAGGATGACGCCCTTCGGGCTGAGCGGGGTTCCGGAGAGCCAGGCCGGGCACGTCGCCTGACAGCGGCCGCACTCGGTACACGCCTCCAGATCCAGCAGATGCTTCCAGGTGAACTGCTCGATGGCCGAGACGCCTGGGCCGGGATCCTGGGCCCCCGCGGCCGATGAGGCAGACGAGCCGGACAATCGTCCCAGCGGTTGCAGCGTGCGAAAGAAGATGTTCAGGGGTGCGGTCAGGATGTGGAGTGCTCCCGAGAAGGGGAGATACGCGATGAACGCAAACGACAGGACAGCGTGTCCCCACCAGGTGGCCTGGTGGAGCGTCTCTACCTGTCTCACGTTCATTGCGGTGAGGATCTGGGCGACCGCCCATCCGCCTGGAGACCATGCCGCCCAGGGATCCTGCGTGCCTACGATGCGCAGTCCCTCGACAAGGAAGCCGGTGAGCAGGACCAGGAAGATCAGGACCAGTAGCACCGAATACCGGTCCGACCGCCCGGGTTCGCTGAGGCGTGCCGGCCGCAGCACCCAGCGGCGGAACAGCGCCATCCCCGTCCCAACGATGGCCAGGATGCCGAAGAGATCCACCACCAGCGACATGAAGTAGAGGTAGAACGGCCCTTGCAGAGTCGCGACTCCCAGGTACTCTTGGGCCATCACCAGCAGTGTCGCCACGAAGAGCACCGCGAATCCCCAGAACAGCGCGAAATGGAAGGTTCCCGCATAAGCTTCCCGCAGGATCCTCAGTTGGGCGAACCCCTGAGCCAGCAGTCCAACCAGTCGCGTCCACAGGTGATCCCATCGGGCTTCCGGCCGGCCACGCAGCCACCGGCGCACCATCACCACGCATCCCCAGACAAAGGCCACGAGAAACGGAAGAAAAAGGAGATAGATGAGCTTGTGGGCGGGGATGTTCCAGTACAGCTCGCGCGACGGGATCACGACGCTGCCGCCAGTCCCTTCCGCTTCTCAATCTCCTGCGTAAGGAGCGGGAGGAGCTCAAAGAGATCGACAGCCACCCCATAGTCTGCGACGTCGAAAATTGGCGCCTTGGGGTCGGAGTTCACGGCGATAATCAGGTCGGCGTCCTTCATCCCTTCCACGTGCTCGGGGGCCCCGCTGATGCCGAGGGCCAGGTACAGCTTGGGCTTCACGATCATCCCAGACTTCCCGACCTGCCGGCTCGCCGGTAGCCATCCCTGATCCACGACCGGGCGGGATGAACACACTACCCCCCCGAGCAGGCTGGCCAGGTCCTCGGTCATCGGCAGGTTTTCCTTTCTCTGGATGCCCCGCCCCACAGCCACCAGCACGGGCGCCTTCGAGATGTCCACATCTCCTGCCGCGGGCTCGAGCAGTCGCAACACCTTCATCCGAAGGGCGTCCGGCGAGACCGGCAAGGGGACGCTCTCGATCTGCGGCGGACGGTCGGAGGCGCCCTTCTCGGCAGGGAAGGCCCCGGAGAGGACCGTCACGATTGCCGGACGGTCCCCAATTCCCGCCTCGCACAGCAGCTTTCCGCCGCACATCTGGCTGGTCGCGACGACACGGCCGTCTTCCACCCCGATGTCTTTGCAGTTGACGATCAGGGGCATCCCCATGCTCCCCGCCAACAGTGCGGCCAGATCCATGCCTAAGGAGGTGGCGCCGAAGATCAGGAGACGCGGGGCTTGTTGTTCGGCCAACGCCCGGAGCACCGTGCCATGGGCCTGAGGCGTAAACTCGGCCAGCGCCGGATCGTCGACGTAGATGACGCGGTCTGCCGCCCCCAGCGTGCCTGCCAGTGGCTGTACGCCGTTCCCGAGCAGGATGGCGACCACGCGACCGCCCAGCGCGCCGGCCAGGTCGCGGCTCTTGCCCAGGAGTTCATACGTATGCCCTGCGACAGTCCCCCGCAGGTGTTCGACGTAGACCCAGACGTCCTGGCTTGATGGGCTCATCGCACCAACCCCCGGTCCGCAAGAATCGTCACGATCTGCCCGGCCACGTCCCCGAGAGTGCCGGTCAACATCTCCGCCCGCTCCGCGGGTTCAGGCTTGAAGAGCCTGCGAATGGTCAGTCCCGGGAGGCTCTCGGCCACAGATACCGGCCGCTCGGTGAGCGTGCGAGTCTTGCGGGTCTCGCGGATCCTGGCTACGGGGACATACCGCGGCGGCTGAGGGGCGGAGAGCACGCCGATGACCGCCGGCAGCCCGACCTCGACCTCTGCGGCAAAGCCCCCGGGATACTCTTTCTGAACCACGACCCTGCCGTTGACCGGCTCGACCGATCGGGTGACGCCGACAAACGGCAGGTCCAGCATTCCCGCCAGCAGCCCTGCCGCGTGCCCGTCCAGGTCGTCGATGGCGTACACGCCCGTCAGGATGAGGTCGGACGGCGTCGCCTGCAGCGCTTCCTTGAAGGCCATCGCCACGACGCGCTTGCTCAGACCCGGGGAGACCCCGGTGATCTTCACCGCCTCATCGGCCCCCTTGGCCAGCGAGGAGAAGAGCGCTTCTTCCGCGTCGCCGGGCTCGAGCGCCAGCACCGTCACCCTGGCGCCGTGGCGGTCCTTGAGCAGCAGCGCCTGTTCCAGGGCGTGCTCGTCGCTCTCGCTCAGCAGGAAGCGCATCCACTGCGTGTCCAGCGCCGTCCCGGACGCGTCGATCTCGAGCTCCTCGACCAGGTCCGGCACCATGTTCAGCAGCACCGAGATGTTCACGCCGCCGCCCCTCCCCGTCCCCTCATGGACTCGTCGAGCAGCTCGAGGATGTCCCGGACGATCAGCTTCCCCTCATGGCCGCTCGACTTGAGCGAATCTTCGAAGCGCGACGTCTCGAACGGGCAGGAGACCGCCAGAATCTCTGCGCCGGTCGCCAGGGCATGCGTGATCCGGCGGTCCGAGAGACGGTCGCCTGCCGCCTGCCAGATGACGGTGTCCAGCCACATCCCGCCGCCGCCGCCACCGCAGCACAGCGCATTCTCGCGGGCAAACGCCATCTCGGTCAGCGTGATCCCGGGGATGGCCCGCAGCAGGTCGCGCGGCGCCTCGTACATGCCGCACATGCGGCCGAGGCAGCAGTTGTCGTGATAGGTCACGCGGGCGTCGATGCGGTGGCGAAGCAGCGGCCGCAGCGCGTCCAGGCGTTCGGCCAGGAACTCGACGTAGTGCTTCACCGGGTAGCGCCTGTCCATCGTGGGGTAGACCCGGTGCAGCGAGTTGTACGCGTGGGGATCGCTGGTGATGATCTCCTGGTACTCGTACTTGTCGAGCAGCGCCGCGTTGTACTCGACCAGGCTCTCGAACAGGCCCTTCTCGCCCGAGAGACGCTCGCAGTCGCCGACGCAGCGCTCCTCGGGTCCCAGGATGGCGAAGTCCACGCCCGCCGCGTGGAGGATGCGCGCCATGGCCTGGGCCTGCACCTGGTTTCGAGGATGATAAGAAGGATAGCACTCGACGAGCCAGAGCACCTCGACGGGCCGCCGGAGCTGCGAGATGACCGGGACCGGCACGCCCGCGCCCTTCGTCCACTCCATCCGTTTGCGCGGCCCCTCGCCGAGTGAGTTCCCGTAGCGGTAGGTGTTGTCCAGCGCCCGCTTGAACTCTCCGGGGAGCTGGATCCCGGCGTTGATGGCCGCGTCGCGCAGCGCCGGGAACAGGATGTCGGTAATCTTGAGGTTCGTCGGGCAGCGGGCCGTGCAGTTGTAGCACGAGACGCACAGCCAGAGGGTGTTGCTCCGGATGACCGGATCCAGGAGGCCCTCCTTGGCCATGTAGATGGCTCGACGGGGGGTATAGTCCATGGCCGGTCCCAGCGGACAGGCGCCGCCGCACATTCCGCACTGAATGCAGGGATTGAACTCCCGCCGCCAGTCCTGCGGGGCCCCGAAGAAGAGCCCTGCGTGTGCGTCGCCCGACGCGGCACGATGCAGGTCGCCGGTCACCATTGTGTCGCCTCCCTGGAAAGCATCCCCGGTGCCACAAGTAGCCTCCGCGCCCCTGCCGGAGGCTCTCTTACCTCCATTCCACGCCTCGCGGGGAGGATTGAGTATCCGGTTCGGAGCCTATCCTCGGGGGGGTGGAAATGCTCATTCAGCCATGGGGTGCGGCCCCTAGGGTCGCCGCCCGAGGCCGACACGGCGCGCCGGAGGAGGCGCGTGGGACTCTGCGCCCGGCCTCACCGGGCAGCTTCCGAGGCAGGATCGAGATCCGCGAACCAGTGCCGGGTTCGATTGCACACCGTGCACACCGAGAGCATGACGGGTACCTCGATGAGGACGCCGACGACCGTCGCGAGCGCCGCCCCCGGGCTCGGCCCGAATAGGGCGATCGCGGTGGCCACGGCCAGCTCGAAGAAGTTGCTCGCGCCGATGAGCGCGCCGGGCGCGGCGACGGCGTGGCGGACGCGAAACAGGCGCATGACCTGCATGAGCGTATAGGCGGGATCCCCGTCGGTCAGGTAGCTCCAGACGAAGACCATCGCCGTGCACGGCGCGGCCGCGAGGATGATGGCGCCGGCGATGTACTGATCGGCATCGGCGGGGCCGATCCAGGCGGCGAAGGCGTGGCGGAAGTACACCCACGCGATGAGGGCCATCGAGAACGGCTTCACGAGCCAGTTGACGAACAGGGTCACGAAAAGCCCGCGCGGCCGCCGCCCGACGCCGCGAATCGCTGCGAGGTCCACCTTCATCATCATTGGGATGATCATGAGCCAGATGAGGACGGCGATGGGCACGTTGATCTGGCTGCCTTCGCCAAACTCCATCCGCCTCAGGCTGTCGATAATCCCCGGGAGCAGGGTACCCAGCAGCACGCCGAGCGCCATGCACGCCGCCACCCAGAGGCTGAGATAGCGCTCAAACCTCCCCAGCCGCTTCTGCTCCGAGGGCCAACCGGTCAGTCCAGCGGGGGCCGGCGTGGTGCCCGCGACGGGCTCAGGAGACGCGGTGGGGATGCGTACCGTGGCATCAGCCTCAGGACCGATCGCGTCATGACGCATGTTGATGAGAACCCTCCGACGTAGAGTGGGTCCGACTACCTGACGGCATCCAGCGTTCGGCGGGCCGGGCCGGTTACCGACAGCAGGATCAGCGTGATGATGACCGCCGACGTTAGGCATCACGCGCACACCGCCTGGATCACGAACGGCTCCAGGTACGTCAGGTAGAGCGACAAGACCGTGCCGAGCAGCGCGATACTGAAGGCGACGGTCGTCGTGTGCGGCCAGACCGGACGACGCCGCCGCACGCCCGCGACCCAGGCGGTCAGGATGCCCAGGTACCCAGCGACGCCGAGCAGCGCCACCGGCACGATCCCGAACAACTTCGCGTACGGGCTCGCCTGCACGGCGTTGCAGTCGCCGATCGGACCGCACACTGCAGGCACACCCAGGGACTCGATGTAGGTGAGGTAGCCGGCAACGATCAGTCCTGCAACGCTGAGCACCGGAATCACCCAGGGCAACCGCGTCGATGCCTGCGGTTGGCGCGCCCCGCGGCCGAGCATCGCGTAGGCGACGTAGAGCAGTGCGACGATCATCCCAGCCATGACGGCGATGGCCAGGCCAAGCCCCACAGGGTCGTGGCGCGGGCCCTCGGGGGCCGGCGCCACGGTTGGCATGGCGGGGTCGACTCGCTCCACAGGCGCACGCGGAGGAGCAGCGGCTGGCGGTGTATCTTCCGGTCCAATCAAACCCGCCAGCCCGGGGATCGCCGGCCACGCCAGTCCGCCTCGTGCCAGATGCGTCGCGATCAGGTCGGGCAGACGGTCCCGGATCTCACCCCAGCCGATGAGTACCTGGTCGCCGATGACCATGAGGGGCACGACGTACTGGTCGGGCCGCAGCCGGAATGTCTGAGCGGTCGCCTGGTAGAGGGCGACGGCGGAAGGGTCGGACATCTCAAACCGCCGGATGTACAGGCGGTCCCCGTGCTCGCGCTCCAGCCGCGGAAAGACCTGCTCGATGACCACATGGCAGGCCGGGCAGCCCTTGCTCCAGAAGAACACCGCCCGCACGATGGGATCGGTGGGCGGCGCGGCCGCGGCGCCACCGGTGGCGAGCACGATTGCCGCCGCCGGCGGCACCACGAGCGACGACACGGTTCGCGCCGTCATGAGGTCGCCGTGGCAGCCGCCGTTGCCAGCCAATTCGTGACCTCAGCGGCGTTGGGCACCCGCCCCGTGCACTTGATCTCACCGTTGATCCGTACGGCCGGCGTGAACATCACCCGGTGCCTGGCCATCTCCTTGGGATCGTCGATCTGGATGACTGTTGCCTCGACACCCAGCCCCTGCACGGCCTGCTGGACCGCGGCCAACGTGGCGTGACACCGCTGGCATCCAGGACCAAAGACCTCGATCGTGATCATCACAGTACCTCCTCACGCGAAGATGAACGTCCCGGCAAACCAGCCGCCGATGGTGCCGAGGACGATGATCGTGCACACGTAGACAGCGGCCTTCTTAACGCCGAACACCCGTCCAATGGCCAGCCAGTCGGGCAGACTGAGCCCCGGCCCGGTCAGCAGGAGCGCCAGCGCCGGACCCTTGCCCATGCCCAGGCCGAGCAGGGTGTGGACGAACGGCGCCTCGGTCATGGTGGCGAAGTAGCTGACGCTGCCGAGCATTGTGGCCAGGAACGAGGCCAGCAGGCCCGAGCCGCCCAGGTAGGTCTCGATCCACGCCCGGGGGAGCGCCGCGCCGATGACCCCGACGATGAAGACGCCCAGCAGCACCAGCGGGAAGATGATGCGGACGAACCACCAGGTCTCATCCAGCCAGCGCCGGATCTCCTCTCCGGTCTTCCGCCAGCGGACATAGGCGACGACGACGAGCATCGCCGCCGCCCAGACCGCCACCTTCTGGCCGTAGGGGCCTTCCCGCACCAGGTAGTTGGGCGCCAGGAGCGAGACGACCAGCAGCCCCAGCAGCGTGATGTCGGTCGGGCTCAGGATGCGCGACGTCGGACCGCCCGCTTACGGGTTCATCCGCTGCATCTCTTCCTGCTTGAACGCCAGGGTCATCACCCAGCCGACGACGAAGGCCATGGCCAGGGCGGTCAGCACGCGGATCCAGACCATCTGTGCGCCCAGGATGCTCCCCGTGTAGATCAGGGACAGCAGGTTGGAAGCCGGTGCGACCCATAGGAGGATGCCCGGGGAGGTCCGCCTGGCACTCGTTCCCACGTTGGATGCGGGCAGAGCGCTCCTGGACTGGCTGCGGGACACGATCAACGACACGCATGACCGGCGCGCCGAGATCACGCCCCGCGAGGGCCTCCAGCGCCTTGCGAGTGCCCTGGACCTGTACAAACTCCTGCCGCGCACCAACTGCGACCTGTGCGGGTTTCGGACGTGCATCGCGTTTGCGCTGCGGCTGGCGTCGGGGACGGGACGCGTCGAGGAGTGCCCACCGCTGCAGGGTCCGGAGGCCCTACGATCTCGCCTCGCCCTGCAAACCCTGTTGGGCGAAGCGTAGCGCCGCGGGCGCCCGGGGTCAGAGCAGGGCGGCCGGCACCTCGTAGCCGGCGCCGAGCAGGACTTCCACGGCGCGCTCGCGCTTCGCCTCGTGCTGTCCGGAGAACAGCGGCCGGCAGGCCGCGATCTCTGTCGACTGGGCGACCACCTTGAGCGCGAACGCCAGGCAGGTCGCTTCACCGCACTCCCCGCAGTTGGTGCCGGGCAGGAGCTTGTACACGTCGAGCGCCTTCGGCGCGTCGCACGTCTTGTAGCTGGGGGTAATCCGCTCGCGGCCCTCGTACGTCTGGTTGATGAAGTCGCGCAGCCATGCCAGGGTCTGCTGCGCATCAGCGTCGTCGGCAATTCTGGTGACGGCGACCCGCCTGGCATAGAGGGTGAAGAACTTCCCCTCATGGCGAAAGCTCAGCGTCCCGGTATCGGGGCGGAAGACACAGCCCTTGAGCACGGCGTTGGGGTAAGGAAACACCTCCGACACATCGTCCGAGAACGCCGCCAGGCAGTTGAGCGTCTCCGCGTTGGGGTTGCACTCAGGCACGAACAACTGGTATTTGAACTCGCGCAGCAGCATGAAGCCCACCCCGGATCCCGTGGGGACTTCCTGTTCAATCATAGCACCGTCGGCCGCCGCGCCAATCAGGCGCTCCCCGGAGGCCGTAGGGTCGGCGCCGCCGGCCATCGAACTCTTGAAGTGCCATGTCATCGATTCGCGATCTGTCAGGGCTTGTGAGTCCTGGAACCGTGGCCGTCATCGGGGCCTCGCGCGATCCGGCCAAGGTGGGCCACGCCATCTTCCGCAACATCCTGGCCGGCGGATTTCAGGGTGCGGCCCATCCCGTCAATCCCACGGCGCGGTCGATCAGCGGGGTCCGCGCCTATCGCTCCATCCTCGACGTGCCGGATTCGGTGGACCTCGCCATCGTCATCACGCCGGCGCCCACCGTGCCAGCGGTGCTCGACGAGTGCGGAGCGCGCGGGGTGCGCGGTGTGGTGGTCATCTCCGGCGGCTTCCGCGAAGTCGGCGAAGAGGGCCGCCGGCGCGAGGACGAGGTGCGCGCGCGCGTCGCGCGCTGGGGATTCGCGCTCATGGGGCCCAACTGCCTGGGCGTGGTCAACACCGCGCCCGAGGTGCGGCTCAACGCCACGTTCGCCGCCGAGATCCCGCGGGCGGGGAACATCGGGTTCCTCTCGCAGTCCGGCGCGCTCACCGCCGCGGCGCTCGACTACGCCCGCAGCCGGCGGATCGGGTTCTCGAAGGTCTTCAACCTCGGCAACAAGGCCGACGTCACGGAGATCGAGCTGCTCGAGCTGCTGGCCGGGGACCCCGCGACGTCGGTGATCCTGCTCTACGTCGAGGAGCTCTCCGAGGGGCGGCGCTTCATCGAGTCCGCGCGCGCGATCAGCGAGCAGCACCCACCCAAGCCGATCCTGGTGCTCAAGGCCGGCCGGACCGCGGCGGGCGCCTCCGCGGTCTCGAGCCACACCGGGTCGCTGGCCGGCAGCGACCAGGTGTACGAGGCGATCTTCGCCCAGGCCGGCGTCCTGCGGGCCGAGAGCATCGAGGAGCTGTTCGACTACGCCGCGGCGTTCTCGCGCCAGCCGCTTCCGCGCGGCCGGCGCGTCGGCATCGTGACCAACGCCGGCGGCCCGGGCATCCTGGCCACCGACGCGTGCATCCGGCAGGGGCTCGAGCTGGCCCGGCTCTCCGAGTCCACGCTGGGTGTGCTGCGCGGCGTGGTACCGGCCGAGGCGTCGGTGGGCAATCCAGTCGACATCATCGGGGACGCCGACGACCGCCGGTACGACGCCGCCCTGGAGGCGGTGCTCGCCGACGAGAACGTGGATGCCGGGATCGTGCTGGTCACGCGTCAGGCCACAATCGATGTGGAGGCCACGGCCGACGCGGTGGTACGGCGGGCGAGACAGGCCGGCAAGCCCGTGCTGGCGTCGTTCGTCGGCGCGCTCGCGGTCGAGGCCGGGGTCGCCCGGCTCGAGGACGGTGGGATTCCGCACTACACGTTTCCCGAAGCGGTGGCCCGCACGCTGGCGGCTGTGGCGCGCTACACTTCGTGGACAGCCCGGCCCCGCACCGGCTACCGCACCTTCGACGACGTGGACCGGCCCCGGGCTCGCGCGATCCTGGACGGCGCGGCGCCGGGATTCCTGATCGAGTCTGCGGCGTTCGAGCTCCTCGAGGCGTACGGATTCCCGCTCCTGCCGTGGGCGGTGGCGGCAAACGCGACCGAGGCGGCCGATCGCGCCGCGGCCATCGGACTCCCCGTTGCGCTGAAGATCATGTCGCCCGAGATCATCCACAAAGTCGACGTGGACGGCGTCCGGCTGGGCCTGGATTCGCGCGACGCCGTGGCGCGGGCCTACGATGCGATGATGGACGCGGTGCGCCGCCGCGCGCCTGAGGCCGGCCTGCACGGCGCGATCGTCCAGGCGATGGCGCGGCGTGGCCGCGAGGTCATCCTGGGGCTCAACCACGATCCGCAGTTCGGGCCGGTCGTGATGTTTGGCCTCGGTGGGGTGTACGTCGAGGTGCTGAAGGACGTCACGTTTAGGCTGGCGCCGATCCGCGAGTACGGCGTGCGGCGGATGGTAGACGAGACGCGGACCTCGGCCATCCTGCGGGGCGTGCGCGGC